>JAHREJ010000051.1 GCA_021733645.1 Bacillus subtilis subsp. subtilis | reverse complement strand
AACAATGTTGGACCAGCACTGCACTGTCAAGGAGGCCCGCTCAGGCGTATCCATTTTTCCAATGAATCTGAGTGCGTCCGAAGCGGCGTCCTCTGGGCACAGATTATCTACAAACCAACCACCAGTTGAGTCAATGCGCCACCCATTTCCCTGTCTTCTCCATACTTCCCTCTTCAACGGGGAGAAGTCATGCACGCGAAGCGGTCTCACGACCGTGATGGCCTGCTCTCTGCTCAAACCTGTTGCCGATGACCCAGCGTACGCCAAGGAAACGCCGAGATTGTAAAGAGATGCCGACACATCAGCGTTTGGTCGCCTATTCTCGGCTCCGTTCATTCCTCAGTGCCATGCCTCACATCTCCTTATCCCTGCCTTTTCGTGTGAAAGCACAGGGAGGAGTTCTGATTCTTCAGTAGGGGTATCTCTGCCGTTGGGCCAGCCCCGCAACGCACAATGCTTCACACGGCATGGCCGTGCCAGCGCAGCCGCGCGACAATACGCCCATGACCGACCGCCTCCCCCTGCTGCTCCTTCCCGGCCTGCTCAACGACGCTGAACTCTGGCGCGCGCAGATTGCCGACCTGTCCGATATCGCCGACTGCACGGTGGGCGATCAGACCCGTGGCGAGACGATGCAGGCGGTGGTCAACGACGTGCTGGCACAGGCACCCGAGCGTTTCGCCTTGGCAGGCTTTTCACTTGGCGGCTTCGTCGCCCAGCAGATCCTGCGCACCGCGCCGGAGCGCGTGCTGCGGCTTGCGTTGATCGACACCTCGGTCCACGCCGACTCGCCCGAGCGCGCCGCCCAGCGCCAGTCGCAGCGGGCCAGCGTGCGCCTGCCCGGCAGCTTCCACGGGTTTGGCGACAAACTGATGCGCAGCTACATCGATGCCTCGCGGCTGGACGACTACGTGCTGGTGCAGCGCGTGCGCGACATGACCGCGCGGCTGGGCGCCGCGGTATTCCTGCGCCAGAGCGCGCTGGAACGCGGCGATGGCCACGACGTGCTGGCCGGGTACCGCGATCCGCTGTTGATCGTGTGCGGCGCCAACGACCGCATCACCCCGTTGTCGATCAGCGAGGAGATGCATGCGCTGGTGCCGGGCTCCACGTTGGTTGTGCTGCCCGATTGCGGGCATCTGGCGCCGATGGAAAAACCGGACGAGGTCAGCGCGGCGATGCGCGCGTGGTTACAGGGGTAGGTGCCGACCGTGGGTCGGCATGCACCACCCAACGCCCGACCCACGGTCGGGCGCTACCGGTCAATCCCAGGCCGGCGCAATCCCCTCCGGGTTGGCCAGCCGCTGCCCGCGGTCCAGCGTGGCGATCTGCGCCATGTCCGCATCGCTCAATCGCAGGTCGGCCGCCAGCAGGTTGCTGGCCAGGTTCTCGCGCTTGGTGGAGGAGGGGATCACCGCGAAGCCCTGCTGCAGCGCCCAGGCCAGCGCGACCTGGGCCGGGGTGGCCTGGTGGCGTTCGGCGGTGGCCTGGATCACCGGGTCCTTGAGCACCTCGCCGTAGGCCAGGC
Source organism: Bacillus subtilis subsp. subtilis (assembly GCA_021733645.1). Lineage (GTDB taxonomy): Bacteria > Pseudomonadota > Gammaproteobacteria > Xanthomonadales > Xanthomonadaceae > Stenotrophomonas. Next base: position 29,908 of record JAHREJ010000051.1, on the reverse strand, counting down.
TCATGTACGCGGTGACATGGATGCCCTGTTCCTTCAGGAACGCGATCAACGCGCGGTTCTGCAGGTAGGGGTGCACCTCGATCTGGTTGGTGGCGATGGCCTCGGCACCGAGGATGTCGATGGCCTGGCGGGTCTGGGCGATGGTGAAGTTGGAGATCCCGATCTGCCGGGTCAGGCCCAGCGACTTGGCTTGGGCCAGCGCGCCAAGATACTCGGCCATCGGCACCGCATCCTTGGGCGAGGGCCAGTGGATCAGGGTCAGCTCGACATGGTCGGTACGCAGCTTGCGCAGGCTCTCGCGCAGGCTGTCCAGCAGGGCTGCGTGGCTGAAGTTGGCGATCCACACCTTGGTGGTCAGGAACAGATCGCCGCGCGCCACACCGGACTCGGCGATGGCCTGGCCAACCTCGGCTTCGTTGTCGTAGATCTGTGCGGTGTCGATGGCGCGGTAGCCCACGTCCAATGCGTTGCGGACCGAGTCGACGACGGTCTGGCCCTTCAGGCGGAACGTGCCAAGGCCGAATGCGGGAATGCTCATGGAAACTCCTTCATGGGGTGAGGTGCAGGCTACGCCGTGCACCGTAAAACGACGGTAGAGCCGACCGTTGGTCGGCTGTGGTCAGGTAGAGCCGACCGTTGGTCGGCTGTTGTTAGGTAGAGCCGACCGTTGGCCGGCTGTTGTCAGGTAGAGCCGACCGTTGGTCGGCTGTGGTCAGGTAGAGCCGACCATTAGTCGGCAGCTGTCACGGGTCCGCGACCGGAATCCCTCAATGCGCGCTGACAGCAATGCCCTCGGCGCGGTCTTCCACGCCATCACGCCGATCCAAGCGGCCGCTCAAAACGGTCAGCCCGAACGCGCCCATCACCACCAGCGCGCCCAGCCACGGGGTGTGCATCAGCCCGAGGTGATCCACCACCAGCCCGCCCAACGACGCACCGAAGGCGATCCCCACGTTGAACGCGGCGATGTTCAGGCCCGAGGCCACGTCGGTGGCCTGCGGCGCAAACCGCTGTGCCTGCTTGACCACATACACCTGCAGCCCCGGCACGTTGCCGAACGCGACCGCGCCCAGTGCCAGCACGGTGAGCAGCACCAGCCAGGTGTTGTGCGCGGTGAAGGTCAGCACGAACAGCACCGCGGCCAGCAGGGCGAAGATCAGCTTCAGCGCCGGGATCGGGCCGCGGCGGTCGGCCAGGCGGCCGCCCCACAGGTTGCCGATCGCCACCGACACGCCGTACACCAGCAGCACGCCGCTGACCGCATTGGCCGAAAAGCCGCTGACGTCCTGCAGGATCGAGGCCAGGTAGGTGAAGGACAGGAACGTGCCGCCATAACCCAGCGCGGTGATGGCATACACCAACAGCAGGCGCGGCTGGGCCAGTACCGACAGTTGCTGGCCGAACGTGGCCGGTGCGCTGCGCTGCAGGTTGCGCGGCACGAACAGCAGGCTGCCGATCAGCGCGATCACGCCCAGCGCGGCCACCGCCAGGAAGGTGGCGCGCCAGCCCAGGTGCTGGCCGATGAAGGTGCCCAGCGGTACGCCGGTGACCAGCGCCACGGTCAGCCCGGTGAACATGATCGCGATCGCGCTGGCGGCCTTTTCCTTGGGCACCACCGAGGTGGCGATGATCGAACCGATCGAGAAGAACACGCCGTGGGCGAGCCCGGTGAGCACCCGTGCCACGATCAGTGAGCCGTAGCCGGGTGCCATCCACGCAATCACGTTGCCCAGGGTGAACAGCACCATCAGTGCCACCAGCAGGGTCTTGCGCGGGACCCGCCCGGTGAGTGCGGTCAGCACCGGCGCACCGACGGCTACGCCCAGGGCGTACAGCGACACCAGCAGGCCGGCCGAGGGCAGGGATACGCCGAGGTCGGCGGCAATGGTCGGGATCAGCCCGACGATGACGAATTCAGTGGTGCCGATGGCGTACGCACCAAGCGTGAGCGCCAGCAGGGCCAAGGGGATGCCACGTGACATGGTGGGGTACCGGTGGGAGGTGAGGCTGCGCAGTCTGCGCGCCGCACTCTTGCCGAAAAAGCGGCCTTCACGCCAATCACTCTTGCCTGATGGTCAATAATGGGGCTCTGCCCTCCGCATGCCCCGCCATGAAAACCACCCTCGACGAAATGCAGGCCTTCATCGCGGTCATCGACAGCGGCTCGATCACCGCCGCAGCCGAGAGCCTGGGCCAGACCACCTCCGGGGTGAGCCGCGCATTGGGGCGGCTGGAGGAAAAACTTGGCACCACGCTGCTCACCCGCACGACACGGCGCCTGCAGCTCACCGAAGAGGGCAACGCGTTTCTGGAGCAGGCCCGCGCGATCGTGGCCTCGGTGGAGGCCGCTGAAGAGCAGATCGCTGCCCGCCGCGACCGCCCGGCCGGCCGCCTGCGCGTGGATGCGGCGATGCCCTTCGTGCTGCATGTGATTGCGCCCCTGGTGGCCAGCTACCGCGCGCGTTACCCCGATGTGGCGCTGGAGCTCAACAGCAGCGAGCGCTACATCGACCTGTTGGAGCGGCGTACCGACGTGGCGATCCGGATCGGGCCGCTGGCCGATTCCACCCTGCATGCCCGGCCGCTGGCGCACAGCCGGCTGCGCGTGCTGGCCAGCCCGGCGTACCTGCGCCAGCAGGGCACCCCGGCCAGCGTGGCCGACCTGCGCACGCACACCCTGCTGGGTTTCAACGAACCGGATTCACTCAACCACTGGCCGCTGCCCGGGGATACCGATGCGCTGCTGCACGTGCGTCCGGCGATGGCGGTGTCCAGTGGGGAAACGCTGCGCGCGCTGGCCTTGGAAGGGGTCGGCATCGTGTGCCTGTCCGACTTCATGACCCACCGCGACCGGGAGGCTGGCACCCTGCTGCCGGTGCTGCCGGACCTCACCGTGGATGTGCGCCAGCCGATCCACGCGGTGTACTACCGCAACACCGCGGTATCGGCGCGGATCAGCTCGTTCCTGGATCACTTGTCGGCCGCGATGGTGGGCGCCCCCTACGTACGCTAGTGCCGGCCAGTGGCCGGCACCGCGCAGGCATCACGCAGCCCGTGGCAATCCGGTCGTGCCAGCGCGCCCGGCATCCAGCACGAACACATCCACCGCCTCGTTCAAGGCGATCGCCTGTTCTTCCATGCTGCGCGCGGCCGCCGACGCTTCCTCCACCAGCGCGGCATTCTGCTGGGTGGCTTCATCCATGTGCACCACGGTCTGGTTGACCAATTCGATGCCGGCCGACTGTTCCTGCGATGCGGCGGCGATCTCGGCCATGATGTCGGTCACCCGCTGCACGCCGGTGACGATTTCGTTCATGGTCTGCCCAGCCTGTTGCACCAGGCGCGCGCCGGTGGCGACATCGTCCACCGAGGCATCGATCAGCGTCTTGATTTCCTTGGCCGCCCCGGCCGAGCGCTGCGCCAGCGTGCGCACCTCGCTGGCCACCACCGCGAACCCGCGGCCCTGCTCGCCGGCCCGCGCGGCTTCCACGGCCGCGTTGAGCGCCAGAATGTTGGTCTGGAAGGCAATGCCGTCGATCACCGAAATAATCTCGGCGATCTTCTTCGACGAGGTTTCGATCGCGCCCATGGTCTGCACCACCTGGCCCACCACCTCGCCGCCCTGTGACGCCACCCCGTGCGCGCCGATGGCCAACTGGTTGGCCTGGCGCGCGTGTTCGGCATTCTGGCGCACGGTGGAGGTGAGTTCCTCCATCGAGGCGGCGGTTTCTTCCAGGTTGGCGGCCTGCTGTTCGGTGCGTTGGGACAGGTCGTTGTTGCCTGCCGCGATCTCGCCTGCAGCGGTCTGGATGGACTGCGCCGCCCGTTTGATGTCACCGACCATGCCGGTGAGCTGGCCGGTGGTCAGCACCACGTCGTCGCGCATGCGGGCAAACACGCCGTGGAACTGGCCGTGCATGCGCGCGCTGAGATCGCCCCGTGCGATGGCCTGGAGCACCGTGGATACCTGGTCCAGGTCGTGTTCGGTGGTCTGCATCAGCTGGTTCAGGCCGCCCACCATGTCGCGGAAGTCGTACTGGTAACGCGCCTCGTCGCCGCGCTGGCTGAAATCACCGGCTGCCGCCGCACTGGCCAGTTGCCTGATCTCGGCATTGATCGCGCCCAGGTTGGTCTTGACCTGGTCCAGCGATTCGGTAATCACCGCCTTCTCGCCGGGCAGGCGTTCCATGTCCTGCGACAGGTCGCCGATGGCATAGCGGCCCATGATCTGGATGGCGCGCAGCTTCACCTGGATATGCGCGTTCACCAGGGTGTTGGTGTCGCGCACCATCTGGCCGTAACCGCCGGGGAAGGCGCTGTCGTCCATGCGGTAGCTGATCTGCCCCGCATCGTGGCGCTCGGCCATGGTGGCCTGGGCGGCCAGCACGTCCCTGAGCGTGGCGGTCACCGCGCGCATGGCCTGGGCAAGGCGGCCGATCTCGTCGCCGCCGCCCACCTGCACGGCATGGTCCAGGTCGCCGCGCGCCACCGCACGGGCGGCGGCTTCCACCGCCACCACCGGGGCGATCACCGCACGGCGCAGCCACACGGCCAGCACGCCCATCAACACCGCCGCCGCCACGGCCGTGAGCAGCGCGCAGACCCACAGCATGCGCCGCGCCTGCGCCGAACGGGCCTGAACCGCATGGTTGGCCACCTCGGCGGTGTGCTGGCCCAACGCATCCAGCGTGACGCCCAGCGCGCGGTCCTTGCCGCGCACCAGCGCATCGCCTTCCAGCGGGCTGTAGCCACTGGCGGCAAAGGCGGCCAGTGCGGCGTGGTAGTCCTTCTGCAAGGTGGCGTGCTGGGCCAGGAACTGCGCCACCAGGCGTGCGGTGCCGGCATCGTCACTGCCTGCCAGCGCGTTGGCCAATGCGCGGGCCTTGCCGCCCTGTGCATCGAAGGCGGCCAGATGGCGCTCGCGCAAGGAAGCATCGGTGCCCCGGATCAATACGTTCTTCCATTCCTGCACCTGCAGGCGGAATTCGCGTTGCAGTGCCTCGGCCTGGGCGTTGTGTGCCACTTCCGGGGGGATGGCGGTAGACAGGTTCAGCCACGCCGAGCCCAGCCCGGCCAATGCGCACAGCACCACGATGGCCAGGCCGAGCGACAGCGCGCCCAGTAGTTTGAACTGCAGGCTCAAGGCGCGCAGGGGCGCGCCGGACGTCTTGTTCATGGAGTTGGAAAGTGAGGGAGGGCGATGCGGTATCGGTTGGCGCGGTCCGCTTCTGAAGTGCGATGGGCGTCACATTTATGTCTCCATTTACCCAAGTGAAGAATGGATGACGACGGTGGCCGGGTCCGGGGCTGGACAGGCGCTTAATTTGTAACTACGGTAGTTACATGAAATCCAGCAACCAGTTCTCCGATGCCCTGCACGTGATGGCCCATCTGGTCGGTCAGGATGGCCCGCGTACCTCCGAGCAGCTGGCCACCTGCCTGCCCACCCATCCGGTGGTGATCCGGCGCCTGCTTGCCGCACTGCAGAAGGGTGGCCTGGTGACCAGCGTGCGCGGCCACGGCGGCGGCAGCCAGCTTTCCCGTGCGCCGGCGCAGATCACCCTGCATGACGTGTATGTGGCGATCGGCGCGCCGGCGCTGCTGCATACCGGCGCTCGCGAAACCGGCCGTGGCTGCCCGGTGCAGCAGGTGGTCAACCAGGCGTTGGATGACAGCTATCGCCAAGCCCAGGCCCTGCTTGAGCAGCGTCTGCGCGGCACCACCCTGGCCACCCTGGGTGAGGCTTTCGCCCTGCACCTGGCCCACCATGCAGCAGGAGTTCCGCATGACCTTTGATGCCGTGATCGTCGGCGGCAGTTTCGCCGGTATGTCCGCCGCACTGATGCTGGCGCGTGCGCGCCGCGAGGTGCTGGTGATCGACAGCGGCCTGCCGCGCAACCGCTTTTCCGCGCATTCGCACGGGGTGCTCGGCATGGACGGCATTGCCGGCAGTGATCTACTCCGCCAGGCCAAGGCGCAACTGCTGGACTATCCGACCGTGCGCTGGGTCAGCGACACCGTGACCGGCGCGCAACCCACGGTGGACGGCTTCGCCGTCACCACCGCCGCTGGCGATACCTGGGCTACGCGCAAGCTGTTGCTGGCCACCGGTATCGGCGACGTCCTTCCCGAGGTGGCCGGTGTCGCCGAACGCTGGGGTCACAGCGTGCTGCACTGCCCGTACTGCCACGGCTATGAAGTGGGTGGCGGTGCGATCGGCCTGCTGGGCGGCCACGCGCTGTCGGTGAAGATGGCCGGCCTGCTGTCCGACTGGGGCCAGGTCACGCTGTTCGCCGATGGCATGCAGATCGACGGGGAGGAGCTTGCCATGCTGCAGCGGCGCGGCGTGCGCATCGAAACCGAACGCGTGATCGGGCTGGAAGGGCAGGCACCGCAACTGAGTGCGGCGCTGCTTGCCGATGGCCGCCGCATCGACCTGCGTGCGCTGTTCGTTACCGCCCGCCAGCACATGGCCACGCCGCTGGTGGAACAGTTGGGCTGTGCGCTGGAAGACAGCCCGATTGGCGTGCTGGTGCAGGTGGACGCGCAGAAGCAGACCAGCATCCCCGGTGTGTATGCCGCCGGCGATGCCAGCGTGGTGGGCAACATCACCCTGGCCAACGCCGAAGGCGTGCGCGCTGGGATCAGCCTGCACCACGCGCTGGTGGCCGAAGACAGCGCGCCGCGCTGACGCTGACGCCGGCACGGCCACCCAGCAGTGGCCGTTCATCCCGTGGGGTTCAGGCCTGGTCGGCGCTGGCCGCATCCAGCTGCGCCACATCCCCGGCCGACAGCGCCACCTGCGCGGCCGCCAACACGTCCTTCAGCTGCGTCACGCTGGTGGCACTGACAATCGGCGCGGTGATCCCGGGGCGGGCGATCAACCAGGCCAGCGCCACCTGCGACGCCGTGGCACCGTGCTTGCCGGCGATGTCATCCAGCGCGGTCAGGATGCGCAGGCCGCGCGGGTTGAGGTACTTGTCGACCACGCTCTTGCCGCGCGCGCTGCTCTTGGCCGCATCGCCGGCGCTGCGGTACTTGCCACTGAGGAAGCCGCTGGCCAGCGAGTAATAACTGATCACGCCCACGTTGTGCTCGCGCACCAGCGGTTCCAGCGCGGCTTCGTAACCGGCGCGGTCATACAGGTTGTACTCCGGCTGCAGCGTTTCATAGCGCGGCAGCTTGTAATCCTCGGACACTTTCAACGCATCACGCAGGCGGCGTGCGCTGTAGTTGGACGCCCCGATCGCGCGCACCTTGCCCTGCTCGATCAGGCGGCCGAACGCGGCCAGGGTGGTTTCCAGCGGGGTGGATTCGTCATCCTCATGCGCCTGGTACAGGTCGATCACATCGGTCTGCAGGCGGCGCAATGAATCTTCCACTGCCGCGGCGATGTTGTCGGCAGACAGACCCGGGCGTTCGGCCCACTTGGCTACCTTGGTGGCCAGCACCACCTTGTCGCGCTTGCCGCTGTGCTTGAGCCAACGGCCCAGGATCGTTTCCGATTCACCGCCGCTGTTGCCCGGCACCCAGGCCGAATAGGCATCGGCGGTATCCACCAGGTTGAAGCCGGCATCGACGAAGGCATCCAGCAGTGCGAACGAGGTTTTCTCGTCGGCGCTCCAGCCAAAGACGTTGCCGCCGAACGCGATGGGTTGCACAGCCAGGCCGGAGCGGCCGAGTTCGCGCGATGCAGTCATGGGAGAGGTGCTCCTGTGGAAATCCAATGCATCAGGATAGTGCGAGGCCCATGACAGCGCTGCGGCGGCCACCACAAAACAGTGTTCCGCTGTGCTGCATCGCACTAACGTTTTGTGAACACCTGGGACGGCGCGGCTGCTAGTCTCGCCGCATCCCGCCACTGGAAGACGCCGATGAAAAGCCGTTCGCTGACCACTGCCTGCCTGTTCACCTTGTCCACGCTGCTGCTGTCGGCACCCGCGCTGGCAACCAAGCCGGCCGGTGCCAACGCACAGATCGCAATCACCCCGGCGGTACAGGCCGCCGTGCAGGGCGACTGGCGCGACCCGGCCAACGTCAAGCGCGATCCGTGGCGCCATCCGGCGCAGACCTTGTCCTTCTTCGGCGTAGCCCCGGGCAAGACTGTCATCGAGATCACCCCCGGCGGTGGCTGGTACTCGGAAATCCTGGCACCGCTGCTGCGTGACAGCGGCACCTATGTGGCTGCCGTGGTCGATCCGATGGCCGTGCCCGAAGGCCGTGGCCGCGATTACCAGCAGCGCAGCCGCGACGGGCTGGAGAAAAAGCTCGCCAGCGACGCCGCGCGCTATGACAAGACCCAGGTGGTGGCCTACAACCCCACCGCGCCGCAGTTCGGTGCGGCCAACTCCGCCGATGTGGTGCTGACCTTCCGCAACGTGCACAACTGGCGCAGCGCCGACCAGGCCGAGGGCATGTTCAAGGGCTTCTACAGCGTGCTCAAGCCCGGCGGCGTGCTGGGCGTGGTTGAACATCGTGCCAAGGCCGATGTGCCGGCCGATGACAAGAGCGGCTATGTGGGCCAGAAGCAGGTGATCGCGATGGCCGAAGCGGCCGGTTTCAAGCTGGCCGGCAGCAGCGAGATCAACGCCAACCCGCGCGACAGCAAGGACCACCCGAACGGTGTGTGGACCCTGCCGCCGACCAACCAGCACGACAAGGCCGACGATGCCAAGTACCAGGCCATCGGTGAGAGCGACCGCATGACCCTGCGCTTCGTGAAGCCCTGACCTGCAGCGCCCGTCGCAGGCTGGCATGCATCACAGACGAGCGGGGGATGGGACAATGGCCCGTCCCCCGCTGTTGTTTCCGCCATGCTGATCGCCTTCAACAAACCCTTCAACGTGCTGTGCCAGTTCACCGACCGCAGCCAGCCGCCGCGCGCGACGCTGGCCGGTTTCGGGCTGCCGCCGGCGGTGTACGCGGCCGGGCGGCTGGACTACGACAGCGAAGGCCTGCTGCTGCTCACCGACGATGGCGGGCTGGCACACCAGCTCACCGACCCGCGCCACAAGGCGGACAAGACCTACTGGGTACAGGTGGAAGGAACGGCCAGCGATGAGCAGTTGCAGGCGCTGCGTAGCGGCGTGCAGCTCAACGACGGGCCGACGTTGCCAGCCGGCGTGCAACGCCTGGATCCATCGCCCGAGCTGTGGCCGCGCACGCCTCCGGTGCGCTTCCGCAAGAGCGTGCCCGATGCGTGGCTGGCCATCACGCTGCGCGAGGGTCGCAACCGTCAGGTGCGGCGCATGACTGCGGCGGTGGGTTTGCCCACGTTGCGGTTGGTGCGCGTATCGATGGGGGCGCACGCGCTTGGGGATCTGCAGCCTGGGCAATGGCGGGAAATCCGGTAGAGCCACCTTGTGGCTGGCTGCACGCGTGCCTGATTGGTAGAGCATCTTCGTTCGGGCCTTCCGCGAGCGTCAGGGCCCCGTAGCGACCGGCAGGCCCCTGCGCAAATGTCCCCCGGCCGACGCCTGCGGCGACGGCCTCCTCCTTTACTTTGCCAGGGACCTGCCGGTCGCTACGGGGCGCGACTGCGGTAGGCGCGTCGCAAAGCGACAATTTCAGTGAGACGCCGGTGGGTCGAGCGCTGGGCCCGGAGCCCTTGCCGGCGAATGCCCCCCGGCGTCGGCCTGTGGCCGCCCCCTCCTCCTTTAGTTCGCCCACAAGGGCTCCGGGCCCTGCGCTTGACCCACCGGTAACCGCTTCTGGAAAAGTCAGTGCGCGCTTCCTGCTGGCCAAGCGGGCGGGAGCAGAATCAAAAAAAAACCGCCGGACAGGGCCGGCGGTTCGTTTTGCGCGTGTGTTGCCGCGTCAGCAGATCAGGCGTCGCTGCCGATATCGCTGCTTTCATCCACCACGGTGCTGGTGCGGCGGTTGCGGGCGCTGATGCGCTGCGCCTGGCCGTCCACCACGCCGCCGTTGGCGAGCTTCTTCTTCTGCTGCTTGCGGTACAGCGCGTAGCCCAGCAGGCCCACACCGACTGCTGCGGCGGCGATGGTCACGGCCGGATTGCGGCGTACCACCTTGGCGGCCACCTTGCTGCCGGTCTTCACCGCACCCAGCGCAGCGCCGGTCTTGATCCAGTCGGTTGCCTGCGGGCCGAAATGGCGCAGGCTGCCGCCGGCATGCTTGAGGCCGTCGCCAGCACTGCTGGCCAGATCCAGGGCGCGCTCGAGGGCGCGGTCGGTAATAACAGTCAGTCTGCTCATGGGGGGTCCTTTGCCTCGGTTCTGGTCCAGTGTCGCGTGGTTGCCGTGTAGGCGGTGTTATCCACCCGCAACGCTCCAATGACGACTGTAGCGGCTTGGCGCATCCGCTGCAGTGGGACCTGATGCCGCGGTCAGCCGGCAGCCATGAATGCGACCGCCGCGTTAGGTGCCGCGTGGCTTGGCCCGGTGCGTGGCCGTGGCCGTCCACGGATCGTCCGGCCACGGATGCCGGGGATAGCGGCCTTTCATCTCCTTCTTCACCTCGGCGTAGGTGTTCGCCCAGAAGTTGCGCAGGTCCTGGGTCACCTGCAGCGGGCGCCCCCCGGGCGACAGCAGGTGCAGAGTGAGCGGAATGCGGCCGTCGGCGATGCGCGGGGTGTCGGCCAGACCGAACAGTTCCTGCAGCTTCACGGCCAGCACCGGCCCCTGTGGGGTTACGCCATCGGCCTCCACGGCGTAGTGGATCGGCCGCTCCATCCCCGAAGGCACCGCCATGCGCAGCGGCGCATGGCGATCGATCAACTGGCGCTGCGCCCACGGCAGCGGTGATTTCAGTGCTTCGCCCAGGCTCGCCTCGTCCAGTGCATCCAGCCGGGTCTTGCCGCTGAAAGCCGGGGTCAGCCATGTGGACAGGCTGGCCATCAACGCCGCATCGGACACCTCCGGCAGGTCCAATTCGGGCATCCAGGCACGCAGCGCCAGCGCCCGTGCCTGCCACTGGCGCAAGCCGTCGGTCCACGGCAGTGCCTGGATGCCCAGCTCGGCCACCGCCTCGGTCAGCGCTTGCGCAGCATGCACCGGATCCACGCGACCGGCCGAGCGGCTGTCCAGCACGATACGATCGAAGCGGGTTTCGCGGCGCGCCACCAGCGCACGCTTGTCGGCATCCCAGCGCACCACGTCTTCCTGTTTGAAGCGCGCGGGGAAATCGCGACGAAGCCGGTTCTCATCCACCGGCGCGGCACGCAGCAGCAAGGCATCGCGTGCCTCGTAACGCAGTTCCACCGCCACCAGCCACGGTTCGCCACGCAGGTCGCTGGGATCGAACAGGCGCGCGCTGCGCCCGTTGGCCAGCAGGTAGCGGAGCGGGTCGGTGGGGTGGCGCGCGGCGATCCGGTCGGGGAAGGCATGCGCAAGCAGATCGCCCAACCGGTGCGCTTCCACCGTGGTGGGCGGCGGAGCATCGCAACGCAGGCGTCGTCGCCACTGCTTGCTGGCTGCATCGATGGTGGCCAGCCCGCCGCGGTTGGCATCGTGCGGTGCACGGCCCTGGCGGAACGCTGCCAATGCGCGCCAACGCGCCGCCAGCGCGTCGCCACCGTGGCGCAGCGGGTCGCGTGCTTCCACCAGCGCGGCCAGGTCGCACGCCAGTGCCTGCTCGGTGCCACTGTCGGCAGCCAGCAGCATCGCCGCCAACCGCGGATGTGTGCCCAGCGCCAGCATGCGGCGGCCCAACGCGGTGAGCCCGCCGCTGTCGCTCATCGCACCCAGCCGCTGCAGCAGTTCGCGCGCGGCCGCCAGCGCGCCCACCGGCGGCGGGTCCACAAAGCGCAGGTCATCGCTGCCCCAGGCGGCCAGCTCCAACGCCAGCGACGTCAGTTCCACCTGGGCCATTTCCGGCCGGCGCTGCGCGTCCAGCCGCTGCGACTGCGGCCACAGCCGCCATGCCCAACCGTCGGCAACACGGCCAGCGCGTCCGGCGCGCTGGTCGGCCGAGGCCTGCGCGATGCTCACCACGTCCAGCCGTGCAAAGCCGCTGTTGGGATCGTAGCGGGGCTCGCGTGCCAGCCCTGCATCGATCACCACGCGCACGCCCGGCAGCGTGACCGACGATTCGGCCACGTTGGTGGCCAGCACCACCCGGCGTTGGCCCTGCGGATCAGGTTGCAGCACGCGCGATTGTTGTTCCACCGGCAGTTCGCCATGCAACGGCAGCACCTGCACCGCGGCCGGCAGCACCTGCTCCAGCGCGGCCTGGGTGCGCGCGATCTCGCGTTGGCCGGGCAGGAACACCAGCACATCGCCAGGATGCTCGGCCAACGCCTGTTCCACTGCGCGGCGTGCCTGCGCCTCCAGGGCCTCCTCGCGCCGGGCCGGGAAGTGGCTGATCGCCACGGGAAAGCTGCGTCCCTCGCTGCTCAAGCGCGGCGCGTCCAGAAACTGCGCCAGGCGCTCGCCATCCAGGGTGGCCGACATCACCACGATGCGCAGGTCCTCGCGCAGCTGTGCCTGCACGTCCAACGCCAACGCCAGGCCAAGGTCGGCGGCCAGGTGGCGTTCGTGGAACTCATCAAACAGCAACGCGCCCACGCCCTCCAGCATCGGGTCGTCCTGCAGCATCCGGGTCAGGATGCCCTCGGTAACCACCTCCACGCGGGTGCGCGCAGACACCTTGTTCTCGAACCGGATGCGGTAGCCCACCGTGTCGCCGACCGCTTCGCCCCGCTGGTGGGCCATGAACTGCGCGGCGCTGCGCGCGGCCACCCGGCGCGGCTCCAGCATGATGATCTTCCGGCCCTGCAGCCACGCTGCGTCCAGCAACGTCAAGGGCACCTGGGTGGTCTTGCCGGCGCCCGGTGGCGCTTCCAGCACCAGCCGGGTGTGGCGCTGCAGCGCGTTCAGGATCTGCGGCAGCAGCGCGGAAATAGGGAAAATCGGCGAATTCATGCGCCAAGGATACGGTGTCCTCGACCCATGCCGATTGCCAGTGGCCGGCCCACATGGTTCCCTGTGCCGCCTTGCTGCCCCCGGATGTCTGGATGTTGCGCCTGGCTTGCCTGCTGTCGCTGCTGGTTCTCTGTTGTCCGTTGGCCTCGGTCGCCGCTCCCACGGCCGGGTCCGATGATCTGGAGCAGGGGTTGCACCTGCCTTACGACGGGCATCCGCTGGCGATGCTGCTGCGGCCGACACTGGCGGAGCGCTACGTGCCGGCCGGGCTGACCGACGAGGCGGCGATCCGGCGTGCGGTGGCCGATGGCACCCTGCGCGAGCCGATCTTCCCGAGCCTGCAGCTGGCCGACGACCGTGCCTTTGTGTGGCTTTCGCAGTTTGCGCACAGCACGCTGGGGCCGCGCAGCAACACGTTGGTGCGCTGCCCCGGCACCGACGGCTTCCGCCTGCTGCTGGACAGCGAGGACTGCAGCGACCCGCACGCCGCCAGCCTGCATTTCGATGGCCCGCCCGCTGGCGATGCGCGCTGCCGGGAGTGCGCGGCACTGAACCTTCCCGTGCGCTGGCAGCACCAGCAGCCCGGCGCGCAGTGCCGCCTGCCAGGCTGGAACCTGGAGGTGGCACGGGTGCAGTACGCCACGTGGCTCCAACGCCTGGACCATGACATCCAACCCTTCCTGCACACCGCCAGCGAAGCCCTCTGGAAGGCGCGTGGCCTGTCGATGCGCGGCAGCCTGGTGCCGCACTCGCGCGCCACGGCCAGCTTGTTCAGCATGAGCACCTCGCCCGCGCTGTTCGGCGCCTCGATCGGCCTCGACGACACACCGCCCCGCAGGGACCTGCTGCCGCGTCTGCTGACGCTGTTGAAGCGCGCCGACGTGGCGGGCCGGGGCGGCATCTATCCCGAAGCCTTGCCCGAGTTCGCGGCCTTGTGCGCGGAGGTCTGGTACCTGCGTGTACCTACCGGCGGTCTGGCCAGGGCCAATCCCCCGCCACCTGACACACTCGAGCGCGACGGCTACCCGTTCGTCACCTTCGTGCGCAACGGAGACCAGATCGTGCTGGCGGGCGTGTCGCGTGAACTGGCGCAGGCGCTGCTGACCCTGCCTGACCCGGAGTGAGACGGCCGGGGACCGCTACAATGCGCAGGTTCCCCGTCCTGTAGCGTCCCCCATGCAACTGATCGATATCGGCGCCAACCTCACCCACGATTCCTTCGACCGCGATCGCGACGCCGTGCTGGCGCGTGCCCGCGAGGCGGGGGTGGCGCAGATGATCATCACCGGTGCCAGCCGCGAACACTCGCCGATGGCGCTGGAGCTGGCGCGCCAGCATCCCGGTTTCCTGTATGCCACTGCCGGCGTGCATCCGCACCACGCGGTGGAGTACACCGACGAGTGCGATGCGGAAATGCGCGCGCTGCACGCGCATGCCGAAGTGGTGGCGGTAGGCGAGTGCGGGCTGGACTATTTCCGTGATTTCGCGCCGCGCCCGGCCCAGCACCGTGCGTTCGAGCGCCAACTGCAGTTGGCCGCCGACGTGGTTGCCGCCGATGGCGCGCGCAAGCCGCTGTTCCTGCACCAGCGCGACGCACATACCGATTTCATGGCGCAGATGAAAAACTTCGACGGCAAGCTGGGCGCGGCGGTGGTGCACTGCTTCACCGGCGAGCGCCAGGAACTGTTCGACTACCTCGACCAGGACTGGTACATCGGCATCACCGGCTGGCTGTGCGACGAGCGCCGCGGCGGCCACCTGCGCGAGCTGGTCAAACACATTCCGGCCAACCGCCTGATGATCGAAACCGATGCGCCGTACCTGCTGCCGCGCTCGCTCAAGCCGATGCCCAAGGACCGCCGCAACGAGCCGATGTTCCTGTCGCATATCGTGGAGGAGCTGGCCCGCGATCGCGGCGAAGACGTGGAGGCCACCGCGGCCAATACGACGGCGGCCACGCGCGCATTCTTCCGCTTGCCTGGCACCGCCTGATCACGGCCCGGCTTCGGTAGTGCCGAGCCATGCTCGGCAACGGCGCATCGCGTGGCAATCACCTCAGAGGCCCACGGCATCGGCGCAGAGGGCAGACGAGCCTGGCTCGGCGCTACCGGTTCGTGGTGACGCTCCCGTCGCCTGCCGCCCACGCATCGGCCAGGCCGTCGCGGTAGGTGGCAAAACGGGGCGTCCATTGCAATGCTGCGCGCGTAGCGCGGCTGTCGATGCGCTTGTTGCTGCTGTAGAAGCGTCGCAGTGATGCCGATACGGCCGGGTCATCCCATGCCTGCGCTGGCGGCAGTGGCAGGCCGCTCAGGGCCGCCGCATGGGCCAGTACGTCCTGCGGCGGGGCCGGTTCGTCATCGGCCGGCAGATACAACGCGTGCGCGTGCGGTCGCCGCATCGCTGCCAGCACCACGGCGGCCAGGTCTTCCACATGCAGGCGGTTGAACACCAGTCCCGGCCGCACGATGTGCCGCGCCTTGCCGTGCGCCAACTGCACCAGCGCGTTGCGCCCACGCCCATACAGACCGGGCAGGCGGAACACGGCCGAGGCGATGCCGCGCGCCTGCGCGAGGCGGCGCCACTGGTGTTCGGCCTGCCATCGGTTCAACGCGGTGTCCTCGCAAGCATCGGCGGCGGCCTGTTCGTCGATCCAGCCGCCATCACGGTCGGCGTATACCGCCGTGGACGACAGATACCCCACCCAGCGCAGGGCAGGGCTGTCGTGCAGGGCCGCGCCCAGCAGGCGCAGCGCCGGGTCGCCGTGTGCATCGGGCGGCACGCTGCACACGATCGCCTCGGCGGTGTGGATCGCCGCACGCAGGTCGGCTTCCATCGGCATGCCTTCGGCCAGCCGGTGCCGACGCAGTCCATCGTCGGGCGCGGTGGCCGGCTCACGCACCGTGCCGCTGCAGGCAATGCCCTGCGCGTGCAGCAGCGCGGCCAGGTGTCGCCCGCTGTAGCCCAGGCCCAGCACCAGCACGCGCGCCGGCGTGCCGTGGACTGGCATGTTCAGCGCCCGCGCTGGCGCTGGTAAGCCTGCAGATGGCTGTAGGCCACCGCCAGCAGTGGCGCCTGCTGACCGGCCGTGCGTGCGCGCGCCAGCATGTCGCCCACGATCTGTTCGGCCTCGACCTGCTGGCCGGCCTCCAGGTCGCGCAGCATCGAGGCCTTCAACGCCGACCCGGCCTGGGTGGTGGCGGCCAGCGCGATCTCGCGCGCCTTGTCCGGGATCGGTTCGCCGGCCGCCTCGGCCACGGCCAGGCATTCGTCATACAGCCCGCGCACGATTGCCGTGCCGTCATCGGTGGCCACGATCGTGCCCACATCGGCGCGCATCAGGCAGGTGGACGCTGCCAACGTGGTCAGGAAGGTGTACTTGACCCACTGCTCCTGGCCGATCGCATCGCTGGCCACATGGTCCACGTTGGCCTGCACGCAGGCCGCCGCCAGCGCCAGCACCCGTGCGCTGCTGCCGGTGCCATCACGCTCGCCGAAGGTCAGCTTGGCCGCGGGCGCCAGGTGGACCACCGCGCCATCGCCGGCCTTGGTGGCGCTGATGAAGCACAGCCCGCCCAGCACCGCGTCGTGGCCGAAATGCGCGTCCAGTGCCGCGTAATGGGCCAACCCGTTGAGGATCGGCAGCACGGTGGTGCGCGACGACATCGCCGGTGCGATCGCCTCGATCGAACTGTCCAGGTCGTAGGCCTTGCAGCTGAGGATCACCAGGTCGAACGGCTGCGCGGCGGCCAGCGTCGGCAGGGTCTCGGCGGTCACGTGCTGCACCGGGAAGGTGGCATCGCCGAGCGGGCTGCGGATCACCAGGCCTTCGGCCTGCAGCTGCGCTGCACGCGCGGGACGCACCAGGAACGTCACATCCACACCGGCCTGGGCCAGCCGACCACCAAAATAACCACCGGTACCACCGGCGCCGAGGATCAGGATACGCATCGCACGCTCACTGCAGTTGGGGGATTCACCCGGCGATTGTGCCGGAGTTTCTCACCACCGGCAGGACGTTGTGTGGCGGTTGGCGAAGCGCCCTTCGCGGAGGGGTGGGATGCACTGACTGCACGAGGACCCTCAAATCCCTCTCACACACTTTCACATTTCATCCAATCGCATACAAAAAGAGCCGGGCAAACGCCCGGCTCCACAGGAACAATCGTTGCCGCGAGGTTGCCGGCCAGCGGCCGGCACTACCGGCGCCATGCAACCTCCACCGCTGTTCCCTGCCGTCACCAGGAAACTGTCGAAGGCGGGGTGTGTGGGTTTGCGGGGGCGTGAGCGCCAAGGATGGCGCGACCGAGCCTACAAGGATGTACTTGCGGCGTCCCCCGCAGACCCACACACCCCGCCTACCCCGATTCAACCCAGAGCCGCCGTTGACGTTGCTGTGGCAGCGGCAGTATCAGCAAAGCGGGCCGCCGGGCCGCAGGCCCGGCAGATCCCCACTCAGCTGCGCATGCCCACGCCACGCTTCAGCAGCCACAGCGCCAGCGCGGTCAGGGCCACCACAAAGCCGATCATCAGCGCGTAGGCCACCCACAGCGGCACGTCGCTGGTGCCCAGCAGGCCGTAGCGGAACGCGTTGACCATGTAGAAGATCGGGTTGGCGTGGGTGGCCGCTTCGGCCCAGGTCGGCAGCAGCTTCACCGAATAGAACACGCCGCCCAGGTAAGTCAGCGGGGTCAGGATGAAGGTCGGCACGATCGCCACGTCATCGAACTTCTTGGCGTACACCGCGTTGATGAAGCCGGCCAGCGAGAAGATCGTCGCGCCCAGCAGCACCGTGGTCAGCGTCACCAACGGGTGCGGAATGCGCACCGGGGTGAAGAACATGGCGATGATCAGCACGATCACCCCGACCATCATGCCGCGCAGCACCGCACCGGACACATAGCCCCACAGGATCACCCAGTTCGGCATCGGGCTGACCAGCAGTTCTTCCACGTGGCGGCCGAATTTGGCGCCGAAGAACGAGGAGCTGATGTTGCCGTAGCTGTTCTGGATCACGCTCATCATCACCAGGCCCGGCACGATGAACTGCATGTAGCTGTAGCCGCCCATTTCGCCCACGCGCGAACCGATCAGGCCGCCGAAGATCAGGAAGTACAGGGTCATGGTGATCGCCGGCGGCACCAGGGTCTGGCCCCAGATGCGCAGGATGCGCGCCACTTCGCGGCGCACGATGGTCATCAGGGCGATGCGGTTGCGCTGGCCGTCGGTCAGGACCGGGGTCGGGGTGGTGCTCATGCCGCGTTCTCCTGGTTGCCGGTGAGGCGCACGAACAGCTCCTCCAGGCGGTTGCTCTTGGTGCGCATCGAACGCACCCGGATGCCGGCGGCGTTCAAGGCTTCAAACACCCGGTTGAGGTCCATCGCGCGCGGCATGTCCACATCCAGCGTGTGGCCGTCGGTGGCAATCAACGTGGCGCCTTCGATCACCGGCAGCTCGGCCGGCAGGCTGCCGTCGATGTCGAACAGGAAGCCTTCCACGTCCAGCTTGGCCAGCAGTTCACGCATCGGGCCCTGGGTGACGATCTGGCCGTGGTTGATGATGGCCAGGTTGCGGCACAGGTGCTCGGCCTCTTCCAGATAGTGGGTGGTCAGGATGATCGTGGTGCCCGCGGCATTGATCTCCTTGAGCACGCGCCACATGTCGCGGCGGATCTCGATGTCCACCCCGGCAGTCGGTTCGTCCAGGATCAGCAGGCGCGGCCGGGTCATCATCGCCCGGGCGATCATCAGCCGGCGCTTCATGCCGCCGGACAGGGTACGGCTCATCACCTGCGCCTTCTCCCACAGGTGGGCGCGCTTGAGCTCCTCTTCGGCCATCTTCTCGGCCTCGGCGCGGGCCACGCCGTAGAAGCCGGCGTAGTTGACCAGGATGTCGAAGGGCTTCTCGAACAGGTTGAAGTTGATTTCCTGGGGCACCAGCCCGATCAGGCGCATGGTGGCGCTGCGGTGGCGCACCAGGTCGCTGCCGAACACCTCGACCTGGCCTTCACTGAGGTTCACCAGCGAACTGATGATGCCGATCAGGGTGGACTTGCCGGCGCCGTTGGGGCCCAGCAGGGCGAAGAAGTCGCCCGGGGCGACGTCCAGCGAGACCCCCTTCAGGGCCTGGGTGCCGTTGTCATAGGTTTTACGGAGGTCGCGGACCCGCAGGGCGGGGGCCGTACCGGTCGCGGGAGTGTTCTGGGAAGCCAAGCTCTTGCCTTCGCGCCTGCGGGCTGGCGCTGGATAGGGGCGGGGAGCGGCTATTATAGAAGACCCCGAGGGCTTGCCCCGGCTACACACTGTCCCGAAAAGTCGTGCCTGCCCAATTCCCCCTCAAACTGGTCGACCGGCGCATGCTGGCCCCGACCATCGGCCACTACCAGTTCCTGCGTGATGACGGCCTGCCGCTGGATTTCCAGCCCGGCCAGTTCATCCAGGTCCATTTCGCCTACGCCGACGGCACCGCCACCAAGCGCAGTTATTCGCTGGCCACCATTCATAACCACGCCCTGGGCGCGGGCGAAGCGGTCGATATTGCGGTCAGTTTCGTTCCCGGCGGCGCTGCCACGGCCCTGTTCGAGGGCCTGGACCTTGGCGGCCACGTGACCGCCAGCGGTCCGTTCGGGCGGTTCTGCCTGCAGCCGGGCGACCACAACGCCCGTTACCTGCTGATCGCCACCGGCACCGGGGTCACCCCGTACCGCTCGATGCTGCCGCTGCTGGCCACCGCCATGTCCGAGCGCGGCGTGGAGGTAGTGCTGCTGCAGGGCGCGCGTACTCCGGGCGAGCTGCTGTACAGCGAAGATTTCCGAGCCTTCGCCGACGCCCACCCGGGTTTCCGCTACGTGCCGTGCCTGTCGCGCGAGCTGCCGGCCAATCCGCACCCGGACGTGCGCCACGGCTATGTGCAGCAGCACCTGGCCGAGTTCGCGCCCAATGCGGCCACCGACATCGCCTACCTGTGCGGCAACCCGGACATGGTCGATGCCACCTTTGAAGCACTGAAGGACGCGGGCCTGCCCACCCCGCAGGTGCGGCGCGAGAAGTACGTCAGCAGCAAGTAACGGGCGCCGACGGACCGGGGACGGCAACGCCGCCCCCCGGTCACCTCGTCAGTACGGAATCCAGGCATCGCGCCAGGCCGACCCGGTCCCGGGGCGGTAGGCGTCTGCATTGATGTTGCACCACGCGCCTTCCGGGAAGGGTCGGCAGGCATAGAGCTTGCCATCGGTGCCCTTCACCACGGTCTGGCCCGGAATGTAACTGCCGATCCCGGCCGGATAAACGAAGTCATAGTCGCCGTCCGGCGGCGGCACTTCCGGGCTGCCCACGTCCAGCTGGAACTGGTTACCGGCCTTGAGGTACACGCGGTTTGCGGTTGCCGATGCCATCGGGGTGATCACCCCGTTGCGCAGCACGCCCACGCGCGCATGCATGGCGGTGGCATTGACCGTGCTGCCCAGCCGCAGCGGCCACTGCGCCGGCGCGGTCTGGCCGGCGGCCAGCGTCGTGTCCACCCGCTCCACGTCATTGCCGGCCGCGTTGAATACCCGCAGCGACAACGTGGTGCCCACCGGCAGGTCACCGCGCGCGGTGATCGGGCCGGCATCCTGCCAGCTCGGCGGCGTGCCACCGCCCCCTTCAAAACGCACATCCATGCAGGTGTAGAACGCTTCGGTCGAATCCGAGCGCTGCCAGGTGTTGTAGATCACGTGCTGACCGCTGCGGCTGGGCAACTGGCACTGCAGCTTGTAGGTGCCATCGGGCGACAGCGGCGTGTTGCCCAGTGCGCAGAACTTCTCCATGTCCGCCCAGCGCAATGGGGCGCCGGGCTGCCAGCCATCGCGGGTGACGAAGAACTGCCAGTCGCGCGTGGCATGCGGTGCCGGGGCCTTGAACACGAAGGTGAAGCGGCCATCGGCATCGGCCTGGATCGGCGTGGTGGCCCAGTCGCTGCGGTCCAGGTCCAGGCCGCGGTAGGTGGGATTGTTGCCGCTGCACAGCGTGCCATCGGGCACGACGGCCTGGTGGTTGCCGTTGGCGTTGGCCTGGTTGATGCCGGCCCAGTCGTAGAACGCCTGCGCGCCGCCGACCGCCTTGGCGGCGGCACAAGCCGGATTGGTCGGGTTCTCCGGGTTGCCCTGGTAACACGCGTAGACACGGCTGATCGGGGTGAGCATGGTGCCGTGGGCATGCGCTGCATCGGCAGCGGCAAAGCCGCCCAGCGCGAGCGAGAGGGTGATCAGGGGAAGCGGATATCGCGGGGTCATGGCGTCTCCATTCGGCAGTGCCGAGGGTAGGTGGGATCCGCCGAGTATCTGGACCTGTAGGGATAATCTGAATCGGATAGGTTGCAGATGCTTCACCTTGGAATGAGCATCAACTTGCAGCTGCGCATTCCATCCCACAATCGTGGCCCTGCATCGGTCGTGCCCGCATTGCCGTCCCGCGCTAAGATGCGCGCGCCGCATTGGCGCGCGAGGCCGCATGACCCTGCATTTCCCCACTGTCGCGGTGCTTGGCTACCTGCTGTGCCTGGGCATCGCGCTGGGCTTTTCGTTGCTGCTGCTGGTGCTGCGGCGGCAGCCGGTGTTGCGCCTGTGGACGGCCAGTCTGTGGCTGCTGGCGCTCAGCGTGACCCTGCTGGCATTGCGTGCGCAGTTGCCGCCGGTGCCGGCCATCGTGCTGGGCAATGCGGCCATCGCCGCCTCCGGGGTACTGATGCTGTGCGGGGTCGCCCGCCATCTCGGCCAACCCCTGCCGCTATGGCAACCGCTGGCGTTGGCGGCGGCATTCATGACCGGCATCGTGGTGTTCCTGGTGCCGTTCCCCAGCCTGGCAACCCGGCTGGATGTGTTCAGCACGTTCGCGGTGCTGGTCAACGTGTGGATGATGTGGCTGCTGCTGCGCCATGCACCGCCGGCGCTGCGCACCAGCTGCCGGCTGGCGGCGGTGGTGTTCGCCGCCCAGGCGCTGTTGTACCTGGTGCGGCTGTGGTTGCCGGTGGCGCCCGATGCCGGCGAGGACATCATGCGCACCGGCACGCCGATGTTCGCCACCTACCTGGGCGGCATCCTGCTGGAGCTGGCGCGCTGTTTCGCCCTGGTGCTGCTGCTGGTGGAGCGGATGCTGGTGGAACTGCGGCGTTCGGCGCGCATCGATGGCCTTACCGGTCTGCTCAACCGCAGCGCGGTGCTGGCTGACGGGCAGGCCTGCCTGCAGCAGTGCCGCCGCCAGCAGAGGCCACTGGCGTTGTTGCTGCTGGACGTGGACCACTTCAAGCAGATCAATGACCGCTGGGGTCACCTGGCCGGCGATGACGTGCTGCGCCACTTCGCCGCCGTGCTGGCCCAGTGCGTGGATGCCGATCTGCACCTGCTGGGCCGCTATGGCGGTGAAGAATTCGTCCTGCTGCTGCCCGGTGCCGACGCGGTGCAGGCGCGCCTGCTGGCCGCGCGCATCCGCGACCAGTTGCGCCGGCAGCCGGCACGCATCGGCGATACCCCGGTCGGCGTCACCGCCAGCGTCGGGCTGGTGGTGGGCAATGGCGACCAGGATCTGCCGGCGCTGCTGGCGGCGGCCGATACCGCCCTGTACCAGGCCAAGGCCGACGGCCGCGACCGCACGGTGAGCGCCGCACCGGCGGCATTGCCCTGACCGATCGCCGTGCCCGGTCACATCCAGCACGCCCCGCCGTCATGGCATGCTGAGACCCTTCAATCCAGGATGCGATCGAACATGCGAGTTTCCTGCCGTCCCTTGGCGACCGGTGCAGCCCTGCTGCTGCTGGCCGCCTGCCAGGCCACCCCGGAGGCCACCCCGGAAGCGGCGCAACGCCAGTACGGACAACTGACCTTCAAGCCGTGCACGCTGACCAGCACCCAGGCCAGCGACAACGTGGAAGCCCAGTGCACCACCCTGCAGGTGCCCGAGAACCCGGCGGCGCCTGATGGGCGCAGGATCGGCTTGAACATTGCCTGGCTGGATACCCCCAACGAGGGCGAGGGCAAGGGCGACCCGGTGTTCTTCCTGGCCGGCGGCCCGGGCCAGGCGGCCACCGAAGTGGCCGCGGTGATCAACGTGGCCCTGCGCGAAGTGCGCAAGCAGCGCGACATCATCCTGGTGGACCAGCGCGGTACCGGTAAATCCAACCCGCTCACCTGCCTGGACGCCAACGGCAAGGAGATGGTGCTCGATGACACCGCCACGCCGTCCACCCAGTTGATCACCGACTTCGCCGCACAGTGCGCCAAGTCGCTGGCCAGCCGTGCCGACACGCGCTTCTACACCACCACCCAGGCCATCGCCGATATCGACGCCGTGCGTGCGGCGCTGGGCGTGGACAAGATCAACCTCATTGGCGGCTCCTACGGCACCCGCGTGGCCCAGCAGTATGCCGCACGCTACCCGCAGCACACCCGCGCGGTGGTGATCGATGGGGTGGCCCCGAACGATGTGGTGGTGGGGGGCGATTTCGCCAACACCTTCGAGGCGGCCATCGACCTGCAGGCCGCGCAGTGCAGCAAGGACCCGGCCTGCGCCAAGCGCTTCCCGGTCGACACCCGCACCCAGCTGAAGAATGTCATGGCGGCCTTGGCCAAGGCGCCGGTCGAGGTGGAATACCGCGATCCGGGCACCGCCGAAACCAAGCGCGACGTCCTGACCGCCGATTCGGTCACCGGGCTGGCCTTCATGTTCTCCTACATGCCCGAGTTGTCCTCGCTGCTGCCGGTGGTGCTGGATGAAGCCGCGCATGGCCGCTATGCCCCGCTGATGTCGCTGAGCAGGATGGCCGGGCGGACCCTGGGCGTGCAGATGAACCGGGGCATGCAGTGGTCGGTGATCTGCGCCGAAGATGCCGACCGCTATCAGGAGCCGGCGGCCAGTGACCGCCTGCTTGGTCCGGAAGTGGCGCGCATGTTCTTTGCCGCCTGCCCGGGCTGGAACGTGGGCGAGCGGCCGAAGGATTTCACTGCGCCGCTGAAGAGCACCCTGCCGGTGCTGCTGCTGTCGGGCCAGTTCGATCCGGTCACCCCGCCGCGCTACGCCGAGCAGGTCGTCAAGACATTGCCCAACGGTCGTCATCTGATCGCCAAGGGCCAGGGCCACGGCACCCTCAACGCCGGTTGCATGCCGCGCCTGCTGGGCCAGTTCATGGACAAGGCCGACGCAAAATCGCTCGATGCCACCTGCCTGGACTCGCTGAGCCCGGTGCCGGCCTTCACTTCGTTCAACGGATGGGAACCATGATCGTCGCCGAGAACCTGCACAAAGCCTTCAAGACCAAGACCGGCCTGATCAAGGCGGTGGAGAACGTCGGTTTCCAGGCCGAGGACGGCCAGATCACCGGCCTGCTCGGTCCCAACGGCGCCGGCAAGACCACCACCATGCGCATGCTCTACACGCTGATGACACCCGACCAGGGCCGGGTGCTGGTGGATGGCATCGACGCGGCCAGCGACGCGGTGGCCGTGCGCCGCCGGCTGGGCGTGCTGCCCGACGCCCGCGGGGTGTACAAGCGCCTGACCGCGCGCGAGAACATCGCCTACTTCGGCCAGCTGCATGGCATGACTGCCGCGCAGATCCGCGACCGCACCAAGGTGCTGTCCCAGGCGCTGGACATGGAAGACATCCTGGACCGCCAGACCGACGGCTTCTCGCAGGGCCAGCGCACCAAGACCGCGATTGCCCGGGCGCTGGTGCACGACCCGCGCAACGTGATTCTCGATGAGCCCACCAACGGCCTGGACGTGATGACCACCCGCGCGCTGCGCGGCTTCCTGCGCGGCCTGCGCGACGAGGGCCGCTGCGTGATCTTCTCCAGCCACATCATGCAGGAGGTGGCCGCGCTGTGCGATCGCATCGTGATCATCGCCCACGGCACGGTGATGGCCGCCGGCAGCGCCGATGAGCTGCGCGCACAGACCGGGGAAGACAACCTGGAAGATGCCTTCGTCAAGGTGATCGGTTCGGAAGAAGGATTGCACGCATGAGTTCGTTTGCCACGTTGTTGACCGTGATGCGCAAGGAACTGCGCGATCTCTCCCGCGACCGCCGTACCCTCGCGCTCACCCTGCTGCTGGGACCGCTGCTGTATCCCATCCTGATCCTGGGCATGGGCAAGCTGGCCGAGAGCCGGGTCAAGACCCAGATCGACAAGCCGCTGGACATCGCCACCATCGGCCGCGAGAACGCCCCCAACCTGGTGCGCTTCCTGGCCGCGCAGGGGCTCAACGCCGTCGATGCGCCCACGGATCTGACCGCGGCCATCCGTGACCAGCAGATCGACGTGGCGCTGCGGATCAGTCCGGACTTCGGCAAGGACTGGGCCGAAGGGCGCCCGGCGCTGGTGGAGATCGTCAAGGACAGTACCCGACGCGCCGCTGACATCCCCAGCATGCGCCTGCAGACCGCATTGGCCGGCTACAACCAGCAGGTAGGCGCGCTGCGCCTGCTCGCCCGTGGCGTGGATGCCCAGGTGGCACGGCCGTTGGACCTGGCCACCCAGGACCTGGCCACGGCCGAAGCCAAACGCGGCCAGGTGCTGTCGTTCCTGCTGCCGGTGCTGCTGACCATCACCTCGTTCCTGGGCGGTGCCTATCTGGTGATGGACACCACCGCCGGTGAGCGCGAGCGGCAATCGCTGGAGCCGTTGCTGGCCACGCCGGCACCGCGCAGTGCGATCGTCAGCGGGAAGATCGTGGCCGCCTGCGTGGTGGGCATGGCCTCGTTGCTGCTCACGTTACTGGCCTTCAAACTCAGTGCGCAGCTATCCAGCAGTGGAGCCGGGCGGCAACTCAACATGGGCTTCGTGCCGATGCTGCAGATGTTGCTGATCATGCTGCCGATGCTGTTCATCGGCACCTCGCTGCTGACCTTCCTGTCGGCGGCGGCCAAGAGCATGAAGGAAGCCCAGAGCCACATGACCTGGCTGATGCTGCTGCCGATGCTGCCCGGTTACGCGCTGATGGTGTACCCGCTGAAAAGTGAGTTGTGGCAGTTCGCGGTGCCGTTCCTGGCGCAGAACCAGATGCTGCTGAAGATCATCCGCCACGAGCCGATCAGCGCGCAGATGTGGGGCGTGTATCTGGCGGCCGGCTTCGGTCTGGCGGCGGTGCTGTGGTACGCGGCGGTGCGCCGTTACCACCAGGAGCGTTTGGCAATTTCGGGTTGAGGACGGGGCGCGATGGTGGGTTCACCATCGCGCCGCCGCTTCCGGCCTAGGCCGGTTGGGACGTGACCCGGACCTTGATATAGGTCGGGTCAATTAAGTTCTCAATTGCTACGCAATTACCGAATTGCCGAACTGTGCACCTCGCACGGCAATGTCGGGTTTGACTCTTATATCGCCGTGGCGGCGTTCGTAGCCTTGCGTGAGTACACCCACGCAGACATCCAATGGATCTGGATTCGCCCGTCACCGCGCCCATCGACATGGGCCACCGCACCTTCCTCGCACAGACCCACGCGATCATTGATCCGATCCAGGTGGCCGCGGCGCAGTTTGCCGATCTGCCTGTACAGGCGCTTGAGCCTGCGGAACTGAAAGGATGCCTGCGCCAGCCACCGCTACTGGTAACGCTGGAGGCCTTGCCGTGGGAGCGCCGGCTGGCGCTGCTGGACCGCGCCGATGCGCACCTGCAGGAGCGCGGCCGCCCCTTGTTCTGCACCTTGCTGGCCTGTGAGGATCCAACGCGCCTGCGTGGGCATCTGCAACATCTGATGGGCCTGTGGCGGCCCGGCAATGGCCGTGCATGGTTCCGGGTGCACGACCCGCGTGTGTTCCGCCACCTGCGCTGGCTGCTGACACCGGCGCAGATGGCGCACGTGATGGGTCCGGTGCACGCCTGGACCTGGCATGAGCCGCTGGGGGGCACCTGGCGAACCCATGAGCGCCCCGCAACGCGCGCGCCGTTCGGCTTTCTGCTCCGGCCAGATCAGTTTCAAAGCCTGGACCAGCTGGGCGTACTCAACGGTTGCCTGCGCGACCTGGTGCAGGACGCGCCCGGCACTGGCAGCACCCAGCTGCGCACGCTGATGGATGGCGTACTGGAAGCACGTGGCGTCGGCATCGCCGATGCCGTCGACCTGCGCCTTTATGCCTGCCAGCGACTGCGGCACGGTGCGGGCTTCCACCACCAGCCAACGGTGCACCAGCGGCTGCAGCACGTGGGGCAGGGCATGTCCTACGCGATGGCATGCAGGCTGGACCTGCCGCCGGCGCTGGGCGAGGCGGCGGCATGAGCGATACCGACACCTCTGCCGACTACTGTCCGAACTGCATCCAGCTCGGCTTTCCCCTTCTGTTGGCGCGCTACGCCGTGGCCCGCGCCGACCCCGACGTGCGGCGGCCGGCACCGGCCTTGCAGGCACCGTTCGGCAGCGGCATGCAGGACATCGCACTGCCCGCCAGCGAGGCACGCTATACGTTGCGGCTGCTGCGGGGTGGCTATGTCTATGCCTTCCACGAGGCGCGCGACGAATGGCTTGCATGGCAGCTCAACGACCACGGCGACCTGAGTCCCTTCGACATCCGCGACAGCACGCCCCCACCGCAGAACGACGACGCACCCGCCCGCTGCTCGCGGCATGGCAGCGCCATGATGAGCAAGTGCATCATCGTGCCGGATGCACAATGGGGCACCACCCTGTGGTTGGCGTACAGCGCCGCGCCGTGGACTGCCAAGGTCTGGCGACGGCATCAAACGGCAGGCTACCGGCAGCGCACCATGCGCCGCATCGACGTGGCGGGCTGGGCCGCCAGCGCCGCGCCGCAGCCGCACATGGCCAGCCTGTACCAGGCGCTGGAGCAGGTGGCCGAGTTCCACCTGGTGGACAGCTATCCGCCGCTCCCGCGCACGCCGGGGGCCAGCTCGCTGCCGAGGGTGAACGTGCTGCCCGGATTTCACGCGCTGGAACACAGTCTCAGTGGTTACACCCCGTACTCGCAGCAGCAGGTTGATCTGCTGCGTGCGCAGGCCCGGCTGGCCGCACGCCAGCACCTGCCGGATCACCCGCTCAGCGTAGCGCCCGCGCTGGTAGCGCTCGACGATCCCATCGGCATCATCGCCGACCTCAACCAGTTGGCGGTGGCGCGGCTGCTGGAATGGGAGAACGAGCCGGAGCGAGCCGAGAAGCGCCAGTCCGCGGCGGCCATCACCGCCCTGCGCGAAGCTATTCATCACGGCGCGATGGAAGATGAATTGCACCGGAAACGCACCAGTGCCATGGTAGGAAAGGGGATGCTCGGCGTGTTCGGTGGACGGGCTGCCTCGCAGACATTGAGCAGATCGATGCCGCTGTGGACCGATGATGTGTTCGCTGTGGACGACGAGGAGGAGGTGCTCCGACTCGGCAGGACGTCCTGGAAGAAATACCGCAAGCACCTGCGCGGCGGCGATGCGTATGCACGCTGGCTGAAGAATGCCTACGTGGCCGAGCAGGCGCAGTTCTATCAGCAGCATGTCGCCGCGCTGGACGATGCGTACATCGCCTGGCTGTCGGCGGCAGCGTTCAAGCAGCACATGGTCTGCAACTTCGACTCTACTGACAGCACATCGGGGGTGCTGTACCAGGAGGCGGTCACCGCGATGCTTCAGGACGCCACCGCGCGCGGCAGTGTATTCGCATACGTGTTGGAGCGGCTGGAGAACGATGATCCGCTCGATCCCGAAGCC
This sequence comes from Bacillus subtilis subsp. subtilis, assembly GCA_021733645.1. GTDB lineage: Bacteria > Pseudomonadota > Gammaproteobacteria > Xanthomonadales > Xanthomonadaceae > Stenotrophomonas. The sequence goes on along the minus strand of JAHREJ010000051.1, from coordinate 1,351 downwards.
ATTCTGCTGCGCGCACAGGTATGGAACCAGGACGCGCTGATCAACCAATGGAAAGAGCTGCTTGCAACGACCTCCACCGCGCCCGGCGCGCGCGACTGGCTGGTGGCGTCCAACGGGGTATCCAATGCGTTCAAGGGCATATTGGACCATCCGACGGCGGGCAAGGCGGCAGGCATGTATGCAGGCGCAGCGCGCCTGTTGGAGCACCTTTCCGGTCCGGTGACGCGAATGGTAGGCGACGAAATCGGCCGCATGGTCGCCGCTGACGTCGGCCGCCTGCCAGCGCGCTGGCAGATGGGGCTGTTGACCGCCATGGCGCAGTCGGGATCGCCTCACACCCAACTGGTGGATCTCACCGGCCACACCACCCCGAAACGTGCGCGCAAAGCGCTGGCCATGACCTTGGCGTCGCGGGCGGGCTTGAACGCGGCGCAGCAGGCCAGCGCTGCGGCGACTGCAGCACTCGAAGCCGCCAATGCGACGATGGACGGCGCCCGCTTCAAGTTCGGCATGGTGGCATTGGTGGATGAGGATCAGCTGCGGTTGTTCAAGGCGCTTAATGCCAAGGCCGTGATTTCCGGGCCGGCGACTCGGGGGCACCTGCAACGCACATTGAGCGTAGTGGATTTGCATGAGGCGATGCGGAGCACGGTGTCCGGGCTGCATCGCAGCTCCTATGGGTACGGCCTCGCGGGACTGGTCATGCTGTCGGCCAGCCTGGGGCACTTGAACCAGCAGATCATGAAAGCGCCTGCGGAAGGGCGGGGCCTGTTAGAGGCCAATTTTGCGTCAGGCGTGGCCGCGCTGGTGGGGGACTCGGCAATTCTTCTGGGCGAGGTGGGCGCCAAGCTGCCTTGGTTGTCGAAGACACTAGCTGAGCCAATGGGGCGTTGGATGTCGAGTGCCAGCACGAGAGCTGCACTGCTAGCGGCCGGAGGTCGTCTGCTGAGTGGGTTGGCAGGGATGGTCATAGGTGCCCTGACTTTCTATCAAGGCTATCGTGATTACCCGTTGAACAGAGTCTATGGCGCAACGATGATGATTGGCGGAACTGCCGGCGCGGCTGGCGCATTCCTTATTCTGGTCGGAGCCGCAATTCCATTGGGCACTCTCCTCATGATAATCGCAGCCGTGCTGACCATAGCAGTGGCGTGGATGGTACCCAACGAAGTTGAGTGTTGGCTCGATATGGCTGTGCACTTCGGAAATAATGAACGCGGTGTCTTCGATAGTTGGTCGGCCCAAGCAAAGGCCATGCAAGCATTGAAGGTTCCCTGAGATGCTGACCGGCTGGCAGCCTCCGTTCAAATTCGATCGTGGTCTCACGACGGAAGAGTTTGATGGCGAATTG
>JAHREJ010000050.1 GCA_021733645.1 Bacillus subtilis subsp. subtilis | reverse complement strand
ACCTGCGGTTTCGGTAAGATACGCGCCTGATTTTGCGGGAATAGCTCAGTTGGTAGAGCGCAACCTTGCCAAGGTTGAGGTCGCGAGTTCGAGTCTCGTTTCCCGCTCCAGCATCCTGACCAGGCCCCGTTCTCGGGGTCTTGTTTTATCGGGGCAGAATTGCCCGGTAAACTGTAGGGTCACCGGCCTGGTGGCAGAGTGGTTATGCACCGGACTGCAAATCCGTTGAGATGGGTTCGATTCCCGTCCAGGCCTCCATATCGAAACAAAGCACAGAGCCCGCGCAAGCGGGCTTTATGCTTTGCCGGGCCGGGCCATCTCTGAACGCTTCAGCGACGTGGTTTATCCGCACGGCTGAAAATGACAGCATTCCCCTTCATTCCAAGGATCAAGCCCATGCCCCTTCGCGCGATTGCCTATGTCAGTGAGGCGTCCGCCGGCTTGTCCAGCACTACTCTGGATGCGTTGGTGGCCGATGCCTCCCGCTTCAATACCGTGGCCGGTGTCACCGGCGTGCTGCTGTTCGACGGCGGGCGTTTCCTGCAGTACTTCGAAGGACCGGAAGACGGCGTGGCCGGGGTGCACGAGCGCATTCTGCAGGCCCGCAGCCACCATGCCATCGTTGAACTGAGTCGCGGTCGCGTACCGCAGCGTTACTTCCCCTACTGGGGCATGCGCTGGCTGGCCGTTGAGCCGGTACTGATCCGGCAACTGTCGGCGGGGGACTGGGCCGGGTTTGCACGCCGCGTGCAGGGCACTCCAGCCGTGGACAGTGGGCTGGACCAGTTGCTGGATCTGCTCACGCGCACCCTGCCCGGGCCGCATGCGGTGCACGCGGCCGGTTGAGTGCGGGCCCCCTTCACTGCGCCGGCACGATCGCCTGATCAGGATGGGGCCTGGTGTTCCCTGGAGATGCTGCGATGACCCTGGTCCAGTGGTTCGCCGCGACCGGCACGCCCGGTTCGTTCTGGGCATCACCCAGCAACGTGAGCGGGGTGGTCTGGCTGGTGATCGGGCTGGCCGGCATTGCCTTCTCGCTGGTGCTGGCCAAGGTGCTGAAGGGCTTCAATGGCCTGGTGGGGGCGCTGCTGGTAGTGGGGATGGCGATCGGCGTGTACGGCGTCTGGCGGATGGCGTCCTAGCCGGCCGCCGGGCGGTCGGCGCTGGCGCCGGCTGACATTACCGTGTCAACAAAACCCTCGCATGCTGTGTGCACGGGCGGGCGCCGATCCAGATGAATGGTTCAGCGATATTTCCGCTCCGGCGCTTGTGCCGATTGACTTGGCGCGAAGACCGTGCAAATTTTGGGTTAACTGGAAGTGAACCTGTAGCAAGCAGGGTGGTTGCTCGTCTCCGATGCACGGCAAGTCCAAGGGAGGTCGTATGCAATACGGCGCACAAGACTTGGCAGTTGGCGTTCGCACCGAGCTGGAAGCCAGTTACAGCAAGCATGGCTGCGGCCCGGAATTCTGGACCACCTATCAACAGGTGCTGGAGCGGTTGGTGCCCAAAGGGCGTAGCCGTACCCAGGTCACCAACGAATTGGCGTTGATCATCGAGCAGTTGGGGATCGTGCGGCGCGCGCAGATGGTGCCGCCCCGCAGTACCCGCCTGCGTTGAGTTTCCGGTCGGGGGACCGGTGCCATTCGGGGGAATGGCGGCCGCAATGCGGGCAGAGTCAGTGATCTACAGCCGATGCAGTCCAATACCCAGCAGCACCAGCAGGGTGGCCAGTGCTGCCAGCGTGCGCGGGCGCAGCCAGCGCATGCGCTGGTGTTGCATGCGGTTGCGGCTGGCATGGCGGAGCAGCCCTGTCGGGAACTGCCACGCGCGCATCTGCGTGTTGCAGGCATCCACGCACGCGCCACAGGCGATGCAGTCCGGGTGCGGTCCGCTGCGCACATCCAAAGCCATCGGGCATACGTCCACACAGGCGCGGCAGTCCACGCAATCGCCCAGGCGGTCGGCCGGGAAGTGCGGCATCGGCCCGGCCAGGGCTGGATGCGCGGCGCGGAATGCATAGTCGCTGGCGCTGACCGGATCGAGCAGGCCGCGGCCGCGCTGCATCACCGCGCCAAGCCCGGGCGCGCGCGGGCCGCGGGGTTCGGCGCGCCGGGCGTCGTAGTACACCTGCGGCGTATCGTCGTCGCACAGGCTGGGGCACGCCCGCGCGAAGGGACACAGGTCGATGCAGACCTGTTCGCGCAGGAAGCCGGCATTTCCCCACGTGGCCAGCGCGTAGAACAGCACCCAGAACGTTTCCCAGCCACTCCAGGCCGGGGGCCACAGGCGGCCGACGAGGTCATGGATCGGGCTGAACAGCCCCACGAAGGTGATCCCCGTCCACAACGCCACCGCGGCCCATGCCAGGTGCTTGGCCGCGCGCGCCAGCGTTGGCCTGCGCAGGTGGCGCATGGTGCTGCGCTCGATCCAGGCGAACAACCCGCTCCATAGCGTCTGCGGACACCCGTAGCCGCACCAGACGCGTCCGGCCAGGTGGGTCAGCAGCACCAGCCCGCAGGCCAGCACCGCCAGCAACCCCAACAGCACGCCAAGGTCCTGCGGCCACAGGGTCCATCCAAACAGGTCGAAGCGCCGCCCCGGCAGGTCGAACAGCAGGGCTTGCCGCCCTTCCCAGCGCAGCCAGGGCAGCAGGTAAAACAGGCCCGGCAGGGTGGCCGACAGCAGCGCCCGCCAGCGCAGCAGGGTGCGTGGGCGTGGCGGCGGCGGGGAGGGCTCCACCAGGTGCAGGCGTATGCGCTGGGGCATGCTCAACCCAGTGGCACGTCGTCGTCGTCGCGGCGCGGTGGCCGCGACAGATACCAGGTGATGGCGCTGGCGGCGGCCGTCACGGTCCAGAACATGAAAAAGCCCAGGCTGTAGCCCAGCTCACGGCTCAGTACGCGCTGCGGGAAGCTGATGTCGCGCAGCTGCAGCGGGTCGACGAAGGCGAAGAACACCATGCTGGCCAGGCCTGCGGCGACGAAGCTGGGCCACAGGATGCCCCCCCATTGCTGGATCAATTGCCGGCGGCGGCGGGCCCCGGGCGGGTCGTGCAGGTCGGTCATTGCAGCCACGGTCAGTGTCGAACTCACAGACTAGGGCGCACGATCTGCGCCGACATTGATTCTGATCAAGACGCCGCGCAGGCCCCGCGCGCATGCTGCGCCTTGCCTGACCTGGAGCCCCTCATGCCGGACCTGCCCGCCACTGTGCCCCTGCCGGCCCCTTCATTGGCGCTGTGCAGCGAACAGGAGGTCACCCGGCTGGTGCACCAGTTCTATGCACGCGTGCGCGAAGAGCCGCGACTGGCGCCGGTGTTCGCCGATCGCGTGGAGGACTGGGACGCCCACCTGGCACAACTGGTCGATTTCTGGTCGGCGATGCTGCGCGGTACCCGGCGCTTCAGTGGCGCGCCGATGCCCAAGCACATGGCGATGGATGAGCTGGATCGCGACCTGTTCGACCGTTGGCTGCGGTTGTTCCGGCAGACCACCGCCGAGAGCGGCAACGTGCCGATGCAGCGTCTGGCTGACGATGTGGCCACGCGAATCGCCGATACCTTCTGGCGCCGTTTCCAGATGCTGCGATGGCCAACGCTGCCGATGGCCACGCCACCGCAGCTGGATTGATCTGGCTCAATGCGCGTGCCGGCCGGTGCGCGCACGCTGAGGGCATGGACACCCCTTCGCCTGCCGCCGCCGGGCTTGCCTGGCACTTCGACCCGGATCTGCTGCGTCGCCACGACCGCCCCGGCCCGCGCTACACCTCCTATCCGGCCGCGCCGCATTTCCACGATGGCTTCGGCGAGCACCAGCTGCGCGCGGCGATCAGCGCCAGCAACGCCGGGGCCCGGCCGTTGTCGTTGTACGTGCACGTGCCGTACTGCAGCAGCCCCTGTTTCTATTGCGGCTGCAACCGGGTCATCACCCGCGACTCCAGCAAGGGCGTGGCGTACGTGGCGCGGGTGCTCAGCGAGGCGGACCAGATCGCGCCGTTGTTTGATGCCTCGCGCGAAGTGATCCAGCTGCACCTGGGCGGTGGCACGCCGAACTTCCTGGACACCGCGCAACTGCGTGAGCTGGTCGACGGCCTGCGCCAGCGCTTCGCGTTCAGTGCGGCAGACCATCGCGATTTCTCGATCGAACTGGACCCGCGTTTTGTGAGCTGCGACGACATCGCCATGCTGGCCGCGCTGGGCTTCAATCGCGCCAGCCTGGGCATTCAGGATTTCGATCCGGTCGTGCAGCGGGCGATCAATCGCGAGCAGGGCGTCGAGCAGACCCTGGATATCCTGCGTGCGTGCCGCCAGTACGGGCTGCGCTCGGTCAATGTGGACCTGATCTACGGCTTGCCGCACCAGACCCAGGCCGGCTTTGCGCAGACGCTGGAAACGGTGCTGCGTGAGCGCCCTGATCGTCTGGCCATCTATGGCTATGCCCATCTTCCGCATCTATTCAAGGCGCAGCGGCAGATTCCCGATGCGGCGCTGCCCAGTCCGGAACAGAAGCTGGGGTTGCTGGGGCTGGCGGTGCGGCGGCTGTCGCTGGCCGGGTACCAGTACGTGGGCATGGATCATTTCGCGCTGCCCAACGAAGACCTGTCGCAGGCGCAGCGTGCTGGCCAGCTGCATCGCAATTTCATGGGGTACACCACCCACGCCGATACCGATCTGATCGGGCTGGGGGCCAGTGCGATCAGCCACATCGGCGACAGCTACAGTCAGAACCCGCGTGATCTTCCCGGCTGGGAATCGGCCGTGGACGCCGGGCGACTGCCGGTATGGCGGGGTCTGCAGCTGGATGCCGACGATGTGCTGCGTGCCGCGCTGATCGGCCAGTTGATGTGCCAAGGCGAGGTGGATGGACGCGCGCTGGCCGCACGCCACGGCGTGGACTTCGAGGTGTACTTCGCCGATGCACTGGTCGCGCTGGGCGCCTTGCAGGGCGATGGCCTGGCCGAGTACGTCGATGGCGTGGTGCGCGCCACCGAACGCGGCCGCCCGCTGCTGCGCCTGCTGGCGATGTGCTTCGACCGCTACCTGGCCCGCCCCGACCAGCCGGTGCGTTACTCGCGCGCGATCTGAGCGCTGTCATCGGCGCGGGCCGGGGCGTGTAGTACGCTCCGGCTGGCCTCGGTGAGCGGAGCGGTGCATGAAGAAGATGCTGTACTTCTGGGTGGCGTACCTGCTGTTCTTCGCCATTCCGTTTCCGTGCATTCTTTACTACACCCTTGGTTATCCGGTCGCGGACGCGGCGCGCGCCGCACCGCCGTGGCCCGGCGCGCTGCTGGCGGTGTCGCTGCTGCTGTGGGGCCTGCTGGCTGCCGCCTATGCCTGGACCCTGCTGTTGTCACCGTTCCGCGCGCGGCGCCGGACGCGCGCCATCCAGCGCGCCGCGATCCGTCGCCGCGCGCACGTGCTGCAGGCGCAGGACACCGGCCGCCGCATGCGTGGTTGGCCGGTATGGTCACTGACACTGGCTTTCGACAACCTGTCCGGCACGCCGATCCAGGACACGCTGCTGGTGGTGGACAGCAAGCCACACCTGCAGCGCTTCGGGGTCGACAGCCGGTTCGATGCGCTGCTCAGCAACGACCCCGGCCGCTACCCCAATGTGGTGCTGGAGGCGGCGATGCCCGAAGTGGACCACATGCGGGTACTGCGGCGTGTCGCGCTCGGCGTACTGCTGCTGGTGCTGCTGGCAGGCTACTACGCCTGGTGCTGGGCCGACCCGGGCCAGGGCCGTGGGCAGGACTGGGGCTTCCTGAGCGTGTGGCATCCCTTGATCACCATGCCGGCCAGCCTGTGTGCCTACCTTCTGCTGGGGTGGCTGGTGGCCCGCATCATCGGCATCGACCGCCGTGCCGACATCCTCAATTACCGCGGCATCGCCACCGAGGCGCGCATCCTGCAGGTGCGCCAGACCGGGTCGGAGGTCAACCATCAGCCGCAGCTGGAGTTCCACCTTGCCTTTGAAGACCGCCAGGGCCAGTCGCACACCGCCACTGTGCGCAAAGCGGTGAGCCTGCTGGACCTGGCCGGCGTCCCCCGTGAGCGGGTACGCATCCTGTATCACCCCGATGCGCCCACCCAGGTAGCGATGCCGGATGGGTGAGCGTGGCGCGCATTCCCAAACCGGGCCTGATCAGGCACCCTATGCACGGCGTTGCCCGGATGGCGAAATTGGTAGACGCATCGGACTTAAAATCCGCCGGGGGCAACTCCATGCCGGTTCGATTCCGGCTCCGGGCACCAACAAGGGAAGGGGCGTCGCAGCGCCGCCGGGGGTGGCCGGTTTGCCGCTAGCATGAGCGCTCCCTTCCTGCCCGCGCCGCCGCCATGCTCAAACTTCATATCGGCAACAAGAACTACTCCTCGTGGTCGATGCGCCCCTGGGTATTGATGACCCAGGCCGGCATCGGGTTCGACGAGGTGCTGCTGCGCTTTGACAGTTTCGAGCCGGGCTCGCGTTTCAAGCAGCAGGCGATGGCGTTGTCGCCATCGGGCAGCGTGCCGGTGCTGGTGGATGACGAGGTGGTGGTATGGGACTCCCTGGCCATTGCCGAGTATCTGGCCGAGCGTTTCCCTGATATCGGGTTGTGGCCGGGCCCGGTCGGTGCCCGGGCCCTGGCGCGCAGCGTCTGCGCACACATGCATGGCGGCTTTGGCGCGCTGCGCCAGCACTTTCCGATGAACATCGAAGCCGAGCTGCCCGAGGTGGGCGCCCGCGTGTTGCGCGAACAGGCGGCCGTGGTGGATGACCTGCAGCATCTGCAGGCGCTGTGGGAGGGGTTGCTGGCCCGGCACGACGGCCCGCTGCTGTTCGAGGGTTTCAGCATTGCCGATGCGTTCTACGCACCGGTGGTGATGCGCCTGAAGACCTATGCGGTCCCGGTCAGTCCACGCGTGCAGCGCTACATGGCGGCGGTACAGGCGTTACCCGGTGTGCAGCAGTGGGTGGCCGGCGCGCTGGCCGAACATGACTTCCGCCCATTCGAAGAACCCTACCGGCAGGGGCCGCACGGGCAGGATGCGCCCGTCAGCCGCTAGCGCGTCGAAGGATCTGCGCAGGCTGCGTTGGCCGGCAGCGCCGTGCCAATGCCCAGCTGCTGCAGCGCATGCGCATATTTATCGACCAGACGCTGCGAGACCTCGGGCGGCAAGTGGTGCAGGCGCGCCGGGTCGCTGTTGTCGGCGATGTCGGCAAGCTTGACCTTCAAGGCCAGCGCGTTGTGACGGATCGCGGCGTAGTAGTCGTCGGCCGGGATGTCCTTGCGCCGGGTCAGGCAAGCCACCGCGGTGCGGATGGGCGCTGGAAATGCCACCAGATCGGCGGCAAAACCGGGGCAGTCTTCGACCACATCGTGCAGCCAGGCGACCGTTTCGGCGTCGGTGTCACCGCGCACCCGGGCTGCCACGCGGGCGACGTGGCCGATATAGGGCAGGCCGGCCTTGTCCACCTGGTCGGCGTGGGCGCGACGGGCCAACGATTCGGCGGCACGCAGGGTATCCAAGGGCAACGCTCCAGATGATCGATGCCCGCATTATGCGGGGTTCTGCCAAACGCAAACTTTACGCAGCCAGCGGCAGGTCCCCGTAGGCTGCGCACGGACCCAACACAGGCAAGGCAGCATGACGATCGTGGCACGCGCAGGGAAGGCGGGGATGTGGGGCGTGGCCTTGCTGTGGATGGCCAGCGCGCAGGCGCAGGCGCCACACGCCGATACGGGTGCGCCGCCGGCCGTGGTCGACCTGGCTCCGGTGGTGGTATCGGGTGTGCAGCCCGGCCCGGGCATGTGGAAGGTGACCGGAAGCGACGGGCATGCGCTGTGGATTCTGGGGACGGTGTCGCCCCTGCCGGCCAAGCTGGACTGGCGCGCCGATGAAGTGCAGGCGGTGATCGCCAGCGCCGACGAAGTGTTGGGGCCGCCGGGCTGGACGGTGGATGCCGATGTCGGCTTCTTCAAGGGCCTGACCCTGCTGCCTTCGGCGATGAAGGCCGCGCACGATCCGCAGGGCCGGCGCCTGGACGAGATCCTGCCGGCGGCACTGTATGCGCGGTGGCTGCCGCTGAAGCAACGCTACCTGGGCCGCGATCGCGGGGTGGAGAAGGACCGGCCGCTGGTAGCCGCCGCACGCCTGTATGGCGAAGCGCTGAAGTCGGTGGGGCTGGGGCGCGGATCGCCGGTGTCCAGCGTGCTCGAGAAGGCCTACAAGGCGCGGGGCCTGAAGCCGGTGGTCACCCGCGTGGTGATCAAGGTCGATGACCCGCGTGCGGCGCTGAAGGAGGTGCGCGGCAGCACGCTGCAGGATGCGGCCTGCTTCGAGCGCACCCTGGACGTGGTGGGCCACCAGCTGCCGCTGCTGGTGGAGCGCGCCAACGCATGGGCGATGGGTGATACCGACGCGCTGCAACGGCTGGCGGTGCAGAGCCAGTACGACGCCTGCGTGGGGGCGGTGGCCGACAGCGCGTTCGGGCGTCGACGCGGGCTGGCCGGAGTCGACCAGCAGGTGGCCGACAAATGGCTGCAGAGCGCACGCGCCGCGCTGGGGCGCAATGCCACCACCTTCGCCGTGGTGCCGGTCGCATCGCTGGTGCAGCCGGGCGGTTACCTGGCACGTCTGGAGCAGGCTGGATACCAGGTGCAGGCACCCTGAGCCTGCGACAGGAGGACGCAGCACCGCATGTGCTGCTGCTCACAGTTTTCATCTATCTACGCGTAATGCTTCGTGGCATAGTCAGTGCAGTTCTCAGGGGAGTTCTGCCTGCATGCCGTTGCGTGCGATCGCCTACACCAGCGTCGCCTTCGAAGGGATTCAAGCATCGGATATCGATCGCATCCTTGCCGCGGCGACCAGCTTCAACAAGGTTGCCGGGGTCACCGGTGTGCTGATGTTCGATGGCACCCGCTTCCTGCAGTATTTCGAAGGGCCCGAAGACGGCGTGGATTCGGTGTACCAGCGCGTGCTCAATGCACGCAGCCATCTTTTCCTGCGCGAACTGGCGCGCGGGTCGGTCCTGACCCGGCACTTCCCGCGTTGGACGATGGCCTCGGCCGCGATCGAACCGCAGGTGCTCACCGGCATGATCAATACCGACTGGGACGGGTTCAGCGCGGCATCCTCGGCCGACGCCAGCGGGCGGGTGGGGTTCGCCCGGCTGCTTGAATTGTGGACCGGGGTGACCGGCGAGCTGGAGCCGGCGGCGGTGACGCTGGGCTCGTAACGCAACAGTTCTTTTCCCGTAACAAGAACATCACGGTTGGCCGCTTACTATCTTCCTACCAGCTGTGACCGGTCCTGCGGAAACCCCGCCAGGCTGTCTGAAAGGGTAGTAACCGCAGCTGGACCACTTGTTGGCCGTCGTCCGTACTCTCCGCGGGCGGCGGCTTTGTTCTTTGTGGCGTGCGCGCTCCCGCGTTAGGCTGTGGCATTCGTTCCCCGGCGCCGCCCCCATGAGCTCTTCCTTCCCGCTGTCGCGATCCTTCCACTGCTGCCGTGAACGGCGGGGATCGTGCTGATGGCGGCCGAGGCCGGTGCCGCCAGTGCGCCGCGGATCGCCGTCATCGGGCTGGGTTACGTGGGCCTGCCGCTGGCCGTTGCCTTCGGCACCCGCCTACCCACCCTGGGGTACGACATCGACCTGGCACGGGTCCAGGAGCTGCAGCGCGGCCAGGACCACACGTTGGAACTGGCGCCGCACGAGCTTGCCGCGGCCCGCCAGGCCCGTTACACCCACGACCCCGCCGCGCTGGCCGGCTGCAACATCTACATCGTGACCGTGCCGACCCCGATCGATGCGTTCGAACAGCCCGACCTTGGGCCGTTGCGCGCCGCCTCGGCGCTGATCGCCGGCGTGCTTGCCCCGGGCGACCTGGTGATCTACGAATCCACCGTTTATCCGGGGACGACCGAAGAGGTCTGTGTTCCGTTGCTGGAGGCCGGCTCGGGGCTGCGTTTCAACCAGGATTTCCATTGTGGCTACAGCCCGGAGCGGATCAATCCGGGCGACCGCCAGCGGCGCCTGGCCGACATCCGCAAGATCACCTCCGGCTCGACGCCCGAGGTGGCCGCGCGGGTCGATGCGCTGTACGCGGGCATCATCACCGCCGGCACCTGGCCGGCACCGTCCATCCGGGTGGCCGAAGCGGCCAAGGTGATCGAAAACATCCAGCGCGACGTCAACATCGCGCTGGTCAACGAGCTGGCGCTGATCTTCGACCGGCTGGGCATCGACACCCAGGACGTGCTTGATGCGGCGGGCAGCAAGTGGAATTTCCTGCCGTTCCGGCCGGGCCTGGTCGGTGGCCACTGCATCGGCGTGGACCCGTATTACCTGTTGCACAAATCTGAAAGCGTGGGCTACCACCCCGACCTGATCCACACCGCACGCCAGGTCAACAACCGCGTGGGCGCGCACGTGGCACAGCGCGTGCTGGCATTGCTGGCCGGCCGCGGCAAGGCGCCGGCAGACGCACGCATCCTGGTGCTCGGGGTGACCTTCAAGGAAAACTGCCCGGACCTGCGCAACAGCCGCGCGCTGGAGCTGGCGCAGTCGCTGCAGGGGGCCGGTGCGCGGGTGGAGGTTCAGGACCCTTGGGTGGGGCCGGCAGTGTTGGCCGGCAGCGGCGTGCACTGGGTGGAACGGGCCGATCCTGGCGCGTTCGACGCGGTGGTGCTGGCGGTGGCCCACGACGAATTCCGCGCGTTCGACGCGGCCAGCATCCGCGCGCTGCTGACCCCTGATGGAGTGGTCTACGACGTCAAATCGGTGTGGCCACGGGACGTGGTCGACGACCGGTTGTAGACTCGACTGCGTTATTGATCGAGGAACGCCATGCATCGTTACCTGGTTTACGTGCTCGCCATCCTGTTGTTCCCGGTCAGCCTGTGGCTGGCCGCGTTCTGGCCGGCCTGGTATTGGGGCGTGGGCGTCAGCGCCGCGCTGGCCATCCTCGGTACCTGGGACCTGCTGCAGAAGCGCAGCACGTTGCGCCGCAACTATCCGGTGATGGCGCATTTCCGTTACGGGCTGGAGTCGATCGGCCCGGAGATCCGCCAGTACTTCGTGCAGAGCGACCTGGAAGACGTGCCGTTCTCGCGGCAGCAGCGTGCGCTGATCTACCAGCGCTCCAAGAACGAGATGGACGTGGTGCCGTTTGGCACGCTGCGCAGCACCTATGCGGTGGACTACGAATGGATCAACCATTCGCTGGCGCCGACCGAGATCGCGCACAGCGATTTCCGCGTGCTGATCGGTCCCAATTGCGCCAAGCCGTACTCGGCCAGTGTGTTCAACATCTCGGCGATGAGCTTCGGCTCGCTGTCGGCCAATGCGATCCGTGCGCTCAACGAAGGCGCGCGTCGCGGCGGTTTCTACCACGACACCGGCGAAGGCTCGATTTCACCCTATCACCGTGAAATGGGCGGCGACCTGGTCTGGGAAATCGGCTCGGGTTACTTCGGCTGCCGCGCCGACGAGGGCGGTTTCAGCGAAGAAAAGTTCATCGCCAATGCCACCCACGACCAGGTCAAGATGATCGAGATCAAGCTGTCGCAGGGCGCCAAGCCCGGCCACGGCGGGGTGCTGCCGGCGGCCAAGGTCAGCGAGGAAATTTCGATTACCCGCGGCGTGCCGATGGGCGTGGACTGCGTGTCGCCGTCCAAACACTCGGCGTTCAGTACGCCGGTGGAGCTGCTGCAGTTCGTGGCGCGCCTGCGCGCGTTGAGTGGCGGCAAGCCGGTAGGTTTCAAGCTGGCCATCGGCCATCCGTGGGAGTGGTTCGGCATCGCCAAGGCGATGCATGAAACCCAGCTGCTGCCGGACTTCATCGTGGTCGATGGTGCCGAAGGCGGAACCGGCGCGGCGCCGGCCGAGTTCATCGACCATGTCGGAGTGCCGATGCATGAAGCGCTGCTGCTGGTGCACAACACACTGGTGGGCCTGGACCTTCGCGACCGGATCAAGGTGGGTGCGGCCGGGAAGGTCACCAGCGCGTTCGAAATTGCGCGCACCATCGCGCTCGGTGCGGATTGGTGCAATGCCGGGCGTGGCTTCATGTTCGCGCTGGGCTGCATCCAGTCGCTGAGTTGCCACAGCGATAAATGCCCCACCGGTATCGCCACCCAGGACCCGCACCGCTGGCGCCACCTGGATGCGGCCGACAAGGCCACCCGCGTGCACAGCTACCACGACAATACGGTGCGCGCCCTGCGTGACCTGCTGTGTGCCGCCGGGTTGAATCATCCGGCCGAACTGGGCCCGGAGCACATCCTGCGGCGTGTGTCGCCAGTGGAGATCCGCTCGCTGGCCTCGCTGTACCGGTATCTCAGCCCAGGCGAACTGTTGCGCCAGGTGCCTGACCATGCGGTGTTCCACGATTACTGGAGCGACGCGCGCAGCGATTCGTTCCAGCCGCCGGCGCGTATCCAGGCGCTGCGCGCGAGCAAGTCGCGCTGATGGCCGGTACCGGGGCTGCGGAGGTCGACGGAGCAGGGCAGCGCCCGGCACTGCGCCGGGGTGCTGTCGAAGAAGCCGACCGGCTGTGGGGGCTGCGTACCCGCTGCGTGCGCGAGCTGTGCAGTACGGCCTATCGGCCCGAGGTGATCGCGCAATGGGCCGCCTCGCCGCCGCCCGCGCAGTACCGTGACCTGATCGCGCGGGGCGGTTGCGTGGTTGCCGAGGACGGGGCAGGGCAGTTGCTCGGTTACGGCATCCTTGACACCGCCGGCAATGAAATCGATGCGCTGTTCGTCGACCCCGACCGTGGCGGACGCGGCATCGGCCAGGCCCTGATGCAGGCCTTGCAGGCCTTGGCCGATCCGGCGCGGCCGCTGGTGCTGTCGGCCTCGCTCAACGCGGTCCCGTTCTATCTGCGTTGCGGTTTCCAGGCGCTGCGCGAGGAAAGCTACCCGCATCCCAGCGGGGTGGCGCTGGCCTCGGTGCGCATGCAGCGCGGCTGACCGACCCGGTAGTGCCGGCCGCCGCCCGGCCAGGTCAGCGGACCTGCAGGAAGTCGATCACCCCGCGCCCCGCGCGCAGCCCGCTGGCAAAGCAGGCCGTCAGCAGGTAGCCGCCGGTGGGGGCTTCCCAGTCCAGCATCTCGCCGGCGCAGAACGTGCCGGGCAGATCGCGCAGCATCAGGTGGGCGTCCAGTGCTTCCAGGCGGACGCCGCCAGCGGTACTGATCACCTCGGCAATCGGACGCGGCCGCAGCACTGCCAGCGGCAGGCGTTTGAGCGCGGCGGCAATGCGTTCCACCGGCAGTTGCCCGGCGTCCTTGCCCAGCACCTCGAACAGCAGCGCCGACTTCACCCCGCCCAGGCCCAGCTGGCGCCGCAGATGCTCGCCGAAACTGCGGCCCTGGCGCGGGCGGCGCAGCTTGTCCAGCAGCTGGTCTTCGGTCTGCCCCGGCAACAGGTCCAACTGCAGTTCCACCCGGCCATCGCGGGCCAGCGTGTCGCGCAGGTCGGCGGCCATCGCATAGATCAGGCTGCCTTCGATGCCATCGGCGCTGATCACGCACTCGCCCTGCTGCGAACGCGCCTGGCCATCCTGCCCGGTCCAATGCGCCACCAGCGGCTTCAGCGGGGCACCGGCCTGGCGCTCGCGGAAGTAGGCGGTCCAGTCGATGTCGAAACCGCAGTTGGCCGGCTGCAACGGGGCGATGGCCACGCCGCGATCGGCCAGCGGTGCCACCCAGGCGGCGTCCGAGCCCAGTTGCGGCCAGCTGCCGCCGCCCATCGCCAGCACCACCGCATCGGCGTGCACGGCCACCTCGCCCTCGGGTGTTTCAAAGCGCAGCGCGCCGTCATCCTGCCAACCGGTCCAGCGGTGCTGCACGTGCAGGCGCACGCCTTGTTCCTTCAGCCGGCGTACCCAGCCGCGCAGCAGCGGCGCGGCCTTGCGGTCCACCGGAAACACCCGGCCGGAGCTGCCCACGTAGGTGTCCACGCCGAAGCCGCGCGCCCACTGGCGCAGCGCCGGGCCGTCGAAGTCGGCCAGCCAGGCGCCCACCTCGGCGGCACGCTCGCGGTAGCGCGACACGAACAGATCGTGTGGATCGGAATGGGTCAGGTTCAAGCCGCCCTTGCCGGCAATCAGGAATTTGCGCCCAGGCGAGCCCTTGGCTTCATACACATCGACCTGGTGGCCGGCGGCGCGCACGGTCTCGGCCGCCATCAGCCCGGCCGGGCCGCCGCCGATGATCGCCACGCGCCGTGGGGAGGACGCCGAACCGGTCATGCGCGGCACTCAGCGCGGCTTGACATCGAGCAACTCGACATCGAATACCAGCGACGAACCCGGGCGGATCGGACCGGCGCCGCGATCACCGTAGCCGTAGTCGGCCGGGATCATCAGCGTGCGCTTGCCGCCAACCTTCATCCCGGCAAAGCCCTCGTCCCAACCTTTGATGACCTGGCCCTGGCCAAGGTCGAAACTGAAGGGCTCGCCGCGGTCCACCGAGCTGTCGAACTTGTCGCCGTGCTTGTCGGCGGTGCGCTCGTCGTAGATCCAGCCGGTGTAATGCACGGTCACCTTGCTGCCGGGCGTGGCCTCGGCGCCGCTGCCCGGCTGCGTGTCGATCTTCTCGAACTGCGCGATGCTGCCGCCCGGCGGCGGCCCGGGCGGGGTGCAGCCGGCAAGCGCCAGCAGCATCAGGGGAGCAAGCAGGTAGGTCGGCAGGCGGCGCATGGCGGCTCGGGATCGTAAAAAACGGGACGCAAGGGTAGCGCATCGCCGGGCGCTATCATGGGCGCATGTCGAAACTGCTGCTCAACCTGCGCAATGTCGCAGACGATGAAATCCAGGACGTGGTCGCCCTGCTGGATCAGGCGGGCATAGCCCATTACCGCACCGAGCCCAGCCCCTGGGGCATCTCCTGGGGCGGGATCTGGATCCGCGACGATGCGGACCTTGCCCGCGCCAAGGCCCTGATGGGCCCGTATCAGGATGCCCGCGGGGTAAGGGTGCGCGCCGAGCGCGAGGCCGCCCTGCGTGACGGCACCGCCGAGACCTTTGGCAGCCTGCTGCAGCGCCGGCCGGTGTTTGTGATTGCGGTACTGCTGGGCATGGCGGTCGCCGCCGCGCTGGTGTTTCTGCCGTTCGTGCTGCTGCGCGGCTGAACCGGCGTTGCCCGGCGGCCGGGCAGGGCCGCAGCCGGGATTTATACTGCGCAGATGATCGCCAATACCGCTGCCTACCATTTCACCCCCGTCACCGACCCGGACGCGCTGTGCGCGACCCTGCTGGAGCGGGCGACCGCCGCGGACCTGCGCGGTACCATTCTGGTGGCGGGCGAGGGCATCAACCTGTTCCTGGCCGGCAGCCAGAATGGCATCGATGGCTTTTATGGCGCCCTGCACGCCGATCCGCGCTTTGCGGGCATGCGGGTCAAGACCAGCCACAGCCGCGGGCAGCCGTTCGCCCGGCTCAAGGCCAAGGTGAAGCCGGAAATCATCAGCTTCCGCATCGACGACGGCCAGCCGCTGGCCTACCCGCGCGCGCCGTCCGTGGACCCGGCCACCGTGCAGCGCTGGTTGCGCCAGGGCCACGACGATGCCGGCAAGCCGGTGGTGATGCTGGACACCCGCAACACCCAGGAGATCGAGCATGGCACCTTCCGCGATGCCCTGGTGTTGCCGATCACCAAGTTCACCGACCTGCCCGAGGCCCTGGCCCCGCACCGTGACGCGCTGCGTGACAGCACCGTGGTCAGCTTCTGCACCGGTGGCATCCGCTGTGAAAAAGCCGCGCTGTGGATGCGCAACGATGGCATGGACAACGTGCTGCAGCTCGACGGCGGCATCCTCGGCTACTTCGAGGCCGTTGGCGGCGAAGGCTACGACGGCCGTTGCTTCGTATTCGACGAGCGCGTAGCGCTGGATGCAGCGTTGAAGCCGCTGGTCGATGCCCCGGATACCGAAGCGGCCTGATCGCCGCTTGCCGAGCATGGCTCGGCACTACCCACCGGCCCCGCGGCACCCCAGCAATCCCCAACCCGCCCGCCCACCCCGGGTAGTGCCGAGCCATGCTCGGCAACCAGGCAACCCCCAACCCGCCCGCCCCCGGGTAGTGCCGAGCCATGCTCGGCAACCAGGCAACCCCCAACCCGCCCACCCCGGGTAATGCCGAGCCACGCTCGGCACCCTCACGAACCCGAACCGCAGGAATCAGCATCCCGCCACCGGCACTGGCCGCTGGCACCGCATGGCCCCATCTCAACGGCATATCTTCGGGATGGAACGTATTCATGCAGCTGTCGATTCTTGATCTGGCCCCGGTCTGCGAAGGCAGTGACACCACCCTGGCCTTCGCCAACATGCTGGACCTGGCCCAGCACGCCGAAGGCTGGGGCTACCACCGTTACTGGCTGGCCGAGCACCACAACATGCCCGGCATCGCCAGCGCCGCCACCGCGGTCCTGATCGGCCACGTGGCCGGTGGCACCCGGCGTATCCGCGTTGGCGCCGGCGGCATCATGCTGCCCAACCATTCCCCGCTGCAGGTGGCCGAGCAGTTCGGCACGCTGGCCTCGCTGTATCCGGACCGCATCGACCTGGGCCTGGGCCGCGCGCCCGGCACCGATCAGCCCACCGCCCGCGCGCTGCGCCGTTACTTCGATAGTGCCGACCAGTTCCCGCAGGACGTTCGCGAGCTGCTGCATTACTTCGAGCCGGCGCAAGCCGGCCAAGCCGTGCGCGCCGTCCCCGGTGCCGGCATTCCGGTGCCGGTGTGGCTGCTGGGCTCCAGCCTGTTCAGTGCGCGCCTGGCCGCGGCGTTGGGCCTGCCGTTCGCCTTCGCCTCGCATTTCGCCCCCGATGCCATGGACGAAGCGCTGGCGGTGTACCGCCGCGAATTCCGCGCCTCCCAGTACCTGGCCGCACCGTATGCGGTGCTCGGCCTGAACGTGGTGGCCGCCGAGTCCGAGGCCGAGGCCAAACGCCTGTTCACCACCCAGCAGCAGAGTTTCGTCAACCTGCGCCGTGGCAAGCCCGGGTTGATCCCGCCGCCGATCGAGGACATCGAAGCTTTCTGGCAGCCGCACGAAAAGCTCGGCGTGCAGAACGCGCTGGCCTGTGCGGTGGTCGGCGACGTGCGCCAGGTGGGCGAGGGCATGGCCGCCTTCGCCGCACGCCACAAGCCTGATGAGATCCTGCTCACCGCCAACATCTACGACCATGCCGCGCGCAAGCGCTCGTTCGGTCTGGCAATGCGGGCGTGGAAAGCCAACGCATAAGCGTCGCCGCGGTGGGGGCTGCGTCATTTTGACGTGGCCTTGGCGCGTGGCCGGTGCACCTGAGCCGCCGCGCATGGCATGGCGCTGCGATGGGGCGACGCGAAGGGGGCGTGACCATTCGGTTCACGCCACTGTGGCTGCCAATCGGCTGTGATGGACGCTCCCCTTCAAGGAGTTCCCCCGATGGCAGAGCACGACCGCCAACAGCACATCAAGCAACTGGCCAGCATGATCGCCGACGTGGACATCGCCATGTTCACCACCGTCGGCGTCGACGGACGGCTGTACAGCCGTCCGCTGGGTACCCAGGAAGTGGCGTTCGACGGTGACCTCTGGTTCGCCACCGAAGCCGACAGCCCCAAGGTGGCTGAAATCGCGCGCAATCCGCGCGTCAACGTGTCCTATTCCTCGCCCTCGGGCAACACCTATGTATCGGTGGCCGGCACCGCGCGCATCGTTGATGATCGCGCCAGGATCGAGGCGCTCTGGTCGCCGGCGATGAAGCTGTTCTTCCCGGGCGGCAAGGACGATCCCAATCTGCGGCTGATCCACGTCAGCGCCGAATCGGCCGAGTACTGGGACGGCCCCGGCGGGTTGCTCGGCAGCGCGCTGTATTTCGTGTTGTCGGCCGTGACCGATGATCCCGGTGCGTTGTCCGACACCGGCACGGTGGATCTCAAACCGGGCGCATGAGATGGGATGGGTGCCGACCGTGGGTCGGCACTCCCCTCAGAACCAGCGCTGGAACTGTTCCACCGTGTAACTCACCAGTTGCCCCGAACTGAAGCCGAAGAACAGCACCGCGGCCACCGCGCCGATCCAGTTGAGCAGCATCAGCATGCCGTCACGCTCGAGCAGGGCCAGGGCGAACAGCAGCAACTGGAACCCGAACAGATAGTTGGTGAACGGAATCGGCAGCGACAACAGCACTGCCACCAGGATCAACAACAGCCCGGTGAAGGCATGCGCCGGCAGCGGCACCAGCAGGCCGGGAAGGCGCGGCTTGAGCAGCTTGTCCAACCGCCGCAGCGGTCCATCGATCCGTGCCAGGAAGCGATGCATCGTGCCGCGCTTGGGCCCGCGATGGGCGATGAACGCCGGCAGCCACGGTCGGCGCATGCCAAACAGCATCTGCACGCCGATCAGCAGGATCAGCGGGCCACTCACCGCACCGCCTACGCCGGGGATTGGAATGAACGCCGGCAGGATCGCCACGAACAGGAACACGCCGAACGCGCTCTGCTGCAGGTTCTGCAGAATCTGCCCCAGCAGCAACCGCGCCTCCGGATCCCCCTGGTCGAACATGGCCAGCAACGTGCGGATGCCCTCGTTGCGGTAGGGGCCGGGGCCTTCATCCGGTGGCGTTGGGTCAGCCGGTGAGTTCATCGGTCTCTTCTTCGGACAGCGTGCGCAGCAGCAGTTTGTCCACGCGCGCGCCATCCAGGTCGACGATCTCGATGCGCCAGCCAGCCCAGTCGAAATACTCGCCGGCGTGCGGAATGCGCCCGAAGAAGTGGATGCACATGCCCGCCAGCGTGTAGTAGTCGCCATCTTCGGCATCGGGCAATTCGGCATTGCCCATCAGTTCGCGCAGGTCTTCGATCGACAGCGAACCGTCGACCAGGAACGAACCGTCTTCGCGCATCACCACCAGCGCGTCCTCGTCCACGTTCTCCACCGACTGCAGGCGTCCGACCACCGCGCCCATCAGGTCGCTGATGGTCACCAGGCCCTGGATCTCGCCGTATTCGTCCACCACCAGCGCCATCGACTGCTGTTCTTCGCGGAAGATCTCCAGCAGCTTCATCGCATGGGTGGATTCGGACACGTACAGCGGCTCGCGCAGCTGCTGGAACAGCGAATGGTCATCGCGTACCAGGCGCGTCACCAGGCTCTTGACCTCCAGCACGCCGACGATGTCCTGGTCGTTGCCGCGGTACACCGGGTAACGCGAGAATTCGTTCTCGCGCATCGTGGCGATGTTCTTTTCCGGGTCGGCCACCGTGTCCAGCCAGGCAATCCGGTTGCGCGGGGTCATCAGGCTGTCGGCGGTACGGTCGCCCAGGCGCATCACCCGGTTCATCATGTCGCGCTCATGCGCATCGATCACGCCGGCCTCGTGGCTTTCGGCCACCAGCATGCGGATCTCTTCTTCGGTAACCGACGCCGCTTCGTCCTTGCCCAGCCCCAGCACGCGCAGCACCAGCCGGGTGCTGTGCGAGAGCAGCCACACCGCCGGGAAGGCGATCCGGGACAACCAACCCATCGGCCAGGCAACCATCCCGGCGATGTCCTCCGAGCGGGTGATGGCCAGCCGCTTGGGCACCAGTTCGCCGAAGATCAGCGTCAGGAAGGTGATCAGCGCCACCGCCAGGGCCTTGCCCACTTCACCGGAATAGGCGAACGCGGGGAACAGGCCGTGCAGCCATTCGGCGATGGCCAGGCCGATGGCCTCGCCCCCGAACACACCGGTCAGGATGCCGATCAGGGTGATCCCGATCTGCACCGTGGACAGGAAGCTCTCGGGCTTTTCAGACAGTTCCAGCGCGCGCGCGGCGCGTTTGCTGGTGCCGGCCATCTGCTTGAGGCGGCTCTTGCGCGAAGTCATGACCGACATCTCGGACATGGCAAAGAAGCCGTTGAGCAGGATCAAGGCCAGGACAATAATCAGTTCAAACACGGGCGTCATCCCCGGTTGGTGGCAGGGAGGGCGTGTTCAAGCGGTGGCGGCTACCGTAGGGCGCGTGAGCGCGGCGGTGCGGCGGAGGGTAAGGGTCGTCGTCCATAGAGTGCGCCCGAAGGCGCCCGCGCATCTTAACAAAAGGCCGGGGCAGGTAAGCAAGCAGGGTCGTTCAGGCTGGGCCTTTCCGGCGTGAAGATCGGGGGGAGTACCCGGATTGGACATCAAACCGTCATAATTCCGCCCGGTGCCGTCCTTCCTCGACGGCGAATAGGTTTCCCATGTTCTCTCTGCAGACCATTTTCGGCTCCGGCAAACAGTTCTACACCCTGCTGGACGAGGCTGCCCAGGCCGCCCAGGACAGCGCCAAGGCGCTGCACGCCATGCTGCGCGATTCCGACCGCCAGCCGGCGCTGGACGCCTTCAAGCTGGCCCGCCTGCGCGAACGTGCGGCGTCGGACAAGATCAGCCAGGCGCTGGTGGACAGCTTCATGACCCCGATCGAGCGCGAGGACATCGAAGCGCTGGGCTCGGCGCTGTACAAGATCCCCAAGCAGGTCGAGAAGTTCGCCGACCGCTACTCGCTGGCCACTGCCCACCTGGAGCACATCGATTTCGCGCCGCGCGCGGCGATGCTCGAGCAGGCGGCCAGCGTGGTGGTGGAAATGGTCAACGACCTGCGCCACATGAACCTGGACCGGATGACCGCGCTCAACGAGAAGCTGCGCTCGCTGGAGAACGAAGCCGACCGGCTGATGCTCGAGCTGTACCGTGACATCTACTCCGGCCGCCTGGACAACCTGCAGATGTTCCTGCTCAAGGAGTTCTTCGAGATCCTGGAAAAAGCCATCGACCGCTGCCGCGAGGCCGGTGTGGTGGCGTACCAGATCGTGCTGAAGAACAGCTGACGGACGCCACAGCATGCTGACCCTTGTCCTGGTGGTGATCCTGGCCGCGCTCGTCTTCGAGTTCATCAACGGCTTCCACGACACCGCCAACTCCATCGCCACCGTGGTGGCGACCAAAGTGCTCTCGCCCGGTTGGGCGGTGATGCTCGCGGCCTTCATGAACCTCATCGGCGCCCTGACCGGCACCGCCGTGGCGCTGACCATCGCCTCGGGCCTGCTCAACACCAACGTGGTCGACGTGACCCCGCAGGTGATCCTGTGCGCGCTGCTGGGCGGCATCATCTGGAACCTGATCACCTGGTGGAAGGGCCTGCCGTCCTCGTCCTCGCACGCCCTGATCGGTGGCCTGTGCGGTGCCGGCCTGGCCGCGGCGCACAACAACTGGGACGCGCTGATCTGGTCCGAACGCATCGGCACCTGGGCCCAGAACAAGGGCCTGCTGTGGAAGGTGTTCCTGCCGATGATCACCTCGCCGGTGGCCGGCTTCCTGCTCGGCATCGTGGTGATGCTGCTGCTGTGGGCCATCATCGCCGGCATGGCCAAGGCCGGTGGCTGGCTGGGCCGCATGGCCCGCCCGCGCATCGTCAATGCGTTCTTCGGCAAGGCACAGATCGTGTCGGCCGCCTACATGGGCTTTGCCCACGGCCACAACGACGCGCAGAAGACCATGGGCATCATCGCCATGACCCTGATCGGCGCCGAGGCCACCGGTGCATTGAATGATCTGCCGTCGTGGCTGGCCTTCATGCATCCGCAGGCCAGTGCCGGTGACGGCATCGCGATGTGGATCGTGCTGACCTGCGCAGTGGTGATGGCTGCCGGTACCGCCTCGGGCGGCTGGAAGATCATCAAGACCCTGGGCCACAAGATGGTCAAGCTGCACCCGATCCACGGCTTCGCCGCGGAGACCAGCTCGGCCACCATCCTGACCCTGGCGGCGCATTTCGGTATGCCGGTCTCGACCACCCACAGCATCTCCACCGCGATCATGGGCGTGGGCTACGCCAAGAACCCGCGTTCGCTGCGTTTCGGCGTGATCGAGCGGATCGTCTGGGCCTGGATCCTGACCATCCCGGCCGCCGGCGGCTGTGCGTACCTGATCCTGCGCCTGTTCGAACTGTTCGGCTGGGCGTAGATCCGAGCCATGCCCGGATGCATTACGAAGAAGCCCGCCGCAAGGCGGGCTTTTTCGTGGCTGCATCGCGACCGGCCCTGAGTCAGGCACCGCGCTCGCGCGCCAGCAGCCCATACAGCGCCGAATCGGACAATTCCCCGGCCACGCACCAACGTTCGCGAAGCAGCCCCTCGCGCTGGAACCCCACGCGTTCCAGCACCGCCGCCGACGGCCCATTGCGCGGGTCGATCTCCGCCTCCAGCCGGCGCAGGCCCCGGGCATCGAACAGATGCGCGATGAAACACTGCAGCGCCTCGTGCATGTAGCCCTTGCCCTGTGCCTGCGGGGCAAGGTGATAGCCGATCTCGGCGCGCCGCGACCCGGCATCGACGCCGAACACCACGCAGATGCCCAGCAACGGGCTGTTGGCCTGCTCGCGGATGCCCAGCTTGAGCTGGGTGCCAGCGTGCATCGCGCCCAGGTCGTCCAGGATCTGCGCGTAGGCCTGCTTTATGTCGGTCCAGGCGGGGTGGTTCCAGTAGCGCATCACCGCCGGATCGGACTGGATGGCGAACAGGGCGGCGCCGTCGCTGGCGCGGATCGGGCTCAGTACCAGGCGCGCGCTGTGGAGCTGCAGGGTCGGGTCGAAATACATGGGAACACTCGATCAGGAGGAAGGGCGGGCCGCGCCGGGCAACGCCATATGCAGCAATGGATACGGTTGACCCTGGCCATCCAGCGGCGAGCGCCCGGTGACGACCAAGCCCAGGTGCTGGTAAAAGCCGACCGCCTGCGGGTTCTGTTCGTTGACGTCCACTGCGGTGGCACCGAGCGTCTCGATGGCATGTCGCAGCAGGTGCTTGCCGATGCCGCTGCCGCGCCGCTGCGGGTGGATGAACAGCATTTCGATGCGGCCTTCGGCGACCCCGACAAAGCCGTCGATCGCGCCTTGCGCATCGCAATACACCCACAGGTCCACCGCGGCCAGATACACCTCGCGGATCAGCGGTCGCAGCGTCTGGATGGCGTGCTCGGGCAGGAAGTCGTGGGTGGCCCGTACCGATGCTTCCCACACGTCGGTGATGCGGTCGTAGTCGGCGGGCAGGGCGGGGCGGATGGCGGTCATCTGAAGGTCGGGGCGTGAACGTGGTTCGATTATCGCCGCTTCCCCACATGTCCGCGCCTGGCGGCGATGCTTGGCGCCCAACCCAGCGGCCACCGCGCCTGGAAAGGTTCAGAGCGCGCGCCACGCGGAAGCGAAAAGCGGGGTAAGCAGATACGTGGCTTGACGCTTTCGCGGCGTAGCCTGTCGGCGGGTCGGACGCTGGACCCCGATACCCTTTCCGGCGAATGTCCTCCGGCGCCGGCCTGCGGCCGCCACCTCCCCCTTTGTTTCGCCTCCAAGGGCATCGGGGCCCAGCGCCCGACCCACCGACGGCCACCAAAAGAGCATGGCTCACCGCCCGTACCGCAAGCCGAGCCCCGTAGCCGCCGGTAGGCACCTGGGCAAAATAAAGGAGGAGGCCGCCACGCGGCCGGGGGACATTTGCGCCAGGGGCCTACCGGCGGCTACGGGGCCCTCACGCGCGCGACCGGCCCGATCGAAGACGCCAGCCAAACCAAACGGCGCCTGCACACGCGCCACCCGCATGGCATCGTGCTCATTCTGCGACGGATTTTTCAACAAGACCCTCTCCTCAGAGAGGAGAAGAGCCCAAAAAAAAGCCCGCCGGTAGGCGGGCTTCTTATCGGGCTGGGTCTGGCGCTGCGATCAGGCGTCCAGTGACGCCAGATCGCCCTTGTTCTCCAGCCACTGCTTGCGATCGCCCGCGCGCTTCTTGGCCAGCAGCATGTCCATCAGCGAATGGGTCTGCTCGCCGTCGTCGATAGTCAGCTGCACCAGCCGGCGCGTGTCCGGATGGATGGTCGACTCACGCAGCTGCGGCGGGTTCATCTCGCCCAGGCCCTTGAAGCGGGTCACGCTGATGGTGCCCTTGATCTTCTCGCGCTCGATCTTGTCCAGCATGGTGCGCTTTTCTTCTTCGTCCAGCGCGTAGAACACCTGCTTGCCCACGTCGATGCGGAACAGCGGCGGCATCGCCACGAACACGTGGCCGGCATCCACCAGCGCCGGGAAGTGCTTGAGGAACAACGCGGTCAGCAGCGTGGCGATATGCAGGCCGTCCGAGTCGGCGTCTGCCAGGATCACCACCTTGCCGTAACGCAGCCCGCTGATGTCGTCCTTGCCGGGATCGCAACCGATCGCAATGGCCAGGTTGTGCACTTCTTCGGAGGCCAGCACGCTGCCCGAAGAGACTTCCCAGGTGTTCAGGATCTTGCCGCGCAGCGGCATGATCGCCTGGAAATCCTTGTCGCGGGCCTGTTTGGCGCTGCCGCCGGCCGAGTCGCCTTCCACCAGGAACAGCTCGGTGCGCGACAGGTCCTGGCTGATGCAGTCGGCCAGCTTGCCGGGCAGGGCAGGGCCCTGGGTAACCTTTTTACGGGTCACCAGCTTTTCGGTCTTCAGGCGCGCACTGGCGCGCTCGATGGCCAGCTGGGCGATCTTTTCGCCCATCTCCACGTTCTGGTTGAGCAGCAGGCTGAACGCATCGTGCGCGGCGCCTTCCACGAAGCCGGCAGCCTGGCGCGAGGACAGGCGCTCCTTGGTCTGGCCGCTGAACTGCGGGTCGGTCATCTTCAGCGACAGCACGAACGACACCCGGTCCCACACGTCTTCCGGGGCCAGCTTGACCCCGCGCGGCAGCAGGTTGCGGAAGTCGCAGAACTCGCGCAGCGCCTCGGTCAGGCCGGTGCGCAGGCCGTTGGCATGGGTGCCGTGCTGGGCGGTGGGGATCAGGTTGACGTAGCTTTCCTGGACCAGCTCGCCCTCGGGGATCCAGGCCAGGGCCCAGTCCACGATCTCGTTTTCCTTCTTCAGGTGCCCCACGAACAGGTCGGCCGGCAGCATCTCGCGCTCGCCCAGCTCGGCCTTCAGGTAATCGCTCAGGCCGTCCTCGAAGTACCAGCTGTCCTGCTCGTCGGTGGCCTCATCGCGCAGCTTCACGGTCAGGCCCGGGCACAGCACGGCCTTGGCGCGCAGCAGGTGGCGCAGCGCGCGCAGGTTGTACTTGGGCGTGTCGAAGTACTTCGGGTCGGCCCAGAAGCGCACGCGGGTGCCGGTGTTCTTCCGGCCGACGCTGCCGACCACTTCCAGCGGGGTGGCGCGGTCGCCATTGCGGAAGGTGATGCGGTGTTCGCTGCCCTCGCGCTTGATATGCACCTCGACCAGGGTCGACAGCGCGTTGACCACGCTGACGCCCACGCCATGCAGGCCGCCGGAGAAGGTGTAGTTCTTGTTGTTGAACTTGCCGCCCGCATGCAGGCGGGTCAGGATCAGTTCGACGCCGGGGATCTTCTCCTCGGGGTGGATGTCCACGGGCATGCCGCGGCCGTCATCGCTGACCTCGCAGCTGCCGTCCTTGTACAGGGTGACCTCGACCGTCCGGGCATGCCCGGCCAGGGCTTCGTCGACGGCGTTGTCGATGACTTCCTGGGCCAGATGGTTCGGGCGCGCGGTGTCGGTGTACATGCCGGGGCGGCGCTTGACCGGGTCCAGGCCGGACAGGACTTCAATATCGGCGGCGTTATAACGGGCGTTCATCTGTTTTCATATAGCGCAAAGCGACGGCGAAGTTTGCGGTCTGGGCGGTTTTTTTGCACGCCGCACGTTCAGGGGGCGGCCGACCAGGGTTGGATACACTGTGCGTGGTGGAAACCGTCCCCCGGTGACCCCATCCCAAGCCGATACCGCGAGGAGTGACCCATGAAGAAGTTGCTGACCATCGTTGCCATTGCCGCCGCCGTCGTGGCCGTGCCGCTGGCCATGGCCCAGAACGCCGGACAGGGCCAGCCCGCGCCGCAGCAGGGCGAGCAGGCCGACAAGGCGCAGTCCGAGGCCGAAGCCAAGGCCAAGCGCCGTGCCCAGGCCACCGCCGAGATGAAGTCCAAGGGCGAACAGGCCCCGCAGAAGGAAGAAGAGGAAGAGGCCAAGAAGAAGCGCTGAGCCACTTCCTGCTGCCACGGGCGCCCCGGCCTTGCCGGGGCGCCTTTTTTGTGGGGCCGCAAACCAGCGCTTGGGCTTGCGGCCTTCAATCTGTAAACTAGCGCTTTCCGGGAGCAGTACGTGTCATCCATCAGCGAATGGACTGGCCTGATCGTGCGCGATCGCCAGCAGGGTAGGCAGGAGGTGACGGTCCCAACGGCGACCGGCACGGCCACCCCGACCTCGCCGACCGGTCCCCGCGCTGCCTCCCCGATCCTGTCCCCGGCGTGTGCCTGCACCGCGCCGGTTGACCGCATCCGCCCCCCTTTCCCCTTCACGTCGTCCGTCGCCCCGCGCGCCGGCGCCGTTTCCCCCTTCCTGACAGGACACCCCCAGCCATGACTCCCTTGATCTTCGTAACCGGCGGCGTAGTGTCCTCGCTCGGCAAAGGCATTGCCGCCGCGTCACTTGCCTCCATCCTTGAAGCCCGTGGCCTCACCGTCACGATGATGAAGCTCGACCCGTACATCAACGTGGACCCGGGCACCATGAGCCCGTTCCAGCACGGCGAGGTGTACGTCACCGACGACGGTGCCGAGACCGATCTGGACCTGGGCCACTACGAGCGCTTCGTGCGCACCCGCCTGAGCCGCAAGAACTCGGTCACCACCGGCCGCATTTATGAGAACGTGATCCGCAAGGAGCGCCGCGGCGACTACCTGGGCGCCACCGTGCAGGTCATCCCGCACATCACCGATGAAATCCGCCGGTGCATGGACGAAGCCACCGAAGGCTTCGACGTGGCGCTGGTGGAGATCGGCGGCACCGTGGGCGACATCGAATCGCTGCCGTTCCTGGAAGCCATCCGCCAGGTGCGCACCGAGCGCGGCCCGGAAAAGGCGCTGTTCATGCACCTGACCCTGGTGCCCTACATCGCCGCCGCCGGCGAGCTGAAGACCAAGCCCACCCAGCACTCGGTCAAGGAACTGCGCTCGATCGGCATCCAGCCGGACGTGCTGCTGTGCCGGTCCGAACAGGTGGTGCCCGATTCGGAGCGCCGCAAAATCGCCCAGTTCACCAACGTGTCCGAGCGCGCGGTGATCAGCGTGCCCGACGTGGACGTGCTCTACCGCATCCCGATGGGCCTGCACGCGCAGGGCCTGGATGACATCGTCATCAACCAGTTCAAGCTCGGCGACAAGGCCGGCCCGGCCGACCTGCACGAGTGGGAAGCGGCGGTGGATGCCACGCTGCATCCGCTGGACGAGGTCACCATCGCGGTGGTCGGCAAGTACGTGGACCACCAGGACGCCTACAAGTCGGTGGGGGAGGCGCTCAAGCACGGCGGCCTGCGCCAGCGCACCAAGGTCAACCTGAAGTGGCTGGAAGCGCAGGACCTGGAAGGTAGCGACATGGGCGCGCTGAAGGACGTGGACGGCATTCTGGTGCCGGGCGGCTTTGGCGACCGCGGTTTCGAAGGCAAGGTGCTCACCTCGCAGTTCGCCCGTGAGCAGCACGTGCCGTACTTCGGCATCTGCTACGGCATGCAGGCCGCGGTGGTCGATTTCGCCCGCCACGTGGCCGGGCTGGAGGGTGCCAACAGCACCGAGAACGACCGCCAGTCGCCGAACCCGGTGATCGGCCTGATCACCGAATGGCGCACCGCCACCGGTGATGTGGAAAAGCGTGACGACAAGAGTGACCTTGGCGGCACCATGCGCCTGGGCCTGCAGGAGCAGCGCCTGAAGCCGGGCACGCTGGCCCGCGAGCTGTACGGCAGGGACGTGGTGTCCGAGCGCCATCGCCACCGTTACGAGTTCAACAATCGTTACCGCACCCAGCTGGAAGATGCCGGGTTGGTGATCGCCGGCAAGTCGATGGACGACACCCTGGTGGAAGTGGTCGAGCTGCCGCGCGACCAGCATCCGTGGTTCCTGGCCTGCCAGGCCCACCCGGAATTCCTGTCCACCCCGCGTGAGGGGCATCCGCTGTTCATCGGCTTCATCCGGGCCGCGCGCGAGCGCAAGGCTGGCGGCAAGCTGCCGGCAGCAGGCGCCTGAGCCAGGATCCCTGGGCGGCGCTGGACGCGCGCCGCCAGCGCCGGCACTGGCGCGGCTGGCCCTGGGGCTGGGCCGCGCTGCTGCTGTCCATTGGTGCCTGGGCCTGCACGTTCATGCTGATGGTGCTGGTGATGGCCAGCGTGGGCATGCCCGGTGATGGCAGTCATGCCATCCAGGCCACCGCGCCGTACCTGTATTTCACCCTGGCCCTGGGCGGTGCGCTGCTGCTGGGCGGGGTGGTTGCCAGTGTGCTGGCCATGCGCCTGCGCCGGCAGCCGGCAGGCGGGGTGTGCGCGCTGGTGCTGATCACCCTGCTGCTGGCAGCCCTGCTGGTGCCGGCGCTGCTGTAGTGCGTGCGCCGGCGTGCGCGTGCACCGGCCGATTTGGCAAGCGGCAGGCGGATGGCGATAATCACGCGGCAGCTTTTCAACGCTCCTTTTCGGCGTTTCCCCTTCCTGACTGGTAACCGGCCCACCATGACCACGATCCGCAGCATCCACGCCCGTGAAATCCTCGACAGCCGTGGCAATCCCACGCTGGAAGCCGATGTCATCCTCGAGGACGGTTCGTTCGGCCGCGCCGCGGTGCCGTCGGGCGCCTCGACCGGCTCCAAGGAAGCGGTGGAGCTGCGTGACGGTGACAAGACCCGTTACCTGGGCAAGGGCGTGCGCAACGCCGTGGCCAACGTCAACACCACCATCGCCAACGCGCTGAAGGGCTATGACGCGGCCGACCAGGAAGGTCTGGACCGTCGCCTGATCGACCTGGACGGCACCGAGAACAAGGGGCGCCTGGGCGCCAACGCGCTGCTGGCCGTGTCAATGGCCACCGCCCATGCCGCCGCCGCGGCGAACAAGCAGGCGCTGTGGCAGTACCTGGCCGCCAAGACCGGCGTGACCCCGTCGCTGCCGGTGCCGATGATGAACATCATCAACGGCGGCGCGCATGCCGACAACAACGTCGACTTCCAGGAATTCATGGTGCTGCCGGTCGGCTTCACCTCGTTCTCCGAAGCGCTGCGCGCGGGCACCGAAATCTTCCATTCGCTCAAGTCCGTGCTCAAGGGGCATGGCCTGAGCACCGCGGTGGGCGACGAAGGCGGCTTCGCGCCGGACTTCCGCAGCAACGTCGAAGCGCTCGACACCATCCTGGAGGCGATCGGCAAGGCCGGCTATACCGCCGGTGAAGACGTGCTGCTGGGCCTGGACGTGGCCTCCACCGAGTTCTACGAAAACGGCAAGTACAACCTGGTCGGCGAGAACAAGCGCCTGACCTCCGAGCAGTTCGTCGACTTCCTGGCCGACTGGGCCGCCCAGTACCCGATCATCACCATCGAAGACGGCCTGGCCGAGAACGACTGGGCCGGCTGGAAGCTGCTCACCGACCGCATCGGCGGCAAGGTGCAGCTGGTGGGCGACGACCTGTTCGTGACCAACCCGAAGATCTTCAAGGAAGGCATCGCCTCGGGCACCGCCAATGCCATCCTGATCAAGGTCAACCAGATCGGCACCCTGACCGAGACCCTGGAAGCGATCGCCATGGCCGATGCGGCCAACTACGCCGCTGTGGTCTCGCACCGCTCGGGCGAAACCGAAGACACCACCATCGCCGACATCGCCGTGGCCACCACCGCCACCCAGATCAAGACCGGCTCGCTGTGCCGCAGCGATCGCGTGGCCAAGTACAACCAGCTGCTGCGCATCGAAGAAGCCCTCGGCGCCGGGGCGCGTTATGCCGGTCGTGACGCGTTCGTGTCGCTGAAGCGCTGATCCCCATGCGCAACTGGCGTTGGATGCTGCTGTTGCTCGCGCTGCTGCTGGCGTGGTTGCAGTACCGCTTCTGGTTCGGCCAGGGCAACTCGGGGGAAGTGATGACCCTGGAAGCCCAGGTCGAAAACCAGAAGCGTGACAACGCCGGTCTGCAACAGCGCAACGATGCGCTGGCGGCCGAGGTCAAGGACCTCAAGGAAGGTCAGGCCGCGATCGAAGAGCGTGCGCGCAGCGAGCTGGGCATGATCAAGCCCGGCGAGAAGTTCTACCGCGTGGTTGAAGATGCCCCGGTGGCGCCGCCGCGCGCGCCGGCGGCCGGGGTCGATCCGGACGCACCGCACCAGGACGTGCCCTGATGGGCACCGTCTGGGCAGTCGTGCCTGCAGCTGGCCGCGGCACCCGTTTCGGCGGCGAGACCCCCAAGCAGTATCTGGTCGCAGGCGACCGGGTGCTGCTGGCACATACCCTGCAGGCGCTGCTGTCGCACCCGGTCGTGGCCGGGGTGATGGTGGTGATTGCAGACGGCGATACCGACTGGCCGGGCTGGCAGTCGCTGGACGACAAGCCGATCGTGACCTGTGTCGGCGGCGCCACCCGTGCCGCCTCGGTGCTGGCCGGGCTGCAGGCCTTGCCCGACAGCGTGCGTGCCGACGATTTCGTGCTGGTGCATGACGCTGCCCGTCCCAACCTGGCCGCCGCCGACCTCGGCCGGCTGCTGGAGGTCGGGCGCAACGATCCGGTTGGCGCGATCCTGGCCGCACCGGTACGCGACACCCTCAAGCGTGCAGGTGACGACGGCGGCATCGATGCCACCGAGCCGCGGGCGCGCCTGTGGCGCGCGCTGACCCCCCAGCTGTTCCGCCGCCATCAGTTGGCGCGCGCACTGCAGGAGGCCGCCGACGCCGGCGTGGAGGTCACCGACGATGCGATGGCAATGGAGCGGCAGGGGCTGCGCCCGTTGCTGGTGGAAGGCAGCGAAGACAACTTCAAGGTCACCACGCCTGCCGATCTGTCCCGATTTGAATTCGAGCTGTCGCGTCGCGGGGGCTGACCCCGTACGCGGCGCCACAACTGCAGGTTTTAGCAATGAACACGCCTCCGTTTCCGCCGGTCCGTATCGGACAGGGCTACGACGTCCACGCCTTCGGCGAGGGCGACCACATCATGCTGGGCGGCATCCGCGTGGCGCACCGCTGCGGCGTGCTGGCCCACAGCGACGGCGATGTGATCCTGCATGCGCTGTGCGATGCGATGCTGGGCGCGCTGGCGCTGGGCGACATCGGCGTGCACTTCCCGCCCACTGACATGCGCTGGAAGGGCGCCGACAGTGCGCACCTGCTCGCGCATTGCAATGGGCTGCTGCGCGAGCGCGGCTGGCAGGTCGGCAACACCGACATCACCGTGATCTGCGAGCAACCCAAGGTGGGTCCGCATGCGCTGGCCATGCGTGAGCGCATTGCCACGGTGCTTGGCGTGGCCGTCGATTGCGTGAGCGTCAAGGCCACCACCTCCGAGAAGCTGGGCTTCACCGGGCGTGGCGAAGGCATCGCCGCACAGGCCGTCGTGCTGTTGGTGGCGCTGTGATCCCGCTGCCGCTGGCGTTCGGCGCGCCGCTGCTGGGCGCGAAGATCCGCACCACGCCCGACGATTTCCAGGTGGACGAGCTGCCCGCCTTCGAGCCCAGTGGGGAAGGCGAGCACCTGCTGCTGACGATCCGCAAGCGCGGCGCCAACACCGTGCACGTGGCCAAGGTACTGGCGCGCTGGGCCGGCTTGCCGGATATGGCGGTGAGCTACGCCGGCATGAAGGACCGCCACGCGGTCACCACCCAGCGCTTCAGCGTGCACCTGCCCAAGCGGATCGCGCCAGACCCGGCGTTGCTGGCCTCCGATGAGATCGAGGTGGTCGAGTCGACCTGGCACAACCGCAAGCTGCAGCGCGGTGCGCTGGCCGGCAACCGCTTCAAGCTGGTGCTGCGCGACGTGCGGGGCGATGCGGCGGCCATCGACGAGCGCCTGTCGCTGATCGCCGCACGCGGCCTGCCGAACTGGTTCGGTGAGCAACGCTTCGGCCGCGATGGGGGCAACGTGCCGGCTGCGCTGGCGATGTTCGGCGGGCGCCGGATGCGCCCGGACCAGCGTTCGCTGCTGTTGTCGGCCGCGCGCTCGGCACTGTTCAACCAGGTGTTGGCCGAGCGTGTCACCCAAGGCAACTGGGATGCGCCGCTGGACGGCGAGGTGTGGATGCTGGATGGCAGCCGCAGCGTGTTCGGCCCGGAGCCGTGGACCGACTTGCTGGCCGACCGCCTGGCGCGTTTTGACATCCATCCCAGCGGTCCGCTGTGGGGCGAGGGTGAGCTGCGCAGCAGCGGGGCGGCCGCAGCCTTGGAGCTGGGCGCGATCAGCGACGAACAATCGCTGGCCCTGCGCACCGGCCTGGAAGGCGCGCGCCTGAAGCAGGAGCGTCGCGCGTTGCGCCTGCGCCCGGCGATGCTGCAGCACCAGTGGCTGCAACCGGACGTGCTGGAACTCAGCTTTGCGTTGCCGCCGGGCTGCTATGCCACTGCCGTGCTGCACGAACTGGGCCCGGTGCAAGACGCCAGCCAGCCCGACGCCTGAGCCGTGTAGAGCCGACCGTTGGTCGGCTTCGTGCGGTGCGTGGTCCCCGGGGCCGGAACGGAACGCAGCCGACCAACGGTCGTCCACATCCGCGTCCGGTAGAGCCGACCGTTGGTC
>JAHREJ010000049.1 GCA_021733645.1 Bacillus subtilis subsp. subtilis | reverse complement strand
CAGGGCCTGCATGAGGACTATCTGGATTTCGAGGGCGCCTACCAGCCCCTGGCCGCCCCCGCGCGCTGACACTGGAGGCGGGGTGGCGCGCGCGCCCGGCGTTGCATCACATCGCCCATCCGCGCCGGATGGCAGCATCGGGGCAGTCCGGACATC
This sequence comes from Bacillus subtilis subsp. subtilis, assembly GCA_021733645.1. GTDB lineage: Bacteria > Pseudomonadota > Gammaproteobacteria > Xanthomonadales > Xanthomonadaceae > Stenotrophomonas. The sequence goes on along the minus strand of JAHREJ010000049.1, from coordinate 32,815 downwards.
CGTCCACCAGGAGACCGCCGTGAACTCGACTGCCTTGCCGGCCCGCTTGCGGGCCATCCATCCCTTCCATGCGGCCGTGCTGGGGGGCGTGCTGCCCTTGTTCCTGGGCGCGTTGCTGGCCGACTACGCCTACTGGAGCAGTTACGAAATCCAATGGAGCAACTTCGCCGCGTGGTTGCTGGTGGGCGGCATGGTGGTCACCACCCTGGCGCTGCTGTGTGCCATCGTCGGCCTGCTGCGCGGCAGCCGCGCACGTGTCTACACCGCGGTTCTGGTGGTCACCTGGGGCGTAGGGTTCTTCAATTCGCTGCATCACGCCCGGGATGCCTGGGCGATCATGCCGATGGCACTGGTGCTTTCGCTGATCGTGACGGTGTTGGCCCTGCTGGCCACCTGGATCGGATTTTCCAGCCTGCGCGTGGGAGGTGCACGATGAAGCGTCAATCCACCGGACTACTGGCGGTATCGGTACTGGCCGCGGCACTGGCGGCATGCAGCAACAAGGCGCCCGAGCTTGAGCAGTACGGCGCCAACCCGAGCATGCCCGCGCCCAATCGCACCCTGATGCCGGACATGACCATCGCCAAGCCGGCCAGTTGGGGCGATCGCACGCCTACCGTGCCCAGCGGCTACCGCATCTCAGCCATCGCCACCGGCCTGGCCATTCCACGCCAGACCCTGGTGCTTCCCAACGGCGACATCCTGGTGGCCGAAGGACGCGGTGGCAGCGCCCCCAACCTCAAGCCCAAGGATGTCATCGCCGGCAGGATCAAAGCCAAGGGCAACACCGCGGTGAAGAGCGGCAACCGCCTCACACTGCTGCGTGACGCCGATGGCGATGGCGTCTACGAACTGAAGACCGTGTTCGCCGATCAGCTCAATGCGCCCTATGGGTTGGCATTGATCGGCAACGCGCTGTACGTGGCCAACCAGGATGCACTGGTGCGTTTTGACTACCAGCCGGGCCAGACCCGGGCCAGCGCGGCGCCGCGCAAAGTCACCGACCTGCCGGCGGCCATCAACCATCACTGGACCAAATCACTGGCCGCCAGTGCGGACGGGCGCTACCTGTACGTGGGCATCGGGTCCAACAGCAACATCACCGAGCGCGGCATGGCCGTGGAAATCGACCGCGCGCAGGTGTGGCAGGTGGATGCACAGACCGGTGCGCACAAGGTGTATGCCACCGGCCTGCGCAATCCCACCGCGCTGGCCGTGCAGCCGGGCACGGGGGTGCTGTGGGCGGTGGTGAACGAGCGCGATGAAATCGGCCCGAACCTGGTGCCTGACTACCTCACCTCGGTGCGCGAAGGCGCGTTCTACGGCTGGCCCTACAGTTACTGGGGCAAGCACGTGGATGTGCGGGTGATGCCGCAGAACCCACAGAAGGTGGCAACGGCCATCGCCCCGGATTACGCGCTGGGCTCGCACGTGGCTGCGCTGGGGGTAACGTTCTCGTCGGCGGCGATGGGGCCGGCGTTCGCCGACGGCGTGTTCGTGGGTGAGCACGGGAGTTGGAACCGCAACCCGCCGGTGGGGTACAAGGTGGTGTTCGTGCCGTTCCGCGATGGGCGCCCGGCCGGCGACCCGGTCGATTTCGCCGCAGGGTTCCGTGGCGACGATGGCAGAACCCGTGGCCGCCCGGTCGGAGTCTCGTTGGACCCCCGTGGTGCGGTGATCGTGGCCGATGACCTGGCCAACACGGTCTGGCGCATCACCCCGGTGGCTGCGCCGGCCGGCGGCTGACCCCTCCGGCCGGGCGCAACAGCATTGACGCGGGGCTGCCGGGGCGATTCACTGCACCTGGAGCAGGGCGGCCCCCGCCACTGCCCGTCGCAGGGAATGCCGGATGGACTTCGAACGGGTTGCAGCGCTGGTAGCACTGGGTTTGTTCGCGGCCATCCTGCTCGCCGCCGAAGTGGGGCGTCGCCTGGGCCTGGCCAGGCTCCGGCGCGACCCGGATGACCCCACCAAAGGTGCGGCCGCCGCCGAAGCCGCCGTGTTCGGGCTGCTTGGGCTGCTGATCGCCTTCACCTTCTCCGGGGCGGCGTCGCGGTTCGAGGATCGTCGCCACCTCATCACCGCCGAGGCCAACGCCATCGGCACGGCGTACCTGCGCGTGGATCTGCTGGGAGCCGACGCGCAGGGCCCCCTGCGCGACCTGTTCCGCCAGTACGTGGCGGTGCGCGCCAAGGCCTACCAGGACGTGGCCGACCCCGTGCTCAGCCAACAGCGGCAGACGGCGGCAACCCGGCTTCAACAGCAGCTATGGACCGGCGCGGTAACCGCCTCCCGGCAGCCCGACGCCGCGCCGCAGGCCCCCATGCTGTTGCTGCCCGCCCTGAATGACATGATTGACATCACCACCACCCGCGCCACGGCGGCCCGCAACCATCCGCCGGCGGTGATCTTCCTGTTGCTGGGTGGATTGAGCGTGATCGGGGCGCTGCTGGTGGGCTACGGCACGGCTGTACAGCGCCAGCGCAGCTGGCTGCATACGGTGATGTTCGGCGCGATCCTGGCGCTGACCGTGTATGTGATCGTCGACCTGGAGTTCCCGCGGCTGGGCTTCATCCGCGTGGATGCCGCCGATCAGGTGCTGGTGGAACTGGGGGAGAGCATGCACTGAGGCCGGCACGCGTCACGCGGCAACCGGTGCCGGGGCGACCCGGATGGCCCGTGCCGTCCGGGTCGGTCGCAGGCACCTGCTGCCCTCGGTGCGATCATTCGTGGACCGTCTGGTGGCGCGTTTTGGTGCGATGACTGACGCGGCCGTTCCGGTGGCATGATGGTGAGGATCAACAAGGCCTGGCACAGGATTGCAGCGTGAATGATGTGGGCTCGATGACACCGGGCTGGGCCGGTTTTCTACAGGGCGTCGCCCTTCAAACCGGTGCGTTATGCGTGGCAGCATTGCTGGTGGGCGTGCCAGCAGGGTTCTTCGAGGACGAGGTGATTCAGGCAGTCGGCCCGGTTTGGCGCGAGGTTCTTTCCCATGTGCTCAATGGCGCCGCCACGTTTCTGGTATGCGGCCTGTTTGCATTCTGGCGCCCGCAGGGATTTCTTCTGGCCGTGGCCCTGTCATTCATTGCAACGGAGCTGATCATCGGGCGCCTGTCATGGCTGATCGGCGGGATTGAGCGCCCGCTGTTTCTGCTGGCCCTGGAAGTGACGCTGGCAATGGGCTCGTCGCTCTGTGGTGCCTTGGTGGGCCGGATGCTGAGGGCGCGCAGGTGCGGGATCAGGGCGGCCGCGTACCGCGCGGTGGACGATGGGCAAGGCGCTGGCGGTGCAGGGAGGAAAAATGGCGACGGACAAGAACGCATTTGATGACTATCTCAAGGGCAGGCTGCACCGGGACATTCTGTTTCGCGTGTTGATCTGGGCGTCAGTGGCCGGCCTGGCGACCTACCACGCCAGCCGCAGCGAACAGTTCACCAGCATCGCCTATTTTCAACGGGTGGCAGACTCACTGACGCCGTTGGTGAATGCCATTGGTGTAGGTGCCATTGTTCTTTCTGCCGTGGCGCTGCTTCTCAAAGACCTGGAGCGCGTCTCCCCGGATCATTGGGGTCAGTCAACGTGCATCGGCAAGCTGGGTGGCGTTGTTCGTCGCCTTGCCGGCGACCTGGGCCTTTGGGTGGTCGGCGCGGTTATCACGATCTTGTCTGCCGTGGTGTTCCTGGCCTTTGACGCCTATTGGTCCAATCAGATGACCGGTTCGAACATGTGGGCAATTCTCATGATGTTCGTCGTTTTCGTGATCCTCGCTGTGGTCATCTCAGTCCTGAACACGTTTGTTCGTCGTGCGGAACCGCCGCTGACAGGCGCAAACATGTTTTCGTGCGTCCTGACGACGGCGCCCCGCGTGGCTTCCTTCTATGCGGTGATTTTTGCCGCCACCTACCTCCTGTACGCATGGCGCTAGTCGTCGCCCCATGCCGCGTCCCGCTTGTGGACGCGATCAAGCCCGGCATTGGCGCTGTACACCGCGGGCAGACCTGCCGTGTTTCCAGGCGGCCAGGCGCAGGCGTTACGCGCGTGCAGGAAAAACGCGCTTCCCCAGCCACAACGCAACCTGCACCAGCAGGATCAACACCGGCACCTCCACCAGTGGACCGATGACCGCAGCGAAGGCAACCGGCGAGGCCAGGCCGAACGTGGTGATGGCCACGGCGATGGCCAGCTCGAAGTTGTTGCCCGCCGCAGTGAAGGCGATCGCCGTGGTGCGCGGGTAGTCCTTGGCAATCAGCCTGCCCATGAAGAAACTGACGACGAACTGGATGATGAAGTACAGCACCAGCGGAATCGCGATGCGCACCGCGTCCAGTGGAAGGCGCAGCACGTCGCCTCCCTTCAGGGTGAACATGGCCACGATGGTGAACAACAGCGCGGCCAACGTGATCGGGCCGATGGCCGGCAGGAAGGTGTTTTCATACCAGCGCACCCCCTTGCGCGCCTGTAGCCAGCGGCGCGTCAGGAAACCGGCCAGGAATGGAATGCCCAGGTAGATCAGCACGGCCTCGGCGATGGTCCAGACGTCGGCCGTGATGCGGCTGCCCTGCAGCCCGAACATCGGCGGCAGCCAGGACAGGAAGAACCACGCGTAGACGCCAAACAATGCAATCTGGAACAGCGAGTTGAACGCCACCAGCCCGGCGACATACTGGCTGTCGCCGCGTGCAAGCTGGTTCCAGACCAGCACCATCGCAATGCAGCGTGCCAGGCCGATCAGGATCAGACCGGTCATGTATTCGGGCGAGTCGCCAAGGAACAGCACCGCCAGGCCGAACATCAGGAAGGGACCGATGATCCAGTTCTGCAGCAGCGACAGCAGCAGCACGCGCTTGTCCGCGAAGACCTGCGGGAGCGCCTCGTACTTCACCTTGGCCAGCGGCGGGTACATCATCAGGATCAGCCCGATGGCGATTGCAAGGTTGGTTGAGCCAACTGTCAGGCCGTTGAGCGAGGCCGGCACGGAGGGGAACAGCCCGCCCAGGCCAACGCCCAGCGCCATGGCCGCGAAGATCCACACGGTGAGATATCGATCCAGGAAGGACAGGCGCGACGGTTCAGTAGGCATGGTGCGTCATCGGGCCGGTCAGCAGCCGGGACGATCGCAAGCCTGATCGTCGGCGCAGCAGTTCTCGGTGAGGTAGGCCACAAGGGCATTCATCGCGGCGAACTCGGCCCGGTAGCAGATGGTGCGGCCGCGTTGTTCGGCATGGATCAGCCCGGCTGCACTCAGTTCCTTGAGATGGAAGGACAGGGTGGCACCGGGCAGCGCGAGCGCGTGGGCAATGTCGCCGGCAAGCTTGCCGCCACGGCCGGCCTGCACCAGCAGGCGGAAGATGGACAGACGGGTGGCGTGGCCCAGTGCGGCGAGGGCATGTGTTGCGGTCTTATGTTCCATGATTCTAGAATAATGGAAAGATAGTCACTGGACAACCCATGCTTGCCCTCCCCAATCTGACCCCGGGCGCGTTGACCGCCCCCTCGGCCGACAGGCTGGACACCGCCGTGGCGCCTGCCCACCGCCCCCGTATCCTGATTCTGTATGGCTCGCTACGGCCGCAATCGTTCAGCCGGAAGCTGGCGCTTGAGGCCCAGCGGTTGCTCGAACACCTTGGGGCCGACACCCAGCTGTTCGACCCGCACGACTTGCCGATGCTGGATACGGTGCCGGCCAGCCATCCCAAGGTGCAGGCGCTGCGCCAGGCGTCGCTGTGGTCCGAAGGCCAGGTCTGGATCAGCCCCGAACGCCACGGCACCCTCACGGCGGTGTTCAAGAACCAGATCGATTGGTTGCCGTTGGAGGAGGGCAGCGTGCGCCCCACCCAGGGACGCACGCTGGCGGTGATGCAGGTGTGTGGTGGTTCGCAGTCCTTCAACGTGGTCAACGCGCTGCGGGTGCTGGGCCGTTGGATGCGCATGGTGACCATTCCCAACCAGTCGTCGGTGGCCAGGGCGTGGCAGGAATTCGACGACGCGGGACGGATGAAGCCATCGGCCTATTACGATCGCGTGGTGGATGTCATGGAGGAGTTGGTCAAGTTCACCCTGCTGGTGCGCGGGCGCAGCGACTACCTGGTGGACCGCTACAGCGAACGCAAGGGCGCGGTGGAGGCCGCTGCGCTGGCTGCGTCGGCCGGCGTCGTGGAGACGATGCTGAAGCAGGACACGGCATGAAGACGGTCATCTATCACAACCCCCGGTGCGCAACGTCACGCAATACGCTGGCGCTCATCCGGCATACGGGGGGCACGCCGGAGGTGATTGACTACCTGATCCACCCGCCGAGCCGACACAGACTGGTTGCGCTGATTGCAGCGGCCGGGCTGAGGGTGCGTGATGTCCTCCGGCAGAAGGACACGCCCTACCTGGCGCTGGGGCTGGACGACATCACCCTGGATGATGAGGCGTTGCTTGAGGCAATGCTGGCCAACCCGATCCTGATCAATCGGCCATTCGTACAGACCGATCGGGGTACACGGCTGTGCCGGCCGTCGGAGGTGGTGCTGGAGATTCTTCCCGCGATGCGCACCCCCTTCACCAAGGAGGACGGGGAAGTGGTCAGCCCGCCCCTGTCGCTGGCGCGGTGCGATGCTGAACGCTATGCTCCGCAAAAATCCGGGAAGCCAGCCTGATGGAATGGATGTCGATCGGTGCGCTGATTGCCTGTCTGCTGGTGTCGGGCTGCGCCTCTACCATTGCCCGGCCGGACGTTCCGCTGGCGGCCGACGAGGGGGTGGTGGTGCTGTCCATGAACTGCCAAAGCAACATCAACTACGTCACGCTGTTTGCCAGTGGGGTGCGCTCCAACGGTGCGTTCCCAGAGCGCCGCTCCGAAACTGAGGTCGGCTGCCGCGCCGGCCTGGCCGCGCTGCGGATGAAGGGCGGGCGCTACTACCTGGGTTACCTCACCGAGCATGGCTACGGTTACCGTGGCTCCATACAGGAAGAAGACGCGCTGACCTTTGAGGTCCAGCCAGGGGCCACCACCTACATTGGCGAGATCGTGGTGGTCGGCCTCTACGACACGATCCACGATTATGAGCGCTGGATATCGGTGACCAATCGCGATACCGAATCCCGGGCGTTGCTGGAACGCCAGCAGGCCTGGTTGCTGGCTCGCCACCCCTTCAGGACACAGCTTGCCGTTCCCGGGCCAGGCTCGCCAACGCCGGCGGAGATGGCGGCGCAGGCGAAGGCATGTGGCCCGGCGTGCAATCCATTTGTCTCGCCACCGCTGACGTTGTATTGCGGCAGAGGCAGTGCCTGCATGTCGGCGCCATCGTCTGCCCGCTGAGCAAGTGCATCGCGTGAGCTCGGTGGGCGAGGTTGTAGCGCCGTTGCACAACGCTACGATGGCCAGCCGTTGGTCCGGAAAGAGGGTGGCCTCGGTGCGGTAGCCACCGTCCACGCCATCGTGGCTCAACATGACCAGGCCGCGGTAACCGGCCAGGCGCAAGCCGCCGCCGTACCCGGTCTCGGTGCCGTCATTCAACCTCCCGGACGTCCGCATCCAGCTCGCCAACGTTGGTCCGCCCACGCGCGCATCCACCAGGTTGTGCGCCCACTTCAGCATGTCGCCAACGGTGGTGAGCACGCCGGTGGAGCCGTAACCGCTGGCATGCGTGTCCTCTGGCGTATCAAGCAGTGGCGAACCGGGCAAGCGTGCACGGCCGTGCGGGCTCCAGCGTGGCTCGGAAGTCACTGGTTCTGCTGTGACCTGGATGGCCGCCCGACGTCGCGTGATCCTGGGCGCCCGCGATACGACGACCGTCCCGGATTCCCGGGGGAGGGGACGGGCGCCGATGCGGCAACCGACGCAAGGGTTGCCATGACCAACGGGGGTTTCGCGCGCCCGGGATATCCATCAGCATCGCCCACAGGCAGGGCATCGGCCATTGCAGGGAGGCGGCATGATCGGACGCATCGGCAGTATGTTCATCCTGGGACTGTGCAGCGCCAGTGCGCTGGCCGCCGATGCGGGCTATCAGCCCAGCTTCAACCCGGCGCAGTTGAAGGGCCCGCCGGCGGGCCAGCCCAACCAGGTACTGGTGTTGGGCTCGCCCCACCTGTCGGCGCTGCCGGACACCTTCGCGCCGGCGCAGCTGGAGCCCTTGCTGGGTCGGCTGGCGGCCTGGAAGCCCGATGCCATCGCCGTGGAAGCGGTGTCGGGGCTGCAGTGCGACGCCATGCGTCGTTATCCCTTCCGTTACGCAGACAGCATCAGCAGCTACTGCGTTGATACCGGTCCGGCGCAGATGGCCACCGGGCTGGACGTGCCGGCGGCCAACGCCGAAGCCGAGCAGCTGCTGGCGGCCTGGCCGGCCACGCCCAGTGCCGCACAGCGGCGGCGGCTGGCTGCGGTATGGCTGGCCGCTGGCGAGCCCCATTCCGCGCTTGTGCAATGGCTGCGCCTGCCGAAGCCGCAGCGCATTGCCGCCGACAGCCTGACCGACGCACTGGTGGCCTCCCTGGAAAAGCGCCTGCAGCGGCGTAATGAATCGGTACTGGTGGCTGCCACGCTTGCCGCGCGCCTGGGCCTGGAGCGGGTCTGGGCGGTGGACGACCATACCGCCGATTCGACCACGCCAGACGCGCTGGAAAAGGCCGCTGGCGAGGCGATCACCAAGGCCTGGGACAACCCGTACACCCAGGCCCGCAGCGATGCGGACACGGCATTGTTCGCCAACCTGGGCAAGCCCGACGGCATGCTGGCGCTTTACCGCGCCTACAACGCGCCGGGTGTTGCGCTGCAGGTTTACCACAGTGATTTCGGCGCTGCTTTGGTGGAGCCCTCGCCGCAGGGCTTCGGGCGCAACTACGTGGGCTACTGGGAAACCCGCAACCTGCGCATGGTAGCCAACCTCCGCGACGTGCTGGGCCAGGCGCCGGGGACGCGCATGCTGGCCATCGTGGGCGCATCGCACAAGGGCTACTACGAGGCCTACCTGCACCTGATGCACGACGTGCAGCTGGTGGACGCCGAGCGCGTACTGCGCTGAGGCCCCGGCCAGACAGCGATCGCCGCGGGCGCTGCGGCGCGGGCTGGCTTATGATCCACCCACTTCAACTCCCGCACCGGCATCATGGACCGAGCCTGCACGCCCCTTGCCTGGCGCCCGCATCTGTTGCGCTGGGTCGCCACGCTCACGCTGCTGCTGTGGTGCAGCGCGCCCGCACTGGCGCAGACCGCGCGCAAGCCCTCGCCCTACGAGTACCGCCAGGGCAACGGCACCAACGCGGCACAACCGGCGACAGGGCCCGATGCCCTGGCGCGCATCGACAACCGCGCGCAGTTCATGCAGCTTGCCCGTGTCTACAACCCGGGCACCGCGCTGGAGATACCGCACCTGATCTTCGTGATCGACCGGCAGGATGCGGCACGCGTGTACTACATCAATACGCCGCGCTTCGAGCTGCATGAGAATTTCGTTCGTCGCCAGCGGCTGGTGCGTTCCCTGGACAAGGCCACGCTCAACGCGCAGTACCGCGATCCCCAGCGGCGGTTCCTGTTCGGCACCCTGAGCTGGCAGCGGAATCTACCCGGCTATACCTACGAGTTCTGGGAAGGTGACACGCTTACTGCGGACCTGCTGCGGCAGACCGACACGGCACTGCGGGCGTCCTTCGTTGATCCCATCCGTTTCAAGACCAACTCCACCCAGCACGAACGGCTGGCCAGCGGCATGAAGCTGGCTTACATCAGCCAGGAAGCCCTGCTGCGCGAGCAGCCATTCCTGCCATTGAACACGGGCCGCACCGAGGGACGGCTGCGGATCGTGCGCTCGGAGGCACAGCTGCGCACCCTGTCGCCGCGCGACATCCCGGTGCTGGATGAAGTGCCCATCGCGCTGGCACCGGTGGCCGGGTTGGTGACGCAGCGTCCGTCCACGCTGCTGTCCCACGTCAACCTGCTGGCCAAGGGCTGGGGCATTCCCAATGCCTACGTGCGCGATGCGCAGACCGTTCTGCGCGCGTACGACGGGCGCTGGGTGGCACTGGAGGTCAGCCACAACAACTACCAGGTGACGCTGCTGACGCGCCCTGCACGGACGCCGTCGTCTGCGGCGGTGCGCCCGGTGGCGGGCAACCTGCCACGCCCGGACCTGACCGTGGTGGCGCTCAAGCCCTTGGCGGCACTGCGCGCACGCGACAGCACCTACTGCGGCGTCAAGGCAGCCAACCTGGGTACCCTGAAAGCCGCGCTGCCACCGGCCGCGCGCGTGCCCGATGGCTTCTGCGTCCCGTTTTCGCACTACCAGGCGATGATGCAACGGCTGCAGATTCCACAGCGCCTGCAGGACCTGCAGCGTCGCCCCGGCTTCAGTACCGACGCGAACGTGCGCCGTGACGTACTGGAAACCCTGCGCGCGCAGATCAGCAACGCCGCGCCCGATCCGGCCTTCATTCGCGCATTGGACACGCAGTGGCGGGGTCAGCTGCAGGGTGCAGGGGTGTTCGTGCGCAGCTCGTCCAATTCCGAGGATCTGCCCGGTTTCAGTGGGGCCGGGTTGTATACCACCGTGCCTAATGTGACCCGTACCGACGCCGTGGCGAAGGCCGTACAGACGGTGTGGGCGTCGGTGTTCAATTTCGAAGCGTACGAAGCACGCACCGCGGCGGGGCTGCGGCAGGATGCGGTGGCGATGGCGGTGCTGGTACAGGTGGCCGCGCCGTCGGACAGTTCGGGCGTGATGATCACCCGTGACCCCTTCGATGCCACCCGCCGCCACATCACCTACATCTCGGCCAAGCGTGGGCTGGGCATCCGCGTGGTGGAAGGCAAGCGCCAGGCCGAACAGGTGATGTATTCGACCTGGTCCAAGGCGGTGCAGGTACTGAGCCGGTCGGCGGAGGACTCGCAGCTGGTGGCCAGTGCGGGCGGTGGCGTGCGCGAGGTGCCGATCACCGGCTCTCGCCAGGTGCTGACCGATGCGCTCATCGCGCGGCTGGCCAAGGTGGGGGCCAGCACCAGGCAGGCGCTGGGCGGTGTGGACCAGGATATCGAGTGGGCCGTGGTGGGCGATGAAGTGTTGATGCTGCAGTCGCGGCCGTATGTGGATGGATCGGCACGATGAGGGGAGGTCTGTGCGTGAAGGGAAGGCGCCGTTGCTGGGCTTCGTGTTTGGGCTGCCTGCCTGCGCACCCGTCAAAGCGGCGCGGAACGTGGCCGATGACGCCCAGGCAATCGAACGCGTCATGAGCGCTTTGTAACGATCGAAACGGACGGGGATGTTGCGTCGGCGTCATTTGACTGCCGCTTCCTGGCCAACGGCGCGAAGACCAGACGGGGGCAGGGAAACGTGGCAACGGGGGCGAGCCGGGCAGGGCGGGACAATTTATTCGCTGGTCCAGGCGATCCGCAACGCGCGCAGCGCCGGGGCGGGTTGATGTTGGGCCGTGCAGAACCGGCGCGGCGCAGGCCGCCGTTGGTCATCATGCCGCCCGACACATTGCCTGCCCGGCACGCGGTTCCTATGCTCGGCCATCAGCATCTGGATCACTACCAAAGGACCTGACGATGACGATCCTCGATTCACGCTGGCTGCTGCCAGGCGCCCTCATGCTGGGCATGGCCGCCGCCTTGATGCACCTGGGCTGGGAACACGGCCACGGCGGCATCCAGCGCCACCACCTGCTCAACGATGCCAGCCTGCCGGCCATCTCCAACGCGTGGGGCTTGCTGGTGCTGCCAATGCTTGGTGCATTGGCCGGCTGGGGCGTTGCCCGTCGAACCCGCGCCCGTCCGGGTTGCGCGCTGCCCGCGCTGGCCGGATTCCTGGGCGCGCTGGGCGCTGGCGCCGCGCTTTCGGTGGCCTTTGTCACCCACGGCGAGGCGGCCGCCACGCAGGTCATGCTGGCAATCGTGGTGGCCAGTGTGGTGCTGCCGGTTTACCGGGCAGAGTATCTGTTCGGGTTTGTGCTGGGCATGACCTTCGTGTTCGGCGCGGTGCTGCCGGCGCTGATTGCCTGTGTGCCGATGCTGATCGCCACTGTCAGCCGACAGGTGGTGTGGCGCGCTGTCTCCTGGGGGCTGCGTCGCGCACGGGCCGGTTCGGCCGCGGGCCCCGCAACGCCAATGGAAGCGAGCGCCCATGCCGATCGATGAGATCGCCGGTGGGGTGCTGGGAGGGCTGTTGCGCTTCATTGCCTGGCTGTTCTTCGAGCTCTTCATCGAGACCTTCCTGCAGGGAACCGGCTACCGGATCCTGAGCTGGCTGCGGCCGAAGAAGGCCCCTTCGGACACCGCCTGCACGGCGGTCGGTCTGCTGTTCTGGGTGGCTGTTGCGCTGATCGTCTTTGCGGTGTTCCGCGCGATTCTGGCGTAGTGGCACGGGTGAGGTGCAGTCAACGGCACAAGGCAATGGCACGAACCTGCGAATCGAGCACGCACCGCAAACACCTGCTCGCCAGCGAGGTGGCGGCTTGCTATGCGTGCTTATCCGAATTCTCGCCGGCCACCGTCCGTGAATGGTGCGACGGCGACCAGACGGCGTGTTGTCCGCAGTGCGGGGTGGATGCCGTGGTCGGCTTCAACGGCCCCGTGGACAGGGCGTGGATCCAGGCTGCCCAGGTGCGGGGTTTCAAGTAGGCCGTGCCTGCATCCGAGACGCCATCGCGCGCCGGATGCCCACCAGGCAGGCCGTTGTACCGTGCCTTCGGCCCCAATTGCGTGACCCGCAGCGCCGTGCCGGTCCTTGGCCGCATCCCCCTGCACCCCTTGTCTAGTCGCCTTTGGCTGGCGTCGCAGGCGGCAGGGTCGCCAACACGGCCTTGTCCAGTTTGGCGGCGACGCCGACGCTGCGGCCGGCCAGATTGGCTACGTGGTACTGCACCGCCACCCCGAGCACCTGGGTCGCTTCGGACAGCGTCAGACCGTAGGCCTGGCGCAACCACTGCAGCATCCCGGCGGTGGCCAGGCGCAGCGCGTCGTCGCTGGAACCGGCCTGGCCCAGCGTCATGATCTGGGTGGGCGATTCGACACGCGGGGTGGCAATGGACTGGCGTTTCACCAGCGCCACCCGCACCTCCACGTCGAGCGAGGTTTCCAGCGCCCATTGAGTGGTTTCGCCATCGCCCTGCAAGGCATGCCCATCGCCCAGGTACAGCAGCGCGCCGGGTTGCTGCACCGGCAGGTAAACGGTGTTGCCTTCAACCACGGCATTGAAATCCATGTTGCCGCCGAAGGTGTCGGTATCACCGGTGGAAAACGCCGGGTAGCCGAAGCCGGGGGCTACCGCCAGCCCGCCCAGCATCGGCTTCACCGGCACTTCGAAGTGTTTCAGCGCGCCGCTGGCCTCGGCGGGCCGCGCCACACCGCGGGTGCGATCCAGCGTCCAGCGCACCGGCTTGCCGAGTCCGCTGGCTTCGGCGGCCACCCGCGGGGTCTTCAGCCGGCCTACCAGCCCGTCCAGGCTGTCGGCGTAGTCACGGTTGAGCTTGAGCGAAGTCAGCGTGATCGCCAGGGTGTCGCCGGGCTCGGCACCGACCACGAAGAATGGCCCCACCTGCGGGTTGCCGAACAGGGCGCGGGTGATGCCGTGTTCGTCCACGCCACCCGAATCGAGTGTCCTGGTCCGTACCCAATCGCCCGGATGGATCACCAGCACCGGCGCGCGATCGGCGCTGAAGGTGTTGGAATAGTCCGATGGGGTGAACACATGCCGTTGCGGCGCGGTGCCGCTGCGCACCGGCACGCGCCATGCGCTGAACGCGTGCTGGGCACGCACGCTGCGGTTGTTGGTGTCCGGCTGGTCGCTCTGGCCCTGCATGCGTGCAGCGTCCATGCGGCCGTTGAAATGGTAGACCTGACCATCGTTGCCGGTGGCGGTGAAGCGCACGTCGCGCCCACTGCGCGTGCCGCTGACCGGGTCGCCATCGAGCGTGCCGGTCACCTGCGTTCCCTGCACCTCCCACTGCAGGGTCTGGTAGTTGTGGTTGCCCCACAGGTCGGTCGTCACGATCCACTGCTCGGCCGCAAACGCGTTCAGCGGCAGCGCCGCGAGGAGCAACGAAGAAACTTTCCAGGCACGGATCACGGGAGGCGGCATCTTGAAGGGCCCGGCGGGCGGATGCCGCAGCCTAGCCGTTCACCGCCGCACGGCCCCAGTGTCGAAGGTAATCCGACCGGGGCAACCGGCGTTTGTTGCGCGGGCCGGCCAGGGCTACCGGATCAGCCGCTGCGCGCGCAGTCGTGCGAACAGCGCGAAGAACGCCTCGTCGCTGGGCTGGTAATCCAGGAAGCCCAGCCGCCGGCTGCGGGCCATGTCGGTGATGACTTCCACCGGCCGGCCCAGGTCGGCATCGGTGTGCCACGGCGAAATCAGCCGGTGGATGTCCGGCTCGGCCAGGTGGTGCCTGGCCGCCAAAGCCGTCCAGCGCGGGGCATCGTGGGCCATCTGCTGCTGCAATGGTCGCACCTCGCCGTTGAAGGGTGCCGGCTCCAGCGCGAACCAGCCTGCAATCCGTTCCCACATCCAGCGCCACCGGAACACATCGCCGTTGACCACGTTGAAGGCCTGGTTGGCGGCGGCCGGGGTCTGCGTGGCCCACAGCAGGTGACGCGCCAACAGGTTGGCATCGGTCATGTCGGTGAGCCCGTTCCACTGTGCGGCCGAACCGGGGAAGTAGAAGGGGCGTCCGCCGGCTTTGCACAGCGTGGCGTACACCGCCAGGGTGGTGCCCATGTTCATGGCATTGCCCACCGCCGAACCGATCACCGTATGCGGGCGGTGCACGCTCCACGCGAAGCCATCGCGCGCGGCGGCGGCGAATACTTCGTCTTCCTGGGCGTAGTAGAAGTTCTCCACCGCCAGCCGTGGCTGCTCCTCGCGGAACGGGGTCTGTGGCAGGTCGCCCTGGGCGTAGGCCTCGAACGGCCCGAGATAGTGTTTCAGTCCGGTTACCAGTGCCACGTGCCGCACCGAACCGGCCGGTCGTACTGCATCGAGCAGGTGACGCACCATGCCCGCGTTGACCCGGATGTTCTCGGCTTCAGTGGCCTGCCGCGACCAGGTGGTGATGAAGACATGGGTGGGCGCCAGCCCCGCCAGTGCCCGCCGCGTGGCCTGCGCGTCCTGCAGGTCCGCTGCCACGCCGTGCACGCCGGCGGGCAGGGCGGCGGGGCGTCGGGCCAGGCCGTGCACCTCCCAACCGGCCTCCTTCAACTGGGTGATCAATGCGCTGCCGACGATGCCGGTTGCGCCCACGACAAGTGCTTTGTTCGTCACGTGGCTGCCTTTTCATTGCGTTCCAGGCCCACACAGTAGGATAGGCGCGCCCGCCTCGAAAGAAGGCACCAAATGGTAACCAGGTGATGAAAACCGGCAGTGCGGAACAGGAATGGCGCGAAGACTGTGCGCCCCGGCGGGTGCTGGAGCTGTTCAGTACCAAGTGGACCTCGATGGTGCTGCACACCCTGGCGGTGCGCCACCACGGCGCCGCGCGCAGCAATGCGCTGCATCGAAGCCTGCCGGCCATCTCCAGGAAGATGCTGGTCCAGACCCTGCGCGAGATGGAGAGCGCCGGTATGGTGCTGCGCACCGAACATGCGACCGTGCCGCCGTCGGTGGACTACACGCTGACCCCGCTGGGCGTGCAGCTGGTGGAGCCGATCGAGCTGATCTACGACTGGGCGCGGCGCAATGCCGGCGCGTTGGACGCGCTGCAGCCGCGAGCGACGTCACGGCGACGCTGAGGTATATTCCCCACCCCCATTTTCTGCCAGATCCGGACCCCTACCATGAGCAGCACCCAAAAACAGTACTTCAAGCACTGGGCCGAGTCCGACCTTGGCCAGGGCAATGTCTACCTCGAGGCGGTGGGCGATGTGATCGTGCGGCAGGTGGAGATGTACCGCAGCGTGATTACCTGGGCCGACAAGCATGGCCAGAGCGACGAACGCTTCGTGCTGGCCGACCAGCCACTGTCCTGGTTCGACCTGGATTCGGACGATGGGATCACCGCGACCGAGTTCGAAGCGGCGTGGAAGAAGGCCAAGGCCGCCAGCGCGGGGCAGTAAGCCAGCGCGCCGCCGGCGAGGTCAGCCCAGCGCAAGCTCGCTGCGCAGCGCGGCCACGTGCGCCCGCCCCACCGGCAGTTCGGCTCCGTCGTTGAGCACCAGCCAGTAGCGGCTGCCCGACCCGGCATGCAGGCTGCGCACGTGGCGCAGATTGACCAGGTAGGAGCGATGGCAGCGCACGAAGTCCGGCGGCAGCACAGCGCTGAGGCTGGCCAGGGATTTGTCGTGCAGCTCGCTGCGCCCGTCGTGCAGGCGCAGCTGGCTGTAATCGCCGTCGGCGCGTATCCATTGCACCTGCGCCAGTTCCACCAAAGCGGTGCCCTGTGCGCGCCAGACGCCAAGGTAGCGGGCGCTGCCGGGGCGGTGCCGGCCCACCTCCAGCAGGCGCTGCAGGGCCGTGCCCAGGCGCTCGCGCGAGAACGGCTTGGGGACGAAATCCAGCACGCCGTGCTCAAAGGCCTGCAGGGCGCGGTCACGATGGGCCGACACCACCACGCAGTGGTAGCGCCCGGCCACCGCACGGCGCAGCAGATCGAAGCCGTCTTCGCCGCCCAGGTTCAAGTCAAGCAGCAGGCCGTCGTAGACGCTGCGCTGCAGGCGGTCGCCGGCCGCGTCCAGGTCGGCCACGGCATCGAAGCGGGCGCGGCTGCCGGCCAGCTCGGTGCACAGTCGCAGCAGGCGCTGGCGCACCAGCAGTTCGTCCTCCACGATCAGGATGCGCATGTCAGCTCCATGCGGCCGCACCAGTGCGCGCCATCGGGACCCTGCACGAAGCGCCAGCCATCCGGGCAGGCGGCGGCCAGGCTGGCTTCGATGTAGCGCGTGCCGGTGCCTTGGCCACGGTGCGGCGCGCTGCCACGTGCACTGCGCAGTACCAGCACCCAGTGCAGGCCTTCGCGCTGCACGTGCAGCTGGAACGGCTGCGCGGCACAGGCGGCGGCACCGGCGTGGGTAAGCGCGTTTTCGACCTGCGCATGCAGCACTCCGGGCGGGAGTTGCAGGCCGCGCTGTTGGACATCGACCTGGAAGGCGATGTGCTGGTCGATGGCCATGCCCACGATATCCAGATGATTGCGGCACAGCGCCAGTTCGTCCTCCAGCGCTACGTATTGCTGGCTGCTGCTCTGGCGCAGGCGATCGAACTGTTCTGCCAGCGACTGGACCAGCGCGCTGGCGCGCATCGGTGCCTGCTCGATCAGCTCCTGCAGGCAGGTGAGGGTGTTCATCAGCCAATGCGGCTGTATACCCCGTTGCAGCAACTGCAATGACAGCCGTGCACGCTCTTCGCGCAGCAGCGCGTTGTGCTGGTCCAGGGTGCGCAGCTGGGCGGCGTGGCGCACCAGCAGGAACCCCATCAGCACCGCCAGGAACAGGAAGTACGGGCCGTCCAGGAAGGCGCCGCCCAGCAACGGGATCGCCAATGCCCCGGCCGACACCAGGGTCAGGATCGGCCAGCGTTCGTCCGGCTCGCCCCGCGCGCGCAGCAACAGCGCTGCGGCGGCAAGCAGGCTCAACAGCAGCAACGCCGCGCCGCGCCCGTCGAAGCCCGGCACGAAGGCGGCTATGCACAGCAGCGTGGCCAGATAAGTGACGCGCAAGCCGATCGGTACCGCCACGCCGAAGCGGCGCGCAAGGTAGGCCGGCAGCAGTATCGCCGCCGAAAGATGCAGCAACAGCAGTGCCAGCAAACGCGGCCCGTGCCACGGATAGGGATACCCCAGCAGCGGGCGCCAGCCTTCCAGTACCGGCAGCGCCAGGCCCACGGCACCCAGCGCAAGCAGCACGCGCGCCCCCGGCACCGGTGGCCGGCCGCGCTGGGCGGCCAGCAGGTACAGGCAGGCGGCGCCGAGCGCGCCGGTGGCCAGGGCGGCGATGAGCCAGGGGATCAGCGGGTGTGCGTAGAGCGAGGCCACCGGACCCACGGCAATGAGGGCGTCGGCGCTGCGCAGGCGCAGCCATTGGTGTTGGCTGGAGGCCAGTACCACCAGCGTGTCCGGGCCCGCGGCGGCGGGCAGCACCCGCAGGCTATCGATCCGCCCGGGACGCTCTTCGCCGGCGTTGCGCCCGACCGTGCCGTTGGGTGGCAGGGGCTGGCCATTCCAGTACGGCTGGCTGGCCGCGCGCAGCGACAGGCGCAGCGCACGCGCGTTGGCCGGCGCAGTGGTGGCAGGCAGGTCCCAGCGCAGCCAGTAGGGGCCGCGCCAGCGTGCCAGTTCGCGTTGATCCAGTGCACGCCAGTGCACGTTGGGCGGCGGGGTGGCCGGCACGCTGGCGGGGGGCGCCCTGCTGGCCGATGCCATCGCCGTGGCCTGCAGGTACGAGGTGTCCGCCGGGGGCGCTGCGGCCATCAGCCAGGCAGCAACGGCCACAACAAGCACCACCAGGGCCGAGAGGGTTCGAAGGATCTGCATGTGCGCATCGTATCGGGTGGGCGGAGACATTGGTCCCCCACGTGGAGACGTTCGACCGACCAGCGCGCCCGGGCGGCCCGGACAGGGCCGATGCTGGCGGCGTGTTGATGTACCGCGTCGCTTCGGCACGCGGCCGGTTGTTCCATCCACCTGGAGTCCGCCATGACGATCGCCTCTCTCCTTCGCACCCCGTTGTTTCGTTCACGCCTGCCGGTGACGACCCTGCGGCTGGCCACCGTGTGTCTGGCAGGTGCGGCCATCAGTCCGGCGCTGGCTGCAGACCCGGCGGCGACGTTGGTGTTCCAACCCTACGAGTATGAAACCCAGAAGCACGGCACCATCGCAGCGGAGGCCGCCTACCTGGACGTGCCGCGCCACCATGCCGCGCCGGACGGGCCGCGCCTGCGCCTGCGCGTGGTGCGGCTGCCGGCAACCGGCGGCAAAAGCAGCGCCGCGCCGGTGATCTACCTGGCCGGTGGCCCGGGTGGCTCGGGCATCGGCACCGCGCGCGGGCCGCGCTGGCCGGTGTTCGACCAGGTGCGCCGGGAGGCCGATGTCCTGCTGCTGGACCAGCGCGGCGCCGGTGGGTCCGAGCCACCGCCGGCCTGTCCGCATGAGCACCGCTTCGAGGATGCCCAGCCGCTGCAGCGCGACGCCGCACTGGCGGCATTGCGTGATGTCGCCGCGCGTTGCGTGGCTTACTGGAAACAGGAAAAGGTGGATCTTGGCGCCTACACCACGGTCGAAAGTGCGGGCGACATCGACGACCTCCGCCGTGCGTTGGGCGTGCCCAAGGTGAGCCTGTGGGGCATGAGTTACGGCACGCATCTGGCCCTGGCCACGGTGCGCCAGCACGGCGACGGACTCGCGCGCGTGGTGCTGATGGGCAGCGAAGGCCCGGACGACACCTTGAAACTGCCGCTGGCCGCCGACGCCTTGTTGAGACAGTTGGGCGAGGTGGCCGCCAACGCCGGCTTCGAGGATCTCACCGGATCGGCCACGCGCGTGCTGGCCACGTTGCGCCAGCAGCCCCGCCAGGGCCGCAGCCGCATGCACGAGGGCAGGGTAGTGATGATCGGCGCGTATGACGCACAGCTGGTCATCGCCGCCTCGCTCGGGCGGCGCATGACCCAGCAATGGTTGCCGCTGATCCTGCGCGAGGCCGAGCGGGGCAACTACGATCTGCTGGCCGACGTGGTGCTGCTGATGCGCAGCGAGCAGGGTCAGTTCGGCGCGATGCCGCTGGCGATGGACGTGGCCTCCGGGCAGAGCCCGCAACGCCGTGCGCTGGTAGAGGCGCAGGCTGGCCAGAGCCTGCTTGGCGATGCGCTGAACTTCCCGTTCCCGGCGCTGGGCGACGGCCTGGGCCTGCCCGATCTGGGCGACGCCTTCCGCGGGCCGCTGCACAGCAACGTGCCGGTGCTGTTCATCAGCGGCACGCTGGATGGGCGGACCCCGCCGGCCAATGCGGCGGCGTTGCGCCCGGGGCTTGCCAACAGCCATGCGCTGCTGGTGCGCGGCGCCAGCCATGACAACGAACTGTGGCTGGGGAACCCGGTCATCGCCGCAGGCATTGCTGATTTCCTCGCCGGGCGTACGGTGCGCGACGCAGTGCTGGACGTGGACCCGCCCGTGTTTGCGACCCGTGCGGAAGATCTGGTGGATCCACGTCGGCGCTGACCAACGGAGTTCTCGGTTTGGCGGCAACTTCGACCATGACCGGCGGCACTGCGCGCGTGGCGGGCAGCCCGGGACAATCCGCCCAGATGCGCTGCGCACTCCTGTTGGTGCGCAGCGTTTGGAATGGCCGATGTCCTTTCTGGGAGATGTCACTTGCACCATGCTGTGTTCCGGGCCTGCCTGCTGGCCGTGTCGATGGTGTCGATGGGATGTGCCGGCGGGCAGGGCCTTGCCGAGGGCCGCGCGCCGCGCGCCGGCACGGCCGACGGCGAGCAGGTCGGGGCGGTGGTGCGATGCGCGCACTTGGTGGAGGACTTCACCGCGCCCCGGCTGGATTCCCTCGGCACGACCGCAACCGAGGGTCAGGGCCGGTCGCGCATGGGTCGCTGCCAGGAGGATCACGGGGAGGACCGATCCGGAACACACCCTGCGCCGGAGGGGGCGACATGAGGGCGGTGTAGAGTCTGGAGCATGGCCGGACATGGGAATATCCTGTCAGTCCCGAGGTGGCGCCTGGAGTTGCACGTATGACCCCCCCCTGGCCGTCGAGCAGCCAAGGCCTGCAGGTGGGCGACCTCCTGGTTGATCTGCGCTACCGCCGGGTCCTGACTGCCGAGGGTGGCATCGAGTTGCAACAGCGCGTGTTCGATCTGCTGTTGCTGATGATGGCCGAGCCCAACAAGCTGTTCACCCGCAGTGAGCTGTTCGACCGCTTGTGGTCAGGCCTGGTGGTGGACGACGCCAACCTGTCGCAGAGCATCTGGCTGCTGCGCAAGGCATTGGGCGAATCGCGGCGCGAGTGGATACGCACGGTGGCCAAACGCGGCTATGTATTCCAGCCACCCGGACCGGTGCAATGGTTTTCGGCGATGCCCACGCTGGCCGCCGATGGCAGCGTGCTGCCGGCGCCTGCGGCGGTTGCCGCTGCGCCGGTCGCAGAGGCGTTGCTGGCGTCCCCGACGGCCGTGGACCCAACCAGCGAGTCGCCTGCGCTCGCCGATGCGGTGGCGATCGACCCCGCATCGGCGCCGGAGACCATCGTCCATGCCCCGCCGCAGGTGGCGCAACCGCAGGTCCCGGCCGCCGCCACACGGCTCCGCCGTCGGCCGGGCCTGCGGCAATGGCTGGCCGCCGCAGCGCTGGTGCTGGTGTGCGCCGCCGGGGTGTTGTGGCTGGCGGTGCCGCGAGCGCCTGCGGTGACCGCGGTCGCGTTGATGTCCGTTCAAGGCCACACTGGCAGTGACGTGCCGTGGGCATCGGGCCTGCTGCAGCAATGGTTGGGATGGAAGCTTGGCCAGTTGCCGACGGCGCGTGTGCTCAGTGCCGAGGATCTGGCCGGCGGGCAGAACATCGATCACCCCGCGGTGGTGTTGTTGAGTGCCACGCGCAGTGCCGATGGAAAGCGGGTAACGGTGCGCGCGCGCATTCAACGCAAGGCGGGGGAGAACGTGCTGGAGGAAAGCGCAGATATCAGCGCCATTCCGGCACTGGTCGACCGGATGTCGGCCCACATCCTGGCTGCGGTGATGCCCGATGCCCCCTCCACCTGGCCGGTGTTGGAGATAGATGCCGCGTCGGCCCAGCGATATGCCCCGGTTGCCGAGGCGTTCGACCGCAGCGACTGGCAGGCCGTGGACCAGCGGGCGCCGGAGGTGTTGGCGAGCGCGCCACGGTTCGGGCTGGGGCATCTGCAGCTCGGGCTGGCACAGGCGCGGCTGGGCGAAAGCGCGCGTGCCATTCGCCAGCTGGAAATCGCCGGCGGCCTGCTGCGTCCGTTGCCCGACGATGCGCGGTTGTCGCTTCAGGCAATGCGACTGGAAGTGGACCCGCGCCGCACCCGTGACGCCGAACGGGCGCTGCAGGCGCTGGTGGCTGCCCATCCCGGGCATGCCGTCTATCGTCAGCGCTACATCAGCCTGCTGATCGCGACCGGGCAATACACCAAGGCACTGGCCGAAATCCATCACCCGGCAGCGGCCGGCGCGGACACGCCGACCGAGCGCTTCCAGCGCGAGGTGCAGTACAGCGACATCTATTACGCGCTGGGCCAGGGCCGGCGGTCCCAGCGTCATGCACAGGCGGCCTACGCACTTGCCGAGGCCGGCGGCGATGCCATGCGCGCGCAGCGTGCAGACGCGGCGCTGTTGGACGCGCGCGCCCTGGTGACCTGGTCGCCACAGCAGGGCGTGGCTGCGTACCGGCGCGCGGCGCAACTGGCACAGGAGGCCGGTTCGCCCAACGTGGCCGAACATGCCGCCATCCTCGCCGAGCTGCATGCCAGCCAGGCCGGGCAGGGCAGCCAGGGCCTGACCGCCGCGCTTGAGCGTGCCCGTCAGGCCGGTGCAGCGGGACTGGAGGCGGACATCCTGGTAACGCTGGCCAACGTCAGCGCCGACGACACCGAGCGCATGCGCTGGCTGACCCAGGCATTGCAGACGGCACAGTCGATGGGCAACCTGAATCTGCAGGGCGAGATAGAGGCCGAACTGGTGATCGAGGATCTGCTCCAACTGCGTCTGGTCCAGGCGCGTGCCCGCGCAACGCATGTGCAGGCTCTGGCCCTGGAAGGGGTGGCCGGGATCCGCATCAACCGCGCATTGTCGCGCGTGCAGGAAATGGAAGGGCAGGTCGAGCGCGCCCGGGCCGCCAGCCTGTTGGCCACCCAGGCGGTGCCTTCCGATGCGGACGGGCTCAACAGCGAGCGGGCGGATGCGGCGTGTACGGCCATGCGCTTGAATGCCTACGCAGGCAAGAGTGCCGGCGATCCGACCCTGGACACCGCGTGCGCGCAGGCTGACAGTAGGCCGGCCCGCTTCGATGCGGCCTGGTCGCGCGCCCTGGTCGCCGTCATGGCCAACCGTGCCGGCACCGCCCGCCATCAGTACCAGCTCGCCTTGGATCTGCTGCAACAGGGCCAGGCCACGGCGGCACCCGACCCGCCGGCGGTGCGTGCGACCACCGCGATGCGGCTGGCGTTCCTGGCCCTGCGTCTGGGTGATGGCGTCACTGCCGGCCGCCTGGTCGCGCAGGTGCGCGCGTTGCACGACACCGTTGGCTTGCCGCCGCTCCAGCAGGCGCAACTGGCCGTGCTGGAGGTGGAAGCCGATGCCGCGGCGGGACAGTGGTCGCGCAGCCGGCAGCGTGCCAGCCAGGTTCGGGCAACGCTCCCGGCGCAAGCGCGGGAACTGCTGGATCGGCTCGACCTGCTGCAGATCAACGACGACCAGCGCAGCGGCCGGCAGGCGCAGGCCATCGCCCTGGCCACGGCGCTGTACGCGCGCGCGGGCGGCAACGGAGACCAGCGCACGCAGCAACAGGTGGCCAGTCTGGTGGGCCTGGCGGCCCTGCAACTGTCCCCTGCGGCGGCGGAAGCTGCCCAGGCCAGGCAGGCGCGGATGCCGGGCGCGACCCTGGCCTGGCTGACGCCGGCCGAACAAGGGCAGGCGCCGGCATTGCACGGCGGCCAGGCCGTTGTCGGCGCGCAGAACACGGTGCCGGCGGGCGAAAGAGCCGCCGCAGAGAAAAAATGAGTCCCACGCCCAAGTGATCCACGTCGGGTCCGTGCACGCTCACGCGGCGCCCTGCGCGCATCCCTTCAGTTCCGTGGAGCACCGTGGCGATGAAACGATTGGGTCGGGGTCTATTGCTGGCGTGGGCACTTGCCGGGTGCATCCAGGTGCACCCGGTGCAGGCCCACACGCCGGCCGAGGTGGTGCGGGGCAACGCAGCGCGTGCGGAACCGTTGATCTCGTCATTGCTTCCGTTCGGGTGGGTCGTGCCGCCGGTGCCCCCCGCGTCAACGCAGCCCGGGGCTGGCGTCAGCCCGGAGGCATTGTCCAGGCGCCATCCGCGCCTGACGGGCTCGGCGCCGCCCACATACCGCGTCTGCGAGCGTCTGCCCGACGACGGGCCCTTTGTCACCGTGCGCCGCAACGGCACGTACATGCACGCCGCTGCCGCTTTTCCGGCGTTGTATTCCACGCCCCCCAAGCTCTGGGACACGGGGCGCTGCGCAGGGGAGGGCATGCGTTGATCCTGCGCCGCCGGCACGGCGAGAGAACAATTGAGATGAATTGACGACCCGATAGAAGTCGATGCGCCCCGCAGTGCAGACGATGGCCCCTTCTCACAGCGGGGCGCTCCGATGCTCTCTCACAGTTCCATTGACCGAACCGGTGCGATCAACGGCGAAGAACTCCGTCGCGCCATTGCCCAGCAGGATCTGGTCCTGCTGTTCCAGCCCAAATTCAGCTGCCAGGACCCGGTGTGCGTGGGGGCCGAGGCGCTGGTGCGCTGGATGCACCCCACGCACGGGCTGATTGCCCCGGATGCCTTCATTGCGCTGGCCGAACAGACCGGCCAGATCCACGACCTGGGGCAATGGGTGCTGCGCGCGGCCTGCCGACAGCTGCGCGTCTGGCGTGATGCCGGCGCCGCTGACTGGACGATGGCAATCAACGTGTCACCGCAGCAGTTGCAGCGGCCGGGGTTCTACGCGGCGGTATGCGGCGCGCTGGGCGACAACCGCATTCCCGCCGACCGCCTGGTGCTGGAGGTGACCGAGTCGGCATTGATGCACGATCCGGATGCGTGCCTGAAACAGCTCTACAACCTGTTTGGCCTGGGCGTGCAGGTATCCCTGGACGACTTCGGAACCGGCTTTTCGAGCCTGGCACGGTTGAAGCAGATGCCGGTGCACGAGGTGAAGATTGCACGCGAGTTCATCGAGGAGCTCGACCGCAGCGAGGTGGATCGCTCGATCGTGGCAGCCATCATCGGCATGGCCAGGTCCCTGGAACTGCGCGTGGTGGCCGAGGGGGTTGAGCGCGAAGGCCAGGCCTGGCAGCTGCAGCGCCTGGGATGTGATCAGACCCAGGGCTACCTGCACAGCCCACCGATCCGGGCCGAACTGTTCATGCACCGGTTCGGACCGGCAGTGCCGGTCCCGGCTGCCCGGATGCAGGCCGGGACGCTGGCGCATGTCTGAATCCTCTTCGTCTTCGTCTTCGTCTTCGCCTGCGCATGCGCCTTCGGCGTGTCCCCAGCTGTGCCTGCTGCTGATGCGGCGCTTCCGGGTGCCTACGCCCGGGGTGCGGCTGCGCCACGTGCACTTCAGCGGCTACTCCGCCCCCGAAATCAAACGCAGTTTCCGCTACCTGCGCCGGCGCCGGGTACTGGCGGCCGAGGTGGTGCGTGATGCCGACGGGGTCCGCTACGGGGGCCATGTGGTGTCATTGACCGCGCTGGGCCAGGCCGTGCTGAACATGATGGAGGCGTGGCCCGGACCACGGGAGGTGCCCACCGGCTGACCGGTCCCGTGCTCATCTGAATCCGGTCAGGTTGGCCCAACGCGGCCACCCATCCGCCTCGTAAGCCCCCGCCGGGGCTTGCGGCGGCTGTCTTTTTTTTCTCTTTTTCGTGCCGAGAGAACGAATGAGGCCGCGCCAGAAGTGTTTCTTGCGCCGATCCAGACAATGCACGGACGCCAGAGACGGCCGCCGCCAGGGATGCCCCGGGCGGGGTCCGTACTACCGTTCATCTGCATGACAAGGGTCGTATCGACGCCCCGGACGCCGGCCAGTGCCCAGCGCCCACGCGTGAAGATGAATCGCATCGTCAGCGAACCCTCGCACGTTGCGGGAGAAGCCAGCGCCCAGCCTCACCGGGCGCACCAGGCATACCTCCGGGGCTGGCGCCCCCGCGACGCCCGATCACCGGGCGCCGCAGTGACCCCAACCAACGTATCGAGGTAGCTTGTGAATATTGTGGTGCCGACGGGTTCTGCCCGCCTTTGTAATGCGCGAGATGAGATGGCCAGTACGTACCGCCGCCCGGTACGCCGTAACGCGCTCAGTGCCGCGCTGCGGGAGGCCTGCACCAGCCGACGGGCCTGGGTGGTCAGTGTGGGCCTGCTGGGCGCGCTGGTGTCGCCCTCTGCCCTGGCCGATCTGTACGTCAACGGCCAAGGCAACGGCTGGTGCGTGCGTCTTCAGGATCCCACCTCGCGGTTCATCACCGGCACTGCGCCGGCGACGCAGTGGCTGAGCGATGTGGAGAACGGTAGCTGCGATTCGGCGGACAAGGCCACGCAGCTCACCAAGGCATTGTTCTACCGCCCGACCACGGTGTCGGGTAACGGCGCTACCTCACTCACGCTGGGTGGCGAGCTGTACGTCAATGGGGGCGAGGCACATATCCGCCAGGGCATCCTCAAGATGGGCGAAATGAACGGGAACAGGATCCAGATTGGTTCCTGGAATACCACGACAACGGGCGACAACGGGATCGCGCTGGGCTCGGCGTCCTCGGCAGCCCAGGACGCCACTGCGCTGGGTTCGATGTCCCAGGCCACCGCAGCCTCCAGCACGGCCGTTGGTCAAGCCGCTGCGGCCAGCCAGACCAACGCGGCGGCAGTGGGCCGGAGCGCCGCTGCCGCCGGTGCGTCATCAGTGGCGTTCGGACACAGCGCCCGCGCGGCCCTGCAGGGCGATACCGCCATCGGTGCCAGTGCGACGGCATCGGGGAACCGTTCGGTTGCGGTGGGCATGTCCGCCACCGCATCGAGCGAGCGCGCCGTGGCGATGGGTAGCGAAGCCGCGGCGAGCCAACGCAATGCCGTGGCAATCGGTCGAAGCTCGCGCGCTTCGGCCACCGAAGCGGTGGCGTTGGGCAATGCGGCCAATGCAAGCCATGCAGGCAGTGTCGCGTTGGGCGATGGCGCTACGACCGATACGGTGCGCGCGCTGACCGAGCTGACATTGAACGGCAGGCGCTATCCCATCGACAACAGCAACGTGGGCGGCGTGGTGTCGGTGGGCAGCGCGTTGAACCGCCGCCAGATCATCAACCTGGGCGCGGGCGCGGTGTCGGCCACCAGCACCGATGCGGTCAACGGCAGCCAGTTGCACGCGGCCTACACCGCCATCAACGAGCTGGCCGCCAAGGATGCCAGCCAGGACACCAATATCGCCGCGCTCGGCACGCGCCTGGACGCCCGCGACAAAACCCTCAGCGACCGCATTGATGCGCTGGATGCCAAAGGCGCAGGCCAATCGGGCGCGCTGCCCCGCGAGGCACTGCAATCAGTGGCCACGGCGATCGGCGGCGGCGCATCGCTCGCGGCAGATGGAAGCGTGGTGCTGCCGGCGGTTTCGCTGAGCAGCCCGGGCCCGGGTATCGATGCCCGGCCGGCAACGCTGGTGGGGGCGATCCATTCGCTGGATGCCGAGCTCGCCAGGCAGAACGACTCTCTTGGGGCAGTGTTCGAAAACGCGCTGCTGTGGGACGGTGCCTCGGGTACGTTCACGGCCCGTCATGGCGACGCGGAATCGAACCGGATCAGCGGCGTGGCGGCCGGCGTTGCAGCCACCGATGCCGTGAACAAGGGCCAGCTGGATGCGGTGGAGCAGACGGCACAGGCCGCGCGCACGGCCGCCGGTGCGGCCACCACGGCGGCCACTGCGGCCGGCACCCGGGCGGATGCGGCGGCCACCGCCGCCCGCACCGCCGGCGACACCGCCAACGCGGCCCGGACTGCCGCCGACACCGCCGGTACCAAGGCCGATGCCGCCACCACCGCAGCTGCCGCGGCTGGCACCCGGGCGGATGCGGCTACCACGGCGGCTACCGCAGCGGGCACCCGTGCGGATGCGGCTACCACGGCGGCTACCGCAGCGGGCACCCGTGCGGATACCGCGGCCACCGCCGCCCGCACCGCCGGCGACAGCGCCAACACGGCGGTACAGACCGCCAACGCGGCCCGGACTGCCGCCGACACCGCCGGTACCAAGGCCGATGCCGCCACCACGGCGGCTACCGCAGCGGGCACCCGTGCGGATGCCGCGGCCACCGCCGCCCGCACCGCCGGCGACAGCGCCAATACGGCGGTACAGACCGCCAACGCGGCCAGGACTGCCGCCGAAGCGGCCGGCAATCAGGTCGCCGCCGTGCGCGACAACGCGCTGTTGTGGGATGCCGCGTCGGGCACGTTCAAGGCCAGTCATGGCGATGCCGCGTCCAGTCGCATCAGCGGGCTGGATGCCGGCACGGCGGCGACCGACGCGGTGAACAAGGGCCAGTTGGATGCTGTGGGCCAGATCGCGCAAAGTGCCCGGAATGATGCCGATGCCGCGACCACGACCGCCAATGCCGCCGGCACCCGGGCCGATGCCGCCGCCGCCGCCGCCCGTACCGCCGGCGATACGGCCACCACGGCCGCACAGACCGCCAACGCCGCCCGTGCCGCCGCCGAGTCCGCCACCACCGTCGCTGCTGCTGCCCAAACCCGGGCCAATGAGGCCGCCACGACAGCGGCCACCGCCGGCAACCGCGCTGCCACCGCCGAACAGACCGCCAACGCGGCCAGGACCGCCGTGGAAGCGGCCGGCACCCAGATCGCCGCGGTGCGCGATGCGGCACTGTTGTGGGACGAGGCGTCGGGCACGTTCAAGGCCAGTCATGGCGATGCCGCGTCCAGTCGCATCAGTGCGGTCGATGCCGGCGTTGCGGCCACCGATGCCGTGAACAAGGGCCAGTTGGATGCCGTGGGGAACACGGCTCGGTCCGCGTTGACCGCGGCCGATGCAGCGACATCCGTCGCCACCGCTGCCGGTGGCAGGGCCGATGCAGCGACTGCGGCGGCCAACGCCGCCGGCAGCCGCGCCGACGTTGCCACCACCGCAGCCACGGCCGCCGGCACCAGGGCCGATGCCGCCACGGCTGCCGCCAGTGCCGCCGGCACCAAGGCCGACGCGGCAACGGTCGCCGCAGCCGCAGCCGGTACCAAGGCCGATGAAGCCACAGCAACGGCCACCGCCGCCGGTGCCAAGGCGGATGCAGCGACCACGGCAGCCAATGCGGCGACCACCGCCGCCGCCGCGGCCGGCACCAAGGCCGACCACGCCACGACCGCCGCCGCGACGGCCGGGACCAAGGCCGACGCAGCGACCACCGCGGCCAACGCCGCCGGTACGCGCGCTGACGCGGCGACCACTGCTGCTGCGGCGGCCGGCGCGAAGGCCGATGACGCCACCGCTGCTGCCACCACGGCGGGCACCAAGGCGGACGCCGCCACCACGGCCGCCGCGGCGGCAGGCACCAAGGCAGACCAAGCCGTTGTGGCTGCCACGGCGGCGGGCACCCGGGCCGATGCCGCCACCACCGCTGCCACTGACGCCGGCACGCGGGCAGAGGCGGCAACCACGGCCGCCACCGCAGCAGGGACCAAGGCCGATCAAGCCACGGCAGCGGCTGCCACGGCGGGCACGCGCGCCGACGCTGCCACCCTCGCGGCCACCGAGGCCGGCACCCGTGCCGATGCGGCAGGCACCAAGGCCGACCAGGCCACGGCCGCCGCTGCCACGGCGGGCACCCGGGCGGACGCCGCCACCAACGCCGCCGCTGACGCCGGCATGCGGGCAGGGTTGGCAACCACGGTCGCTACCGCGGCAGGCGCCAAAGCCGACC
Source organism: Bacillus subtilis subsp. subtilis (assembly GCA_021733645.1). GTDB lineage: Bacteria > Pseudomonadota > Gammaproteobacteria > Xanthomonadales > Xanthomonadaceae > Stenotrophomonas. The sequence goes on along the minus strand of JAHREJ010000049.1, from coordinate 3,226 downwards.
ACGCCACGGCAGCCGCGACCACGGCCACCACCGCCGCCGCCGATGCCGGCACACGCGCCGATGCGGCCACCACCGCCGCCAACGCAGCAGGCACCAAGGCCGACCAGGCCACTGCGGCGGCGTCGACGGCAGGCACCAAGGCCGATGCAGCCGTCTCGGCGGCCGCCGCCGCTGGCCGCGGTACCGAGCAGCTTGCTGCGGCCCTGGGGGGCGGGGCGTTGGTGGGGGCGGACGGCAACATGCTGGCGCCTGCCTACGCAATCGGCACCCTCGGCGCCACCGGCGTCCGCGCCGAACCGGCCACGGCCGCGCGCGATGTCGGTAGCGCATTGGCACAGATGGATGCAAACGTCGGGGTGGTGAACGATCGCGTCAGCACGGTGGGCGAAGACCTGCGCAGGTTGCGCGACGGCGAGGCAGGCCTGGTCCGCCAGGACGCGTCCAGCCGGGATATCCAGCTGGCCACCATGACCGACGGCGAGCGCATTCAAGTGGCTGGCAGCGGCGGTGTCCGCACGCTGACCGGCCTCAAGGACGCGGTGATCGCCGCAGGCAGCAGTGAGGCCGTCACCGGTGCGCAGCTGCACGCCAGCCAGCGCGACATCGACCTGACGACCACCGCGGTGGGTGCGCTGGAAGTGGCCAATCGCAAGCAGGGCGATGCGCTGAAGCAGTTGGCCGGCGACATCGAGGCCGGCAGTGTGGGCCTGGTCAAGCAGGACCCGTCCAGCAAGCGGATCACCATTGGCAAGCAGGCCGACGGGGAGGTGATCGACGTGGGTGGCAGCAGCGGCGCCCGTATCGTGACCGGCCTGGCCGCCGGGCGTGTGGATGCCGCCAGCAGTGACGCGGTGACTGGCAGCCAGGTGCATCAACTGGCCCAGCGGCTGGATGCGGTGGGCGTGGCCTCCAGTGGCCTGGCCAGTGATGGTGCCGACCGCGTTGGTCGTGCGGCCCGTGTGGCGGCAGGTACCGATGCGGTGGCACTGGGCGCCGATGCCGTTGCCTCGGCCCGCAACAGTGTGGCGCTGGGCGCCGGTTCCGTCGCTGACCGCGCCAGTACGGTTTCGGTGGGTCGGTCTGGTGCCGAACGTCAGGTTACCCATGTAGCCGATGGCCAGCAGGACACCGACGCGGTCAACCTGCGACAGACCCGCAGTATTGCGCGCACTGTGGCCGGCCAAGCGGTGAGTGTGGCCAACCAGTACACCGACAATCAGGTCCAGCAGTTGCGTCGCCAGGCCAAGGCCGGCATCGCCGTGGCGCTGGCCTCGGCGGGCCTGCCGTTGCAGGCGGCACCGGGTTCGCGCTCGGTCGCGGTGTCCGGGGCCACTTACGGTGGGGAATCGGCGATGGCGCTGGGCCTGCAGGCGGTGTCTGAAGACGGTGGCTTCATCTTCAAGGCGTCCGGCTCGATGAGCGCAGACGGTGACAGCGGCGCGTCCATTGGCGTCGGTTTCAGCTGGTAGCATCGCCGCCTGACGGCGCAAGGCCGTAAGGCGGGCCCCCTGCAGCAGCGGAAGCTGCTGCAGGGCCATGTAACGAAGATCATGCCGCAGTCTTGCGTGTACAACGCCGCAGGACGCAGCAACAGCGACACACAGGTGTCATGTCGGGTCACCAACGCCCATCGCAACGCGCCGATTGCGCTTTCTGCACTGCATTCAACCTTCAACCTCGCAGGATGTTGCGTTGCGAACCAACGGCCAGGTCATTTGCATTCGATGCACGGCCCGCCCGACCGCAGACGCTGCGCAATTCGATGCGGCATCGCAGCATGTGCGCGAATTGCAGCCATTTTTCGCTCTTTCGCTGCGTAGGCTGATTCTGTTCGAGGCGTGCGGTTGCTGCGCATGAAGAAGGGTTCATGGCGTGATACGTGTCACTCAACGTGACGAAAGCAGTGTCGTGACATCCAGCACAGTACGCCACACCACTGCGTGGATCTCGCGTATACGGCGCATGAATGGCGCACTGCTCCAAGGCGTCCTTTATCAATTTCCATACTTTTCGTTGACGTTCTTTACATGGTGGTCAACTGTCGCTGCGCCGCTGTTGCGGTCCAAGACACACCCCAAGGAGTACTGCAATGGAGCAACGTTTCCGCCGCCAGCTGCTGTTGGCGGTCGCTCTCTCAACGATCATCGCAGGCAGCGTCGCATCAACGCCGTTGCCGATCGAGGACCTGGCCAGATATCCGGTAATCCAATCAGTGTCGATGAGTGCCGATGGCAAGCGACTGGTCGCCCTGGTCTCATCGCCGGACGGCAAGACTGAACCCGCCCTGGCGAACTGGGATCTGGATGACCTGGCGGCCGGTCCGAAGCGGGTAACGCCGTCCGGTGAGCGTATGAAGTTCGTCGCTGCCATTGCCATGAAGGCGGGCAGGACCCTGGCCATTGCCCGCCAGGAGTGGACCGGGCGCCTGGCAGGCTGCGGGGAAGGCAACACCACCGGTGCCACAAAGACGTTCGTATCCAAGGCCTATATCACCGACGTAGCGCAGGAAAAATTCGACGAAGCATTCGCGAGCAGCGTCAGGCGAGCCGGTATCAGCGAGGACACGCAGCGCTGCTTCGAGATCGGCGGCTCGGCGGACCTGGTCCATGGACTGCCACTCGAGCCGGATCATGTGATCGTGCGCCAGAGCAACCCCAGCAGCTTGAGCGCCGACTATTATCGCTACAACCTCAAAACTGGTGCGGCCGAGCTGCTGCTGCGTGCCGATGCGAAGACATCGCCGGGATTGTTCCATCCGCGTAGCGGCGAGCTGTTGACACGGGAAACCCTTGAATCGGCCGGGCCAGACGAGTTCGAGGCGCGCACCCAGATCAAGGACCGCCGCTCGAGTGCGTTCGTCACCCACGACGCACTCACCGTCAAGGTCAGTGAGCGTGTGAACCTGTCGGTGGTCGGCGTGGACGACGACACCGGAAAGCTCTACATCCTCACAGACAAGTTTTCCGATCACATGCAGGCCTGGGCCTATGATCCTGCAACGCAGACCTTCGACAAGGAGCCGCTGGTCGCGCACGCCGCCGGCTCCATCACCAGGCTTCACTTCGATACCCGCAGCGCCACCTTCAACAAGATCACCGGCTATGTCGTGAACACACAGCGGGCCGAGACGGTGTACGTCGACCCGCTGCTCTGCAGGATTCGCACGACAGTGACCCATCTATCGGTGATGGTGGTGCTCACGGTGGCCGGACTGGCATTCGCTTAT
>JAHREJ010000048.1 GCA_021733645.1 Bacillus subtilis subsp. subtilis | reverse complement strand
GCGTGAACTACGCCATCGACCAGTCCAAGGCTTACACCGACACGCAGATCAACAACATCAACAACGGCACCTCGGGCATGTTCCAGGTCAACAACAGCAACAACCTGGCCGCGCCCGCGGCGACCGGTGCCAATGCAGCTGCCGGTGGTGCAGGCTCCAGCGCGGCCGGGGCCAACAGCACCGCGTTGGGCAATGGTGCCAGTGCGCAGGGCAACAACACCGTGGCGCTCGGGGCAGGCTCGGTGGCCACGCGCGACAACACGGTATCGGTGGGCAGTGCCGGTGCGGAGCGCCAGATCACCAACGTCGGCGATGGCAGCGCGGCCACCGATGCGGTCAATGTGCGCCAGCTGCAGGCCTCCCAACAGGGCACGATCCGCTACGACACCAATGTCAACGGCACCACCAACCTCAACAGCGTCACCCTGGGCAGCACCAGCACCGGGCCGACCACCGTGCGCAACGTCGCGGCCGGTACCGCCGGCACCGATGCGGTCAACGTGGACCAGCTGCGGGCTGGCATGAACCAGACCCTGGACTGGTCCAAGGCCTATACCGACGACCGTTTCGATTCGTTTGATCGCAACCTGCGCCGTACCGACGACCGTGCCTCGGCCGGGGTGGCCGCGGCGATGGCGGTGGCCGGTCTGCCGCAGCCCTACGAGGCCGGGCGCAGCATGGCCGCGGTTGCGGCGGGCAGCTACAACGGCGAGTCGGGCGTGGCGGTGGGCATCTCCGGGGTGTCTGAAGGGGGCCGCTGGATCTACAAGGTGGCCGGAACCACCAACAGCCGCGGCGAAGGCGGTGTCTCGGTGGGTGCCGGCATCCAGTGGTGACGGTTCGGTAACCGACCGTTCGCAGTGACTTGTGCCCGGTGCCGGCGGTAGGCGGCACCGGGGCTACCCGCGCGGCTCCGCGCACCAGGGGGAATCCATGTCCACATCATCCACCATCCACGACCACGCGCCGCTGCTGCGCTCACTGTCGCTGTGCCTGGCCGTGCTGCTGTTCAGTGCATGCGCCAGCGGCGGCAAGCACAAGGGCCCGGCACCGGCCGACGCGTCAACCGGCGCACGCACCGGCGAGGTCGAGTTTCCCGATCCGAAGCGCGCGACGCTCAAAGAAGGGCTGTTCGTGGACCTCGACAACCTCCGCCTGTTCGCACGCGGCATGAGCAAGCGCCAGCTGTACACGTTGCTGGGCACGCCGCATTTCGGTGAGGGCATGTGGGGCGTGCGCGAATGGAACTACCTGTTCAACTTCCGCAGCAATCCGGATGGGGATTACTTCACCTGCCAGTTCCAGGTGCACTTCGACGGCAAGGGCATTGCCCAGGCCGGGTACTGGAAACCCCAGGCCTGTGCCGCACTGTTGCAGCCGCCCGCACCACCCCCCCCGCCGCCACCGCCGGCACCCATGCCGAGCGAGCCGCTGCGGTTGTCGGCCGATGCGCTGTTCAACTTCGATAGCGCAACGCTGACCGAGGCCGGGCGCCGCAGCGTGGATGCCCTGCTGCAGCAGGTGCGTACGGCCAGTCAGGTGCAGACCATCCAGGTGTTGGGTTACACCGATCGCATCGGTAGCGACCGTTACAACCAGGGGCTGTCGCAGCGGCGCGCACAGGCCGTACGCGATGCCCTGGTACAGGGAGGCGTGCCGGCCGAGGCCATCGTGGCCGAGGGACGTGGCAAAGCCGATCCGCTGGTGCAATGCACGCAAGCCAATCGCCAGGCGGTGATCCACTGCCTGGCTCCCAATCGCCGCGTCGAAATTTCAGGGCTCGCGCACTCGCGTTGAGCCAGTGCGCGGGCTGCCGCGCGTCCTCCCCCCCGTTCGTGCCCCGTGCCGATGCCTCTCTCCCGCATCGGCCGGGGTAGCCTTTGACCTGGCTCGTTGCCCCGGCCGGATGTCTCCCCCGTCATCGTGTCGGGGCGACGGGCCAGGTCATCCTTTACGTCTTCCTGCAAAGGCTGCGTCGACCCCCATGCGGGCGGTATCGACGCAACCTGCCGCAGACCCGCGGGATCAGGGCATCAGCACCTTGTCGATCACGTGGATGACGCCATTGCTCTGGCGGACGTCGGCGATGCTCACATGGGCGGTGTTGCCCTTGGCGTCGGTCACGGTGATGCCCTTGCCGGCCTGGCGTGCGGTGAGTGCTTCGCCCTGCACGGTGGTGAGCGTGGCCTTGCCGCCGCCCTGCTTGATCCTGGCCAGAAGCGCAGTGCTGTCCAGATTGCCCGGCACCACGTGGTAGGTGAGCACCTTGCTCAGATCAGCCTTCTTTTCCGGCTTCAGCAATCCTTCGACCGTGCCTTTGGGCAGCGCGGCAAAGGCGGCATTGGTCGGGGCGAACACGGTGAACGGGCCAGGGCCCTTGAGCGTATCGACCAGCCCGGCGGCCTTCACCGCGGCCACCAGGGTGGTGTGGTCCTTGGAATTGACCGCGTTGTCGATGATGTCCTTGTTGGCGTACATCGCCGCGCCGCCCACCATCGGGTTGGCAGTGGGCTTGGCCGTGCCATGCGCGGCCATCGGGGCCTGGGCCAGCGCGACCGGCACCGTGGCGGCGGTAGACAGGCAGGCGAGCAGAACCAGGCCGGTGATCGAGGTTTTCATGTGCAGCTTCCCGCAGAGGGCGTCCAGATGACGCAGCAGGATCTACGGCCGAAGTGGCGCGGCGGATGCAGTGCCGCGCACATCGGTGTGGCCGTCAATCCGGCGTGACGACCGCGTGCGGACCGCGTTCACTGGTGATGGTGGCGCCTTCGCGCATCACCAGGGTGACCGGGGTCTTCTCGACCACCTCGAGCAGGCGTTGCCATTGCGCATCGGTGAGTGTGGCACTGGCATGCAGGATGCGGTGCACGCGCAGGCGTCCGTCCGGATCGCGGGAGGAGCTCAGTTCGGCCCGGAACTCGCCCAGCGCCCAGCCCTTCTTCTCTGCGTACATGCGCAGGGTAATGGCCGTGCAGGCCGACAGCGATGCCAGGTACAGCTCAAACGGTGCCAGCCCGGCGCCCTGGCCGCCGAGCGCGGCCGGTTCGTCGGCGACCACGGTGTGCGCACCGCTGCGGATGCGGTGACGGTAGTTGGGGCCGTCGGAAACGATCTGAACCTGTGCCATGCGCTGTCTCGTGCGGATGCCGGGGTGGCCAGCATCGCACGGTCGCAGGCGCGCCACAGCCGGGTGGGCGCAGGACGCAGCGTTGTTGCCATGCCGGTGCCGGCTACTCCACCCCGGGGATCTTCACCGCCAGCGCGGCCGCTTCGGTCTCGCAGTCGCTTGCCGGTATGCCGTTGCCGCGCAGGTTGGCGATTTCCGCACGGGCGGCCGCCATGTCGGCGCGGAAGTCGGCGTTGGCGTGCAGCAGTGCCAGCGCGCCGGCGGCCACCGCGCGCCCCTGCAGTACATCGCTCTGCCAATGTGCATTGCAGATCAGCCGGTTTTCGCCGAAGGCGCGGCCGCGTGCAAGCAGCGCATCGGCCTGGGGTGGACTCAGTTCGGCCAGCAGCAACGCCCAGGTCCAGCTGATGGCGGTGTGTCCAGAGGGATAGGAACCATCGGTGCGCAGTTGCGCTTCATCGGCCGGTGCGCAGGTGGCTTCCTTGTAGTACACGAAGGGACGGGTGCGTTTGTAGTGGTCTTTGGCCGCATAGGTAGCCAGGCCCGCATCGACCAGGCTGCGCTGCAGCAGCAGGTACAGGCGCGGGCTGTCCTGCAGGCGGATGGGTACGCCCAGTGCACAGGCGAATGCCGCCGCCACGTGCGGGAAGCGCAGGTCGGCGTCGCTGCGCGCCAGCGCGAACCGCGGGGTGCCGCGCAGCGCGTGTGCCGCGCGGCTGACCGCGTGGTCCCGGGCCAGGCCGGCCGAGCCCTTGGCCGGCGGCGGTGGCAGCAGGGCAAGGCTGTCGGGCAGGGCGCGGCCCAGGTACCCGGCGGGGACGCCCGGGCGCAGTTCGGGGACCACCGGCATCGGTGCGACCGCCACCCCCGGCGCAGCGGGCGGCGGGGGCAGGGGTGTGGAACGACAGCCGGCCAGCAGCAGGGGCAGCAGCATCGGCAATTGCCGCAGGGACACGGGCATGGGCATCTCTCCGCAGGCAAGGGCGTGGCCGCCACCGGTGCAATCTGCAGGCACCGGCCTGCGCCGGCAAGCGCGTTGCTACCGGCCGTTGCCCAGTAAAACTACGGGGCGCTGGCCAACCCGGCCAAGGCCACCCTGACCTCGATGCGGGTGCCGCCCAGCGGGCTGGGCCCGACCTGCAGGCTGCCGCCGAGCAGGCGCGCGCGCTCCTCCATGCTGATCATTCCCAGGCCCGGGGCCAGGGCGCGCCGGCAGGGTGGGGGCATGCCGCGACCATCATCGTCGATGCGCAGCAGCAACTGATGGCTGCGCACGGCGACCAGGACCTCGGCGACGCTGGCCTGGGCGTGGCGGTCAACGTTGTTCACCGCTTCCTGCACGATCCGGAACAGGCTCAGTTCCTGGTCGCCCTGCAGCCGCGGCGGTTGTTCGATGTGGCAGCGCACGCGCAGGGTGCCGCGTGCGTTGCGCTTGATGCAGAACGCGTCCAGTGCCGTGGCCAGGCCGGTGAAGCGCAGGATGCTGGGGTGCAGTTCGTGCGAGATCGAGCGGATGTCATTGGACGCGGCCAGCAGCTGCTCCTGCACTTCCACCACGCTGCTGCGCACCGCCGGTGGCACCTGGTTGCGCAAGGTGCTGAGCCGGATTGAAATGGCCGCCAGGGATTGGTTCACATCATCGTGCAGGTCACGCGCGATGCGGGTGCGCTCTTCCTCCTGCACCACCAGCATGCGTCCGGTAACCTCGCCCAAACGCCGATACGCCTGCTGCAGTTGCAGGTGGTTGGAGAGCTTCTGTTCGGACAGCGCGCCCAGGAACAACAGCGCAAAGCCGGTGCACAGCGTCCACGCCTGCGCGGGGACCAGGTCGTGTCGGGTTGCCCAGGTGGCAAACGGCCCCAGCCCCTCCAGACCCATCTGCATGCCCAGCACCGCTACCACCAGCATGCAGATGCTGGCACCGGTGACGCCGAACACGATCAGTGCCCCGACCAGCAGTGGCACCGGCGCCAGTGCCATCAACGGATCCATCACCCCCGGTGGCCAGTCGATGCGCCACAGCAGGCCCAGCGCGGCCAGCATGAGCACGGCCAGCATCAGCCCGCGCCAGTGCCAGCCGTTGCGCCGCTCCGGCGTGCGCACGATACGGTCGATGTTGACCACGGTGGGCACGATCAGCAGGTAGCTGACCGCGCTGCACAGCGCTGCACTGGTCAGCCCGCGGTGGGGCAGCACGCCGACCATGATCCGGATGGACAACAGCTGCCAGGCCGCACTGAGCAGCGGCAGCAGCAGGCAGGCCAACAGCATGAACGTGGCGATGCCCCGATAGCTTTCCAGCACACCGCGCTCGCCGCGCCGATGTAGCCGGGTGGCAACGCCGAGCACCATCGCGATCTCGCCGAAGCTGGCGAGCAGGCGCACCGCAGCGGTGTCCGGCACCAGAATGGCGCCCAACAGCGTACCCACGCACGCGGCCAGCACGCAGGTGCGCCATGCCGTGGCGGGCGTGCACAGCAGGCAGGCCAGCAACAGCGGCCCGGGAATCCACAGCACATGCAGGCGGAAGCCCGGAACGGCGGTTACATTGGGCAGCAACTGGCCCAACAGGCAACCGGCCAACAGCGGCAGCACCCACGCCATCACACCACGCACCGCCGGGGTCGCCGACGCGCTGCCGGTGACCCCTGCAGACGCGAGATCGATGCCGGGCGGTTGGATCGACGCCTCCTCCAGCGATTTGGCGGGATTGACCATCTGGACCATACAGCTGGGCACACCTTGGGTGGGCGTCGCGTGGCGGTAGCGGGGGGCGGCAGCGAGGGCCTGCATCGGTAGCTGTCTGCGAAACCGGGCTGGGTTGTCGCCGGCACCAATCGGCCTCACAATCGCGCCGATTCAAGCAGTTCCACCCCGTGTTCGCTATCCGATTTCCGACCCGCTCCAAGGAGTTGGCATGGACCTACCGATGGCTCCGTACACCCGCGTGGTGATCGAGGGTTTCGATCCGGACGCCCTGCTCGGGGTGGTGCGCGATACCCGATTCGAGCAACGCCTGCTTGGCGCCGGCCAGTTCCGCGCGTGCCTGCAGCGGCTGGTGTTTCCCGAATTCAGCCTGGACAGTGGCGCCTACAGTCTGCCCATCTTTGCCAGTGGCAGCTTCGGTGCAGGGTTGATCGCGCTGGCGATGGCGGTGAGCTGCGACCAGCCGATGTGGGCCAACGGGCGCTGGATCGCCGCCGGCCAGGTGATGATATTTGCCGAAGACAGTGAGCTGAATGTGCGGCCCAGTCCCGGCGGTTGGCAGTGGGCCGTGCTGCTGATTCCGCGAGAGGTGCTGCAGCGGGCGGCGGTGCAACGCGCCGGTCGCGAGCTGCGTCTGCCCACGCAGGGCTGGTACAGCCGCGCGGCCGCGCCGGCCGATGCGCAGGCGTTGCGCGAGGGCGTGGCGAGGGTGCTCGACGACGCAGCCACCCGCCAGGGGGTGGTCAGTGCCGAACAGGTCCAGGCGCAGGCGCAAGTGCTGCTGGGGGTGTTCATCGATGCGGTGGGTGCCAGCGACAACGGCCCGGAATCGCGGGCGGTGGGCAACTGGGTGGAGCGCCAGCGCGATGCCATCGTGCGGCGCGCCGAGCGCTACCTGAAAACGCAGCTGGATCGGCCGTTCAACAGCCGCGCACTGGAACAGGCGTTGGGCGTGGGAGAACGACAGCTGGAACGCCTGTTCCGCGAGGTATATGGGCATGGACCGTGCCACTGGCACCAGGTGGCACGCCTGAACCTGGCCCGCAGCGCGCTGCTACAGGCCAATCGGCAGGGCAGTGTGACCGAGATAGCCACCCGGTACGGTTTCGCCCACCTGGGCCGGTTCTCGGTGACGTATCGGAATGTCTTCGGGGAATGTCCGCGCGACACGCTGCGCGGTTGACAGAGGCGCGTCGGTCTTCGCGTGCAGTGCACGGTTTGCCTCACAGTCTCGTCACGGATCTGCTCGCAAGGTCGTGGCGCTGCAGGCAGTCCGCCGCACGGCACGCCACTTCGGCCCCGGCGCATGGCGCGTTGCACGCTGCTCAATCAGGGGATGATTGACCCGACGGAGAGATCGCGATGGGCGTACTGTGTGTGCATTCACCGGTGGCGCAGTTCCGCAAGGTGGTGGTGGCCGATGACCACAAACTGGTGGCACAGGGCATCGAAAAGCTGCTTACCGAGTGTTTCGAATCGATCCGCCTGGTGTCCTCGGGCGAGGAACTGGTAGCGTCGGTGCGCAATGATCCCCCCGACGTGGTGGTGGCCGACATCAGCATGCCGGGCATGAGCGGTATCGATGCGATGCGCCTGATGCGCGCCGAAGGCTGCGAGATTCCCTTCGTCTTCCTGACCATGCATGACGAGTCGAGCATGGCCGCCGAGGCGATCCGTGCCGGTGCGCGCGGCTACATTCTGAAGAGTTCAGCAGGCGAGGAGCTGGTGCGCGCGTTGGCCGGGGTGATGGATGGCCAGACCTACGTCACTCCCACCGTCGCGGCCAACGCAATCGTGTGTTCGGGGCGGCGCGCCTACAACCTCACCGACAAGCAGGTCCGTATCCTGGAGTACGTCGCGCGCGGGCTGCGCTCCAAGCAGATCGCCTATGAGCTGGGTGTTTCGGTACGCACGATCGAATCGCACAAATACGCGATCATGCAGGAGCTGGGCGTGCACGGCACGCTGGAACTGGTGCGCAAGGCCGAACAGGAAGGCCTGATCCGCCACTGACCCCCAGGGGCGCGGCGGCAAGTAGATTTACTTGCCGCCATCCCGTTGTTTTTCCCTTGCAGCCGCCCGCCGTGGCCGTCCACCATCGACCCACGCGTCGAACGGGCGGAAGTGATGAATGCGGTCCGGGTGCTGCTGGCCGAGGATGGGTGTGCGATGGGGCGCCAGCTTCGCGCCCTGTTGTGCCAACAGTACGAGGTGATCGGGCTGGTGCAGGATGGCGAATCGCTGGTGCAGGCCGCACGCAGCATGCTGCCCGATGTGGTGGTCACCGATATCGCCATGCCCGGCTTGAGTGGGTTGGAGGCGATCCAGCGTCTGCGTCGGCAGCGGCCGGTGCTGGGTGCGGTGTTCATCACCGTGCATGCCGAACCGCAGATGGTGAAGCAGGCCATGGCGCTGGGGGCGTGCAGCTATGTACTCAAATCCGACGCCGGCGACGACCTGCTGCCCGCGGTCCAGGCCGCCCTGCTGGGTCAGCCGTTCATTTCGCGTTCGCTGCAACGCTGAGTCCAGGCGCAGCGCTCAGGCCAGGATGCCCACCAGCTTCTTGACCAGCTCGTCGATGGACATCGCAAACAGCACCAGCGGCAGGAGCGGGACGAGCGCATGCAGCGCGATCCACAGGACATTCCAGCGGTTGAACGGCACCACCGACATCTGTGCCAGGCCCTGGTAGACACCGCTGAAATCGGCATAGGCCGACGCATCGCCATGATCGAGCAGGGAGTCGCTGTTGCTGTCACCGGCGGCGATGCCCAGCGACGCGCCCTGCCAGCGGCGGTCGAACACGGCGGCCGCGCGATTGCCCAGCGCGTCGAAGCGGAACATCGCGTGGCGCTTGGCGCGCATCAGGGTGGGCATCAGCACCAGCAGGGGCGCGAGCAGCAGCGCGGTCGTGCCGATCACATAGCCGGCCAGCAGGTGGCGCTGGGCGTACAGCGGTTCGCCCAGCCACTGGGTATGGTTGATGCAGGCGCCGGCCAGTATCAACCCACCGGCCAGCGACAGGATCGCAAAGCGCTCCTGGGCCAGGCCGAGGAAGGCCAGCCCGCCGGCACCATCGGGGTGTTCGGCGTGCAGGCGCAGACCCACCCGCGGCAACCCGCACAGCAGCAGGCTCCACAGCACCAAACGCCACAGCCACAGCAGCGCCAGCAGCCGGAACAGCGGCAGTGCCACCCACTCATACCAGCGCCCTGCCGCGGTGAGTTGGCCGCCGTGCAGCCGCCAGTCGGGGATGCCGGGCAGCAGGTTGACCGGGTGATCGGCCACCAGCAGGGGGGCCAGGGCAAGCAGTACGCACAACAGTTCCGGCAGCCAGCCATCGCGGCCGCGCCGCACCCGTTGCAGCAGCGCGTCCAGGCGGTCCCGTCGGCGTGCTGGCACCAGCTCGGCGCTGGCCAGTTGGCGCAACGCGGTGCGCAGCAGTGCATCGGCATAGGGGGCGGCAACCACCAGCAGCGGCAGGGCCAGCAGCAGGCGGCTGAGCGTGGCGGCATCGCCGAACAGGGCCATGCCGGTGGCGGCGGGCCACAACGTGCCCGCCACCGTGGTGGCCAACAGCAGCGGCCCTGCGCTCAGCACCACCAGGGCTGCGGCAAGCCACCAGGACAGGTGCGCCTGGCCGGCAAGCAGCCCACTGGCGTGCAGCACACGATGCACCAGGCCACCGCGCATCAGCGAATAACCCTGCGGGTCCATGTCGTGCTCGCCTCCGGAGGCACCGCCAAGGCAGCGGCGGTCCGAGCATAGCGCCACGCTGGGCAGGGGCTGGCGCAGTAAAAATACTGGCGGCCATGCAGTACCAATCCGGATGTGCGAACGGCCGCGCACGACCAAGCTGAATGCCTGTCGCAGGGAATTCAGCCATGCACGCGGTGATCGACCTTCTGACCCGGTTCTGGACCGACATGATCGAGCGCGCGGATGGGCCGATGACGTTCCGGTTCTTTCTGCAGCCGACGATGGCCCTGATCGCTGCCTTGACCGATGGCATCAAGGACGCGCGCCACGGCAGGCAGCCCTACGCCTGGCTGCTGGCACACAGTTCGTCGCAGGCACGGCGGCAAGGGTGGCGCGAAGGGGTTACCGCCACCGCACGCATCCTGCTGCTGGGCGTGGCGATGGATGTGATTTACCAGTTCCGTGTGTTTGGCCGGTTCAAGTATCCGCTGGAATCGTTTGTGATCGCGGTGGTGCTGGGCTTTCTTCCCTACCTGGTATTGCGGGGGCCCATCACGCGTATCGCAGCATGGTGGTTGCGCCGGCATGACCGGTCGGCCTCCAGGGACCACCGGCCATGACCGACGCCGACCCCCGTGATGCACTGGCCGATCGCGCCATCAGCATCCAGCAGGCCCGCGACCTGCTGGGCGGTACCGATGCGACATCGATGGAGCTGTCCTCGCGGCGCACCGGCATGTCGTTCCAGCGCACCCGCATGAGCGCGGACCGTACGTTGATGTCGATCATCCGTACCGCCCTGTCGTTGATCGGGTTCGGCTTCACCATCTACCAGTTCTTCGGCCACATGCTGGGCGTGCCAGGCACGACCCTGCGCCCGCACGCCCCGCGCAACTTCGGGGTGGCACTGGTGGCGCTGGGCCTGGTGCTGTTGACCCTGGGCATCATTTACCACGTGCGCTACATGCGGCAGTTGCGCGCCGAGCGCGTGCTGATGATCCAGGAAGGGCTGATCCACGGCGAAAGCCACTATCCGATCTCGCTGACCCTGATTACCGCGGGCCTGCTGTGGCTGCTGGGCGCGCTGGCGATCGCAGGCATGACCTTCAACGTGGCGCCCTTCGCTTGAGCGCCTGCAGCGGCACAACCCACCACGACCGCCCTTTGGGAGAACCACATGGCTACCGCAAAAGCAGCAAAGACCTCCGCGTCCACCGGCAAGGCAACCGGGACGGCCGGCAGCAGCAAGCGGCCCAACATCCTGGTGATCTGGGGTGATGATGTCGGCATCAGCAATCTGAGCTGCTACAGCCACGGTGTGATGGGCTACCAGACCCCCAACATCGACCGCCTGGCCAAGGAGGGGATGATGTTCACCGATTCCTACGGTGAGCAGTCCTGCACGGCCGGGCGGTCGTCGTTCATCACCGGCCAGAGCGTGTACCGCACCGGTCTCTCCAAGGTGGGCATTCCCGGCGCGGCGATCGGCATGAACGACAAGCTGGTGACCATTGCTGCGCTGCTGAAAAACCAGGGCTATGCCACCGGCCAGTTCGGCAAGAACCACCTGGGCGACCTCAACCACATGCTGCCCACCAATCACGGCTTCGATGAGTTCTTCGGCAACCTGTACCACCTCAACGCCGAGGAAGAGCCGGAAATGTACGACTACTTCCCGGAGAAGGACTTCGCCGAATTCCGCAAGACCGTGCTGCCGCGCGGGGTGGTCCACAGTTGGGCCACCGACAAGGACGATGCCACTGTGCAGGCGCGCTGGGGCAAGGTGGGCAGGCAGAAGATCACCGACACCGGCCCGCTCACCACCGCCCGGATGGAGACCTGCGATGACGAGTTCGTGGCCGCCGCCAAGGACTTCATCCAGCGCCAGCACGATGACGACGCGCCGTTCTTTGTGTGGTTGAACTTCACCCACATGCACATGTTCACCCACACCAAGAAGGCCAGCCTGGGCCAGGCGGGGCGCTGGCAGTCGCCGTACCACGACACCATGATCGACCACGACCGCAATGTGGGTGAAATGCTGGACTTCCTCGACGAGCTGGGCATCAGCGACGACACTTTCGTGATGTATTCCACCGACAACGGCCCGCACCGCAACTCCTGGCCGGATGCGGCCACCACGCCGTTCCGCAGCGAGAAGAACACCAACTGGGAAGGCGCGTTCCGCATTCCGCTGCTGGTGCGCTGGCCGGACCAGGTACAGCCAGGTTCCATCGCCACGGGCATCGTGCAGCACCACGACTGGCTGCCCACGTTCCTGTCGATGGCCGGCGACCCGCAGGTCAGCGACAAGCTCAAGAAGGGCTACAAGGCCGCCGGTCGCACCTACAAGAACCATATCGACGGCACCGACCTGACCGGCTACCTGACCGGCAAGGAAAAGGAGAGCCCGCGCAAGCTGTTCGTGTATCTCAGCGACGATGGCGATGTGCTAGGCATCCGCTACGACAACTGGAAGGTGCTGTTCATGGAACAGCGGTGCCGGGGCACCATGCAGGTCTGGGCCGAACCGTTCACCCGACTGCGCCTGCCCAAGCTGTTCAACCTGCGTACCGATCCCTACGAGTACGCCGACATTACCTCCAACGAGTATTACGCCTGGTTCCTCAAACACGCCTACATCATGTTTGGGGCCTATGCGATTGCCGACAAGTTCGCCGCCTCGTTCAAGGAGTTTCCGCCGGTACAGCAGCCCAACTCGTTCACCATCGACGACGCGTTGAAGGCCATGAGCGATGCCAGCGCCGGCAGTCATTGAGCCGGGCGGCGGCCGTGGGAGGTGCGCGGATCGGCAGACAGGAGCAGCAGGCATGAATGCAGTGGTGGATGACATGGTGGACATTGCCGGCGGCGTGTTCCGGATGGGTTCGGACGCGCACTACCCGGAGGAGCGTCCGGCGCACAAGGTGCGCGTGGATGCCTTCCGGATCGACCGCTACCCGGTGACCAACCGGGAATTCTCGCGCTTTGTCAGCGCCACCGGCCATGTAACCCAGGCCGAGCAGCCGGCCGACCCGCGCCAGTATCCCGGTGCCGATCCGGCACTGCTGTTGCCGGCCTCGGTGGTGTTCGTGCAGCCCGCGCACCCGGTGGACATGTCCAACCCGCACCACTGGTGGCATTACATTGCCGGCGCGGACTGGCGCCACCCGCGCGGACCGGGAACCGGTCTTGATGGTCTGGACGATCACCCGGTGGTGCACGTGGGGTACGCCGATGCGCTGGCCTATGCGCAGTGGGCCGGCAAGCAACTGCCCACCGAAGCGCAATGGGAGTACGCGGCCGGCGGTGGACAGCACGGCACGGAGTTTGCGTGGGGCGACAGCCTCACTGTGCGCGGCCGCCACCAGGCCAACACCTGGCAGGGCGAATTTCCGTGGTTGAACCTGGACGAGGATGGACACCGCTGGACCTCGCCGGTCGGCAGTTTCGCGCCGAACGGCTTCGGCCTGTACGACATGATCGGCAATGTCTGGGAATGGACCTGCGACTGGTACCAGCAGCACGATCAACGGCAGGGCAGGCCATGCTGTGCCATCGACAACCCGCGTGGCGGTCGGCGCGAAGGCAGCCACGACGCGCGCGACGCCAGCGCCATTCCGCGACGGGTGATGAAAGGCGGCTCGCACCTGTGCGCCCCCAACTACTGCCGCCGCTACCGGCCCGCCGCGCGCATGGCCCAACCGGTGGATACCGCCACCTGCCACCTCGGCTTCCGTTGCGTGGAGCGCCCATGAAGCGCATCGGCCCGCCGCATCCGTTCCGGAGAATCCGCGATGTCTCCCCTCAAAGCCTGGCTGGTGGCCATCACCGAGCCGGTGGTGGTGCTGATCGATGCGATGGCCTGGGTGCTGATCGTGTCGGGGACGGTGATCGTGTTCGCACGGGCACTGCGCCTGCTGCTGCGCGGCAACGCCGACAACGTGGAACGGCGCGACCTGTGGCTGGGGTATGGACGCCTGCTGGTGGCCGGACTGACCGTGCAGCTTGCCGCCGACATCCTGGAATCCTCGATCTACACCAGTTGGGACAGCATCGGGCAGCTGGCGGCCATCGCGGTGATCCGCACGTTCCTGAACTACTTCCTGGAGCGCGACATCCAGGAGATCCGCGAACGCCAGCGCAGCGCTGCCCTGCGCCCGAACCCGGCCGCCGAGCCGCCGCCACCCCCGAGGTGATCGTCATGCCTGCTCTTTTCGTGAATCACCGCCACCGCGCCAGACATGCGCTTGCCATTGTGCTGGGCGTGTTGGCCTGCGGCACCGGCATTGCGGCGCATGCCACTGAAGGCGCGCTGGGGCGCTCGATTACCGCGATGCAGATTACGCCCTATGCCGGGGTGATTCCGCCGGCGCCGGGAATGCAGTGGTCTCTCAGCTACGTGGCCTACGACGGCAAAATCAGTGGCAGCCGGCAGGCGCCGATCGCCGGTCGTATCGCCTTGGGGCTGGAAGCCGACGTCAGCCTGACGGCTGCCACCGGCGTGTATGTCTGGCCGACCCACGCCGGCAAATGGAACTTCGCCTCGATGTTGACCGTGCCGTACATCAACGCCGATGTCACCGCCAACCTGGACGGCCCCCTGGGGAGCCGGCGCCAGGTCAAGGACAGCGCGTCGAACCTGTTCGATGTGTACTTCGCGCCGGTGATTGCCGGGTACCACATCGACCCGGTGCAGCACCTGTCCTTCGGCCTGTACGTGTATGCACCCACCGCCAAGTACGACCCGGGCAAACTGGCCAACCCCGGCCTCAATGTGTGGACGCTGTCGCCCAGCGTGGGCTACACCCACCTGTTCCAGAAGGGCACGCTGGAGTTCAGCGTCCTGGGTGCGGTGGACTGGTACAGCCGCAATCGGGACACCGACTACAAGAATGGCCTGGTGGCGCGTACCGACGCGCTGCTGATCAAGCGCACCGCCAGCGGCTGGGGCTTTGGCGGCGCGGCGGGCTGGATTCAACAGGTGCAGGACGACGGCGGCGATACCGCCGATCGCCTGGGTGGCTTCAAGGGCCGCTCGCTCGGGCTGGGCCCGGTACTCACCTATGGCAGGAAGTGGCCCGGCGGTGAGCACCTGGACCTGTCGGTGCGTTACATCAGCGAGTTCAGTGTTCGCAACCGCTTCGAGGGTGATCCCTGGAGCGTATCCATCAGCGGCGGGTTCTGAACCGCGCTGTCCTGCACAGGTCCTGGAGACACGCTCATGACGGCTGCAACCCGTTTCATCCTGTTTGGTGCCGGCTTTCTGCTTGCACTGACCCCGGCCGCACCGGCCGCGACCGGCGCGGCGCGGCCACCCACGGCGACGGCAACCACGCCGCCGCCCCAGCGCGATCCCGATGCACTGGCTGCGCTGGACCGCATGGGCGCGGCATTGCGCGCGCTCAAACAGTTCTCGCTGGTCTCCCAGGCCAGTACCGAGGTGGTGCTCGAGGACGGCCAGAAGGTGGAGCTGGACGGAACGGTCACCTACAAGGTGAACGCGCCGGGCCAGTTGTTCCTTGAACTGCGCAGCGACCGCCAGCTGCGCCAGCTGTACTACGACGGCAAGACCCTGTCGCTGTATTCGCCGCGCCTGAAGTACTACGCCCAGGTGGATGGCCACGGCCGCACCCTGGCCGATCTGGTGGAAGACACCAGTACCCGCTATGGCATCGAGATGCCCTTGGCCGACCTGTTCCTTTGGGGTACGCCCAAGGCACCCAAGGCGGCGATCCGCAGCGCGTTGCACGTGGGCGGCGGCAGCGTGGACGGGGAGGCGATCGAGCAGTACGCCTTCCGCCAGGACGCGGTGGACTGGCAGATATGGATATCGACCAGCACCTCGCTGCCGCGCCGGTTGACCATCACCACGCTGGACGACCCGGCGCTGCCGCAGTATCGCGCGCAGCTGCGCTGGGATACGCGCGGCGCGGTGGATGCCGCGGCCTTCCGGTTCTCGCCACCGGCCGATGCGGCGCGGATCACGCTGGTGCCGGTGGCGGTACTGGTCCCTGATGCTCCCCGGGAGAAATGACATGTCCGTGCTGATTGGCAAACCCCTGGTCTGGATGTTGGCCGCCGCCATTGGTACCGGCCTGGTGCTGGCCAGCGCGCCGGCGCAGGCCCAGCGCGGTGGCCTGCACGCAGGCGGTGCGCGTGCCAGTGCACGCACCAGCATCAACCGCCCGGTGCAACGCCCGCCCGGCGGTGGCGCGGCCAACCGTGCCTTTGACGGCAACCGCAACGCCAACGTCAACCGCAACGTCAACCGCAACGTCAACCGCGACGTGAACCGCAATGTCGACCGCAACGTCCATGTCGATGTGGACTACCACGACGATCACTGGAACCGCTGGGATGACCATCCCTTCGCGACGGCCGCAGCGGTGACCGCAGGGGTGGCGGTGACGGCGGCGGTGATCGGATCGGTGGTCAACGCGATTCCGCCCAGCTGCGTGACCACGGTGATCGACGGCATGGCCTACCAGCAATGTGGCAGTACCTGGTACGCGCCGCGCTATGCCGGCACCACCGTGCAGTACGTGGTGATCAACGCGCCGCGTTGAGTCGATGTTCCGTCCGCCGTACACCGGCGCTGCCTGCGCAGCGCATCCTTTTCCGCTATTGGAGCCTGCGCCATGAAAGCCCTCGCCATTGCCATCCTTGCCACGTCGCTGGTCGCCTGTGCATCCACGCCGACAGTCAAGACCGACTATGACAACACCGCCAATTTCGGCGCCTACACCACCTATTCCTGGGCGATCACGCCCCAGGCCGGCTCACCGCTGGTGCAGCAGCGCATCGTGGATGGCATCAACCGTCGCCTGCAGGCCAAGGGCCTGCGCCTGACCCCGCAGGGCGGGGACATCGCGCTTGCCGCGCACATCATCACCGCGCAGAAGCAGACCCTGGATACGTTCTACAGCGGCAGTGGCATGGGCGGCTGGGGCTGGCGCGGGGGGTGGGGCGGCGGCATGGGCATGGGCAGTGCGACCACCACCGTGCACACCTACGATGTGGGGACGCTGGTGGTGGACATGTTCGATGCGCGCACCAAGCAGGCCGTGTGGCGCGGCACGGCAAGCGGCACCGTGCCGAGCTCGCCGGAGAAGGTCAACGCGGCGGTGGATGCCGGCCTGGACAAACTGTTTGCTGCGTATCCGCCCGGCGCTGCGGCGGCCCGCTGACCGCCGCCGGCCGACCGGCCGGCGCCTTCGATGCAACCGCGCAATGCCGCGCCGGGGCCTCCCTCCCGCCGACGCGGCATTGCGCACCCTTCGTGCAGGCCGAGGTGCTCCGTGTTGATCCACCGCCATGCCCTTGGCTGCCTGATGCTGCTATGCCCGTTACTGGCGGGGGCGCAGGGCGCCCGCAGCGGCGTGCCCGAACCCCTGGCCGACGGACCCGCGCCGGCCACGTCGGCAGCGCCGCATCGGGTGTGGCGCGATCCCGAGGATGGCCACCTGGACCTGTCGCGCTGGTTGCTGGATCACCGTGGTTTCCTGCCGGTGCCGATCGTCATCACCGACCCGGCCGTCGGCAATGGCGGCGGCGTGGCGCTGGCCTTCTTTCATCGCCCGCACACTGCCGCTGTAGCGGCCGCAGATGGCGGTACGCCGAAGATGGCCGTGCCCGATATCTACGGCGGTGGCGCGATGCGCACCGAGAACGGCAGCAATGCCTACGCGGTGGCCGCGTCGCTGCATTTCGATGAGGACCGTTGGCGCTACCGGGGGGGTGTGAGCAAGGCCTCGTTCAACCTGGGTTTCCACACGCCGGGCACGCGGCTGCCCTCGACCCGGATCGACTACAACGTGGATGGCCTTGCCTCGTTCCAACAGGGCTTCCGCCGCCTGGGCGACCGGGACCTGTTTCTGGGCCTGGCGTGGATCTACATGGACATGGACATCGGCTTTGAGGTGGCATCGGATCGTGACCGGTTCCCTCCCAGGGCGCTGGCCACGCGCAGCTCCGGGCTGGGCCTGTCGCTGGAGTACGACACCCGCGACAACCCGTTCACCCCGTCGCATGGCTGGCTGGGGATGATCGAAGGCAATGTCTACCTGCCGGGCATCGGCAGCGATACCGCGTTCCAGAGCTACCGCGGGCATGCCTACGGCTACTGGCCCTGGGGCCGGCGCCTGGTCGTCGGCGGGCGTGCCGACCTGCGCTGGGCCAACGGGGGCATTCCGTTCTACCGGCTGCCCTACATCGACCTGCGCGGAATCGGCTCGGGGCGTTACCAGGACACCCGCGCGGGCGTGCTGGAGACCGAGCTGCGCTGGAACCTGACCCGGCGCTGGGCGCTGATCGGCTTCGTCGGTGCGGGGCGCACCTGGGGCCGCAACAACCGCTTTGGCGAGGCAGCCAGCCAGGTCGCCAAGGGCGCTGGCGTGCGTTATCTGATTGCCCGCCAGTTGGGCATGCACATCGGCGTGGACTACGCCTGGGGGCCGGAAGACGACACGTTCTACATCCAGGTGGGCAGCGCATGGCATTGACCCGGCCCTGGCTGCCACTGTGCGTGCTGTTGGCACTGTGGTGGCCGGGCATGCTGCGCGCCGGCGCGCCCACACCGCCCGGCGCAAGCTGCGGCGAACGCGCGCCGGGCGACCTGCGCCCACGCGTCGGGCTGGCACTGGGCGGCGGCGGTGCACGCGGCATCGCGCACGTGCGCATCCTCAAACAGCTGCAGGCCCAGCACATTGAAGTGGACTGCATCGCCGGCACCAGCGCCGGCGCACTGGTAGGGGCGCTGTACGCGTCGGGCTTGAGTCCGGCACAGATCGAGGCGCTGGTACTGGATACCCAGTGGATGGCGATGTTCAGCGATACGCTGCCGCGCCGGGAGCGCTCGTTGCGGCGCAAGGCCGACGATTACGAACAGCTGGCCGCGATCGGCGTGGGGCTTGGCGGGCAGGGCGGCAAGGCGGTTTCGCTGGCCGGGGGCGTGTCGGAGGGCGAGAAGCTGATCGCCTTGTTCGAGCGCGCCACCGGCGGTGCACGGGTGAGTGGGCGTTTTGACGACCTGCCGATCCCGTTCCGCGCGGTGGCCACCGACATCAATACCGGTGCCCCGGTGGTGCTGGCGCAGGGCAGCCTGCCTATGGCGATGCGCGCCAGCATGTCCCTGCCGGGGATCTTCCGCCCGGTGGTGATCGACGGGCGGGTGCTGGTGGATGGGGGGGTATCCAACCAGGTGCCGATCGATGTGGTGCGTGCAATGGGCGCCGACCGGGTGATCGCGGTGGATGTGGGCACGCCGTTGAGCGTGCTGGACGGCAATGCCAGCCTGGTGGACGTGATCGGCCAGCTCAGTGGCTTTCTGACCACCCGCAGCGCGCAACATCAATTGGACAGTCTGGGGCCGGACGACCTGTTGATCGCACCGGACCTGACCGGCAAGGTGGCCACCGGCGATTTCGACAAGGCGCCCGAAGCGCTGCGGATCGGGCAACAGGCGGCCGATGCGGCGGCCCCGGCGTTGCGTGCCTTCGAGCAGCCGCTGCCGCTGTATGCCGATTGGCAAGCGCAGCGCGCGCGCCGGAGCGTGCCGGTGGCGGCCCCGCCGGTGGACTTCATCGAGGTGGTCAACGACACCGGCTACGCCGATGCGCTGCTGTTGTCCTACCTGCCGCTTCAGGTGGGTGCTGCGCTGGACACCGCGGCCATGCAGGCCGGCATCCTGCGCGGGTACGGCATGGGGACGCTGGCCAGCTTCAGTTACGAGGTACAGGCGCGCGACGGGCGCAGCGGCGTGGTGGTGACTGCGCATGCCAAGCCGAACGGGCCGGCATATCTGGAAGCCGGCATGACCCTGAGCAACGACCTGCAGGGCAACCAGACCAGCAACCTGCGCGCGGGGATCCTGTTCTCGCCGTTGTCGCCCTATGGCGCCGAAGCACGGGTCGTGCTGCAGCTGGGGGGCGAGCCGGGCCTGACCGGTGAGTACTACCAGCCCCTGGACCTGCACAACCGTTACGCCTTCCAGGTGGGCGGGGGCGTGCAGACCCGCAGTTTCAATCTCTACGACGACTACGGCAATCCGACCGCGCGCTTCCGGGTGCGTCGGGCGGGTGCCACGCTGGGCATGGTGCGCCATGTGGGCAACGTGCTGTCGCTGGCTGCAGGGGTGCAGCGCTATACCGGCAACGCGGACGTGGCGGTGGGCGACCCCTCGATGGCGCGCCTCCATTTCGAGGAGGGGGCGTGGTTTGCCCAGGCCACCCTGGACGATATCGACAGCCTGTATTTCCCGCGCGATGGCGTGCTGGTGAATCTGGGCACCTATCAGTCCCGGCCGGGACTGGGCGCGGACAGCGGGTTTGGTCAGTGGGACCTGGATGCGGTGGCGGCAAAGGCGTTCGGGCGGCACGCGCTGCAGTTGGGGTTGCGCTACCACGTGACCGCCACTGGCAGCGCACCGCTGCAGAACCTGTACCGCCTGGGCGGGCGCTGGCGCCTGGCCGGGTTCCAGCACAACCAGCTGACCGGGCAGGACTACGCGCTGGGATTTGCCGGCTACACCTACGAGCTGGGCAAGGTGCTGGGGCGCTCGGCCCAAGTGGGAGGCACCCTGGAATATGGCAACGCGTGGCAGCGGCGGTCGCAGATGTCGTTGAGCGATGGAATCTGGAACGGCAGCCTCTTCCTGGGGTTTGATTCGTGGATCGGGCCGCTGATTTTCGGCATGGGCTTCCGCGAAGGTGGGCACAACGTGGTGTTCATCGAACTGGGGCAGTCGCTGTAGCGCCCCGGCCAACCGGCGGAGGCGCTGCAGCGGTGCCGGGCGCCTGGCTGAAGCGCCCGGTCAAAGCACCTGCGACAGAATGACGGCCAGCGCGCCAAACCAGCACACGATGACGAACCAGGCCAGTACCGCGTTGGCCCCCAGGCCACGGTGGCGTACCAGCAGGCTGACGATCAGCGCGGCCAACAGTGGCAGCGCGAACAGGCTGAGGATCCAGGCCCAGGGGTGCGTGTGCATGGCGATGCCTGCGCTGGGTCAGTTGAGGGAGGTGTCGGGGTAGTAGCGGGTGCCCTTGACCGTCAACTCGGCCGCCAGGCCGCTTTCGGTCATCTGGTACACCCACACCCCGTCCGATACCTGCACCGCGCCGGCCAGCCCGACCCCGGCCTTGTCGACCTTTGCCGCCAACGTGGCCTGGCCGCCGATCTCGATGCCCCGGGTGATGAAGTCTTCATAGGCCGCCGGTGTCTTGAACACCCAGACCAGGTCGAAGGTCTTCGCGCCGAAGCCCAGGCCGGCCTGCACCTCGACCATGCGCATGAAGGTTTCGCGCCCGCTGCGGTTGTCGATGGCCACGCCGTGGCCGCCACCGCCGCCGGCCACCAGGATTTTCACCCCGAAGCTGCGGAACACCGCGTAGCCGGCGGCATCGGCGATGGCCTGGCGCGCGCCCGGCTGTGCGGCATACAGGCGTGAGAGCACCTCGGCGGTGGACGCGCGGGCCTTGTTGCGGGCCTCCAGCGTGGTTGCGGTGGCAGGGCCGTCGCGCGGGGCCGGGGCACTGCTGCAGCCGGCGCACAGGGCGATGCCCAAGGTGACGGCAAGGGGTGTGGAAAGGGGCAGTTTCATGGTGCAGCTCCTGGTGCGCGCCCAGCCGGCGCGCGTTGCAGTGGAGGGCAGGCCCATCGGTTTTCCAGCAGCGCCGGCGTGGGCCAGTAGTAGCGCATCGTGGCCATGAAGGGCCCGCGCGGGATGGGCAGCCAGTTGGCCTGCTTGTTCCTGCCGGGCCAGCGATGCTGCAGGTACACGGTGAGGCCGCCGTCCGCATCGCGCGTGAGCTGCGGCAGCATCGTGGAATCGATCACGTAGCGGTCGATCGGGTTGGGCACCAGCGCTTGGCCGGGCAAGGCATATACGGTCAACGACCAGAACGCATTCACGGGCGGCAACGCGTCGCGGTCAAAATGCATGACATAGCGCTGCTGGGTGCCGTCGAGCGGGCGGCCATCGGCATCGGTTTCATGGACGGGCGACAGCGCTTCCTCGGGTGAATCGTCGGCGTGGCCCAGTTGCGCGCCAGTGGCGCGAGCCACGTAGTCGTTCCTGAGCTGCTCACGGCTGCCAAACAACCGGTCGGTGCGGCCGGCCAGTGCTGCGCGCCGTTGCTCGATCTCGCGTTGGCCATCGGCCATGCCGTCCTGCAGCGCCTGCACGGTGGCCATCGGCAAGCTGGCCACGGCCAACGGTTGGCCGGGTGCGATGCCGATCCGGGCGAAGCGGGCACGCAGCTCGGTCTCGCTGGCATGGACCGCGGCGAACTGCAGCAGGAAGGCCAACTGGTCGAAGAACGCCGGTGAGCGGCGGGCCGTTTCCGGGTCCAGCGGCACGGGCCACTGCACGGCTGCCGGCGGCAGGGGTGGCGCACGCTGCAGGAAGCGCGACAACGGCTGCAGCTGGTAGGCGGCCTGGAGGCGTTCGATGTTGCTGCGGTCGCGCCGGCCAAAGCGCTGGATGCGCCCGGTCAGGCTGGCCAGGCCGGTTTCGGCGCGGATCACCTGGCTGATGCCTGGCGGCACCGCACCTTGCCAGTCGGGGCCGGCGATCAGGTAATGGCCGCCGCGGTTGCCGGTGGTGCGGCTGCCGATGTAAGCGAAGTGGTAGCCGTACAGGTCCACCAGCTGCAGCGCGACATAGCGCTGTGGTGCCACGGTCGGCACGCTGATCACCACCGGTTCGGTGCGCAGGTCCAGGGTGGCCAAGGCGCTGGCGACATCCAGGTTGGGGGCGGCAGCGGCGTCGGCCGGGGTGGCCGCCTCGGCGCTGCTGCGCAGGTGATTGAACGGCCCGCGGTAGCCGGGGTTGCCGACAGCGATGCTGGCGGCATGGATGGCCTGGTAGCGGGCCAGCATCGGCACGCCATATACGTAAGCCTCGCGCGCGATCGCACGGGTGTCGGGCAGGGCGTCGACATCGTTGGCGGCGCGCTCGGAAGGCGGCGTGGTGGCCTGCATCGAGGGCGCCGGGCGGCACCCCGACAGCAGCCCCAACCCGGTGGTGCCCAGTGCAACCAGGGTGGCCAGGCGTCGCACTTGCATGGCGCAGATCTCCTTCGGGCCACAGGCCCGCGCAGGCCTATTCGGGAAACACCAGGGTGACGGTGAGCCGTCCTGTCCAGCGGTTGGCGTACTGCGGGCGATCCAGGGTGTAGAAACCGCCGACCCCGACACTGATCGGGGTATGCCCCAGGCGCATCACCTTGGAGACGGTGGCACCCAACGGCACCGTCCATGCATCGCCGTTGGCGGCCTTCCAGTTGTAGCTGGTCTCCGAGGTCACGCTGACCGACCAGCCCTGGGCCAGGTTGCGCGTGACGAACGGCTGCACGCTGGTGTTGCTGACGGCACTGCGGTCGCCATCGCCGCCGACCGACCACACGTGGTTGGCCAGTGCGCCCACCGTCCAGGCGTGGGTCTTGTGCACCACGATGAAGGCCGGGCCGAGAGAATACTTGCCGCTGCCAAGGCTGTCATGGGAGGCGGTATCGAGCAGCGCGGCGGCGCCGAAACCGACCTCGGTGCCGCGGGCTTCCAGGGCGGTCCTGGGAATGTAGTAGCCCTGCACGAACAGGTCGCCGCTGCCGTGGCGGCGTTCGGGAAACTGGTTCCAGGCCAGCGGCAGAATCGGGCGCAGGATGAACTTGCCGCTGGCGCCGACGAAGGGAATCACCGGTTGGATCTTCAACTGCTGGTTGTGGAAATCACCGCCGGGGCCGGTGGAACCCAGGTAGTTGTACTGGAACGGCACCGAGATCAATGCGGCACCCGGGTCGGCCAGCTTGCGCGCGATGTCGTCGGTGGAAGCGCCCCCGGACGGTGCCGCGCCACTGGCCGGCCACGCCACCGCCAGTGCCGAGCGCGGCGTGACCCAGGCAGTGGCAAGGGCCAGGGCCAGCAGCAGGGCAGGGCGTGCATGCAGCATGGGGAAGCTCCCGGACGGCGGCGATGGGCCGGGCCGGTTGCGCCGACCCTTGCAGGCACTGTGCGCACCGCTGCGGGGGGGAACAAGCGGAGTTACACGGTCCGCGCCTAGGTATTTCTACGCAGGCAAGCGCCCGGCCGCAGCGTTGCGCAAAGCGGCACATACCGGTGTCCGGCGCACGCGCGCGCAGGTCCACCGTTGGCTATATGCACATGCGCGCACGTTCTTGCCGACGCCGCCGGCGTGCACGCAGCGTGAATGAAATCAGTGGCTTGAGCACGGCCCGCAAGCGTCCTGGCGGACTTCGGCGTGGCCGGCCGGCGGCGCACGCATTGACGCGCTGCTGCAGCGCGGCAGGATGCAACCCAGGCATCCGGGGAAACGTGATGCACCCCTTTCTCTCCTTCGCAGGAACCTGCATGAACCCTTGCGCTTCCATGCCGCGGCGCCGCCCCCTGTCCGCGGCTCTTCTCATCGGCGTGTCTGCCGGTATTCCGGTCACCGCCGCCTACGCACAGTCGTCCAGCCCCGCCGCGGTGACCCAGTTGGATGCGCTCACCGTGCTGGGCAGCCGCACCCAGGCCCGCACCGTGCTGGAATCGCCGGTGCCGATCGACGTGCTCGGTGCCGAAGAGATCCGCCGCAGCGGCTACACCGACATCAGCCAGATCCTGCAGGCGCTGCTGCCTTCGTTCAATTTCCCGCACCCCACCACGCCGGACGGCAATACGCATATCCGCTCGGCCACGCTGCGCGGCCTGTCGCCCGACCAGACGCTGGTCCTGGTCAACGGCAAGCGTCGCCACGCCAGTGCCTGGGTCAACACCGGTGGCACGGTAGGCAAGGGCGCGGTGTCCACCGATCTCAATGCGATCCCGGTCAGCGCGATCGCGCGGGTGGAAGTGCTGCGCGACGGCGCGTCGGCACAGTACGGCTCCGATGCCATCGCCGGGGTGATCAACATCGTGCTGCGCGAGGATGCCGGCTTCGAAGGACGCGCCAGCCACGGCACCACCGCCGATGGGGGCGGGGACACCACCAGCATTGCGCTGGATACCGGGTTTGCATTCCCCGAGGGCGGCGGCCTGCACCTGACCTGGGACTACCGCAACCGCAAGGCGGCCGATCGCGCCCTGGCCGATACGCGCCAGCAGTACTTCGGGATCGGCCGCAACGGTGCACCGGTGGCGCTCTCGCCCACCTACGGCTCGGGCACCGGGCTGGCCCCGATCGGCGGCGCTGCGGCCGGTGCGGTGGCCGACCCGCGCGAAGCCGGCATCGACCGCGATGCGCTGTGGCGCTTCGCCGATTCGGCCGACACGGTTGAAAAGACCGTGTTCGGCAACCTGCGCAAGCCGCTGGACTGGGCCGAGGGGCTGGAGGCGTATGCGTTCGGCGGCTACGGGGTAAGCGAGGGCAGTTCCAACGCGTCGCTGCGCCGTGCCGGACAGCCGGAGAACGTGCGTGCGATCTATCCGGATGGCTTCCTGCCGTGGGTGGACACGCGCAGCACCAACGCCTCACTGGGCGCCGGCATCAAGGGGCTGGCCGGCAACTGGCACTGGGACCTGAGCAGCGTGTATGGGCGCAACAAACTGGTTTACCGCACCCGCAACACGCTCAACGCCACGCTGGGTGCAGACAGCCCCACCGCGTTCTACAACGGCGCGCAGGCGGCATCGCAATGGACCACCAATGTGGATGCCAACAACAGCATCGCGCTGGGCTGGCACGCCCCGCTGCGGGTGGCGGTGGGTGCTGAATTCCGCCGGGACACCTATGGGATCAGTGCCGGTGAGCTGGGCTCCTACGTGTGGGGGCCGTACCGGGTGCTCGACGGCCCGGCCGCTGGCAGCGTGCCGACCATTGGCTCGCAGGGCTTCGCCGGCATCCAGCCGGGTGACGCCGGCAACCACCATCGCCACAACGTGTCAGCCTATGCCGAAGCCGAGACAGACCTGACCGACCGCCTGCTGCTGTCACTGGCCGCGCGCTGGGAGGATTACAGCGATTTCGGCAGCACCACCAACGGCAAGCTGGCGCTGCGCTACCAGCTCGACGGCGGACTGGCGCTGCGTGCGTCGGCCAGCACCGGTTTCCACGCCCCGGCCCTGGCCCAGCAGTACTTCAGCTCCACCAGCAGCCGCACCCTCAACAACACCGTGACCGGCGTGCCCGAGTACGTGCTGGTGCGCACCGCACCGGTGGAGTCGGTGGAAGCACGCGCGCTGGGCGCACGCCCACTCGATCCGGAAAAGGCCACCAACCTCACCGCCGGCCTGACCTGGGGAATCGGCGGGTTGAGCGCGTCGCTGGATGTGTACCGCATCGACATCGACGACCGCATCTTCCTTTCAAGCAACTTCGTCGACGCGGCCGGTTCCAACGCCATCCGCAACTACCTGGCCGCGCTGGGCTCGCCCGGCGTGACCAGCGTGCGCTACTTCAGCAATGCGGCCGACACCCGCACCAGTGGCATCGACGCCTCGGCGCGCTACCGCTGGGAGCTGGCCGAGCATGGCCGCCTGACCGCCACCCTGGGCTACAACCGCAACAAGACCGAACTGACCCGCGTGGCCAGCACCCCGGTACAGCTCACCGCGCTGGGGGTGCGCACGCCGTTGTTCGACATCACCGAGCGCACCCGCGTGGAGAAAGGCCAGCCGCGCGACAACCTGACCGTGGCGCTGGCCTGGGACGTGGGCCGGTGGGGATTCAACCTGGGCACCCATCGCTATGGCAGGGTTGAAGGCGTGGCCGCCACCAACCAGAGCGCGGCCAACGTGGCCGCGTTCGCGCAGGGCGCCACCCGCTTCCGCACCCTGCCCACCGAAGCCGGCAGCGCTGGCAATGTGGATGTCATCCAGCGGCTGGAGGCGCGCTGGGTAACCGACCTGGACATCGCCTTCCGCGCCAGCGACGCACTGACCGTGGTGCTCGGCGCCAACAACCTGTTCAACACCTATCCCACCCGTAACATCGCCACCACCGCGCAGGTGTCCGGTGCCGATACCTTCGGCGTGTTCCCCTACAGTGAACTGTCGCCGTTCGGTTGGAGCGGGACCTACTACTACGCCCGTGTGGAGACCCGTTTCTGATGGCTACCCTTGCTGATGAAGCCGCCGTGGATGGCAGCCGCCGCCGCTGGCTGGGCGTGGGCATTGCCGGTGTGGCCGGCGCGGCGCTGCTGCCGGCGCTGGCCCACGCCGGGATTGCGCCGCCGGTCCCGCCAACGGCCGGCGATGTCCTGCTGCGCCTGGACCTCAATGAAAGCAGCTATGGACCCTCGCCACGGGTGGCCCCGGCCATCCAGCACGCACTGGCGCAGGTACCGCGTTATGTGACCGCCGCACAGCTGCAGGCGCTGCAGCAGCAGATCGCCGGCATCGAAGGCGTTGCCCCCGAACAGGTGATCGTCGGCGAAGTGCTGGAAGCGCTGGGCCAGCACCTTGCGTTGAGCCAGGGCGCCGGTGGATTCGTGTACTCGGTGCCGGGCTACGGCGCACTGGTGGATGCGGCCAAGCCGTTCGGCGGGCGGGCGCAGGAAGTGCCGCTCAACGCCGCGCTGGAAAACGACCTGCCCGCGTTGCTGGCGGCGGTAGGCAACGATACGCGCGCGCTGTTCGTGGTCAACCCGCACAATCCATCGGGCACGTTGAGCGCGGGTGCCGACTTCGACCGCTTCGTCACCACCGCACAGGCGCGCACCCTGGTGATCGTCGATGAGGCCTACCTGGACTACCGCGACGATGCGGCGGCCTTGAGCGCGGTGCGCCTGCTGCGGCAGGGCCAGAACGTGGTGGTGTTCCGCACGCTGGGCAAGATCCATGCGCTGGCCGGGCTGCAGATCGGCTACGCGCTGACCCCCCGCGCGCTGGCCGATGCGCTGCGCCAACGGGGCGTGGGCGGCGCCCATGCACAGCACCAGTTGTCACTGGCGGCTGCCAGCGCCGCGCTGGCCGATACCGCGCACATCGCCCAGGTGCGCGCCAGCGTGGCCGCCGAGCGCGCGCGCTGGCAGCAGGTGCTTGGGCAACTGCACCGGCGCTCGACCGCGGCCGCCGGCAATTTCGTGTTCTTTGACAGCAGGCATCCGCACGCGCAGGTGGTGGCCGGGTTGCTGCAACACGGGGTGCGCGTTGCCCGCGTGTTCCCCCCGTATGACACCTGGCTGCGGATCAGCATCGGCACGCCCGCCGAAAACCGCCGCGCCCAGCAGGCGCTGCGGCGGGTGCTGGCCGCGTTGGACACCGCGCGCTCCTGAGCGCGGCCTCAGCCGGGGTTCGGTTCGAACCCGTCCGCGCTCCAGGCGTCGCTGCCCACGCCGTGATGGATCACGAACAGCCCGTCCGGATCGTAGCGGCGCTTGGCGGCCAGCAGGCGCGGGTAGTGCGGCCCCCAGAAGGCCTGCTGCCAGTCCTTCTGGAAGTAGTCGCACTCGGACACGTAGGTGGGCGCCTGTGGCACCACCGCGCCCAGCGCGGCATAGGCGCGCCCGACGCGCAGCGCACCGCGACGTGCGCCCGGCTCGTCCACGCTGCCGCCGCTGCCAGGGTAGACCGGCCCACCGGCATTGCCGATCAGCGCCAGCGCGAAGGCATCCAGCACCGCCGGATGGGTGGCGGTATCGCCACTGGCGGCCAGTGCCTCGGCCGGCGCCCCGAACAGCCCCTTGTTGCAATGCAGGCCCACATCCATGTGCTCGGCCGCCGCGCAGATTGCCGTTGCCGCCGCGCCAAGCCGATCCTCGCCCAGCAGCGCCGAGGGCATCCACGCCGATGCATATCCGTGCAGGAACCAGCCCACCTGGCCCTGGTCGCCCTTCCACAGCATGTGCCGGGAGGGCGCGTTGGCACGGGTGTCCTCGGCGATGAAACGCGGTGCATGCTGGCGGAAGAAATCGGCGTCCCAGAAGTCGCGCGCCGGCATCGCCAGGGCCTGCAGCGGTTCGCGCAGGAGGTAGTCGGGGCGCGCCTTGATCCAGTCCAGCAGCGGTTGCCAGGTGGCCTCGGCGGTTTCGCGGTTGAGGCCCTGGAACACCATCGACACCGACAGCACGCGGTCGCCGGCAAAGGTGATCTGTTCGCCCCAGTGCGGGTTGCACAGGGTGTCGCGATAGAAGCGCAGTACCTGCGCCGCCAGGGCCTGCCAGCTTTCATCGCTGCCGGCCTGCACCTTGAAGGACACCCCGCCGAAGGTGGTGGGCAACGCGTGGGTTTTCAGGGTCATGCGGGTGACGATGCCGAAGCTGCCAGCACAGCCGCCCTTCAAGGCCCAGAACAGTTCCGGGTCGTGGTCCGCGTTGACCACCCGCACCTGCCCGTCGGCGGTGACCACTTCTGCTTCCAGCAGGCTGGCGGCGGCCGTTCCGAACGCCTTGGAGAAGCTGCCGAAGCCACCGCCGGTGACCAGCCCGGTCACCCCCACCGAGGTGCAGCCACCGCCCTGCACATAGCGCCCGCCCTGCGTGGTGACCGCATCGTAGACATCGATCCACATCGCCCCGGCGCCCACGCTCACCGCCGGCTGCGCGGTCGTCCCCGGGCGGGCACCCTGCGCCACGAATGCAGCGTGCAGCTCGACCTGGCGCATCGCCCGGGTCCAGACCAGCAGCGAGTCCGGCGCGCACGAGGTGCCGTGGTAGCTGTGCCCACCGCCCTTGACCACCAGCCGCAGCCGATGCCTGCGCGCGAAGTTGACCGCGGCGGCCACGTCGGCGCTGTGGCTGGCGGCCACCATCTGTGCACTGGGCACCGAACGCCACGCGCCGAAGTAGCCGCTGGTCTGGGTCAGGGCGGGCTGGTCGCCGATGTAGAACGGGTTGTTGAGTTGCGCCAGCGCTTCGGCGCGGGTTGCCGGGTCACCCAGGAACGGCGACTGCGGCACCGACAGCCGTCCTCCCACTGCGCGCGAGAGCTGGTTCCAGTCGGCCGGCGCGGGCCAGCCGGCGGCACCGGGGCGCACCCGGCCGCGGACCATCGCTGGCGCGCCAGCCGCCTTGAGGACCTGCGGCAGCAGCGGCAGGGCCAGGGTAGCCTTGAGGCAGTCACGTCGTTTCATCGGGGTTCTCCTTGGCGCAGCGCCAGTCAGCGATGACCGCCAGTGTGTGCCTGGCCTGCCCCCTGGACATGGGCGACGGGGCGAGGGGTGGGAGGAAGTGACCAATGGCGGCGGGACCGGGACGGGTGGATTGCACCGGCGGGAGTGAATCCGAGCCTGGCGTCTTCAATGACAACGGTGCGCTACGCCGCGGTGCGACTGGCGCCACGGGCACTATCTACTTCCGTTGCGGGAACGCGCCGAGCGTTCCTGCCTCCCGCCAAACGCGCTACGAAGAACTCGCCGCACTCAAAGCGCTATTGGATTCCGGCGCGCTGACCAAGGAAGAGTTCGATGCCGAGAAGGCGAAGCTTCTTGGCAATTAGCCTCCCCACCTCTGCGGCCGCATTGAACGGATGTACAAGCGCTTGAAATAAGATGAACGCAGTGTCTGAGGTGGGGCTTGACCTTCCCACGGTGGGAATCCTTAGGGTGGTGGGCACTTTCCCCCATTCACGGATGTTCCCATGTCTGCCACCGCCTCCCGACACGGCCCACTGCCCCCCGCCACAGGCGCTGAACGCCTGAGTCTGCCGGTGGACGGCATGACCTGTGCCTCCTGCGTGGGGCGTGTCGAACGCGCCTTGCAGGCCATCCCGGGTGTGCACAGCGCGGCGGTCAACCTGGCCACCGAGCGCGCCGATGTCAGCTTTTCCGGTCCGGCCGACGCGCAGGCCGTGGTTCGCGCCATAGAAGGTGCCGGTTACCGCGTGCGCGAGGCGGTCACCGACCTGTCGATCCTTGGCATGACCTGCGCCTCGTGCGTGGGCCGGGTGGAAAAAGCGCTGGCGCAGGTGCCCGGCGTGCTGGCCGCCAGCGTCAACCTGGCCACCGAACGGGCGCAGGTGCGCCACCTGTCCGGCGCGGTGAGCAGCGCCAGCCTCGAGGCGGCCGTGCACAAGGCCGGCTACACCGCACGCCGCGCGGGCGCGGCCACCGCCAGCGCGGCCGACCAGGACGCCGAGCGGCGCGAGCACGAGGCGCGGCTGTTGCGCCGTGCGTTGTATATCGCCGCGGCGCTGACCCTGCCGGTGTTCATCCTTGAAATGGGCGGGCACCTGGTGCCGGGCATGCATCACTGGGTCATGCGCGTGCTGGGCCAGCAGACAAACGGGTACCTGCAGTTCGCGCTGGCCACGCTGGTGCTGTTCGGGCCGGGCATCGGCTTCTTCCGCAAGGGCGTGCCCGCCCTGCTGCGTGGCGCGCCGGACATGAATTCGCTGGTGTCGGTCGGCACGGCGGCGGCATACGGTTACTCGGTGGTGGCCACCTTCGCCCCGGGCGTACTGCCGCCGGGCACGGCCAATGTGTACTTCGAGGCGGCCGTGGTGATTGTCACGCTGATCCTGCTGGGGCGGGTGCTGGAGGCGCGGGCCAAGGGCCGCACCTCGCAGGCGATCAAGCGCCTGGTGGGACTGCAGGCCAAGACCGCGCGCGTGGAACGCAACGGCACCATCGTCGAAATCCCGCTCGATCAGGTGGCCACCGGTGATGTGGTGATGGTGCGCCCCGGCGAAAAAGTGCCGGTGGATGGCGAAGTGGTCGAGGGCGCCTCCTATGTTGACGAAAGCATGATCAGCGGCGAGCCGGTGCCGGTTGCCAAGGGCGTGGGTGCCGCGGTGGTGGGTGGCACCCTCAACAAGACCGGTGCCTTCAGTTTCCGGGTCACCCAGGTGGGCGCGAACACGGTGTTGGCGCAGATCATCCGTCTGGTTGAAGAAGCCCAGGGCTCCAAGCTGCCGATCCAGGCGCTGGTGGACAAGGTCACGATGTGGTTCGTGCCGGCGGTGATGGCCGGTGCGGCGCTGACCTTCCTGGTCTGGCTGATACTTGGCCCGTCCCCGGCGCTGACCTTTGCACTGGTCAACGCGGTGGCGGTGCTGATCATTGCCTGCCCCTGTGCGATGGGGCTGGCCACGCCCACCTCGATCATGGTCGGCACCGGCCGTGCGGCCGAACTGGGCGTGTTGTTCCGCAAGGGCGAAGCGCTGCAGGCACTGCGCGATGTCAGCGTGGTGGCGCTGGACAAGACCGGCACGCTGACCAAGGGGCGGCCCGAGCTGACCGACCTGGTGCCGACCAACGGCTTCGCGCATGACGAGGTGCTGGCGCTGGTGGCGGCGGTGGAAACCCGTTCAGAGCATCCGATCGCCGAGGCCATCGTCGCGGCCGCCACGCAGCGTGGCCTTGTCCTGGCTGCGCTGGACGGCTTTGAGGCCACGCCCGGGTACGGGGTGTCCGCAATGGTGGGGGGGCGCCGCGTGGCGGTGGGCGCGGACCGGTTCATGACCCGGCTTGGACTGGACGTCAGTGCCTTCGCGCCCGCAGCGCAGCGCCTGGGCGAGGAGGGCAAGAGCCCGTTGTATGCCGCCATCGATGGCCGGCTGGCGGCCGTGATCGCCGTTGCCGATCCGATCAAGGACACCACGCCCGAGGCGATCCGCGCGCTGCACGCGCTGGGGTTGAAGGTGGCGATGATCACCGGCGACAACGCCGCCACCGCCGCGGCGATTGCCCGGCAGCTGGGCATCGACGAAGTGGCTGCCGACGTCCTGCCCGACGGCAAGGTCGCCGCGCTCAAGCGCTTCCGCGCCAACGGTGCGCGGGTGGCCTTCGTCGGTGACGGC
The DNA here is from genome assembly GCA_021733645.1 of Bacillus subtilis subsp. subtilis. Lineage (GTDB taxonomy): Bacteria > Pseudomonadota > Gammaproteobacteria > Xanthomonadales > Xanthomonadaceae > Stenotrophomonas. The sequence continues at coordinate 2,142 of JAHREJ010000048.1, read as the reverse complement.
ATCAACGATGCGCCTGCCCTTGCCGAGGCCGATGTCGGCCTGGCCATCGGCACCGGCACCGACGTGGCCATCGAAGCGGCCGACGTGGTGCTGATGTCTGGCGACCTGCGCGGGGTGACCCATGCCATCGCCCTGAGCCAGGCGACCATCCGCAACATCAAGCAGAACCTGTTCTGGGCCTTCGCCTACAACGCGGTGTTGATTCCGGTCGCCGCCGGTGCGCTGTATCCGCTGAACGGCACGCTGATGTCGCCGATCTTCGCGGCGGCGGCGATGGCCCTGTCCAGCGTCTTCGTGCTGGGCAACGCGCTGCGGCTGAAGCGCTTCCGCGCGCCGTCGTGGGCGCCGGCCGGCAGCGCCGGCGCCTGAGGGCAGGCCGATGACGATGACCCACCAGGTCCAGATATGGTCGTGCGGCCGCCCGCTGGCGGTTGCCGAGGGCAGCGCCGTGCTGGACGCCGCGCTGGCCGCAGGCATCGCCTATCCGCACGGCTGCCGTGCGGGACAGTGCGGCTCGTGCCTGTCGCGCCTGCTCAGTGGCGAGGTGGTACTGCGCCCGCACAGCCGCTTTGCGCTGTCAGATGCGCAGAAGGCGCAGGGGCTGATCCTGGCCTGTTGTGCCGTGCCGCCGGCGATGGTGGCGGCGGCCATGCGGCTGGGCAGGGCCGCCGGGCTGCGCGCCGAGGACCTGCACGCCGATGTGTTTTTCACACCTGCTGCGGCAACGGCGCGATGATGTACCCCCGGTATGCAGGTGCGTTGCAGGTTTCCAGGAGCACAACATGTTGAACATTGGTCAAGCGGCGGCCTTCTCCGGCGTCTCGGCGAAGATGATCCGCTACTACGAACAGATCGGCCTGATTCCCCAGGCGGTACGCACGCAGGCCGGCTACCGCACCTACAGCACGCAGGATGCGCACAGCCTGCGTTTCATCCGCCGCGCACGCGACCTCGGCTTTCCGGTTGAACAGATTTCCGAACTGTTGATGCTGTGGAACGACCGCGACCGGGCCAGTGCCGATGTGAAAGCGGTGGCGCTGTCGCACGTGGCCGGTCTGCGCGCCAGGATTGCCGAACTGCAGTCGATGGCGTTGACCCTGGAACATCTCGCCGAGCATTGCCACGGCAATGACCGCCCGGATTGCCCGATCATCGCCGACCTCGCCGAGCAGGCGCCCACCGCCGAGCGCACAGAGCACCCCCAGGCACCGCGCCGCACGCCGCGGTTCGGTGCCGATACGCCGGTGTCGTCGCGTCGGCGTACGGCCAGATGAATCCATTGATACGCCGCGTGCGCAGGGGCTTGACCTTGCCATGCTGTCAGGCCTGACCGTGAGCGGACACGTTCCCAACCAGGTAGATCGCATGCTTCGTTTCCACATTCCCAACATGACCTGCGGCGGCTGCGCCGCGTCGGTGACCAAGGCGCTGTTGAGCGTCGACCCTGACGCCCGCATCGAGACCGATCCGCCGGCGCGCGAAGTGCGCATCGACAGTACCCGGGAGGAAGGCGCGTTCCTGGCGGCGCTGGTCGAGGCAGGGTATCCGGACCAGCGCTAGTGCCACCGGCGCAGCCCGGCATCGCCGGCAGCGGTTGGGTATGCTCTGTGGCTGATTGATCCAGGCCACATGCAAAGGACGCCGCAGACATGAGTTCCCCCAACGACCGGACAGAACGCCACGCCCGGCTTACCGCCGCCATGCAGGCCGCCGGGTGTACCGCGCCCCGTGACTGGGTGCGCAGCGAACTGTCGGAGGACATCGCGCAGTTTGCCCGCTTCCTGGTGCTGCGCGATGTCCATCAGCTGGCCGATGACGTGGAAGGCACGCTGTCGGACATGACCCATGACCGGCCCGACCTGCAGGCCAGCGTGGAGACGCTGCGGGCCGCGCTGGAACCCTCGGCGCTGCACGCGCTGCTGCTGGCCTATGGCAGGGCGCTGGGGAATGGGTTTGTGATGGTGCTCGATGAAGGCCCGGCCGCGCAGGACGCGGACATGCCGGGCTGGCAGTTGATGGAGACCGGCGCCGATGGTGCGCCGACCGGGCGCGCGGTGCAGGGCCTGCATGAGGACTATCTGGATTTCGAGGGCGCCTACCAGCCCCTGGCCGCCCCCGCGCGCTGACACTGGAGGCGGGGTG
>JAHREJ010000047.1 GCA_021733645.1 Bacillus subtilis subsp. subtilis | reverse complement strand
CCATCCACGACTACGATGCCACCACCCTGTCCGAGTACGGCATGGTGGTGCTGCGCGATGTTTCCTATACGGCCACCCAGCACGAGATCCTGGGCAAGCAGCGGATCAACAAGACCGACTACAGCCAGTACAGCGTTGCCTTGGACTGGAAGGGCGACCGCTGGTACATCGATGCGATGGCCGGGTACTCCGGGGCCGAGAAAACCTCGGACTTCGCCAACCTCAAACACGTGGCCTATGCGCCGTCGCGCACGCGCTGGACCGACCAGGGCGGCGAGACGATCAAGAGCGACAAATCCGGCAGCTTCGACATGTATGCCTCGCCGGGCAAGTACCTGTTCGAGGCTTATGAAACCACGCTGGAAAAGGTGGTCGATGACAAGTACGCCGCCCAGGTCAACATCACCAGGCTGCTGGACCTGGCGTTCCTGCCGGCGCTGCGCAACGTGCAGTTTGGCGCGCGCTACACCGACAAGTCCAAGCAGCGCCAGTATGGCGAGCTGAAGATCACCGGGCCCAAGGCCGGCGACAGTACCTGGGTGAACAAGCGCACCCTGGCCGACAACCCGCTGCAGTGGATCGGCGACATCGTGCCCGGTGGCGATTACAGCATCGGCGACCGCCACTGGCAGCAGATGTCCAACGACGACGCACGCCGCACCTACCGCTACCCCGGCTTCCATACCCCCTACGATTCGGGCCAGTACTACCGCGTCGATGAGAAGGTGGCCAGCCTGTATGCGATGGCCAACATCGCCTTTGATATCGGCCGGGTGCCGGTCACCATCAATGCCGGCGGCCGCTACGTGGACACCGCGGTGACCTCCTTCGGCTACCACCCGCTCCAGAAGCCCGACGGCAGCACCGGTTACACCGACACTCCGGTGTCCAAGGACGGCAGCTACAAGAATGTGCTGCCCAGCATGAATGCCACCGCCGAACTGGCCGATGGCCTGCTGCTGCGTGCGGCGGCGTCCAAGACCCTGATGCGCCCGGCGCTGACCGACATCGCCTACAAGCGCACCGCCAGCTGGAACTCGTTCCGCTTCACCGATGGCAATCCGGACCTGAAACCGACCTACGCCAAACAGTGGGAAGTGGGCCTGGAGAAGTACCTGGACAACGGCGCGCTGCTGGCCACCTCGTACTTCCGCAAGAACATCGACGGAGTGGTGATCAATTCGTTGACGGGCGTAGTCAAGGACGTGACGGTGTACAACGCCAATGGCAGCCTCAACGGCATCTACGACTTCGACGTGTACCAACCGGTCAACGCCAAGGGCGCCTACCAGGTCCAGGGCGTGGAGCTGGTGGCGCAGTTGCCGCTGGGCATGTTCCATCCGGTGCTGGAAGGCTTTGGCATCAATGCCAACTACACCCTGCTGGACAGTTCGCTGGCCGGCGAGTCCAAACTGGGCATCCGCACGCCGATGCCGGGCCTGGCCGAGAAAACCTGGAACCTTACCGCCTACTACGAGCACCGCCGCTTCGATGCGCGGCTGTCCTACAACCACAAGGGTGACTACGTCGAGTCGATCGGCTATGACATGTACCCGATCTGGCGTGATGCGTACGGCCAGCTGGATATGTCGATCGGCTACCGGATCACCGACAACATCACGCTGAGCCTGAAGGGCATCAACCTCACCAACGAGATTACCAGCGGCTACACCATGGATCCCTCGTTCCCGACCATGTACGAAGCCTCCGGCCGGCGTCTCAGCCTGGGCCTGCGCGCCGATTTCTGAGTGGTGCCACCGGCGCTCCGGCAGTGGCTGGCCGTGCCAGCGGCCCGGGCGCGCCCCATGAAAAGGAACATGAGCATGCGTGAATTCGTCTGGTTGGCCGCCCTGCTGGCGGCCGGCCCGGTGCTGGCTGTGGAGGCCGACCACGATCGCCAATGGTTGGCCGGGGACCACCACGTGCACAGCGAGTGGAGCGTGGACTGGGACCGCAGCACCACCCCGCCCACGCCGATCCGCGGTGGCGATTCGTCCTATACGCGTAGCCGCAATGCCGCGCAGGCGCAGGCCTTTGGACTGCGCTGGATGGTGCATACCGACCACGGCGGCCCGGGCCATTCGGCGGTTACCCGCGACCACGCCTATCCGGCCCTGCTGCAGGCGCGCGCCGACGTGCCGGGCGTGATCCAGTTCAACGGCATGGAGTTCGACGTCCCGGCCGGCGAGCATGCCTCCTTGATCATCGCGCCCGGTCCGGACGAACGCGACCAGCTGGTCGGGGTCGAGCGCGACTACAGCCGTGGTGAACCATTGCAGGAGGGCAGCCGCGACAGCCAGCAGCACATGCTGGCCGCGCTGGCCCACCTGCGCACGCTGTCGCCGCTGCCGTTGATGGTGATCAACCATCCCTCGCGCACCGCCACCGGGGTCGAACAGTGGGGCGAGGTCACGCCGCAGGCGTTGCGGCGCTGGCACGATGCCGCGCCGCAGGTGCTGGTGGGCATGGAAGGCGCCCCCGGCCACCAGGCCACCCGCGACGAGCGCGGCCTGTACCGCAACGCCGCCGCGCCAACCTTCGGTGGCTTTGACCAGATGACCACCGGCGTGGGTGGGGTGTGGGACCAGATGCTGGCCGACGGACGCCGTTTCTGGATCACCGCCAGCTCCGATTCGCATGTGAACCAGCGCGACGGTGGCAGTGATTTCGACCCGGGTGAGTACAGCAAGACTTATGTGTGGGCGCGCCCGGAGGCCACCGATGTACTGGACGGCCTGCGCAGCGGGCGCCTGTTCGCCGTGACCGGTGACCTGATCGACGCGCTGGACCTGCAGGTGCAGGCCGACGATGGCAGCGGCCCGGTCGGCCGCATCGGCGACACGCTGCCGATCGCGGCCGGTGCGCGCATGCGCGTGCAGTTGCGCGTGCGCCAGCCCACCGCCGCCAACGCCGCCGGCCAGCATCCGGCGCTGCAACAGCTGCAACTGATCGTGGGCAGCGCCGGCGTTGGCGGTGTGCCGCAGATGCAGGTGCGGCGCTTCACCGCTGCCGACTGGGAACGCGATGGCCAGTGGTACCGCGTGTCCTGGACGTTGCCGGTACCTGCCAACGGCGGCTTCATCCGCGCCCGTGGCAGCAACACGGGCGAGCCAACGCCGCTGGCCGACATCAAGGGAGAAGACCCGTGGCAGGACCTGTGGTTCCACGCCAACCCCGTGTTCATCCAGCCCCCCCCCGCTAGCGCCCTGCCAGGGACGGCCTCTTCGGCGATGACGCACGCCGCGCACGCGCTGGTACCGCGTGAAGGGCAGGGCAGCACGCCTGCACGGCGCGGTCACTGGGATCGGCCGACGCTGGCAGCCTGTCCCCACCCGGAGCTGCCATGACCCCCCTGACCCTGCCCGAGCTGGCCAGGAAGATGGCCCACATCGACTTTGCGATGTTGCAGACCCATGCCGACAACGGCGAGATTGCCGGCCGGCCGATGAGCAACAACGGTGACGTGGACTACGACGGCGACAGCTGGTTTTTTGCCCTGCAGGGCACTGACATGGTTGCCGAGATCACCCGTGACCCGACCGTGGCGTTGAGTTTCACCGGCAGCAAGTCGCTGCTGGGCAAGCCACCGCTGTTCGTGGCGGTGCAGGGCCGGGCGGCGTTGATCAACGATCGCGCCACGATGCAGCAGCACTGGGTAAAGGACCTGGAACACTGGTTCGAGCAGGGCGTGGAGACGCCGGGGTTGGTGCTGATCCACGTGGTGGCCAAACGCATCCATTACTGGGACGGGCACGACCAGGGCGAAATCCTGCGCTGAGGCCGCAACCGCATGCGCCCCGCCGCGCTGCCCCGGATTGGCTGTGCCGGCTGGTCGATTCCCAGCCGCTACGCTGCCCTGTTCGGTCCCGGCGACAGCCTGCTGGCGCGCTATGCCACGCGGTTTGACGTGGTGGAGATCAACACCTCCTTCTACCGTCCGCATCAGCGCAGTACCTATGAACGCTGGGCAGCCACGGTGCCGGTGGGCTTCCGCTTCTCGGTGAAGCTGCCGCGCAGCGTGTCCCATGATTCGGGCCTGGTATGCGTAGGGCCGTTGCTGGACCGCTTCCTGGACGAGGTGGGTGGCCTGGGGGCCACGCTCGGCGGCCTGCTGCTGCAGTTGCCGCCGTCATTGGCCCTGGACGCCCGACGCGCTGGCCGCTTTTTCCGTGCATTGCGCCGCCGAAGCGATGCGGCGCTGGTGTGCGAGCCGCGCCATCCCAGCTGGTTCAGTGCGCAGGCCGATGCGCTGCTGCAACGTCATGCGGTTGCGCGTGCGGCGGTGGATCCGGCGCGTGTACCGGCGGCCGGTCATCCCGGCGGTGCAGGCCAATGGCGCTATTGGCGCTGGCACGGCGCGCCACGCATGTACTACAGCGACTACGCCGAGCCGGCGCTGAAGGACCTGGCCGACGCGTTGAGGTCGCCTGGCGACGGCAACGCACCGTGGGTGATCTTCGACAACACCGCGCACGGGTTTGCGGTGGCCAACGCGGCGCGTCTGCAGGCGATGATGACGCGCTGATCGGCCGCCTGCCGGCGGCGGCGTGGCATTCCTGTCAGGTGAAATGCACGCACGCACGCTGCTGTAGCATGCAAGCGTCACACGCCGTCACGCGCGTCCTGCGCGGTCCGTATCGGGCCGCCCGCTTCGCTCCACTTTCCGGGTACGACCGCCACGCTGGTGGCCGCGCCCCCCGTGTCTTATGGAGCGCACATGCCGGGCTATGCCACCCGCATCCTCACCATTCCGGTGGACGGCCATCCGTTCCGCATCCGCGCATTGAGCAACCTGCAGCAGTTTGCCGACCCGACCGGGCGCGCGGCGCGCGCCGGCATCCACTCCTCGCTGTGGAGCCTGTTCGGCCAGGTATGGCCGGCTGGCCAGGTACTGGCCGAAACCATGAGCCGCTTCGATGTGGCCGGCAAGCGCGTGCTTGAACTGGGCTGCGGGTTGGGCCTGGCCAGCCTGGTGCTGGCCCATCGCGGGGCCAACGTGGTGGCCAGCGACCATCACCCGTTGGCCGAATCGTTCCTGGCCTACAACGCCGGGCTCAACGACCTGCCGGCGATCCACTACCGCGATCTGCCGTGGGAGCTGCCGGATGCGACCCTGGGCCGCTTCGACCTGATCATCGGCAGCGACGTGCTGTACGAGCGGGGCCATGCCTTGCAGATCGCCAACATGATGGAGCGCCACGCGCGCCCTACGGCCGAACTGCTGCTCACCGACCCGGGGCGCGGCAATGTTGGCGCATTCTCACGCGCAATGGCCGTGCAAGGCTATGCGGTGGATGAGGAATATGGCCTGTTCGATGATGAAGGCGATGCGCCGGGACGCGGGCGGTTGCTGCGTTATACGCGCGAGGCCGCGATCCAGGCCGCGTGACCGCAGCCCGGCACGCGGCGACGCCGGCACGATGTGGTGATGGCGTGAGCCTGTCGCGTGGCCGGATATCGTAGGCTCGGCGGCACTGGATTGCAGGTGTGGTTGCCGATGCCGTTGCGTGTGTCCCGGTTTCCTGTCGTCACTGCGCCGCCGCGCTGGCGGTCCCGATGAGCGCGCCGCCGGTGGGTGCGGCGCGCACCCGTTCGATGGTGGTGGCCGGGTTGTCCACGGTGGTGGAGTGGTACGACTTCACCTTGTATCTGTACCTGGCCACGGTGTTGTCGCGGGTGTTTTTCGGCGGTGGCGACAACGCCTTGCTGGCCACGTTGGCCGGCTTTGCGGTGTCCTACCTGATGCGTCCGCTGGGCGCGCTGTGCTTTGGCCACCTGGGCGACCGCTTCGGGCGACGCTACATGCTGCTGGCCTCGATGCTGCTGATGACCGTGGCGATGCTGGCCACCGCGTTGCTGCCCACCTTCGACAGTATTGGCGCCAGCGCCGGGGTGCTGCTGTTGCTGTTGCGTTGCCTGATGGCCTTCTCGGTAGGCGGCGAGTACACCGGCGTGGTGGCCTACCTGCTGGAAACCGCGCCCACCCGCCGGCGCGGGCTGGTGACCTCGTTGGCGTCGGCGGCCAGCGAGGTCGGTGCGTTGCTGGCGGTGGCGCTGTCGGCGTTGACCGTGGCGCTGCTGAGTACCGCGCAACTGGACGGCTGGGGCTGGCGCATTCCGTTTTTCGTGGGTGCCGCGCTGGCCGCGGGAATCCTGCTGGCGCGCTCGACCATGCACGAATCCCCCGAGTTCGAACGCCAGCAGGCCGCCGGCACCGTGCCACGCTCCCCGATCACCGACACCTGGCGCTTCCATCGCGGTGCGGTGGCGCGCACGTTCGCCATCTCCGCGCTGGGCTCGATCACCTACTACGTTGGCATCACTTACGTGCCAGCGTTCCTCGGGTCGGTGGGCGAGGTGGGGGAAGCAGACGCGTTGTGGCTGTCCACGGTGGCCGCGGTGGCGGTGATCGTGGTGACCCCGCTGGCCGGCGCGCTGTCGGACCGGGTGGGGCGGCGCCCGGTCCTGATCGTCGTGACGCTGCTGTCGGCGCTGCTGCCGCTGGGCATGTTCAGCCTGATGGCAGGCGGTAACACGCTGCTGATCGGCGTGGCCGCCGTGGTGCTGGCCTGCCTGGCCGGTGGCGTCAGCGCGGTTGCCGCGCCGGCCACCGCCGAACAGTTTCCCGGCGAAGGCCGGCTCAGTGGCCTGGCGCTGGGGGTGACGATGGCCACCGCGCTCTTCGGTGGCGCCACGCCATTGCTGGCCGAACTGCTGGTGCGCCACACCGGCTGGGCGGCGGTGCCCGGGGCCATGATCGCGGTGGTGGCGCTGCTGGTGCTGCCGGTGATGTGGACCCTGCGCGAAACCCGCCCGCCACGGTGATCGAGGGTTGGTACGCCCCGCCGGCGGTGGCGGGCGGTGGCCTCAGCGGCCACCCTCGGTGGGCAACGGCGCAGGTACGTTCAACAACCCGCCGGCGGTCACGTAGGCCGCCAGCGCCTGGCCCTGACTGAGCAGATGCCGTTCCATGGTGCGTTCGGCCGCCACCGCATCGCGCTGGCGGAAGCATTCCATCAGTTCGCGGTGTTCGGCCAGCGATTGCGCGGTGCGCCCCGGTGCCAGCAGCTGGCGCCCGCGATGCATCTTCAGGATGCGGTGCAGGTCGTGGGTGATGCGGATCAGCCACGGGTTGCCGGCGTAATGCTGCACGGTCTCGTGGATCAGGTAGTTGTTGCGGTAGTACTCGGCGATGTTGCCCGCCGCGGCGGCGGCCTCCATCGCCGCGTGCAGCGCTTCCAGCTGCTGCACGCCGGCCTCATCAATGTGCTTGACCGCCTCGTGCGCGCAGCGGCCCTCCAGCATGGCCATCACCGGGAACAACTGGTTCAGGTCCTCCAGCGTCAGCCGCGTCACCCGGCAGCCGCGTCCGGCGTCGATCTGCACCAGGCCTTCGGCGGCCAGCAGCTTCAACGCCTCGCGCAGTGGCGTGCGGCTGATCGCCAGTGCCTCGCACAGCGCCGGTTCGTCGATCCATTCACCCGGCGGCAAGCGGTAATCGTAGATCCGCTCGCGCACGTGTTCGGCCACCTCTTCGTACAAGGGGGCGCGTTTCCTGGTGGGTCGCGGGGCAGGGGCTATGGCCATGCCGGAATTGTAATCCCTCCCGATCCGCTCACATCCAGCCCGGCACCACGAACACCAGCCAGGCCAGCAGCGGACCGAAGGCCACCACCAGGCCGCTGTAGACCAGGAACTGGCGGAACAGCGACTCGCGCTCTTCCTTCGCCGCCGAGGCCACCACCAGCGCACCGTTGGTCGAGAACGGGCTGACATCCACGATGGTGGACGACACCGCCAGCGCGCAGATCACGCCCGCCGCGCTCAGGTGGCCCTGCATCAGGAACGGCACCGCCAGTGGAATGGTGGCGCCCAGCACCGCCGCCGAAGAGGCGAACGCGGACACGATGCCCCCCACGTAGCAGACCAGCAGCGCGCCCAGCAGCGGAATCCCGATCTGCGACACCCCGTTGCCGATGAAGTCCACCGCGCCGGCTTCCTGCAGCACGCCGATGTAGGTCACCACGCCGCAGATCAACAGCACCGTGGACCAGCTGATGCCATCCACCGCGCCCTTCTGGCTCTTGGGTGACAGCAGCGCCAGCGCCACCGCGACGGTGATCGAGACCAGGCCCACATTGAGGTTGTAGATCAACGCGGCCACGCCCAGGCCCAACAGGCCCACCAGGGTGAACACGCGCTCGCGGGTGATCCCCACCGCCTCCAGCGCATCGGGATCGTTGGACAACGTCCCGCCACCGGCCGAGACCAGCGCGCCGTGGCCTTCGATCGCAAACGCCCGCGACGACGCCTGCGGACCGCCGGCCAAGGCCAGCTCGGCGTTGCCTGCGCCAGCGCCCACCGACACCGCGCCACGCCGCAGCAGCGCCACCCCGCCAAAGGCGAAGAAACAGATCGTGGCCATCATGACGTTGAACCCCAGGCTGGTCAGGAACACCGCCATCTCGGTCACTTCCAGCCCCGCCTTCTGCACCACGCCATTGGTGATGCTGCCGTACACGCTGATTGGCGAAAAACCGCCGGCCTGCGCGCCGTGGATCACCAGCAGCCCCATCAGCAGCGGATTGATCCTGTATTGCTTGGCAAAGCGCAGCGCTACCGGGCCGATGATCGCCACTGCGGCCGGGCCCAGCGCGCCGAACGCGGTGAGTACGGCGGTCACCACGAACATCACCCACGGAATGGCCACGATGCGGCCGCGCACCGCACGCACCGCCCAATGCACCAGCAGGTCGATGGTGCCGTTTTTCTGGGCGATGGAGAACAGGTAGGTAATGCCGACCAGGGTCAGGAACAGATCCCCGGGGAACCCACCCAGTACCTCCTTGCCTTCCATGCCAACGAAGACGCCGCCGATGATGAAGGCCAATGCAAACGCGACCGCACCCATGTTGATCGGCAAGGCGGTGGCGACGATGAACATGATCACCAGACCGATGATCGTTGCGACTTGTGGACTCATGCGCCCTCCCAGACACTTGACTCGCTACAGCACGGATGGAAACCCGCCATCCCGGGTTACGGCGTGTTACAGGCAACTTCTGCGTTCATTGCTGTCGGCCCAGCGCGGCATGTACCCACGCCGCCGCGCCATCCAGATGCTGGAACTCTTCCACCGCGCGCACTTCGCAGCACGGATAGGCGCTGGCCACCATGCGCGCCAGCGCCGTGCCCGGGCCCAGCTGCAGGAACACCCGCGCGCCGCGCTCGAACAACTGGCGCAGCAGCTGCGCCCACTCGATGGTCTGTGCCAGTTGCGCCGACAGGCTGTGTTCCAGCGCGGCACGGTCGCGCACCGGGCGCGCATCGATGCCGGCCAACACCTGCAGACGCGGTGCCTGCAGTGGCGCCTGCGCCAGCACCTGCGCGAAGCCGTCAGCCGCGCGGGCCAGCAGCGGGGTGTGGGCCGGCACATGCACCGGCAGCACACGCACCTCGCCACCCTGCGGCACGGCGGCGTTGGCCAGCGTGCGCAGTGCGCTCAGGCGCCCACCCAGAATGAAATGATCGTGCCCGTTGGCGATGGCGATATACGCGCCGTGCGCAGCGCACAGGGCCTGCACCGTGGCGCGGGGCAAGCCCAGCAGCGCCTGCATGCCGGCCTCGGCCGGGCTGGCCGCATCCATCAGGCGCGCGCGCTGGGCGGCCAGCATCAGGCAGGTATCTGCGCTGAAACTGCCTGCGATCGATTGCGCGGCCAGTTCACCGATGCTGTAGCCGGCCACCAGGGCGGGCGGCGGCAGCTGGTCGCGCAGGCCCTGCCAGTGCGCCAGGCTCGCCGCGCACAACAGCGGCTGCGCCACGGCGTTGTCGAAGCGATCCTCGGCGGCCGCGGCGGCGAACACCTCCCGGCCCAGTGCCGCCGTGGTGGCGTGCAGCACCGCGCGCGCGGCAGGCAGCGCGCGCACCTGCTCGAACATCGCCGGATGCTGCGCACCTTGCCCTGGGCAGAGCAGGGCAAGGCTCATGTGCGCTCCTGCTGCAGCAGGAACCAGCTGCAGGCCAGCAGGTCCGCGCTGCCGCCGGGACTGAGCCGGCGCGCCACGAAGGCATCGCCGAGCTGTTGCAGGCGGGTACGCCAGTGCGGGGCGAAGGCACCACCATCGGCGATGAAGCGCGCGGCCTGCGCGCGTGCCCACGCCAGCCCCTGTGCGCCGCCGCGATGCAGCAGGTTGAGGTCATCGGCGTGGGCCAGCAGGTGCATCAAGGTGTGGCACAGCGCCGCGTCACGGGGAAGCCCGGCCGCCCGCGCATCCCGCAGCACGGGCACACCGATGTCACGCAGCAGCGGATAGCCGGCGATGGCCTGCTCACGCACCCCGGCGATGCCGTGTTGTGCACGCGCACGCTGGCCGGGGCTGTTGGTATCCAGCGGGGCCACGGCCAGCGCGGGCGCCCAGCGCTGCACGGCCACGCACACCGCGTCGGCGGCAATCATGCCGCCACGTTCGCGCCGGCAGGCGGCCGCCGCAGCCACCAACAGGCCCAGGCTGAAGATTGCGCCGCGATGGGTATTGACGCCGCCGGTGGCGCGCAGCATCGCCGCTTCGGCAGCGATGCCGTGGCCGCGCAGCACCGCAAACGGAGCGTGGTCAGCGCCGGCCTGGGCCACGTTGCGGAAATAGTGGCGCAGCGCGAACAGGCTGCGCAGGAAGCTACCGGCATCCATGTCGGCGTGGCTGCCGCAGTCGAACGGCGTGACCAGCCCCGGCTTGGGCGCGCAGGCCAGTTCGGCGTGCAGGCTGACGATGGCCAGCCGCCCCAGGCGCGCGCAGTCAACCTGCGCCGCCGCCGGGGGACGCGCCTGCGCCCGGGCGTTCATGCTGCAACACCGGCCGCAACGAACAACGTGTCGCGCGAGGCCAGCATGGCACCATCGATGCGTTTGACCAGCACCTGCCGCGCGCTGCCGGCGTACTCGCGCCAGTTCACCGCCGCGCCGCCGGGCAGGCACAGCTCGCCATCCACGCGCCGGCCTTCGCGCACTTCCCACGCCTGCAGCCGCTGCACCAGGCGGTCGGCCACTTCGGGCGCGTGCACGCGCCACAACAGATCAATGTCCGACTGGGCGTGCACATAGGGCAGCCCGGTGAGCGCCTGCCAGGCGAACGCACCAAACACCCGTGCCGGTGCGATGGCGTCCAGTCCCTGCAGCGCCAGGGACCACTCGGCGCTGATCAGGCGGTCGGGGCGGTCGATCAGCGCGTGCAACGACAGCGGCGGCTGCTGTCGCGCGATGTCCTGCAGCGGCACGCGCAACGCCAGCCGCTGCTTGCCTTCGTTCGGCGGCAGCGGCACGCCGAGGCGCACGCGCGGATCTGGATCGTCGGCGGCGCGCCGCGCCACCACCGCTGGCCAGCCCTGTGCGAACCAGGTAGCCAGGCGCGGGTCCTGTGCGGGCACGTCGGCGCGCCAGTGGGCCTGCGCGGACATCCACACCAGCGTGTGGCGGGCAGGCTGCTCAGGCATCGCCGGCCACCACCGCCGCAGCGACCGACGCGGCCAGGGTGCGGCCGCCGCGCTGCGCGCCGAGGACCGCGCGGCGGTCGCCGTCGGCCGGCGTGCGCAGTGCCTCCCGCAGGGCCTGCGCCAGGTCGTGGTCCCACACCGCATGCACGGCGCCCATGGCCACGTAGTTCTCCACGCCGGGCGCGAAGACCGGGGAGCTCAGGCTGAGCGCCTGCAGCTTTTCCAAAGGCTGTTTGGTCACGCGCGCCATTGCGCGCAGGTCCATGACCCGCACCTGCGCGTCGGGCAGGGCGTGGATGTGGTCGGCCATCAGGCCGAAGGACAGGAACCCGCCGCTCACCGATTCGCCGTACACCAGGGTGACCAGCCGTGCACCGCGACGCCGCGCCAGGTCCAGGCACTGCGCCAGGTGCGCGAAGTAACCGTTGATTCCCAGCAATTCATCGCGGCGGGCCAGCCGCTGGCCGGCGGTGTCGACCAGCATCACAATCGGCCGCCGTGGATCGGCGGCGGTGCTGGCGAGCACGGCGGCGGCCAGGATGAGTGCATGGTCCACGCCGACCTCAAGCTTGTCGGCGGTGCCGATCACGGTGACCTCGCCGGCGTCGGTGCTGGCGCTGCCGGTCAGGACCGCGTCGCTTACCGCGACGGCGTGCCCGCGTGGGAACAGCGCATCCAGCAGCGTGTTCAAGGGCATGCTCATGGCAGTCTCCGGGTGGCGGTGGCGGCAAGGAAGGCGTCGGTCTCCAGCAGCGGCAGCTGCTGCGGATCGGCGATGCCCTGCAGGGCCCAGATGTCCAGCCCATCGCGACAGCCACCCCACGCCTGCACCCGTGCCTGCAACGCGGCATGGCGGGCCTGCAGCGCGGCCAGCGCCACATCGGTGTCGGTGCTGTCGGTATCGGGCACCAGCGCATCGAACGCGGCCTGGGCGAAGGCGCTGATCGCATCGGGCACCAGTACCTGGGCCTGGTCGATCAGGTAGCGGTGCTTGCCGCCGGTGACACGCCACACCAGGGCGCGGTCGCGCGCGTCGAACTCTTCCACGCCGCGCACCGTTTCGATCACTTCCGGGCCGGACAGCGACAGACGCCCCTCTTCAGACATGATCACCGTGGTGCAGCAGCGTGCCACGATGCCCATGCCGCCGAACGCCCCGTTGCCGCTGCCGATCAGGGCAACCACCGGCACCCCGGCGGCACGCGTGTCCAGGGTGGCGCGCATGATCTCGGAAATGGCGATCAGCCCGGCATTGGCTTCGTGCAGCCGCACACCACCGGTATCGAGCAGCAGCAGCACGCCGTCCGGCCGCTGTTCTGCGGCACGGCGCAGCAGGCCGGTGAGCTTGGCGCCGTGCACTTCGCCCACTCCGCCGCCCATGAAGTGGCCTTGCTGTGCGGCCACCAGTACGTGCTTGCCACGCAGCCGGCCTTCGCCAACCACGATGCCGTCGTCGAACGCGGCGGGCTGGTCCAGTTGCGCCAGGTGCGGGCTCATCGCGCGCCGGGCCGGGCCCAGCAGCTCCTTGAACGTGCCCGCATCGAGCAGGCCGGCGATGCGCTCGCGCGCATCGGCTTCGTAATAGCTGTGGCGGTGGACGATGCTCATGGCTGGGCTCCCCCGTGCAGGGTCTGCACCGCCTGGTCCAGGCGCAGGCTGACCACCGCCGGGGTGGCGCCGGCATCGTTGATGGATACCTGCACGTCGCGCAGCGGGTGGCGCCGCGCGAAGTCGCCGATCACCGCTTCCCAGATGGTGCCAAAGCCCTTGGCGGCGGTCACGATGCGAACCGCCATCGCTCCGTCCAGCGCAGCCGGTTCCAGCAGCACTTCCAGGTTGCCCGAGGCCAGCACGCCCACCAGTACCGCGTCGGTGGGAAAGCGCACGGCGGTGGTGCCGTTGAAGCGATAGTCGAGGATTTCCATGCCAGTCCCTTACCAGTTGCGGAAGCGCTTGGGCGGGTCGTACAGACCGCCGGACCAGCGCACCAGGTCTTTGACCGAGCGCGCAGCCAGCAGGTCGCGGCTGGCATCGCGCACGTTGATGCCCAGGTCGGCCGGGCGTTGGATCACGCCGCGGTCGCGCAGGTTTTCCACCATGCCCCGGTCACGGCCCAGGCCCACGGCGGTGTAACCGGCCACGCCGCGGATGGCCTGCTCGCGTTCTTCGGGGGTGCGGCACAGCAGCAGGTTGGCGATGCCTTCCTCGGTGAGCACGTGGCTGACGTCGTCGCCGTAGATCATCACCGGCGGCAGCGGCATGGCTGCACGCTCGGCCAGCTCCCACGCGTCAAGGCGATCGACGAAGGCCGGTGCCATGTGCTCGCGGAAGGTTTCCACCATCTGCACCACCAGCTTGCGCCCGCGCGGCATCTCGCCCGGTCGCGCGGCCTGCTGGCCGGCCTTGAGCCAGGCATCGCTGGCATGGCGGCGGCCGCGCGCGTCCGAGCCCATGTTGGGCGCGCCACCGAAGCCGGCGATGCGGTCGCGGGTGGCGGTGGAGCTGTTGCCCTGCAGGTCGATCTGCAGGGTGGAGCCGATGAACATGTCGCAGGCATACAGGCCGGCGGTCTGCGAAAAGGCGCGGTTGGAGCGCATGGAGCCGTCGGCGCCGGTGAAGAACACATCCCCGCGCGCAGCGATGTACTTCTCCATGCCCAGTTCCGAGCCGAACGAATGCACCGATTTGACGAAGCCCGACTCAATGGCCGGAATCAGCGCCGGGTGCGGATTGAGTGCCCAGTGCTGGCAGATCCGGCCCTTGAGCCCCAGCGATTCGGCATAGGTGGGCAGCAGCAGTTCGATCGCGGCGGTGTCAAAGCCGATGCCATGATTGAGACGGTTCACCCCGTACTCGGCGTAGATGCCCTTGATGGCCATCATCGCCATCAGCACCTGGATCTCGGAGATCTGTGCCGGGTCGCGGGTGAACAGCGGTTCGATGTGGTTCGGGCGCGGTGCCTGCACCACGAAGTTGACCCAGTCGGCGGGGATGTCCACGCGCGGCAGGGTATCGACGATCTCGTTCACCTGGGCGATGACGATGCCGCCGCCGAACGCGGTGGCTTCGACGATCACCGGGGTGTCTTCGGTATTCGGGCCGGTGTAGAGGTTGCCGTGCCGGTCCGCCGCCTGCGCGGCCACCAGCGCCACCTGCGGGGTGAGGTCGATGAAGTAGCGGCCGAACAGTTCCAGGTAGGTGTGGATGGCGCCGATCTGGATGCGCCCTTCAGCGACCAGATTGGCCAGGCGCACCGACTGCGGCCCGGAGAAGGAGAAATCGAGCTTGGAGGCGATGCCGCGCTCGAACACATCCAGGTGCGCGGGCAGCGACAGCACCGACTGCACCATATGCAGGTCGTGCACCCGTGCCGGGTCCAGGTCGGCCAGGGCCTGGGCGAGGAAGTCGGCCTGCTTCTGGTTGTTGCCCTCCAGGCAGACCTTGTCGCCCGGTTCGAGCAGGGCGTGCAGCAGGTCGATCACATCGCCCGCGGCGACATCACGGCCACGCGCCCAGGGCGCTGCGCGTTCGAGTCGTGCCTGGCGGCTGCGCGCCAGGGTGTCCCAGGTGGGGTTCATCGACACAGATCCGGATGACGTTGAGATAATTACGCCATAATTACGGAGCGGTGTGCAACCCGCAACGCAGCAAAAAAGAAGGCCCGCCGGGGGGGGGCGGGCCTATTCAGGTTTCAGGATCCGTGGAAGGCCGCCACGCAGGGCGTGGATCTACGCGGCCTCAGAACGTCCAGCGCAGGCTGGCCGCCACGAACCGCGGCTCGCCGTAGTTGTTGTAGTCCAGGTTGGCCCAGTAGGTCTTGTCCAGCGCATTGCGCACGCTCAAGGTGGCCGTCCAGTTGTCGCTGAGGCGGTAGTTGGCGTTGAACTGCACCAGCGCATACGCCGGCTGGTTCACCGTGACCGTGCCGCCGAGCGGGTAGGGGATGTTGTAGCCCTGCACCTTGCTCTGCCACTGCACGCCGCCACCCACGCTCAGGCGCGACAGCGCACCACGCAGCTGCACCTGCGTGTTGAGCTGCAGCAGGTCTTCGGCGGGGTTGGCGTACAGCTGGTCGGTGGCCGCGCGGGTCACCTTGACGTGGGTGAAGCCGGCATTGACCGTCCAGCCCGGCAGGATTTCGCCGTTGATATCCATTTCCCAGCCACGTGCCTTGGTGCCGTTCACCCCGATGTAGGCCGAGCTGCCATCGCTGAGCGAGCCGTCCGGCACGCTCATGTCGCGCATCGCGTAGTTGTCCTGCTTGGCCTCGAACACCGCCGCGTTGGCGGTCAGGCGGCCGTCGAACCACTGGCTCTTGATGCCGGCCTCCAGGTTGGAGCCCTGCACTGGTGCCAGCAGGTTTTCGTTCCGGTCCTTGTAGTTCTGCGGGTTGAAGATTTCGGTGTAGCTGCCGTAGACCGAGAACTGCGGGGTGATGTCATACACCAGGCCCACGTACGGGGTCACTTCATCGGTGACCTTGTAGGCGCCGCTGGTGGCGGTGTAGGTGCCGGCCACATTGTAGGCACGGGTCAGCGTCTCCCAGCGGCTCAAGCGCGCGCCGGCGATCAGCGACAGCGGGTCGGCCAGGCGCAGGCGGGTGGCCAGGTACACGCCGCTCTGGGTGGTCTTGGCCACGCGGCGTGCGCCGGTACGGGTGTAGGTCACTTCGGAGATATCACCGTCCCACGAACGGATGTCGGGAATGTAGTAGCAGCGCTCACGGCCACAGGTGGCCCAGTCGCGCGGGTAGTTCAGCGTCAGCGTGTGGGTGGTGCTCTCCAGGGCGGACCACTGGCCGCCCACGGTCACATCATGCTCGCGCCCGAACAGTTCGAAGGTGCCGCTGAGGTAGGCATCCACGTTGCGCCGGGTGTCTTCGGAATCGCCAGCGGCGGTGCGCAGGTAGATGCCCGCGCCAGTGGCCGGATCGGGGTTGCCGGTGCCGTACAGACGCACGTTCTGCACGTTGCCGCGGGTGTAGGCGGTATTGACCTTGAGCAGCCAGTTGTCACTGAAGCGCTGCTCCAGGTTGGCGAACACGGTGCTGGTTTCGCGCTGCCAGTAGCTCCACTTCGGCGCCACGTTGGTCGAGCGCGGCAGGTGCGCGAAGTTGCCCTGGCTGTCGAAGAACGGCACGGTGCCCCAGGTCGAGCCGACGGGGTTGTTGTCCTGGGTCTGGTAACCCACGGTCACGGTGGTGCTGTCGGTGAGGTCACCTTCGAGCACGGCCATGCCGGCCATCTTGTTCTCCTTGTAGCGGTCGTAATAGAAATCACGATCGGTGTAGGCGGCCGCCACGCGGCTGCGGAAGCGGCCGTCGGTGGTCAGCGGCGCGGTCACGTCCGCTTCCATGCGGCGGTAGTCCCAGCTGCCGGCGCTGACCGAGAAGGACGCATCGAACGCCTTGCCCGGCCGTTTGCGCAGCAGGTTGACCGTGGCCGAGGGCACGCCGGCGCCGCTGAGCAGGCCGTTGGCACCGCGGATCACTTCCACGCTGTCGTAGAAGGCGGTGTCGTATTCCTGGTTGGTCGAGCCGCTGTAGGTGGGAATGCCATCCACCTGGAAATCGGTGATGGCAAAGCCGCGCGCGTAGTACAGCGGACGCTGGGTGTCATAGAAGGACACGCTGACGCCGGTGACGTTGCGCATCACGTCGTTGAGGCTGAACAGCGATTCGTCCTGCAGCCGCTGCAGGCCGATCACGCTGGACGACTGCGGGGTTTCCTGCAGGCTGATGGGCAGGCGCGTGGTGCTGGACGGCGCGGCGCGATCGCCGACCACGCTGACCTTGTCGAGGGTCTTGGCGTCGGCGCTGCTGGCGGCATCGGCATCGGCATCGGCGGCGGTGCCGGTGCCGGCCAGCGCCAGCGGCGAGGCCAGCGACAGCGCCGAGAGCAGGGCCAGGCTCAACGGGGCGCGGCGGTGGGGGCGGGGCGAAAGGTCACGGAAGGACATGCGCAGGTCTCGAATCGGTCTCGGAGGGGGAAACAACAAGGCGGCAGGCACAGTACGCCGGGCGCGGTAGACGCCGGGCGTCAGGTCCTTCTGGGGTGGGTGCCAGCGGGTGGCGCCGTTACGGCCGTGGGTGATGCAGCAGGGCCAGGCGGCAGTCCATTGAGGCCGCCCAGGCCCGCGCCGGCAGCGCAGGGGTGTGTAAATGTAAAGCGTTCTCATTCGCTTTACAATTCCTGAATGCGGCCGGGCGCACGTACGCAAGGCGCCGGCCAGGTTGGGCCGGTGCCCAGCCGACGGCACAGAGCGCCGATCGGCGCGACGAACCCTGGCCTGGTTCGTCGCGGGCCTCGGCATCACTGCAACGGCCAACGATCTCCGGCCAAGGGCATGCCCATCAACGGCCCGAACCCCACCGCGTGCAGGCGTTCGGGGAGCGGCCGCTGCCAGCGCTCGGGCCATCCGTGGGGCGGGCCTTCCAGGGATCGCTCTGGCGATCCGCAAAGCGAACGGCCAAGCAATGCCGGCCATCGGCGACTGCAAAAAGGGTTCTTCTCCCAATGGAGGGGGAGCGCCTCATTCCAAGGGCCGTAGCTGACTGCGCTCGGCGGTAGGCGTGTGGTGCGACAGTCCAGGATCTGGTCATGTCTTCGCTTGGGCCTGCCGCGAGCGTGATGGCGCCGTAGCGACCGGCAGGCCTCTTGGCAAATGTCCCCCGGCCGCCGCCTGCGGCGACGGCCTCCTCCTTTACTTTGCCCAGGAGCCTGCCGGTCGCTACGGCGCTGGGCGTGCGGTACGTGCTCGGAAAACCGGGCGTTTCTGTGGCCCCCGTGGTCTGGACACGTGGGCCGCGATGCCCTTGCGGGCGAAGTAAAGGAGGAGGGGGCGGCCGCAGGCCGACGCCGGGGGACATTCGCCGGCAAGGGCATCGCGGCCCAGCGCCCGACCCACCGGCCGCCGCGCCAGGCAGGGTTCAGAGCGCGCTTCGTGCTTGCCACGCCGATGAGAGAAGAGCAAAAAAAATCCGGCCCACGAGGGGGCCGGATCGGATTCACGCCCGTGGCAGGCTTACAGCGCCTGCAGTTCTTCGTTGGCGTTGCGCTTCTTCTGCGCCGGCGCGTTGGCCGGCGGCGGGGTCAGCATCACGGCCGGGGAGGTGTCCACCGGCACGTCCAGGTAGGGCAGCTTCAAGGTATCGCTGGTCTGGCGGCGGATCTGGTTGGTCAGCGCCGGGCTGTCGTTGAGCTTGCGCCCGTAGGACGGCACGATCGTCTTCAACTGTGCTTCCCAGCCGGCCGCCATCTGCTGCGGGAACGCCTTCTTGAGCAGGTCCAGCATGATCGGCGGCGACGTCGAAGCGCCGGGCGATGCGCCCAGCAGTGCGGCCAGAGTGTGGTCCTGGTCGGTCACGATCTCGGTGCCGAACTGCAGCACCGGACCCTTCTCCGGGTCGCGCTTGATGATCTGCACGCGCTGGCCGGCAGTGACCAGTTTCCAGTCTTCGCGCTTGGCATTGGGGAAGTACTTCACCAGTTCAGCCTGGCGATCGGCATCGTTCAGGCGCGCCTGGCCCATCAGGTACTTCACCAGGTCCAGGTTCTCCATGCCCACATCGAGCATGCCCACCACGTTGTTGTGGTTCACCGACGAATACAGGTCAAACCAGGAACCGTGCTTGAGGAACTTGGTGCTGTACAGCGCGAAGGGTCCGAACAGCACCACCGGCTTGCCATCCAGCTTGCGGGCATCCAGGTGCGGCACCGACATCGGCGGCGAGCCGGTTTCGGCCATGCCGTAGGCCTTCACCGAGTGGCGCCCGGCGATGGCCGGGTTCTGGAAGGCCAGGAACTGGCCGCCCACCGGGAAGCCGGCGTAGTTCTTCGATTCGGGAATGCCCGACAGCTGCAGCAGCTTCAGGGCGGCGCCACCGGCACCGATGAACACAAACCGCGACTTGATCGTGGACTCATTGCCGGACTGCAGATCCTTGACCGTCACATTCCAGGTCTTGTCCTCGTTCTGGCGCAGCGCGCCTACTTCATGCTGCAGGTGCAGCTGGAAGTTCGGGCTGCGCTGCAGGCCGGCGGTCAGCTGGCGGGTGATCACACCGAAGTTGACGTCGGTGCCCAGCGGCATCCAGGTGGCGGCCACCTTCTGCTTCGGGTCGCGGCCCTCCATCAGCAACGGTGCCCACTGCTGGATCTGCGCGGCGTCCTCGGAGTACTGCATGCCGTAGAACAGCGGGTTCTTGACCAGCGCCTGCTGGCGCTTGTGCAGGTAGGCGATGTTGTCATCGCCCCACACAAAGCTCATGTGCGGCGTGGGGTTGATGAAATCGGAGGGCTGGCTGAGACGGCCTTCGCGGACCTGGTGCGACCAGAACTGCCGCGCGATCTCGAACTGCTCGGCGATGCCGACCGCACGCTTGGTCTCGATGCTGCCGTCCGGCAGCTCCGGGGTGTAGTTCAGCTCGGCGAAGGCCGAATGCCCGGTGCCGGCGTTGTTCCAGCCATCGGAACTTTCCAGTGCCACGCCGTCCAGGCGCTCGTACAACTGGATGTTCCAGTCTGGCTGCAGTTCCTGCAGGAACGTGGCCAGGGTGATGCTCATGATGCCGCCACCGACCAGCACGACGTCGACCGGCTTGTCATTGCCGGCCGCCGGAACCGAGCGCTGGTGCAGCGGCCAGTACAGGAACACGGCCGCTGCCAATAGCAGCAGTACGAGCAGGCCGAGGACGACCTTCGCTAGTTTTTTCATGGGAATCTCAAAAGGGGGAGATATGGGGAGGATGCCGACGTTGGCGCGCGGGCCTGTGAAGGCGGGCTCGACGTGGCCTCCCGGGGTCGATTTTATCCCTTTTTGGTACGGATTTGGTGCAACGCAGCATCCGGCGGGGGCGTCGTCCGGGCCAGGGTGGGGTTAAACTGGCCGTGCTGAATACGTCACGCAATAGATTAGGAAGGCAATGGCAAGGATGCTGGTCGTGGTCGGTGACCACCTGCATATGGGCGGTACGGTGATTGCCGGTTCGCCTTTCACGGATATCGATGGACGCGCAGTGGCCCGGGTCAACGACGCGGTGCTGTGCAAGGTGCACGGCCCTGGCGTCATCGCCAGCGGCGACCCCACCCTCGTCATCGACGGCAACCCGGTGGCGCGCCACGGCGACAAGGCCAGCTGCGGTTGCATGTTGCTGGCTGGCCAGCAGGCGATGGTCAGCGTGGATACCGGCGGTGCCGGCGCCAAGCGCAGCAGTGGGGGGACAGGCAAGGCCGCCGCGGTGATCGGCGCGGCCGTGGCCATCGCCGGGGCGTTGCTGAAGAAGCCTGATGCCCTGGCATCGCCGCCCTCCCAGACCCCGCCGCCGCCGCACTGCTGGGTGCGCGACCACCAGGCGCAGATCGCGGTGGACGCCGACGGCCGTTACTTTGAAACCCTCAACCCGGAGGGCGCCAAGTACGAAGGTCCGTTCCCGGTGTCCTACCACATCGCCGTACCGGCCAAGACCGGCGGCGATGTGGTGGTGTCGATCAAGGTGCGGGTCACCGCGCTGGCCGGGGTCACCCCCGGCGATGTCACCACCGCCAAACTGCGCATGATGGAAGGCGTGGCCAGCCACTGGAACGGCAAGTTCACCCTGGCGGTGAACGACCCGCCGTGCGGCACGCGTACCTTCCCGATCCGTTACGAGATCCATTGGGTGGATGCCGGGCAGGATTACACGCTGCTGCTGCACAAGGACTACGATCGCGAGATGGTCGATCCGCCCACGGTCTATGTGGCCACCACCACCGACGGGTGGACCTACGCACACGAGTTCGCCCATTGCCTGGGCCTGCCCGACGAGTACTCTGAAAACGAAGACGACGCACCGGACACGGTGCGCTACGCCCGCCCCGATGGCAGCTTCGACCCGGCCACCGTGGAAGCACTGGCGTACCGCGACAGTACCGATGCGCAGGCCACCATCATGTCCACCTACCACGGCACCCGCACCCATCCCAGGCATGCCTGGAACATTGGCCGCGAGGTGCAGGAACTACTCAGCCGCGACCTTGGCCGGGAGATAACATGTACCGTTTCCTGATCCCCCTGCTTGCCCTGTTTGCCGTGCCACCCACGTCTGCCCAGAACCCAGAGCCTGTCCTCATGATCGAACTCCACGCCCGCTGCATCGACGATGCCCAATGCCGTTTCCTCGGCGAAGATGTCCGGGTCGAACTGGAACTGCGCAATACCGGCCGCAGCGACGTCGCGTTGCCGGTGGCTTTCCTGCGCAAGCGGGGCCCGGCCGTGCGCCTGGTCGATCGGCATTCGGGCAAGGAAAAGCAGCTGCGCCGCAATCCCGTCGACGGGCTGATGCTCAAGGACCTGCAGACGCTGGCGCCGGGCCAGTCGGTGCGCTTCAGCTGGCCGATCACCCCGAAGGAAATCACCGATTTCGCGCTGCGTCCCATCGATCTGGACGCGGTGTTCGGCCTGAACATCACCCCCGAGCGCAAGGGCGCCGACGCCACCATCGTGCGCGCCAGGCTGCACATCGTGGATGGCCGGGTGGGCGAGGGCGCGCGCTGAGGCGCGCGCGGTTTCAAGCACTGCCCAGCGGGACGTACGCCGCAATGAAGTGCCTGCACCGGTAGGCCAACGCCGCCAGTGCCAGCCCCGGGCGCGCAGGGCGCGTCTTCAACGCGATGCCCGGCGTGGCAATCAGCCGCATCGGCACCGTGTGCACCCGGTGCGCCTGGCCCCGGCATCGGCCCGCGGCGGCCAGCCGCCATCAGCGCTTCCTGCGCACCAGCGTCGCCGACGCGGCCAGTACCGCCCGGGTCAGCAGGGCCATGGTCTGCACGTCGCCCTTCCAGTGCTGCCAGTACAGCGGCACGTCTTCCCAGGCGCGCTGCTTCATGTAGACCAGCCGGCCGGCCTCCAGGTGGCGCTTGACCAGCGGCAGCGGGTTCATGGTCCATCCCAGCCCACCCAGGTTGGCCTGCACAAACGCACGCGTGGACGGAATCCACCACGTCGGTGCCGTCAGCGGCAGGTCTTCGCCGGCCAAACGCCGCGCAAAGCGCGCCTGCATGTCGTCCTTGCGGTTGAACACCAGCACCGGCGCCTGGGCCAATGACTGCGCATTGACGCCCTTGGCGAAGTGCTTTTCCTGGAATTCCGGCGTGCAGGTGGCTGCGTAGCGGATGCTGCCCAGCGCATGGATCTGGCAGCCCTGCACCGGCTCGTCCAGGGTGGTCACCGCGCCCAGCACCGCGCCCTGGCGCAGCAGTGCCACGGTGTGGTCCTGGTCTTCCGAGCGCAGGTCCAGGGTGGTGCCGGTCTGCCGGGCGAAGTTCAGCGCCGCCTCCGGGAACCAGGTTTCCAGGCTGTCGTGGTTCACCGCCACCGGGATGCTGGCATGCGGCAGGTCCTCATCGGCGATCCCCATGCGGTGCAGGGCATCGTGCTCCAGCAACGCGGTCTGTTCGGCCAGCTGCACCAGTACCTGGCCTTCGGGGGTGGCCACGGCCGGCGAGGAGCGCTTCACCAGCAGCCGCCCGATCCGGTCTTCGAGCGCCTTGATCCGTTGCGATACCGCCGAGGCGGTGACGTTGAGCGATTGTGCGGCCCGCTCGAAGCTGCCTTCGCGCACGACGGCGGCCAGCGCCCGGAGCTGGGCATGATCGATCCGCATGGTCTTAAGCCCTGCTAAAGATGGTTAAGCAAGTTTAGCTCTACTTTTTCATGTTGCGGCGCGACAATATGCGCCATCCGGTGCTGTAAGCCTTGGCGAGGCACCGCCCCCAAAGCAATACAAGGCGGTATCCCATGTTCTCCACTATTCTCTCCGGCGGCCCCGGGCTGGCCGCGTGGCTCAGTGGCGCGGCCACCGGCATCGGGCTGTTTGCGGTGGTCGGTGCGCAGAGCGCCTTCATCCTGCGCCAGGGCATCCTGCGCAAGCACATCGTGCCGGTGGTGGCCACCTGTGCGGCCATTGATGGCATCTTCATTTTCGCCAGCGTGGCCGGCCTGCGCACGCTGACCCAGGCGCTGCCGTGGCTGACCACCGTGGTGCTGTGGGGCGGCGTGGCCTTCCTGGCCTGGTATGCCTGGCAGTCGGCGCGGCGCGCGCTGGCCGGTGGCGGCGGCATGCATGTGGAAGACGGTGACAGTACGTCGCGCCGCGCGGTGCTGATCTCGGCGGTCGGGTTTTCACTGATCAACCCGCACTTCTGGCTGGACATGATGGTCATAGGCGGCATTGCCGAGAATTTTGGCAATGCACGCATGGCCTTCGCCGCCGGCGTGTTCACCGCCAGCTGCCTGTGGCTGACCGCCCAGGGCCTGGGGGCGCGCCTGCTGGCCCCGCTGTTCACCCAGCCCAGGACCTGGCGGATTCTGGACGGCACCATCGCGGTGATCCTGTCGATCCTGGCCTTGACCCTCGCGTTCCGCGGCATGCACTGAACTCTCTCCTCGGTGCATGCCTGGAGTGGCACCGCTTGCGGTGCCATTTTTTTTGCGTCTTCTTCCCTTCGCGTGGCAAGCACGAAGCGCACGCTCATTTCTTGGGGCGCGACAGCCGGTGGGTCGAGCGCTGGGACCGCGTTGCCCTTGCGCGCGAAGTAAGGGAGGAGGGGGCGGCCGCAGGCCGACGCCGGGGGACATTCGCCGGCAAGAGCAACGCGGTCCCAGCGCTGGGCCCATCGGCGTCCCACAGCGTTGCCCGCGTTACTGTGCGCATACCGCAGCCGAGCCCCGTAGCGGCCGGCGGGCTCCTGGCAAAGTAAAGGAGGCGGTCGTCGCCGCAGGCATCGGCCGGGGGACATTTGCGCAGGGGCCCGCCGGTCGCTACGGGGCCCTCACGCTTGCGGCAGTCCAAAACGAAGACGCCACCACAACGCAGAGCAGGAACCTTTCCTGCTGTCGCATGCGCCACTGGTTCCAGCGGCCACCTTGCGCCTAGAATCGGCCACCCGGACAGGGTGTCCGGATGTACAGGGGAGAAGGATGCGCACGTTGAAAGGGGTGGCGTTGATCGCCATGGGGATGCTGGCCGGACAGGCCACCGCAGTGGATCTGGAGCGCTATCTGAAGCGCGACCAGTTCACCGATATCAAGATTTCGCCGGAGGGCGACTACTACGCGGCCACCGTGCCGATGGAAGACCGTACCGCGCTGGCGATCCTGCGCCGTTCGGATGGCAAGATCGTCGGCTCCTTCGTGCCGCCGCCGAAGAACCATGCCACCCAGTTCGACTGGGTCAACCGCGAACGGGTCCTGATCGGCCTGGCCGAAAAAATGGGCTCGCTGGACCAGCCGCGCCTGACCGGCGAGCTGTACGCCATGAATGCCGATGGCGGCCGTGGCGAACTGCTGGTCGGCTACCGCGTGGAAGGCAATGGCCCGGGCACGCGCATCCAGCCCAAGAAAGTCGAAACCGTGGCCGCCTTCATGTTCGATGAGCTGCCGCAGGACGACCGCAACGTACTGGTCTCGATCTGGCCGTTCGCCGAAGACCCGTTCACCCGCGTCGATCGCCTCGACGTGCAGTCCGGCCGCCGCGTCACCATCGCGCGCTCGCCGGTGCGCCGCGCCGACTTCACCACCGACAATGCCGGCCAGGTCCGGTTCGCCCACGGCGCCGGTGCGGACAACGTCAACAAGCTCTATTACCGCGAGGCGGTGGGCGACACCTGGAAGCTGGTCAACGATGAGGCGGTCAACGACCGCATCGAACAGGCCATCGGCTTCTCGGCCGACAACACGCTGGCCTACTTCAGCAGTGAGCAGGACCAGGGCCCGGACGTGATCCTGTCGTGGGACCCGGCCAGCGGCAAGCGCACGGCGCTGCTGCGCGACTCACAGGTGGACCCGAGCCGGATCATCCGCCGTCCTGGTACGTCGATTCCAGTGGGTGCGTTGTACCTGGGCGACAAGCCGCGTACCCGTTTCTTCGATGAAGCCTCGGCCGACGCGCGGCTGTATCGCAGCCTGGAAGCGGCGTTCGGTGGCGATGCCATCTACATCACCTCCAGCACCCGCGACGGCAAGCAGTTGTTGATTGAAGCCTGGTCGGGGCAGAATCCCGGCGACTTCTACATCTTCAATACCGACACCAAGAAGGCCGAGCACCTGATCAGCCGCAGCAGCTGGGTCGATGCCAGTACCTCGGCCAAGGTGACGCCGGTGGCATTGAAGGCGCGCGACGGGCTGGAACTCAACGGGTTCCTCACCGTGCCTGCGGGCAAGGCCGGCACCAAGCTGCCGATGGTGGTGCTGCCGCACGGCGGCCCGTTCGGCGTCTTCGACGACGGCAGCTACGACATCGAACCGCAGTTGCTGGCCGCAGCCGGTTACGCCGTGCTGCAGCTCAACTTCCGTGGTTCGGGCAACTTCGGGCGCGCTTACCGCTCGGCCGGCGCGCGCCAGTGGGGCGGGGCCATGCAGGACGACCTCACCGACGCCACCCGCTGGGCCATCGCCCAGGGCCACGCCGATCCCGCGCGCATCTGTATCTACGGCGCCAGTTACGGGGGCTACGCCGCGCTGATGGGCGCGGCCAAGGAACCGTCGCTGTACAAGTGCGCGGCCGGCTACGTAGGCGTGTACGACCTGCCGATGATGTTCACCAATGGCGATATCCAGAGCCGGGGTTCGGGCGAAACCTACCTCAAGCAATGGCTGGGCGATCCGCAGAAGCTGGGGCCGATGTCACCGGTCAACCTGGCCGCGCAGATCAAGGTGCCGGTGTTCCTGGCCGCCGGCGGCGAAGACCAGCGTGCCCCGATCCAGCACACCAAGCGCATGGAAGCGGCCTTGAACAAGGCCGGCGTGCCGGTGGAGTCGCTGTACTACTCCACCGAAGGTCACGGCTTCTACACCGACCCGCATCGCCGTGAGTATTACAGCAAGCTGCTGGCGTTCCTGTCCCGCCATCTGGGTGGGGAAACCGCTGCGGCCGGCAAGCCGGCGCAGCCCTGATCGCAGCGCGAGGCTGAAAACAACAACGGCACCGCGAGGTGCCGTTGTTGTTGGTGGGGCATCAACCGGGTTACTTCACCCCGTGCATCATCTTCTTCAGCAGCGGCGAGCACGCCAGCGCCACCGCCGCGCAGCCCAACCCGATCCACATCAGCAGCCAGAACAGATGCTCGTAGCTGGCCGCGGCACTGGCGATGTTCATCGTTTCGCCTTCCGGCACCTCGATGGCGGCCAGCTTGCCGAACAGCGCGGCCAGCGTTTCAGAAAATGCGGTGGCCAGGAACCAGGTGCCCATCATCAGGCTGACCACGCGCGGCGCCGCCAGCTGGGTCACCGCCGACAGACCCACCGGCGACAGGCACATCTCGCCGATTTCCAGGATCAGGTAGGCCAGCACCAGCCACCACACGCTGGCCATCTGCCCGGTCGCACCCACCTGCTGCGCGGCCAGGGCCAGCGGCACGAAGGAGAGCGCGGCGAAGATCAGTCCGAACGAGGACTTCAGCGGCTTGGACGGGTCCAGGCGGCGGCGGTCCAGCCACGCCCACAGCGTGGCGAACAGCGGTGCCAGCACCACCAGGAACAGCCCGCCCAGGTAGGTCAGCGAACCGGCGGTCTGCGGGATCACCAGGCAGTCGCGGATCAGCATCACCAGCATCAGCGCCACGATGCCCACGAACAGGGTGCGCGGGGCGCTCGAACCGGGGTTGCGCTCGGACAGCCGCGCGGCCACCACGAAGCCCAGCGGGGCCAGCAGCAGCGAGGCGATCGACCACGGCAGCGGCGTGCCGCCCTGGATCACCAGCGACGGCACCAGGTCCTTGGTCAGCAGCCGGTCGGTAAAGGTCACCCACGAACCGTAGGTCTGCTCGTACAGGGTGAAGAACACCAGCGCCATGAAGATCAGCGCCATCAACGCAATCATCTGCTGGCGCTGTACCGGTGTGCAGCGGGTGCCGGTGAACCAGGCAAACCACAGCAGCACCCCGCCAAGCACCACGATCATCAGCATCAGTGCCAGGCTGATTTCACCGCCCAGCGCGAACGCGCCATTGGCTGCGGCCCA
This sequence comes from Bacillus subtilis subsp. subtilis, assembly GCA_021733645.1. GTDB lineage: Bacteria > Pseudomonadota > Gammaproteobacteria > Xanthomonadales > Xanthomonadaceae > Stenotrophomonas. The sequence goes on along the minus strand of JAHREJ010000047.1, from coordinate 7,020 downwards.
CATCAGCGCGGCCACCGGAATCACCCCGACCACGGCCAGCGCATAGATCAGCCACTCGCGGCGGATGCCCAGCACGCGCTGGCGCAGCGCCGGCACATCGGTGGGTTCGGCATGGCCCTGCAGGTACTTCTGGCCCCACAGGAACATGCCCAGGCCGACCACCATGCCGATCCCGGCCGCGCCAAAGCCGTACTTCCAACCGTAGGCTTCGCCAAGGAAGCCGCACACCAGCGAGGCGAACAGGGCGCCCAGGTTGATGCCGGCGTAGAACAGTGAAAAGCCCGAGTCGCGGCGCGGGTCGTTTTCCGGGTACAGCTTGCCGACGATGGTGGAGATGTTGGGCTTGAGGAAGCCCACGCCCATGATGATCAGCGCCAGCGACAGGTAGGTGATGCCCAGCGCGGCGTCATCGCGCACCACCTGGCCGTCGATGCGGGTGGCTGCGTGGCCTTCGAAGGCCATGCCCAGGTGGCCCAGCACCAGCAGCACGCCGCCGAACACCACCGCCTTGCGCATGCCCAGCCAGCGGTCGGCCAGCAGCCCGCCGAACACCGGGATGCAGTACACCAGCCCGCCGTAGGCCCCCAGCAGGTCCAGCCCGGCCTTGTCGCCGAACAGGTGGTACTTGGTGAGGTACAGCAGCAGCAGCGCCTTCATGCCGTAGAAGGAGAACCGCTCCCACATCTCGGTGAAGAAGCAGACATACACGCCCTTGGGGTGGCCAAGGAAGTCGTCGGAGGCGGTGGCGGCGGAAGCGGGCAGGGCGGCTGCGGTCATCAGGGCGGAAGGGGCAGACAGCGGGGGAGCGAGTATAGGCCCGGGGCCGGCGGTCGGCCGTGCCGGCTGTGGCCGCTGCCGGTAGCGCCGGGCCATGCCCGGCTGCACGCCGATCTACAGGTACCGCAACCACGCCACATCCCGCCGCCGCGCCTTCAGTCGCGCGAATGCCCGGGTGGGCCAGTACAGCGCCACCGCCAGCGCGGCGGTGATCGCCCACAGCGTGGCCACATGGTCCACCCCGAAGTACGCCCCGTGCGTGCTGCCCCAAGTGCGTTCGGCCAGCACATACAGCAGCTTCAGCACATACAGGTGCAGCAGATAGAAAAACATCGGCGCCGCGCCGATGTTGGCCAACGGGGCCAGTGCCCTTGCCAGCGCCGGGCGCTCGTACAACCGCAGCACCAGCAGCCCGATGCCAAGGGTGAGCAGCAGGAACAGCAGCGACGGCGGGTACTTGGTGACATTGACGATGCTCATCAGCGTCTGCCCGGCGCTGCCCAGTGCCTGCCACGGCGCATCGCCGTAGACGTTCAACCCACGCAGCACCGCAAAGCCCAGCAATGCCCCGGCACCGGCCCACACCAGCCGCTGCTGGCGCAGTTGCGCATCGCCGCCGCGCGTGAACCACGGACCCAGTGCATAGCCCAACGCGATCACCCCGATCCACGGCAGCACCGGGTAGGAGGTGCGCAGGCGCAGGTGTTCGCCCACCGTGATCCAATCGCGCTGGTGCAGCACCTTCCACAGCAGCGCCAGCGGGCCGTTGCCCTCCACGTGCACGCCATCCAGCAGGTTGTGCCCGGCAATCAGTACCAGCGCCAGGGCGACCAGCCCGCTGCGCGGCAGCCAGAGCAGCCCGGCCAGGGCGATCATGCTCAGCCCGATCGCCCAGATCACCTGCAGGTAGATCACGCTCGGCGGGAACTGCAGGGTCCAGGCCGCATTGACCACCAGCACCTCCAAGGCCACCAGGAACAGCCCGCGCTTGAGCAGGAACGCTGCCGCCGCGCGCTTGCCCTGCGCCTGGCCGCTGCCATACAGCCAGGCCGACAGACCGGTGAGCAGCACGAACACCGGCGCGCACAGGTGGGCCAGCAGGCGGCTGACGAACAGCGCCGGTTCAACCGTGTCCACCGCCATCGGGTCGCCCACCTGCGCGTGCAGATAAAAGGTTTCGCGCACGTGGTCGAGCAGCATCAGCACGATCACCGTGCCGCGCAACTGGTCGATGGAGGTCAGGCGGGGAGAGGCGGGGGCCACGGGCGCTCCGGTCGGTGGCGTGACAGGATATAACATAACAATGCGGCGATGCCCGCGACGCGCCCGGTTTGCCGATCCGGGCCGTTGGCACGCCGGAGGGACCGGGGCCCGCGCGCGGCAGCCAGCAGCGGGCTTCGTCCCGGCGTGCGTGGTTGCGGCCCGCGGCCGGCACTACCCGCTGGACTTGCCCGGACATGAACGCTAGCGTGGACCAGATTTTTTGCCATCAGGGGCATCCATGAACAACGACGCTGCGCCACGCCAGCTCACTTTCCGTGCGGTGGTGCTTGCCATCGTGCTGGCGGTGATTCTGTCGGCCGCCAACGCCTACCTCGGTCTGTTCGCAGGCCTGACCATCGCCACCGCCATTCCCGCCGCGGTGATTTCCATGGGCGTGCTGCGCCTGCTGGGCGGTGGCACCATTCTTGAAAACAACATCGTCCAGACCGGCGCCTCGGCCGGCTCGTCGATCGCCGCCGGCGTCATCTTCACCATCCCCGCGCTGGTGATCATGGGGTACTGGCCGGACTTCAAGTACTGGTGGGTGCTGGGCATCGCCGGTCTCGGTGGCCTGCTGGGCGTGCTGTTCTCGGTGCCGTTGCGGCGCTCGATGATCGTGGAAGATCCGCTGCCCTTCCCCGAAGGCAAGGCCGCCGCCGAAGTGCTCAAGGCCGGTGAGAACCCCGGTCCGGGCCTGAAGATCCTGGCCGTGTCGGCGGTGATCGGTGCGTTCGTGAAGCTGGCTGCCGAAAGCGGCCTGCGCCTGATCCCCGATGCATGGGCCACCTCGGCCTACGTCGGCAGCTCCAAGATCACCGCCTTCATCGGCACCAACCTGTCCCCGGCGCTGCTGGGCGTGGGCTACATCGTCGGCCTGAATGTCGGCATCGTGGTGGTGTCCGGTTCGATCCTGACCTGGCACATCGCCATTCCGCTGTATCAGGCATTCTTCATGAACGCCGATCCGGGCCTGGCCGCCTCGATCGCCACGGCCAGTTCCACCGAAGCGGCCTTCGCCATCTGGGGCGCGAAGATGCGCTACCTGGGCGTGGGCGCGATGCTGATCGGCGGCGTATGGACGTTGATTTCGCTGCGCAAGTCGCTGCTCAGTGGCGTCAAGAGTGGCTTTGCCGCTGCCCGCAAGAGCGGTGGCCCGGCGCTGGCGCACACCGAGCGCGACCTGCCGATGAAGTGGATGCTGGTGGCACTGGTGGTGTTCACCCTGCCGCTGCTGGCCCTGTACCAGGCCATCGTCGGCCAGTGGCACGTGTCGATCCCGATGACCCTCATCATGATCGTCGCCGGCTTCCTGTTCGTTTCGGTGTCGGCCTACCTGGCCGGCCTGATCGGCTCGTCCAACAACCCGGTTTCGGGCATCACCATTTCCACCATCCTGTTCGCCTCGGCGGTGCTGGTGGTGCTGCTCGGCGCCGATGGCCTCAAGCCGGTCGGCGTCGGCGGGGCGCCGCTGGGTGCGGTGGCCGCGATCATGATCGGCGCGGTGGTGTGCTGCGCGGCGGCGGTGGGCGGTGACAACCTGCAGGACCTCAAGGCCGGTTACATCGTCGGCGCCACGCCGTGGAAGCAGCAGCTGATGCTCGGCATCGGCGCGTTCTCGTGCGCGCTGATCATGGCCCCGGTGTTGAACCTGCTGGCCACCGCCTACGGCATCGGCGTCAAGAGCGACCTGCACCCCAACGCCCTGGCGGCGCCGCAGGCCAACCTGATGGCCTCGGTGGCCAAGGGCCTGTTCGGTGGTGAGCTGCCGTGGACCTTCATTGGCATCGGCGCGGTCGTGGGCGCGGCGATCATCGCTTTCGACAGCTGGCTGAAGTCGCGCAACGCACGCTTCCGCGTGCCGGTGCTGGCCGCGGCGATCGGTATCTACCTGCCGCTGGAACTGATGGTGCCGATCTTCCTCGGTGGCCTGATTTCCTACCTGGTCGAGCGCTTCCACAAGGTGCGTGCCGACGATGAAGAAGGCCGCGACCGCGTGCACAAGCCGGGCGTGCTGTTCGCCGCCGGCCTGATCACCGGCGAGGCGCTGATGGGCATCGCCATCGCCGTGCCGATCGTGATCAGCAGCCGCGCCGATGTACTGGCGCTGCCGTTCCACCTGCCGGGCGCGCAGTGGATCGGCCTGGCCGTGCTGTTCCTGGTGGGCTGGCTGATCTACCGCACCGGCAAGCGGTCCGGCGGCAAGGTTTGAACATCCAGGCCTGATCGATGAAAAACCCCGCTGCGGCGGGGTTTTTCTTGGTTCTTCGCCCATATGCGGGGCAAGCAGAAGCGGAAGTGCGCTTTGGATCTTTTTCGGCGCGGTGGTCGGTGGGTCGGGCGCTGGGGCCCCTTGCCCTTTCCGGCGAATGTCCCCCGGCCGCGTCGCGGCCTCCTCCTTTAGTTCGCCTCCAAGGGCAAGGGGCCCCAGCGCCCGACCCACCGACCACCGCAAGAAAAGCCTGGCTTCCGCCTGCACGCCGCAAGCCGAGCCCCTACGCGGCCGGTAAGCTCCTGGGCAAAATAAAGGAGGAGGCCGCCCCGCGGCCGGGGGACATTTGCGCCAGGGGCTTACCGGCCGCGTAGGGGCCCACAAGCTCGCGACAGACCCAGGCGAAGATACAGCCCGCTCGGGAAAAGAACCTTTCTCCTGCGCGCGGGCCGCCCGGCGGCGGCAAGGCGACCGCCGCGTGACCCTCGCGCCGGGCAACCATGACCCATGGCCTTTGCCTCGTGAACCCCCGCGGGCCTAACATCGGCGTTTTGCCGTCCCGCGGAGACCCCGATGAAACTTCGTTACGCCCTGCTGCCGTTGTGCCTGCTGACCGCGCTGCCGTCGCTGGCCGCCACGCGCGGCCTGGATGTGCGCGACATGATCGCGCTGGATCGGGTTTCGGCCCCGCTGCTCACCGCCGACGGCGGCAACGTCGTGTTCGCCAAGCGCGTGGTCGGCACCGACAGCAAGGCCAGCACCGGCCTGTTCATCCGCAACCTGCGCACCCGTGACGCCGCCCCGCCCAAGCCGCTCACCCCGGCCGGCTGGAACGTCAACTCGGCCGCGCTGTCGTCCGACGGCCAGAGCGTGTATTTCCTGAGCGCCAAGAACGGCAGCCAGCAGCTGTACGTGCAGCCGATCAACGGCGGCGCCCCGCGCCAGCTGACCGACTTCGCCGTGGACGTGGACAGCTTCCACATCTCCCCGCAGGGCGACCGCGTGGCGTTCAGCAGCGGCGTGTTCCAGGCCTGTGGTTCGGACCTGGCCTGCACCAGCAAGAAGCTGGACGCGCACAAGGCGCGCAAGAACACCGGTGAAGTCTTCGACAGCCTGTTCGTGCGCCATTGGGACACCTGGGCCGACGGCCGCCGCAACACCCTGTTCGTGGCCCCGCTGCCGGCCGCCAAGGGCGCCGCGGTGAAGGGCGCCTCGGCGATCAGCGCCACCCTCGATGGCGATGCGCCGTCCAAGCCGTTCGGCGGCAACGACGACTTCGCCTGGGCACCGGATGGCAAGACCGTGGTGGCTTCCATCCGCGTGGCCGGCAAGCAGGAACCGTGGTCGACCAACTTCGACCTGTACCAGCTCGACGTGGACGGCAGGCAGGCCCCGGTCAACCTGACCGCAGCCAACCCGGCCTGGGATGCCGGCCCGGTGTTCAGCGCCGACGGCAAGACCCTGTACTACCGCGCCATGAAGCGCCCGGGCTTCGAGGCCGACCGCTTTGGCGTGATCGCGCTGGACCTGGCCACCGGCAAGACCCGCGAGATCGCACCCCAGTGGGACCGTTCGGCCGGCGAGATCGTGCTGGGTGCCGACGGCAGCAGCTTCTACACCGGCGCCGACGACCTGGGCGAACACCGCCTGTTCAACATCGACATCGCCACCGGCAAGGCCACCGTGGTTGCCGAAGGCGGCAGCATCGGCTCGCCGGTGTTTGCCGGCAACACCCTGGCGTACACCAGGAACAGCCTCAAGAGTGGCGACCAGATCGTGGTGGCCGGCGCCGACGGCAGCAGCCCGCGCGAGATCACCCCCAGCGCGTCGCAGATGCTGCCCGACGTGGCCTTCGGCGACTACGAGCAGTTCCAGTTCAAGGGCTGGAACAACGAAACCGTGCACGGTTACGTGGTCAAGCCGTACAACTACCAGGAAGGCAAGACCTATCCGGTGGCGTTCCTGATCCACGGCGGCCCGCAGGGCAGCTTCGGCAACGGCTGGAGCTACCGCTGGAACCCGCAGACTTACGCAGGCCAGGGCTACGCGGTGGTGATGATCGATTTCCACGGGTCCACCGGCTACGGCCAGGCATTCACCGATGCGATCAGCCAGCACTGGGGCGACCGCCCGCTGGAAGACCTGCAGAAGGGCTGGGCTGCCGCGCAGAAGCAGTACGCCTTCCTCAACGGTGACAAGGCCTGCGCGCTGGGCGCCAGCTACGGCGGCTTCATGGTCAACTGGATCGCCGGCAACTGGAACGAACCGTGGAAGTGCCTGGTCAACCATGACGGCGTGTTCGACCAGCGCATGATGGGTTACGCCACCGAAGAGCTGTGGTTCACGGAGTGGGAGCAGGGCGGCACGCCGTACGACAAGGCCGCCAACTTCGAAAAGTTCAACCCGGTCAACCATGTGTCCAGCTGGAAGAAGCCGATCCTGATCGTCCACGGCCAGCTCGATTACCGCATCCCGGTCGAACAGGGCCTGGCCGCGTTCACCGCCGCCCAGCGCCAGGGCATCGAGTCCAAGTTCCTGTACTTCCCGGACGAGAACCACTGGGTGCTCAAGCCGCAGAACAGCGTGCAGTGGCACGACACCGTCAACGGCTGGTTGAAGCAGCACATCGGCGAATAACCTCGATCCAGGCGCCGCCCCAAGGGGCGGCGCTTTCTCATCGGCACCGGGTAGAGCCGAGCCATGCCCGGCTGTGCCCTGACCGGTAGAGCCGAGCCATGCCCGGCTGTGCCCTGACCGGTAGAGCCGAGCCA
>JAHREJ010000046.1 GCA_021733645.1 Bacillus subtilis subsp. subtilis | reverse complement strand
ATCCATGCGGATCAGTCCTTCGTCGTCACCGGCACCTTCAGTTTCGGGGTCAGGGCAACGGTGTCCGAGGCGATTGAGCGACTGGGCGGCCGCCTGTCAGGGTCACCGTCCCGCCGAACCCACTACCTCATCATCGGCGAGCTGGGTTCGCGGGACTGGATCAACAGCAATGCCGGCAGGAAAATCCTGACCGCGGTGGAACTGCGCGATGAAGGTCACCCCATTGCCATTGTCAGCGAGCGTCATTGGGCCCGGCACCTGCCAGCATGAGCGTCTGACGCGTTCCGGGCCACGTGGCACTGCCGCGAAGGAATGACAAAAACTTCACACCTCGCCCCTGCCCTGCCCCTAAGCTCCAGCGACCGTTCCGGAGTACCGTCGATGCGCATGCTCAGCCCGTGGCTTGCCCTGCTTCTGCTGTCTACCGCCGCGTCGTCGTGGGCCGCATCGCCGGTCACGTCGGTCCCGGCGCTGGACATGGGCCGCTATGCCGGCCAATGGCACGAGATCGCGCACCTGCCGGTGTCGTTCCAGAAGAAGTGCGTGGGTGACATCACCGCCACCTACGCACTGCGTGGCGATGGGCGGATCAGCGTGCACAACGCGTGCCGCGTTGCCGATGGCGGGCGCATTGCCGCCGAAGGTGTGGCGCGCCCGGTCGAGGGCCAGCCTGGACAGTTGCAGGTGCGCTTCGTGCCGGACTGGCTGGCGTGGGTGCCGCTGGTATGGGCCGATTACTGGGTGATCGCGCTGGACCCGGACTACCAGTGGGCGCTGGTCGGCGACCCGGACCGCAAGTATCTGTGGATCCTGTCGCGCTCGCCGAGCATGGACACCGCGCAGTTCAACCGCATCAAGGCCAAGGCCGAAGCCGTGGGCTACGACCTGGCACCGTTGAAGGTGATGGCGCCGCTGGATTGAGCGGCGCTACGCCGGCCTATTCCTTCGCGCGCGCGCGATAGTCCAGCGGCGGATCGGTGCGCTCCAGCAGGGGCACGTAACGGAACTGCGCCCCCCGACGCTGTGCGAATTCCTGCCTGGCCTTCGCCACCGTCTGCGGCGACTGCAGCAGCGCCACCGTGGTCAGCGCCAGCACGCGCGCCGCATTGAGCGCGCCCTTGGTGCCGATCGGCGCCCCCGATGCAGCCACCGCCTGCCAACTGTGCGCCGGCGTGCCAGGCACCCAGGTCGCCGTGCTCAAGCCCACCGTTGGCACATTCCAACTGACATCGCCCACATCGGTGGATGCCCCACCCGCGCGGTCGTCGCTGTAAGGCTCCAGCGTGGCGGCAGCAGCCAGTGGCAGGCGCTGTGGAAGGGTCTGCTGCAGCTGCTGCGCGAACGCGGTATCGCTGGCGTCATACACCACCCCGCCCACGCGTTGCAGCGAAGCCTGCATGACTTGCCCGAGCACGTCGTTGGGCAGCAGCGAATAGACGCCGCCGGTGGGCTCGAACGCGACCTGCGTGCCGGTCCCCATCGCCGCCCCACGCGCCGCCAGTTGCAGGCGTTCGATCACATCGCGCACCACGGCCGGGTCCACGTGGCGCACGTAGTAATACGCTTCGGCCGCGTCCGGCACGACGTTCGGCGCCGCGCCGCCATTGCTGATCACATAGTGGATGCGGGTGCCGTCCGGTACGTGCTCGCGCATCATGTTGGCCATGTGGTTGAGCGCTTCCACGCCATCCAGTGCCGAACGCCCACGGTCCGGCGCCAGCGCCGCATGCGCGGCGATACCGGAGAAGCGGAACTTGCCGCTGATGTTGGCCAGGCTGGTGCCTTGGGCAGCCGAGTTCGACGCGGCCGGGTGCCAATGCAGGGCCACGTCCACGTCGTCGAACAGGCCGGCACGGGTCATGTAGACCTTGCCGCTGCCGCCCTCTTCGGCCGGCGTGCCATACACGCGTACTTCGCCATCGCTGCCAGTGGCCTTCAGCCACTGCGCCACGGCCTGCGCGGCGCCCACCACGGCGGCGCCAAACAGATTGTGGCCACACGCCTGGCCGGCATCCTGGCCGGGCAGCGGCTGGCGCGTCGGCAGCGCCGCCTGCGACATCCCCGGCAAGGCATCCATCTCGGCCAGCAGCGCAATCACCGGGCCCTTGCCGCGGTGCCCGTAGCGCGCCACGAACGCGGTGGGCATGCCGGCCACGCCCGCCTCGATGCGGAATCCGGCCTTGCGCAGCTCGTCCTGCAGCAGTGCCGATGCGTGGACTTCCTGGTAGCCCAGTTCGGGGGCGGCCCACAGCGCCTGGCCTACCTCGGCCTGGCGCGCGGCGTAGCCATCCACCGCAGCGAGCACGCGCGGATCGGCGTCGGCGTCGGCGTCGGCGGCGAGTGCCGGCACGCTCAACAGGCTGCCCAGCACCGCGAGCACCGCGCAGGCACGACGCAGCGCCACCTCAGTAGAACCGCACATTGTCGATCTCGAACCAGAGCTTCGCGCCGGCCTCGCCAGTGCCGGTGAACACGAGCTGCTGCACGTCATCGCCCCGCCACGCGGGCAGCGGTCCCTGCGCGCGGTACGGCGGTTGCCCCTGCAACGCATGGAACGGAACCTCCACCGTCTGCCAGTTGCCGCTCGCCACCACTGGCGCCGCCCAGCGCCGGCCCTGCAGGCCGCGTGCTTCCAGACGCAACGTGGCATCACCGCGCACGTCCACGCGCACACCCGTCCAGCGGCGCAGATCAGCCGGCGCCACCGAACCGCGCGTCAGCGGCAGGATCACCCCGGCGTAGGCATCGTCCTTGCTCGACAGCCTGGCCTGCATCGACAGCGCCTTGCCGCCCCCCTCACGATCGATCACGTCGGCGACCTGCACGGTGCGGTCGTTGCCCCCGTCGGCGTCGTCGTTGCGTAGGGTATCCAGCGCCGTGCGCTGGTCGGCACGCTCGAAATCATCCACCAGTGCGCCAATGGGCAGCGGCGGCAATGATTCGGCGCGATTGCCGGCCGGCAGTCGCACGCCCTTGCCCACCACCTGGCGCCCGGCCACGTACACCTGCTCGGTGTTGCCGATGTCGCCGATGCGCTCCCACGGCTTGCCCCTGACCAGCAACAGGTCGGCACGCTTGCCCACTTCGATGCTGCCGCGGTCGTCCAGCGCCAAGGCCTCGGCACTGGCACGGGTGCCGGCCAGCAGCGCCTCGCTGGGGGTCAGCCCGGCCTGCACGAACAATGCCAGTTCGCGCAGGGTGGACGTGCCGTGCGGGGTACCGGTCATGCCGGCATCGGTGCCGAGCACGATCGGAATACCCGCATCGTGCAGCGTTTTGACGTTGCGCAGCGCGTTGGCGAAATTGGCCTCGCGCTGGCGGTAGGCCTCGCTACCGGCGCGCGCCTTGCCGCTGCCGTCCACGCGCTCGGGCAGATACACCGCCAGCGAGGGCGCGTAGCGGGTGCCATTGGCCTTCATCAACGCGATCAGTTCGGCATCGGCCGGGCCGTCCTGCACGCTGTGGGCCAGCGCGTCCACGCCTGCACGCGCGGCGGTCTTGCCACGCTTGACCATCACCGTGTGGGTGAACACCCGCAGCTGCTGGCGATGCGCTTCATCCACCAGTGCGGTCAGGGTTTCCTGGTCCATGCTGCTGTTGTCGGCGGCATTGGAATAGCGCCAGCCGTCGGTGAAGGCCTTGATGAAGTCCGGCTGGTAGGCCGCCACCTGCTTGACCGCCGCGGTGGCCGACTCGGGCGAGTTGACCCAGCGCGTGGTGTTTTCATCGCCCCAGTCGGCGCCATGCCCCAGCGGGGTGCTCATCCGCGCGGCGAATTTCACATCCGGGGCGGCAATGCTCTGCAACCACGCCCGGCGCGGCGCGTAGGCTTCCGGCGGCTGGTGGAAATCGCTCACCGTAGTCACGCCGGCGGCCAGGTAGCGGTTGGCAATCTGCGGCAACGTGGACGGCTGCGCATTGGGCGTCCAGTGGGTATGCAGGTCCAACAGCCCCGGCAGCAGCGCCTGGCCCTTGGCATCCACCTGGCGGGTCTGTGCCGGCGCTTTGAGGTCCTGGCCGATGGCGGCGATGCGTCCGGCCTGCACCAGCACGCTGGCGGCATAGGGCGCGCGCCCGGTGCCGTCGAACACCATCGCATTGCGGATCAGGACGTCGTTGTCGGCAGCGCTGGACTGGCCAGCGGCCAGCAGCAGGGCAGCCAGCAGCGCCAGACGGCGCGCAGGCGGAACAATGGCAATCATGGGGCTTCCCGGTTCATTGCAGTGAGCGCGGCGCGCTGTGGAAGGCGTTGTGCGGTGTCCGCAGCCAGACATCGTTGCCCTGCTGCTCCACCTCCAGGCCCAGACTGAGCGCGACGCTGCGCGCAAAGCCCAGGGGGTCGTTGGCCGAGTAGAGGCCGACGATGCGGCGGCTGCCCACCAGCGGATCGTCGATCATGATGCGCACGTCGCTGTAGCGCAGGAACTGTGCCGCCGCCACCGACAAGGTATCGCCATTGAACGACAGCATCCCCTCGCGCCAGGCCAGCTGCTGGTCGAGGTCATCATGGCCAACATTCTCGATGCGGATGCCGTGGTTGCGATTGGCCAGCGCGCGGTGATTGGCCTGCAGCCGGGTCGGTGCGATCACGACGCTGGCGTTGGCGTTGGCGGTGGCCACATCCACGATGCCCTCGCGCACCAGTACTTCAACGCCACGGGTGCGCTGCTCATTGAGGCTGACCGAAAAACTGGTCCCCACCGCGGTCACCGCGGTATCGCGTGCCACCACCACGAACGGGCGCGCACGGTTCTTGGCCACATCGAACAAGGCCTCGCCGCGCAGCAGGGTGATCTGGCGGCGCTTGGCGGTGTACTGCACGCGCACCGCCGCGCCCGAATCCAGCGTCACCGCCGAGCCATCGGCCAGCGGCACGCGCAGGATTTCGCCCTTGCGGGTGAGGTGGTAGTCGCCGGCATCGGTGTGCTCGTGCACGCCCAGTGCCAGCACGCACAGCGTTGCGGCCAACCCCATTGCCCATTGCAGGCGCGGTTGCCGGCCGGCCGCCGGCTTCGCGCCGGGAAGACGATCTGCGCTGCCCAGCGCCCGCGCACGCCCGCTGCGGGCATACACCGCATGGGCACGCGCATACGCCCCGAAATGGCGGCGGTCCGCGTCCAGCCAGCAGTCACGCTCACGCGTTTCCTCCGGCGCAAGCGCGCCGCGATCCTCGCGTGCTACCCAGCGTGCGGCTTCATCGTCAATGGGGTTCTCAACGGCGCCGTGCATGGACTGCCCCCGTGTTGTCCGGTTTCCCTGTGGACCCTGCATTGCCTGCATCCTGTTTCATCGACTCCATCAACAACCGAATACCCTTGCATACGTGCTTTTCCACCGTGTTCTCGCTGATCTGCATGCGTTCGGCGATTTCCCGCTGCGAAAAACCCTCCACCCGCCGCAGCACGAACGCCTGCCGGCACTTGGCCGGCAACTGCGCAATCAACGCGGTGACCTTGTTGAGTTCCTGGCGCGAAGACGCCAGCCGTTCCGGTGAGGCTTCCTCACCACTGACCGGCAGCCGATCGAACTCGGCCACCATTTCAATCGAGACCACCTGGGCACGACGCAGCTGCTGCAGCACCACCGACTGTGCCACCTGGTACACGTAGGCGCGCGGCTGCCGCACATGCGACACGTCGGCCAACGCGGCCAGGATCGCGTAGGTTTCCTGGATCACATCGTCCACGTCCTGGGCCTGCGCCATGCGCCTGCGCAGCCAATCGCGCAGGCCCTGCTCAAACGGCAGGACATGCTCGGCCAGCCACAACGCCCGTTCTGCTGCCAATCTTGCGCCCATCGAAACTCCTGCTGCGGTGCCCGGCCCGTGCCGGGCACCGGTGGAAGAGAACTGCCGGTCAGAATGCCTTGGTCACGCTGGCATACCAGTAGCGCGGATACGCCTGGTACACCGCCGAGGAATAACCATAACTGTCATCGGAGACCGGCGGGCGCTTGTCGGCCAGGTTGTTGGCCCCCACTTTGACCGACACGCCGTTGAACACTCCTTCGCGGTTGAAATCGTATTTGACGAAGGCATTGGCCAGCGTCTGCGACTTCACCGTCCACGGTGTGCCGTCGGCCAGGGTCAGGCTGGTCTCGTGGTAGCTGCTGGCATAGCGCGCGCTCGCCCCGATGCTGAGGTTCTGGTAGCGCCAGGTCAGGTTGCCGCTCCACTTCCATTGCGGATTGCCGCCATCGCCGATGAGGTCGCCACCGCCGGTGATGGCAATGGACGGATCCACCAGGCCAGTGGCCTTGGCGTCTTCCAGGGCCTGCAAGGCCGGCGAACGGTCGCGGTAGAACTCGATCAGGCGGGTGCCGGTGATGCCGACATCGAAGCGCCCCACGCGCGTTTCCGGCGAATTCCAGGCCAGGCTGTAGTCCACCCCGCGCACCGTCTGCGGCTGCATGTTGACGTACTGGTCGGTGACATACAGCACCTTGCCCGCCGCATCCAGGCCGGTGCCGGCAAAGCGCGCGATGTCATCGGCCGTAGGCGCGGCCCGTACCACGTTGGGGTTGCTGCTGCCCTGCTGGCGCAGCAGGTAATCCAGGATCAGCCCGTTGCCTTCACCGAACAGCCCGATGATGCCTTCCTGGGCGTACTTGTAGTAATCCACCGCGAAGGTGAAGCGGCCGTACTGCTCGGGAATGAACTGCGGCTGGAACACGATGCCGGCGCTGGTGTTGGTCGAGGTTTCCGGCTTGAGATCTGGATTGCCCGAGCGCCGTGCGGTAGTGGAGGAGCGGTAGGTGGTGCCACAGGCGTTGATCGACGCCAGCGCACCAGAGCGCACGTCGGCCTCGCACTGGATGAAGTCGGTACGGGTATTGGAGCGGCTGACCACCGTCGCGTTGACCTGCTCCAGATTGGGCGCGCGGAAGCCCTTGGCCCATGAGGCGCGCACGGTCAGCCCATCCATCACGGTCCAGCCCAGGGCCAGCTTGGGTTTGGTGACGTTGCCGAAATCGCTGTAATGCTCGGCGCGCCCGGCCACCTGCAGGTCCAGCGCGCGCACCAGCGGGATGGCCATTTCGCGCGACACCAGTGGCACGGAGAACTCGGCGAACAGGCCGGCAACCGTGCGCGCCCCTTCGGTGTCCGGCGTCGGGCTGACCCCGTACATGTCGCTGGGATAGCGGACGCCGGTGATGCTGTCGGTGTAGGTGATGCTGCCATCCACGCGCGCATCGCGGTCATCGCGCTGGGTTTCCCGGCGCACCTCCAGCCCGGTGGCCATGCCGACGTCGCCGGCCCAGGTGCGGAACAGATCCGGGCGGGATGCCTTGATGTCCCACAGGTACAGCTCGGTTTCACTTCTGCGGCTGGCCTTGTAGAAGAACCGGTCGAGCTTGCTGAAGTCATTGCAGCCGCCACAGAACGGGTTGTAGGCCGCGCTGGTGGAATCAGCCAACGCCTGCTGGAACAGCGTCATGCTGACCGCATCCTGGGTGTCGATCACCTTGGCCTTGGAGTACAGCGCGGCGGTTTCCCAGTCGAAGCCGAAATGGAAACCGCGCAGGCCGGCCAGCGCGCGCACCTGGGTGTTCTTGACGTCGATCTGGGTGGGGCGCTCGAAGCGGTAGCTGCTGATGCTGACCGGCATTCCGCCGGCGGCCACGTTGAGATTGGCCAGGCGGTTGGGGTTGACGCTGCCGTCGGGCAGGCGGGCCGCACCAAAGGGATTCCAGTAGTTGCTGGCGGCCACGGTCATCGGCAGCGCGGCAATGGTGTTCACACCGGACTGCAGGCTGCGCGCCTTGGACTGGTACCAGCCGGCTTCGCCGAAGGCGGTGATGCCGTTGTCGAAGTCGTGCTTGCCGGTCAGGAACAGATTCACGCGGTGCACGTCGGGGGTGATCGACAGCGGAAACTGCGCCTGCTGGTTGTCCAGCAGGTTGCGGTCGGCCCCGGCGGTGGCCTTGCTGCCGGATTGCACGCACAGGCCGTCGGCGATGGTGGCATTGCAGCCTTCGTTGGTGCCGGGTTGCACGTGGAAGGCGCCGGCGGCGGTGGTCAGGAAGGTGGTGCCCTGGCGCACGCGCGGGCCGATCGCGGTGAAGTTGCCCCACGGGCTGTTGCTGTTGCGGTTGTCGGTGCCACTGAGGCCTTCGAAGGCGGTGCCGACGAAATCCGGCGCGCGGTCGGCACTGCGGGTCCAGTCCTGGTCCAGCGAATTCAGGCCAGTGGTGGTGTAGTAGTTGAAGGCCAGGGTGACATTGCTGCGCAGGTCGGCCGAGTTCTTGCCAACCAGGCCGTTGATGCCCAGGTCGCGCAGGTGGGTGCCTTCACCGATGCCACGCTGCACGCTGATGGTGCCGCCGTCGACATCGTCGCGCAGCACGTTGTTGACCACGCCGGCGACCGCGTCGGTGCCGTAGATGGCCGCAGCACCGTCAAGCAGCACTTCCACGCGGCGCAGGTTGGCCACCGGCACGGTGTTGGCGTTGTAGGTCAGCACTGGCACCAGGTTGCCATCGGCCTGGCTGGTGGGATGCACCACGGTGCGGCGGCCGTTGATCAGCAGCAGGGTGTTGCCCACGCCAAGCCCGCGCAGGTTGACCGAGGCGATGTCGCCGCGGGCATAGTTGGAGCTGTTGCCGCCGTTGGTGCCGCTGAAGGAAACATCGCCCATCTGCGGGATGGAGCGGTACAGCTCGTCGCCGGACACCGCGCCGGTCGCTTCGATCTGTTCGGCCTGCAGGGTGGCCACCGGCAGCAGCGCGGCAGTCCTGGCGCCCTTGATCTGGGTGCCGACCACGGTGACCGAGTCGAGCGTGACCGGCGCATCGCGGGCCGGTTCGGCCGGCGCTGCTTCGGGGGCAACGGCGGTGGCCGAGGACTGGGCGGCCAGCAGTGCGTTGCTGCCCAACGAGGCCAGCAGGGGGCGATTGGCGCGCAGTGTAATGGTACGGCCATCATCGGAGGCGACACTGAGCCCGGTCCCGGCCAGCAGTTGCGCCAGTGCCTGGCGGGCGTCCATCTGGCCTTTGAGGGCCGGTACGGCCACGCCAGCCTCGCCGGCGGCGGGGCTGATGATCTGGATCCCGGCCTGGCGGGCAAACTCGGGCAATGCTTCTTCGATCCGCCCCCCGGCGATATCGAAACTGGCCTGCTGGGCCAGCGCGGGCGTGACCATGCCCAGCACCGACACCATCAAGCCTCCGCGGATTGCGCGGGCCAACGGCTGCAACTTGTACGAACGCATGGATACTTCCCCGTGAAAGTGAACATGAGCGGCGATGTTTCGTACCCCCCTGAACAATCCAGATGCGCTGGCGTGCGTGTTCCGCCATTGGACCTGGTGTTTGGTCGCGCTGTTGTTCTTTTCTGACTTTACGGGGTTGGGGTGGGTGGGTGGGTTTTTTTCGAGGCTTGAAAAGCTCTTAAGAGCCCAAGCCAAAGCCAGAGCCGTGGCGTGCGTATTGCGCTGGGCTGGGCCGGGGGGTGTGGGTGTGCGGGTGTGCGGGACACGCTGCAAGTCCCGCCAACCCACCCACGCCTGCCCACCCCACCATCTTGCCGCCGCTCTGGCTCCAGCTTCGGCCCTGGCCTCGAAACAAAAAAAACTACCCCACACCCACTACCCTTCACCCAAAGCCTAAAGCCAAAGCCCAAAGCCCAAAGCCCAAAGCCCAAAGCCCAAAGCCCAAAGCCCAAAGCCAAAGTCAAACCCAGCACAACCACCATACGCCGTAGTATGCTTCGGCCCACGCAGCACCCGCACGAGGATTGCGCCCATGTACCACCGCTTCCGTTCCATCCTGCTTCTCGCCCTCGTGGCCGGCACCACCCTGGCCCTGGCCGCCTGCGGCAATGGCGTGGTCAAGCGCGTCTCGCCCCCCGCCGCCAGCGTGCAGCAGCTCACCGTGCGCGCCGACGGCGGCTGGGATGTCGCCCTGCGGCTGCAGAACTTCAGCTCCATGCCCATGGTCTTCGATGACGTCAGCCTGACCCTCACGGTGGGCGAGGAAGACGCCGGCACCCTCACCGCCAAGCCGGCCGTGTCCATCGGCGGCGTCTCCGCCGATGTCATCACCCTGCGCCTGCAGCCTGCATCCAGCGCCCGCCTGGTCGTGGCCGATGCGCTTGCCGGCAACCGCACCCTCGCCTACGCGCTCAAGGGCACGGTCAGCGCCACCCCGCTGGAAAAGAAACAGCGCAGCTTCGATGTCGACAGCCGCAGCACCCTCAACCAGGCCCCCGGCCTGCCCGGCGTGCTGCGCTGACCGGCGGATCCACCGCCTCCCCTTGCACCTGATCGAGACCTGACGATGAGCAGCTACACCGCCCCGCTTTCCGATATCCGTTTCGCCCTGCATGACGTGCTCAAGGTTGAACCCCTGTTCGCCCGCCTCGGCTTTGCCGACGCCACCGCCGACGTGGTCGACGCAGTGCTCGAAGAGGCCGGCCGTTTCAGCACCACCGTGCTGGCACCGCTGAACAGCGTGGGCGACGAGATCGGCTGCGTGCTCGACCAGGCCACCGGCGAGGTCACCACCCCGCCCGGCTTCAAGCAGGCCTACGCGCAGTTCGTCGACGGCGGCTGGACCGGCCTCACCGCCGCCCCCGAACTGGGCGGCCAAGGCCTGCCGCATACGCTGGGCGTGCCGCTCAACGAAATGATCAACGCCGCCAACCTGGCCTGGGGCAACTTCCCGCTGCTCTCCCACGGCGCCATCGAAGCGCTGAAGCAGCACGGCGAAGCCTGGCAGCAGGACGCCTTCCTCAAGCCGCTGATCGAGGGCCGCTGGACCGGCACCATGTGCCTGACCGAACCGCATTGCGGTACCGACCTGGGCCTGCTCAAGACCAAGGCCGAGCCCAATGCCGATGGCAGTTACGCCATCACCGGCACCAAGATTTTCATCACCGCCGGCGAGCACGACCTCACCGACAACATCGTGCACCTGGTGCTGGCCAAGCTGCCCGATGCCCCCGCCGGCGCCAAGGGCATTTCGCTGTTTGTCACCCCCAAGTTCAAGGTCGACCGCGATGGCAAGGTCGGCGAGCGCAATGCACTGCGCTGCGGCTCGATCGAACACAAGATGGGCATCAAGGGCTCGGTCACCTGCGTGATGAACTTCGACGGCGCCGAAGGCTACCTGGTGGGTCAGCCGCACAAGGGCCTGCAGGCCATGTTTACCATGATGAACACGGCACGTCTTGGCGTTGGCCTGCAGGGCATCGGCCTGTCCGAGCGCGCTTACCAGAACGCCCTGAAGTACGCCCGTGAGCGTCTGCAGTCGCGCTCGCTGAGCGGCGCCAAGTTCCCCGACAAACCGGCCGACCCGATCCTGGTGCACCCGGATGTGCGGCGCATGCTGCTCACCATCAAGTCGCTGGTTGAAGGCAGCCGCCTGCTGGCCCTGCATGCGGCCACCCTGGTGGATGTGGCCCATCACGCCGAAGACGCCGGCGAGCGCGAGCGCGCCGACACCCTGGTCAGCTTCCTCACCCCGATCTCCAAGGCCTGCCAGACCGAATGGGGCATCGAGAACACCTACAACGCCCTGCAGTGTTTCGGCGGCCACGGCTACATCCGCGAGCACGGCATGGAACAGCTGGCCCGCGATGCGCGCATCACCACGCTGTATGAAGGCACCACCGGCATCCAGGCGCTGGACCTGATCGGGCGCAAGACCGCCTCCAGCCAGGGTGCCGGGCTGAAGCTGATGCTGGCCGAGATCGAGGCGTTCGCCCAGGCCAATGAAGGCAACGAAGCGCTGGCCGAGTTCATCGCCCCGCTGCGCGCCAAGTCCGCCGAATGGGGCAAGTTGACGATGGCCACCCTGCAGCGCGCGGCCGGCAACCCGGACGAACTGGGCGCGGCCAGCTTCGATTACCTGTTCTACTCCGGCTATGTGGTGCTGGCGTACTGGTGGGCCCGCAGCGTGGCCGCCGCCGATGCCTCCGCGCAGAGCGCGGCCTTCAGGCAGGCCAAGCGCGAGACCGCGCGCTTCTACTTCGCCCGCGTGCTGCCGCGCACCCTCGGCCACGCCGCCGCGATCCAGGCCGGCGCCGAATCGCTGATGGCCATGCAGGACGCGCATTTCGGCGAAGGCTGAGGGCCACGCCGGTCCACCGGGCACGGCCGGTAGCAACCCTGCCGGTCAACCCGGCAGGTGCCGACCGCAGATCGCCCCCGACCACCGCCTGGGGGGAAAGCCCCCTTTGGGTTAAAGGGGGCGCGCCAACGGTGCGGGGGCCATTGCCCATTGGGCAGCGACACGCCAGCGCCTATACACAATTCGTAACGATTCCGGTATAAGCTGTTTTCCCGATGGAGACAGACACTACCCGCTTGGGTCTGATCGATACCGGAGCCTCATCCGCCCCGGTTCCCGAGGTATCGCCGATTGCCACGCTGCATCGGCCCGGCAGCGTCCGGTTGCTGTCCCTGGATGCCCACGGGCGGGTGCTGGACTGGATCAACTGGCAGGATGCGGCCTGCCTCTACGCTCGTGATGCCGTTGCCTGGACCCTGGGCGACCCCTGCCTGCACATCCACGGCGGCACCAGCCGCCTGACCGGCGTGCAGAGTGGGATGGACCTGCATCCGATCATCGCCGCACGCGGCCACGCCCGTTCGCGCTCGCTCGACCCCACCCCGAACCTGTCCAACCAGGCCCTGTTCGCCCGCGATGCGCACCTGTGCCTGTACTGCGGCCAACAGTTCCACCGCCCGCAACTGACCCGCGACCACGTCCTGCCGATCTCCAAGGGCGGTCTGGATGTATGGGAAAACGTGGTCAGCGCGTGCTTCCACTGCAATTCGCGCAAGAGCGACCGCACCCCGCAGCAGGCCGGCATGCCACTGCTGGCAGTGCCCTACCGGCCCAGCTGGATCGAACACATGATCCTGTCCAACCGCAACATCCTGGCCGACCAGATGGCATTCCTGAAGGCGCAGCTGCCCAAACGCTCCAAACTGGCGGCCTGACCTGCGACGAACTGACGCAGCCCCGTCACCGTTTACTCACTGAAAAGGCGGTTTGCTTGCCCCACCCCGGTTTGGGGGGGAAAATAGGCGCTCAGAAGAAGCGCGATAAACATGATCGATTCCGCCCGCTATCCCCGCCTGTCGCGCATCCAGTCACCGGATGACCTGCGCAGGTTCGACGAATCCGAATTGCCCGCCATCGCCGACGAACTGCGCGCCTACCTGATCGAATCGGTCGGCAAGAGTGGCGGCCACTTCGGCGCCGGGCTGGGCGTGATCGAACTGACGGTGGCCCTGCACTACCTGTACCAGACCCCGGTCGACCAGCTGGTCTGGGACGTGGGCCACCAGACCTACCCGCACAAGATCCTCACCGGTCGCCGCGACGAGATCCACACCGTCAAGCAGAAGGACGGCGTGGCACCGTTCCCGAAGCGCGAAGAGAGCGAGTTCGACACCTTTGGCGTTGGCCATTCCTCGACCTCGATCTCGGCCGCGCTCGGCATGGCCATCGCGCGCCAGCTGGAAGGCGACGAGCGCAAGGTGGTGGCGGTGATCGGCGACGGCGCGATGACCGCCGGCATGGCCTATGAAGCGCTGAACCACGCCGGCGGCATGGACAACGAGCCCAACCTGCTGGTGATCCTCAACGACAACAACATGTCGATCTCCGAGGCGGTTGGCGGGCTCACCAAGATGCTCGGCCGTGCCACCGGCAGCCGCACGCTCAACGCGCTGCGCGAGGGCGGCAAGAAGATCCTGGGCGACAAGAAGCACAATCCCACCGCCCGTTTCGTCAAGCGTTGGGAGGAACACTGGAAGGGCATGTTCGTGCCGTCCACGTTCTTCGAGGAGATGGGCTTCCATTACACCGGCCCCATCGACGGCCACGACGTTCCGGCACTGGTGGCCACGTTGAAGACGCTCAAGGGCCTCAAGGGCCTGAAGCTGCTGCACGTGATGACCACCAAGGGCAAGGGCTACGAGCGTGCCGAGGGCGACCAGATCGGCTACCACGCAGTGGGGCCGTTCGACCCGGACAAGGGACTGGTGTCCAAGGGCACCGCCAAGAAGCCGACCTACACCGATGTGTTCAGCGACTGGCTGTGCGATGCCGCCGCCGCCGAACCCAAGCTGGTGGGCATCACCCCGGCGATGCGCGAAGGCTCGGGCCTGGTGCGTTTCAGCAAGGAATACCCGGAGCGCTACTTCGACGTGGCCATCGCTGAACAGCACGCGGTGACCCTGGCTGCGGGCATGGCCACCCAGGGGGCCAAGCCGGTGGTGGCGATCTACTCCACCTTCCTGCAGCGCGCGTACGACCAGCTGGTGCACGACGTGGCCGTGCAGGAGCTGGACGTGCTGTTCGCCATCGACCGCGCCGGCGTGGTCGGCCCCGACGGGGCCACCCATGCCGGCAACCTGGACCTGAGCTTCCTGCGCTGCGTGCCGCACATGGTGGTGATGGCGCCGGCCGACGAAGCCGAGTGCCGGCAGATGCTGACCACCGGTCTGCGTCATCAAGGCCCTGCCGCCGTGCGTTACCCGCGTGGCAGCGGCACCGGCGTGGCCGCCGGCACCGACCTGTCCACACTGGAGATCGGCAAGGCCGACCTGCGTGTGCAGGGCAGCGGCGTGGCACTGCTCGCCTTCGGCAGCACCGTGCCAGCGGCAGAGGCGGTCGGTCGCGAGCTGGGCCTGAGCGTGGTCAACATGCGCTTCATCAAACCGCTTGACCGCGACCTGCTGCTGGAACTGGCGCGTACCCACGACGGCTTTGTCACCATCGAAGACAACGTGGTGGCCGGCGGTGCCGGCTCCGGCGTGGCCGAACTGTTCAATGCGCAGAACGTGCTCAAGTCGATCCTGCACCTGGGCCTGCCCGACAGCTTCCAGCACCATGCCAGCCGCGAAGACCTGCTGGCCGAAGCCGGCATCGACGCCGCTGGCATCCGCGCAGCGGTGCTCAAGCGCTGGCCATCGCTGGGCGAACGCGGGCCGGCATTGAGCGCCGCCAGCTGACGCCCCCGCGCCCGGGGCGGCACGCCCGGAAAACCAACAGGCCGCGTCGATCCGACGCGGCCTGTTGGTTTTGAAGCCCCCACTTGGCTGGCGCGCTCAACCGTAGCGCACCGCCTCCACATACGCCCCACTGGCTTCCACCCGTACCGAACTGCGGTGGCCGGTTTCGGCGTGATGCAGGCGCGCCAGCGCATCGGCGAAATCAAACGCCTTGGCGCTGTCGTGAAAACGGAACGACTCCAGCTTGTCCGGGTGCAGCACCCGCCACAGGCGGTGCTCCAGTTGCAGGCGAATCAACATGCGGTGCTCTCTCCATGAGTCGGCATATCGGGGCAATCCGGCCAAGCGCCTGCAGCACGCGGGTCAGATGCTGTATCGGAGGAAGCCGAGGCTTTCCGCCCCGGACAATACCCAATCGAAAGTGTGAGCTGTATCAGATTTTTCTGATTCGCAGCCTCAATCTCTCCTTAGCGATCAATTGACCTGGAATTCGCCGCGGCACCCGCCATTCACCCAGACCCCGTTGCGGTCCCACCCCCACGTCCGCCCTTCCACGCAGGCCGTGCGGGAGGTCTGGCGGACCAGCCGCGCGTCGCGGCGCACGCTGACGTTGCAGCGCTGCAAGCGGCGGTCATTGGAGTCGCAGGTGATCATCTGGCCGCGCCCACCCCAGCCGCCGCCATTGTCGTTGCCCCAGCCGCCACCGCCACCGCCATTCCAGCGCCCGCCGCGGCCGCCTTCGGCGATGAACTCCGCACGGCACCCCTGGGTGACCCACACGCCATCGCGGGCCTGGCCCCAGGTCTGGCCCTCCACGCAGGGCGAACCGGAAATCTGGCGAACCAGGCGTGCGCGCCCCTGCAATGGACACTGCTGGGTGCGGCCCTTGATCGATTCGCAGCGTACCGGGCCACTGTTGTAGCCCTCGTCGCGGTGGCGATCGTAGTTCTGCGCGTGCGCGCTGGCGCCCAGCGCCAGCAGCGCCGGCAGCAATGCCCACAGACCCATCTGCCTTCCCTGCGTCATCCCGGTGCTCCTCATGCCTGCCTCGATACGGTGTAGTGGTGGCGCACAGGATGTGGCAAAGCCAACACCGGCGACATAGGCCGGAAGTCCTCGATTTCATGCCCTATTTAGGTACCCGACGGTTGGCTGACCGAATCACGCCGACCAGGTCACATCGCCTCGAACATCTGCAGCACGCGTTCGGCCGAGTCCATCGCCAGCATCTGGTGGGCGCCGGCGGCGGCCACTGCCGCGCGCGCGAACATCACCTGCTCATGGGCGTTCACCGCCGCCTGCCAGTCGGGCGCACAGAGCGCGTCGGCCAGGTCGGCGGCGTCGCGCAGGGCCAGGTTGGCACCCTCGCCGGCCGGCGGCATCAGGTGCGCCGCGTCGCCGATCAAGGTGACACCTTGGCGATGCACCCAACGATGATCCAGCGGCAGTGCATGGATCGGCCACGGCCGCACCGTGCCCTGGGCGTCGGCGATCAGCAGGCGCAGGTCCGGGTGCCAGCCCTGGAAATGCTGCAGCAGGCTGGACCGGGTGTGCACGGGCGCCGCTTCACCGTCGCCAAGCTGCTGCGGCAGCGACGCGTACACGCGCACGTGTGCCTGCGCATTGCGCTGGGCAAACAAGGTGCAGCCGCCGCCCTTGGCGATCAGCGTGCCGCGCCCGACCAGTGCCGCCAAGGCCGGGTGCGCGCTGTCCACGTCGGGCAGTGACAGCTCGAACAACGTGACGCCCACGTGCTGGGGGCGCACGTCGGTCAGCAGCGGACGCACCTTCGACCACGCGCCGTCGGCCCCCACCACCAGGTCGGCGTGTTCCACCGCGCCATTGCCGAAGTGCAGCGCAACGGTGCCCGCCTCCCACCTGGCCTGCGTCACCGCATGTCCCCAGCGCACACAGCCCTCGGCCAGCGGCGCCAGCAGCAGCGCGCGCAGCTGGCCGCGATCGATCTCCGGGCGGTCGCCGCCCACGCCATCGTCGGCCCACAGCCGCCGGCCCTGCGCATCGAACAGGCGCATGCCCTGGTCTTCGTAGCGCGCCAGCGACTGGAATGACGCAAACAACCCGGCGCTGCGCAGCGCGGCCTGTCCGGTCGCCGCATGCAGGTCGAGCATGCCGCCCTGGGCGCGGGCGTCGGGCGAGGCGTCGGCTTCAAACACCTGCACGGCAAGGCCAGCCTGCTGCAGCCGGCACGCCAGAAGCAGCCCGGCGGGACCGCCACCGACGATGGCAACACGGGGGGAACGGGACATGCGACGCCTCCAGGGGCTTTAACATAGGCCCCTATGATTATTATCATAGGGGCCTATGTCAATACGCCACAGGTGATCGCATGACCCGGCCCGGACCCGACCCCAGCAACGTTCCTTCGTTCCTCATCAAGCAGGTAGCGCGCGAACTCAGCCGCGTGGCCGAAATCCAGCTGCGCCCGCTGGGACTGGGCATGGCCAGCCTGCCGGTGCTCGAGGCGGTGCGCCAAGGCAAGGCGACCACCCAGGCCGAACTGGCCCGTCTGCTGCGCGTGGAGCAGCCCTCGATGGCGCAGACCCTGGCGCGGCTGGAACGCGACCTGCTGATCCGACGGTCCCCGGATCCACAGCATCCGCGCGCCCAGCGCATCGAACTCACGGCCCTGGCGCTGCAGCGGTTGCCGCAGGCCCGCGAGATCCTCAACGAGGGCAACACCCGCATGCTGGCCGACTTCAGCGTGGACGAAACCATGCGCCTGACCAGCTTCCTGCAGCGCCTCAGCGCCAACCTCGACCGCACCGGCTGAACACCCCCGGCGCACGCCCGGGTTCAGCCGTAGCGCACCGCATCGACGAAGGCATCCATCACCTCCACCCGCACCCCGCAGGCCTGGCCGGTTTCGGCGTGGCGCGCACGCGCCAGGGTGGCGGCAAAGTCGAAGGCGACCGCACCGTCATCGAAGCTGACCGGGTCCGGGCGGGTCGGGTGGATCACGTGCCAGCGGTAGCCCTGGCATTGCACCTTGATCATCATGCTGATCGCTCCTGGGGGGCATCCATGCGGCGTGGCGTTACGGTGCGCAAGTGGAGGCGCTGGCCGTGTGGGGACAGGCAAGCAAGGCATCCGTCCCTGGATCAGCACGATACGGCCCCAGGCCAGTGCCGGGCTATCGGATTAGTCTGAATTTGGGCAGTCACCGACCGCACGCTGCGTGCACGCCTGATGGCAGGTTCGGCCAAGGCCGCATCCAGGCATGGCGTGGCGATCGGGGTCAGGCGGTGCCAATGGCGCGCACAATCAGTCGCCGGTCCCCAGGAACGCGAACGGTGCCGACGGCTGGAACTGTCCCAGCGCATCGCCGGCAAACACATTGCGCTGGTCGGGGCCGAGATCAAGCTTGAGCACCTGCGCACCCGGGGCGAAATCGACCTTGTTGAGGTCCACCCAGAACGTGTTGGGGGTCAATGCCGATTCGAAGAAATACAGGCGGCGCTTGTGGTCGGCCACGGTGCGCCAACGCGTGGACGAAATGTTGGGCTGGTCCGGGGTCGTGATGCCGTACGGCACCGACACGTTGCGGATGACGCTGAACACACTGGCCAGCGCCACTACCGGGTCTTCGCTCTTGGGAATGGCGTTGATGTAGAACGACGCCCGCGCGAAACGGTCGGCCGAGCGGTTGGTGCCCGGCAGCATCACGGTGCCGCCGATCTGCTGCCAATAGGTGTTGAGCGCCAGCTGCTGGTCGAACACCGGCGAATTGGTCATCACCTGATAGGCGCGGTCATGGTGGATCACCTGCTTGCCACCGATGTATTCCACGATCGCACTGTCGCCGCTGGCATCGGACAACGCCAGGTGCAGCGTGGCCCGCCGCGATTCGCCCGGCAGGTTATCGGTGACCAGCGCATAGGGCTCGCGCTCCAGCGCGGCCACTGCTTCGGCCACCGTGGCGAAGTTGTCGAGCATGTACTGCGCCCACAGCGAGATCGCCAGGCCGGGCTTGCGGCCGCGCTGTGCCGGGTACTCCGATTCCACCAGCCACAGCAGATTGGCCGACAGCCCCGCTTCGTTGAGTCCATCGGTGGTGGAGATATCGAACCCGCTGGCGACCACGCTGCCGTATTTGGCTGTCCAGTGAATCGATGGGCTGCCGGCCTGGCCGTTGCGCGCGATGCCACGTGGCAGCACCCACAGGTTGGTGGCGATGTCGCTTTGCCAGTCCATCGAACGGGCGGTGATCACATCCTGGTTCTCGCCCAGATAGACCACCCGGGTGCAGGCACTGGCCGGGGCAACCGCACTGCCGACGGCCGTGGCAAGCAACGCTGCGCACACGAACGACTTCATGGAGTCTCTCCCTGCAGATGATGGGCGGCCACGCCGGTAGCTTGCAGGCGCGGGGCGCCCCGATCACAGCGGACCCTGCGTGATGGAGGGGTGAACCGCGGGGCTGCACCGGTCAGCCCGGGCGCAGCAGGTCCAGCAACACGGTGAGCAGCACCACGTAAACCCCCACCCAGAACACCGCCTTGGCGGTGCCCTCCAGCATGTTGCCGCCGAACAGCCACTGGCCCAGCCGGGCCAGCCATGAGGAGTGCGGAGCGGACATGCGACCGGCCTTCATCGGTGGGATCGCCCGCATGCTACGCCGCTGCACGCACGCTGCCCATGCCGGCGGTGGATCACGCCGGCAATGCGGCCCGATCCACCGGCAAGGCCAGCACGAACCGTGCGCCGCCACCGGCCGCACTTTCGGCGGCGATGCTGCCGCCATGCCGCAGCATGATCTCGCGCGCCAGGTACAGGCCCAGCCCGCTGCCGCTGCCACTGGGCCGCAGGCGATGGAACGGTTCGAAGATCGCCTGGCGCTCCTGTTCCGGCACGCCACTGCCCTCATCGGTAACCGCCAGCACGCCGTCTTCCTGCAAGGTCATGGCGATCATGCCGTGGTCGCCGCCGTGGGCGATGGCATTCTGCAGCAGGCTGGCAACCACCCGGTGCAGCGCGTGCGGATCGCCACGCACCCACACCGGCACCTCGGGCGCATCCACGGCGAAGGTGTAGCCGGCATCCAGTACCAGCGGTGCCACGTCGGCGGCCACTTCGCGGGTGAGTGCGGCCAGGTCCACGCGCTGGGACTGGCTGCGGTGGTGGTCCAGCCGCTGCAGATCGAGCAGTTGCTCGGCAATGTTGCTCAACCGGCTCAGGTCGCGTTGCAGACGCGATCGCGCTGGCCCAGCCGGAAGATCGTCGATGCGGGTGGCCAGGATCGCAATCGGCATGCGCAGCTCGTGTGCCGCTCCCACCAGAAAGCGGTCCTGCGCGTCGTAACTTTCACCGATCCGGCGTACCGCCGCGTTGAAGGCGTCCACCAGCGGGAAGATCTCGGCCGGCACCGCATGGGTATCCAACCCACCACCGCGCTCGTTGATCTGGATCGCCGCGGCCTGCGCGGCGACCCGGTTCACCCCGCGCAGCGAGCGATGGATCGCCCACGGCGCCACCACCAGGGTGATCAGGATCAACGGCACGGTGATCCAGCCGCCCAGGTAGCCGATCACCACCAGCATCTGCCGCCACAACCCGCGATGCGGCATCCCACCAATCATCACGTGCACGCGCCCGTCGGGCAGGTCGTTGACCCAGATGCGCATGGCCAGTTCGGCCGCGCGCGTGCGGGTGCGCATGTCGGTGGGCTCCAGGTACTGCAGCTGGGTCACCAGCGGCCCATACACCGCCGGCACGGTGCCGTGGGTGAGCTGGCGGCCATCCTCGTCGCTGGCGGCGAACCAGAACGTGGACGGGCGGTCCTGCGCGGCATCCTCCAGCGCGGTCCAGTCCACCTGCAGCGCATCGCCCTCGATGCGGATCGATTTGGCGATCGATTCGCTCATTTTCCAGTCGATATAGCCGGCGCCGCTGTCGCCGTACATCAGCACCATGCCCACCAGGCCCATCGCCACCATGGTCACCTGGATCAGGATGATCTTCCACGCCAGGCTGAACGACAACGACCCGGGCTTGAGGAACTTCATGCCACCTCCTTCAACAGATAGCCAATGCCGCGCATGACGTGGATCTCCACGCGCGCATCGGCCTCGCTCAATGCCCTGCGCAGCTTGGACACATGCGCGTCCAGCGCATTGGACTGGATGGCATCGTCGAAGCCATACACCGCCTCCAGCAACGCCGCGCGCGCCACGGTACGGCCCTGGCGCACCGCCAGTGCCTCAAGCACCAGCAGCTGGCGGCGCGGCAGGGCCAACAGTGCCCCACCGACGCTGGCCTCGCGGCCAACGAAATCGAACTGCAGCCGGCCCAACAACAGCACCGGCAGCGCAATCTGCGAGGGCCGCCGCGAGATCGCGCGAATGCGCGCCAGCAGCTCTTCCACGGCAAATGGCTTGGTCAGGTAATCATCGGCGCCCACGTCCAGCCCCACCACGCGGTCGGCCACCGAATCGCGCGCGGTCAGCATGATCACCGGCAGGTTGGGCACCAGGCTGCGCGCCACGCGCACGAAGTTGGCGCCGTCGCCGTCAGGCAGCTGCCGGTCCAACAGCAGGATCTGGTGCACGCCGGCTTTGAGCGCCTCGCCGGCCTGGGCCATGCTCGCCACCACATCCACCACCATGCCATGCCGGCCCAGGCTGGCCTGGATGGCACTGGCCAGTTCCGGATCATCTTCCAGCAGCAGGATGCGCATGGGCAGGACACACAGGGCGACGGCTGCCGATGGTACCGCGCGGCCCGGCGCAACGTTCCGACAATGTAGCCGGCGCACCCTACCGGCTTGGCATTCCCAGTGTGGCAGGTACATGCGCGAGCGTTGCAAGGACATCGTCCCCCCCGCAGGCAACTGCACCCACGGCACCGGTCATGATGGCCCGCGCCCGATCGGTCCGTATGTTGCCGCGCTGTGCCTGGCCACCGTGGCCTGGCTGGCCGCCGGCAGCGCCCTGGCCCAGGCGCCCGGGGCCAAGCCCCGCAGCAGCCTTGGGGTGGCGGTGGTGGCACTCAAATCGCCCTATGCCGGTTACAAGACCGACACCGTGGGTGCGCCGGTCATCAGCTACGAAGGCCGCAAGTTCCATTTCCGCGGGGGCAGCTTCGGCTACACGCTGTTTGACAACGCTTCCACCGAAGTATCGCTGCTGGCATCGCCGTACATGATGCGCTTCAAGCACAACGACAGCGACGACCTGCGCCTGCGCCAGCTCTCCAACCGCAGCTTCTCGGCGATGGCCGGGGTGGCGGTGCGGCACAACGCAACGTGGGGCATCGTGCAGGGCAACGTGCAGGCCGAGGTCAGCGGTCATGGCGGTGGCATCGCCGCCGACGCCAAGTACGCCTATCCGTTGCCCACCGGCCGCGTCACGCTGATGCCCGGGATTGGCGCCACCTACGCCGGCAGCGCACTCAACGATTACTACTTCGGGGTCAGCAGCGCGGAAGCCGGGCGCAGCGGCCTGGCCGCCTATCGCGCCGGCAGTGGCGTGTCGCCCTACTTCGATCTGACCGCGGTGATGCCGTTGGGGCCGCACTGGACCGCAGCGGCATCACTGCGCCGCACGGTGCTGTCCAATGCGGTCAAGGACAGCCCGATGACTGCCGGGGACCATATGGACTCGGCCGCACTTTCGCTCAGCTACGGATTCTGACCATGCGCCAGGGAATCGTACGTCGTGTTGCCGATGTAGCCCTGCGTATCGAACCAGACCGCAGCGCGGTACTGGAGTGGATCCTGCATGCGCCGCTGCCTTCGCTGGGCGGGCAGACCACCTTCGAGCTGGCCTGCGACGGCCAGGGCGAACGGGTGATCGCGCTGTTGAACGCGCTCCTGCTGCAACCCGGCGCGGCCGCACCGCGCCTGCCACGGGCCACGGCGACGCACTGAGCCGATCCCCCCGCCCATCCCCGCCCCTGGAGCCCGCATGAGCCGTCCTTTCCCGATGATGAGCGCCCACGACGGCGGCGAAGATCCGCTGCTGGCCCTGGCCCTGGTCGATTTCGATCACGCCGTGCAGGCCTTGATCGCCGAAGACCCGGTCGCGCATGGGCGCTTTTCGCGCGCCTACGTCACCGCGATCTTCCGCGCCTGCCTGGCGCCCAGCGACCCGGGCCCCGGTGCCCCGCGTGGCCGTCCCGACCCGCAGATCGCGCAGGCGCTCAAACGCTGGATACAGGCCCAGCTGCAGCAGTATCCCGGCGAAGGCAGCGATCACCGGCTCACCGCGGCGCGACGTGCCGCGCACGGTTTCTGGCTGCAATCGCTGGCCGAGCCGATCGACGCCGACGGCCGCCCACGCGCCAACCGCCTGCTGGAGGGCCTGCTGGCACTGACCCGCGCCGAGGCCTGAGCCAGGCGACACGGGCTGCCTCCTCACGCCCGCGTGCGGCACACTCTCCGGCGCTGCACCGCCACCCGGAGATTGCCTGATGCGCCTGCCTGTTGCCCTTGCCCTGTTGTTGATCGCCTGCCCTGCCCTGGCCCAGGATGGCGACCAGACCCCGGCCTTCGACCGCCCTGGCATCGGCTTCTCGCCAACTACCCTGCCACGCGGCAGCGTGGCATTGGAGTGGGGCCTGCCCAGTCTGGAGCGCGACCGCGATGCCGACGGCACCCGCTCCACCCAGTACAGCAGCGACATCAACCTGCGCATCGGCCTGGCCGAACGGGTGGAGCTGCAGGCGTTCAGTACACCGTTCAACCACCTTCAACTGAAACCGCGCAACGACTCGGCCCGTAGCCGCAACGGCGGCGGCGACAGTGGCCTGGCGCTGAAGGTTGCCCTGCCCACCCCATCGGACAAACACGCCTGGGCGCTGCTGGCCAGCACCACGTTTGCGACCGGCGCGCGCGATTTCAGCGAAGGCGGCACGCAGTACGCGCTGGGCGGCAGCTATGAATACAGTTTCGACGACCGCTGGAGCGGCGCGCTCTACGCCAATGCCACCCGCGGCGCCGGCGAGGACTCGTTCACCTGGTCGCCCAGCATGAGCGTGGCATTGACCGACACCGTCAGCAGCTACCTGGAGGCCGGCTTCACCCGCACCCGCGGCGAGCCGTCCACCGCCATCGCCGGTGCCGGCGTCACCTGGATGGTGGCCCGCGCGGTGCAGCTGGACGCCTCGTTCGACCTTGGCCTGGATGACGACAGCCCGGACCTGCAGGCGGGGCTGGGGGTGTCGTTCTTCTTCCGGTAACGCAGCGCGCAGGGCCGCCCGGAAAAAAAGACGCTTCTCCTGTTCGCGTGGCAATCACGAAGCGCGCGCTGACGCTTCCCATGTGCATCGGCCGGTGGGTAGAGCCACTGAAACGTCCGGCTCCCGCCCGCGCACCGCAAGTCAAGCCCCGTAGGGGCCGGCAGGCCCCAGGGCAAAGTAAAGGAGGAGGCTGTCGCCGCAGGCGGCGGCCGGGGGACATTTGCCCAGGGGCCTGCCGGCCCCTACGGGGCTTGGCTTGCGGTACGCGGGCGAGCGAAGACACCACCAGATCCACAACGCGCCAGGATTACCCGGCCACGCGTACGGCCGTGCGCCATCTGCTACGGCCTTTGGAATGAGACTCTCCCCGTCACCAGGAGAAGAACCAGAAAAAAGCCTGCGCATTGCTGCGCAGGCTTTTTTCTTTCAATGCCATGACGCTGCCGCGATCAGGTGACCTTCTTGGCGATCGTCATGCCAAGCACGAACAACACCACCGCGATGATGATGCCGGCCCAGAACAGGAACTTGGCCACGCCGATGGCCGCGCCACCGATGCCGGCGAAGCCGAGTGCACCGGCAATGAGGCCGATGACGGCGAAAATGATGGCCCACTTGATCATGATGATCCTTACCCGCAACCGGGATGACTGACAGGCTTCCAAACTAGCCGCGTGGCCGTCCCGCTTCCGTGAACGACGCGCGCGAGTCGCGTGAAGTATCCTGCGCCGGATTCAGTGCGACAGCATCGCGCCCAGCACGGGCGTTGCCACGCCGGGCACGGCCATTTCCATCGGCTGGTACACCAGCCCTGCTGATTCGGCCAGGCCACCGGCACACGTGAACCCGTGCCGCGCATAGAACGGTACCGACGGCAGCGACGCGCTCACGCTGACCACCTCGCTGCGCGCCTGCGCCAACAGCGCCAGCAGCAGTGCCTCGCCCACGCCCTGGCGCTGGCAAACCGGGTCCACGAACAGCATCGCCACATGGCGCCCCTGTTTCAGCTCGGCCACGCCTTGCAGCACGCCATCGTGCGCGAAACACAGCTGCAGGTTGCCCTGCGTGCTTCGCTGTGCGAAGCCTTCGGCCGATGCCACCGCAGTGAAGGTATCCACGCCGGCGGCGGACAAGGACGGCGCCACCGCAAGCAGGAACGCGCGCATGCACAGGGCGCTGGCGGCTTGGCGGTCGGCGTCGTGCAGCGTCCTGATCATGCGTGCTCCTTGTGGCGATTGTGCGCGAAGTCCACTGTAAGCCATGCAACGCAACCGGCACGCGCCGAGCACGACAAGCACGCTTGAATCTGTTGAGATGGCCGCCCGCAACGCACGGCACACGCATGACCAACGCGTCCCCCGCCGCCAGCGCGATACCCCTTCGACACAGTGTGGTGCGTGGGGTGATCGACGTTGGCCTACTGACCCTCTGCGCGATCGGGTTTGCCTGCCTGCTCACCGCGCGTCTCCAGACCGACCGTTTCGGCTGGGCATGGCCATCGATGTACGCCTACGAGCGCAGCGATGTGCTGCTGCATGCCCTGTTGGCCAGCCTGGTGGTGATGCCGGTAGTGCTGTGGGTGGAATGCCGGGTGCTTGTGCGTCGCTGCCCGCGCTGGCAGGACCTGGTGTTCGCACTGGCCACGCTGCTGGTGATGCGGCTCGGCCCGCCCGACCCGCGGCTGTTCGGCAACACCTGGACGCCTTGGGAAATCACTTACGCGCTGTTCCTGCAGCAATGGCTGCTCGCATTGCCGCTCACCGTCCTGGCCGTGCTGCTCAGGCGACTGCTGAGGGCAGCCACCGGCACTGCCTGAGCGCATCACGCGCATTCATTTACCGCCGGAGGCAGAAGACGCCACCCCACAGCGCACGCGCCGTGCTGGCGAAACGATAAACAACCCTTACGGTACAAAGACTTACCTGCGCATCCGACCGCGCGGGGTAACGTCCGTCACGTCGCTAAGTGCATTTAATCTGTGATGATTGCCACAAATTCACACGTCCGTCACAATCGGGCGGTCCAACCAGCCTTCTCACGCCCATGCGCGCGCTCATCACCAAGCAACACCCGGCTCTGCTGAAGTTCTACTTCCTGGCCTGCTACGTGGTTCTGATCGAAGAAGTACTGCGCGCCCTCGGCTAGAACAGCCCTTCCGGCGCGCACCCTGCGCGTGTGCCAATCAGGACTGGAACGCGTGTTCCGGCGCTGGGAAGACCCCCGCCTGTACATCCGAGGCGAACTCGCTGGCGGCCTTGTGCAGCAGACCGTGCATGTCGGCGTACTGCTTGACGAAGCGCGGCAGCGGTCCGGTACGCAGCCCGGCCATGTCCTGCCAGACCAGCACCTGCGCATCGCAATCACTGCCTGCACCAATGCCTACCGTGGGGACATTCACCGCGGCGGTGATCTGCGCGGCCACATCCGCCGGCACCATCTCGATCAGCACCGCGAACGCGCCCGCCGCTTCCAGCGCACGTGCCGCTTCCACCAGCACCGGGCCACTGTCGCCGCGGCCCTGCACGCGGAAGCCGCCGAGCTGATGCTCCGACTGCGGCGTGAACCCGATGTGCGCCATGACCGGGATGCCCGAGCTGACCAGCTTGCGCACCTGCGGCACCATTTCGATCCCGCCTTCGAGCTTGACCGCATGCGCGCCGCCTTCCTTCATGAAGCGCACCGCCGTGTGGAAGCACTGTTCCGGTGAGGCCTGGTACGAGCCGAACGGCAGGTCGGCGATCACCAGCGGACGCCGGGTGCAGCGACTTACCGCGCGCACCAGTGGCATCAGCTCATCGACCGTGACCGGCAGCAGGCTGTCATTGCCGAACACGTTGTTGGACGCCGAATCGCCGATCAGCAGCACCGGGATGCCGGCATCTTCAAAAATTGCCGCGGTGTACATGTCGTAGGCGGTGAGCATCGCCCACTTTTCGCCGCGCGCCTTCATCTGCTGCAGGTGCGGGATGCGCACGCGCTTTGCCTGGGCCAGGGGACTGGGCGAGCTGGCGTACGGATGGAGCTGTTCGGTCATGGCAGGTTTCCAGGGAATGATGCAGCAGAGTATTCCTGCACGGCTGGAATGTGCTGCCAATTACTTGCCAGCCAGCGGGCTGCAGGAGGAAACTCTTGCCGATGGACGATACCGATCAGCGGATTCTTGCCGAGCTGCAGAAAGATGGCCGCTTGACCGTGACCGAACTGGCCGAGCGGATCGGATTGAGTGTCTCGCCCTGCCACCGTCGCGTGCGCGCGCTGGAGCAGTCCGGCGCCATCCGCGGCTACCGCGCCGAGCTGGATCCAGCCGCCCTGGGTCTGAAATTCTCGGCGCTGATCTTTGTCACCCTGCGTGATGGCGACCGTCGTGGCGTGGACGCCTTCGAGCAGGCCGTGGCGCAGGTGCCGCAGGTACTGCAGGCGCAGCGCCTGTTTGGCGATCCCGATTACCTGCTGCACGTGACCACCCGTGACCTGGCTGCCTTCCGCCAGCTTTACGACGAACACCTCTCGGCATTGCCCGGCGTGCAGCGGCTTACCTCCACGCTGGTCATGAAGGAGGTGGTGGTGGACCGCCCCTTGCCGCTGTCCGGGCGCGGCGACCTGCGCGTTTGATCTGTTCGGCCGCCGGCGGCGTCCGGGCGCAGCGCGCCTGAAAAGCCCCTCCGATGCGGGCGTGCACGTCGGCGCGGATCGGCGCGGATCGGCGCGCCGGCATACGGCGTGCGTGCGGGTCATCGCCGGTTCACGGCCCGATCCAGTAACATACCGCCCGGTCGGTACTTAACTGGAAGCCTCCCATGTCCCCCCTGCTCACCGCCTACCTGTTCCTGTCCGGCGCCATCGTCGCTGAAGTCACCGGCACCATGCTGCTGCAGAAGACCGAACAGTTCACCAGGCTGGGGCCCACGCTCAGCATGGCGCTGTGCTACGTGGTGTCGTTCTACCTGCTCAGCCACGCGCTGAAGACGCTGCCGCTGGGCATCGCCTATGCGCTCTGGGGCGGCGTGGGCATCGTGCTCACGCTCATCATCAGCGTGACGGTGTTCAAGCAGAGCCTGGATTGGCAGGCCGTCACCGGGGTGGCGATGATCGTCGGCGGGGTGGTCATGATCAACGCATTTTCCAAGGCCGCGGCGCACTGATGGACACGACAAAGCGTCGCCGTGAACCGGCACGGGTGCGCACGGCCCTGCTGGATGCCGCCGTGCAGGAAGCCATGCAGGGAGGAGTGGGCAACGTGACGGTGCTGGCCGTCGCCGACCGCGCCGGGGTCAGCAAGGGCGCCTTGTTCCACCACTTCGCCAACCGCCAGGTGCTGTTGGAAGCGGCCTACACCGAGTGCCTGGCCCGCTTTGGCGCTGCGCTGGATGCGTTGATCGCCGTGGACCCGGTGCCGCACGGTCGCTTCACCCGCGCCTATGTGCGGGCCACCTTCGAGGCCATGCACATAGAAGACCCCAACTGGGCGCGCTTCTCGTTGAGTGCGCTGGTGGAGCCGGCGTTTGCCGCGCTGTGGCGCCATTGGCTGGATGAGCGCCTGGCCCAGGTACCAGCCGAACGTGCCGCACCCCGGCTGCGCGTGGCGCGGCTGGCGGCCGACGGTTACTGGCTGCAGGCGCTGGGCGGTGGCTTGGTCGAGAGCACCCCGGCTGAAATCGATGCCTTGCGCGAGTGCGTGGTGAGCTTTACCCAGGACGATGCACAGCCGGCGGCGGCGCGCTGACGTAGCGCCGGGCTTTGCCCCGGCTGGCGTTGAGTTGCATGCGAAGAGCAGCGGGGCAGAGCCCCGCTCTACGTGGCGCGTGCGGACACAAAAAAGCCCACGCATCGCTGCGTAGGCTTTTTCGATTTACCAACAATGGTCGGGACGGCCGGATTTGAACCGACGACCCTCTGCCCCCCAGGCAGATGCGCTACCAGGCTGCGCTACGCCCCGATGTTGCTGGTACTGTCCCCGCCTCTCAGCGGGCCGACGAGTATAACGGTTTTATCAGCGGATTTGTTCAGCGTCGCAGCAATTGCAGCACTTCTTCCAGTTCCATCCGCGTCTGCTTGATGATCTGGTTGCTCAGCGCCGATTCGTCGCGCGCACCAGCCCCTTCCAGGCGCAGCCGCGCGCCGCCGATGGTGTAACCCTGCTCGTAGAGCAGGCCACGGATCTGCCGCACCATCAACACGTCGTGGCGCTGGTAGTAGCGACGATTGCCGCGGCGCTTGGCCGGCTCCAGGCTGGGAAACTCGGTTTCCCAATAGCGAAGCACGTGCGGTTTGACATCGCAAAGCTCGCTGACTTCACCAATGGTGAAGTAGCGCTTTGCCGGTATCGGCGGAAGTTCGCGGTTACTGCCCGGATCCAGCATATGCCTCTACCCTTTCCTTGAGCTTCTGGCCCGGACGGAAGGTGACCACCGTACGGGCGGAAATCGGAATTTCCTCGCCGGTTTTCGGGTTGCGACCCGGGCGCTGGTTCTTGCGCCGCAGGTCGAAATTGCCGAAGCCGGACAGCTTCACCTGACGTCCCTGTTCCAATGCCTCACGCAGCACATCAAAGAACGCGTCGACAAATTCCTTGGCTTCGCGCTTGTTCAGACCCACTTCGTCGAACAGCTTTTCGGCCATCTCAGCCTTGGTCAATGCCATTCCTGCTACCCCCCCATGCTACCCGCTCAACCGCGGATCCGGGCGTGGTGTTCACGCTCCATGACAGAGACCGCCTCGGCCACTACCGTATCCACGTCGCGGTCCGTCAGAGTGCGCGACTTGTCCTGCAAAATCAAGCCCATAGCGAGACTCTTGAAGCCCGGCTCGACCCCCTGGCCGACATACCGGTCGAACAGGGTGACCTGACGCAGCAGCGGGCCGACGGCGCGGCGCAGGGTCGCTTCCAGGTCGGCCCAGGCCGCCGCTTCGGGCACCAGGAAAGCCAGGTCGCGGCGCACCGAGGGGAAGCGCGACAGCTCGCTGGCACGCGGCAGCGGGCGGGCCGCCAGCGGAGCCAGGTCCAGCTCGAAGGCGAACACGTCCACATCGATGTCCATGACCTTGGCCAGGCGCGGGTGAATCTGGCCGATCCAGCCCAGGTGGATGCCATCGCGCAGCACCTCGGCCGAACGCACCGGGTGCCCGTAGGGACGCTGCGACGGCTGGAAGGTCAGCACCGCGCCGGAGGCGGCGGCCAGCGATTCCAGGTCGCCCTTGAGGTCGTGGAAATCGACCTTGCGGGTGACCAGGCCCCACTGCTGCGGGTCGGCGTCGCCACACACGGCAGCAGCCACGCGCTGGGTTTCCAGCGGCGCAGGCTTGCCGTCACCGGCCTGGGGGTGGAACACCCGGCCCAGCTCGAACAGGCGTACCCGGCCCACCTGACGCGCGGCGTTGCGGCCCAGCGTGGCCACCAGGCCCGGCAGCAGCGACGGACGCATCACCGCCAGCTCGGCCGACAGCGGGTTGGCCAGCGCCACCACCTCGTCATGCAACTGCCAGTGGCCCAGCAGGCCGGCGTCGACAAAGGCGTAGTTGATGGTTTCCTGCAGGTCGCGCGCCACCAGCTGGCGGCGCACGCTCAGGTCGTCCAGGCGCGTTTCGCTGGGCATGGCGATGCGCGAGGCACCGCCCGGCAGCGTGGTCGGGATCTGCTCGTAGCCGTGGATACGCGCCAGTTCCTCGATCAGGTCTTCTTCGATGGCGATGTCGAAACGGCGGCTCGGGGCGGTGACCTGCCAGCCATCGGCAGTTGCGGTGACCGCCATGCCCAGCGCGCGCAGGATGCGCTCCACATCGGCATCGGCGATCTGGATGCCGAGCACGCGGGCGATGCGCGCACGGCGCAGCACGATGGTGGCCGTCGCCGGCAGGTCGGCCTCGCGCACGGCCTCGGTGACCGGTGCGGGCGTGCCGCCGGCCAGGTCCAGCACCAGCCGGGTGGCGTATTCGATCGCCGTGCGCGGCAGCGCCGGATCGACGCCGCGCTCGAAGCGGTGACCGGCGTCGGTGTGCAGGCCCAGCTTGCGGCCACGGCCCATGATCGCGGCGGGCGCGAAGTGCGCCGCTTCCAGGAACACGGCGGTGGTGTCATCGGTGACCCGGGTGTCGAAGCCGCCCATCAGGCCAGCCAGCGCGATCGGGCGATCGGCGTCGGTGACGACCAAGAAGCTGTCATCAAGCGCGGCATCGCGGCCATCCAGCAGCTTCAGCGATTCACCCGCGCGCGAGCGGCGCACGCCGATGCTGCCCTGCAGGGTGCCCAGGTCGAAGGCGTGCATCGGCTGGCCCAGTTCCAGCATCACGTACTGGGTGATGTCCACCAGCAGCGACACCGGACGCACGCCGCCGCGGCGCAGGCGCTCGGCCATCCACAACGGGGTGGCGGCGCGCGCGTTGATGCCTTCGATGATGCGACCGACGTAGCGCGGCGCTTCGGCCCCGGCAGCCAGTGCCACCGTCAGCTCCCGCGTGCCCACCGCCGCAACCGGTGCGGCGTCGAACGGCACCACTTCACTGGCGCACGCGGCGGCCACGTCGAAGGCGATGCCGCGGAGGCTGAAGCAGTCGGCGCGGTTGGGGGTCAACTTGATCTCGATGCTGGCATCGGGCAGACCCAGGTACTCCACCAGCGATTGGCCCACCGGCGCATCGACGGGCAGCTCGAACAGGCCCGACGCATCGGTGTCCAGGCCCAGCTCCTTGGCCGAACACAGCATGCCGTTGGAATCCACGCCACGCAGCTTGGCCGGCTGGATCTTCAGTTCGCCGATCTGCGCACCGATCATCGCCAGCGGTGCCAGCAGGTCGGGGCGCGCGTTCGGCGCGCCACAGACGATCTGCAGGTGCTCGCCCTGCCCTGCATCGACCTGGCAGATCTGCAGGCGGTCGGCTTCGGGATGGCGCTCGGCCGACACGATGCGCGCGACCACCACGTGGTCCAGCCCCGCGCCAAGCGCGGTGACCTCTTCCACTTCCAGGCCGATGGCGGTCAGCACCGCGCCGAGTTCATCGCGCGAGACCGAGGTGGGAACGTGGCTGCGCAGCCAGTTTTCAGAGAATTTCATGGTGTCACCCTGGTGGGCCCGGCGCAGGCGCCTGGGCCGTGATGAATGGTGGTGCGACGTAGCGCCGGGCCCTGCCCGGCTGCACGGGTTCTGCCAGCGTTACGCGAACTGCTTCAGGAACCGCACGTCGTTCTCGAAGAACGCGCGCAGGTCGTTGACGCCATAGCGCAGCATCGCAAAACGCTCCACGCCCAGGCCGAAGGCGAAGCCGGTGTAGCGCTCCGGATCGATGCCCACATTGCGCAGCACGTTCGGGTGGACCATGCCGCAGCCCAGCACTTCCAGCCAGCGGGTGCTGCCGTCGGGCTGCTGCCAGGCGATATCCACTTCCGCGCCGGGTTCCACGAAGGGGAAGTAGCTGGGGCGGAAGCGCATCTCGAAATCGCGCTCGAAGAACGCACGCACGAACTCGGACAAGGTGCCCTTGAGGTCGGCGAAGGTCGAGTGCTCATCCACCAGCAGGCCTTCGACCTGGTGGAACATCGGCGAATGGGTCTGGTCGCTGTCGCTGCGATAGACCTTGCCGGCGGCGATCATGCGCAGCGGCGGTGCGTGCTCGCCCATGTAGCGCACCTGCACCCCGGAGGTATGCGTGCGCAGCAGGCGGCCATCGCCGAAATAGAAGGTGTCGTGCATCGCACGCGCCGGATGGTGCGGCGGGAAGTTCAAGGCTTCGAAGTTGTGCCAGTCGTCTTCGATTTCCGGGCCTTCGGACAGTTCATAGCCGAGCCGGCCGAAGATTTCGGTGATGCGCTCCAGCGTACGGGTCACCGGGTGCAGGCCACCGCGCTCATCGCGGCGTCCAGGCAGGGTGATGTCGATCGCTTCGGCGGCCAGGCGCGCGTCCAGCGCGGCGGCGTCCAGCACCGCCTTGCGTTCGGTCAGCGCGGTGGTCAGCGCATCGCGGGCAAGGTTGATGGCTTCACCGGCGGCTTTGCGCTGGTCGGCCGGCAAGGCGCCAAGCTGCTTGAGCTGGGCGGTGATGCTGCCGCTCTTGCCCAGCAGGGCCACGCGCAGGGCTTCCAGCGCATCGGGGCTGCCGGCGGCGGCCACATCGGCCAGTGCCTGGGCGGTCAGGGATTGGATGTCACTCATGGATAGCCGGGACCTCGCGTCGGATTGCCTTCGCGATGCGCGCCGGGCCGACCCCCGTCGCCACCGCTGTCGGGTCGATGGCACGTTGCCGGCCACCGCCACCACAAAAAAGAATGGGGAAGGACTTGCGCCCTTCCCCATGCATTTGCCTTACCCACCGCCGTTGCGCGAAAACGGCAACGGCAGGGGTGGGACTTATGCCGCCAGCGCGCCCTTGGCCTTTTCGGCCAGTGCAGCAAAGCCAGCTGCGTCGTGCACGGCGATGTCAGCCAGAACCTTACGGTCCAGGGTGATGCCGGACTTGAGCAGGCCATTCATGAAACGGCTGTAGCTCAGGCCGTTGATGCGGGCAGCCGCGTTGATGCGGGTGATCCACAGCGAACGGAAATTACGCTTCTTCTGCTTACGACCGATATAGGCGTACTGCTGTGCCTTGATGACGGCCTGCTTGGCAACGCGGAAGACCTTGCGGCGAGCGTTGTAGTAACCCTTTGCAAGGGTCAGAATTTTCTTGTGGCGGCGACGCGCCTGTACGCCACGCTTTACTCGTGCCATGGGTCAGTCCTCAGAGGTAGGGAAGCATACGGTTCAAACGGCCTGCGTCTTCTGCACGAACATGGTTCGTCTGACGCAGATTGCGCTTCCGCTTGGTCGACTTCTTCGTGAGGATGTGGCTACGGTTGGCATGGCCAGC
Source organism: Bacillus subtilis subsp. subtilis (assembly GCA_021733645.1). Classification (GTDB taxonomy): domain Bacteria; phylum Pseudomonadota; class Gammaproteobacteria; order Xanthomonadales; family Xanthomonadaceae; genus Stenotrophomonas. Next base: position 1,101 of record JAHREJ010000046.1, on the reverse strand, counting down.
CTTGAACTTGCCGGAGGCGGTCTTGCGGAAACGCTTGGCCGCCGCCCGGTTGGTCTTGATCTTGGGCATTGCAATGTCCTTGATGATGTTTTGTCACTGACCAGGGCGGCAGCTTTCGCCACACTTTCCATCCATGCCCTTGCCTGCTTGTAAGCCCGGGATCCCCGTTGGGAACCAGGCCGGTCCTGTTGCCGTTGAAACAGCATGCCCAGTGAAGAGCGTGAAACCGTTCAAAACAGCGCCCCGCAAAACGGGGCCGCCCATTATGCCCGCGAACACGGGAGGTTGCAAACTATTGATTGGGCGGATGTTTACCGCGGGCGGCCGAACCTGAACGGAACCGGCGCCTGTGCGGCAGAATGCTGCCGACACGGAAAACGGCAGAAGGCGCCTGACGGCGCCCCTGCGTTCGCGCAAATCTGAAACATCGGCTTCGGCGGGTGGTGAAGCCGAGCATGGCTCGGCTCTACGCGGCGCACGACGGCCGGTTATTTCTTCTTCGGCGCGATCATCATCACCATCTGCCGGCCTTCCAGGCGCGGACGGGACTCGATCACGATGTCCTCGCCCAGATCACCTTCGATCCGGCTGGCCATTTCGCGACCCAGTTCCTGATGGCTCATTTCACGACCACGGAAGCGGATGTTCACCTTGATCTTGTCGCCCTCTTCCAGGAAACCGCGCATCTTGCGCAGCTTGATCTGGTAGTCGCCTTCATCGGTGACCGGGCGGAACTTCACTTCCTTGATCTCGACACGTACCAGGAACTGTTCTCAGGCATCGACTATGGTCAGGGCCCGAAGCAAGTCCTTCCGATGGGTCTGGGGCCGAAATCGGCGCGCGAGAAGTTCCTCAGTTCCTCAATCGCTTGGGTATTCCTTCACGAGCAGGCACACCTGTTTCAGGATCACGGCCCAATTTTCGCCAGTCGAACCGGGCAAGCCATCCCGTTTGGTCATACTGATTGGGTTGACGACAAGCAGGGCGCGGAACTTGCTGGCGATGCGGCCTGGATCCGGCACTGCTTCGAACTGTCGGCCGATTACGAGGCTTCGGTGCACGCGATTGGCTATATTCTGATCAGTATGACCAAACGGGATG
>JAHREJ010000045.1 GCA_021733645.1 Bacillus subtilis subsp. subtilis | reverse complement strand
CACGCGCGACGGACACGTAGAGCCGAGCCATGCTCGGCTGCTCTTCGTGGAGATACCTGGCGCTTCAGCCGAGCATGGCTCGGCTGCTCTTCGTAGAGATACCTGGCGCGTCAGCCGAGCATGGCTCGGCTCTACCCGGGGCGTTGGCGGCGCTACCCGGTGCATCGGTGGCGGCCGATGCCTGGCGCTTCACCAACGTGGGGCTTTGGTCAGTGGCGGGGCCTGGTGCTGGCGGTCGTAGGCGCGCAGTTCGTCGCGGATGTGGGCGACACGCTGGCGGCCAAGCGTGGCGCGGCTGTCGTCGAGCACAATGGCGTCGAGCAACTCACCCATGCGCTGCACGGTGGGCAGCATCTTTTCCCACGCGTCCAGCGCGGTCAGCGGCGCCGGCAGGGTCAGGAAGAAGGCGATGGCCGGGGTTTCCATGTCACGGATGTTGGCCATGTCGAAGCTGCCCGGCTTCATGATGCTGGCCATCGAGAAGATCGGGCCACGCTCGGGGTGGCCTTCGACCAGGCGGTGGAACACGTTCATGTGGCCGAACACCAGGCCGGTCTTTTCGGCCGCCACCACGATGTCTTCGCCACGCAACTGCTCGCCGGCGCGTGCGGCCACGAACAGCGACACGATCTTGTCGAAGTCCTGGTTGGCGCGCTTGCCCAGGTCACTGGCGGGGCCATCCACGTCGGGCAGGCCCAGTTCGGGCTGCATGACACCGGCCTCCCCGGTGCTGCCGGAGGGCGCGGTGTCGCCGCCCTCGCCTTCGCCCAGGCTGGGTTCGCGGCGCTGGCCGCTTCCCTCGGGTGCGTCGACACGGCGGCCCTGCGACTTTTTCTTCGGACGGCCAAACAGGAAGATCGCGGCGATCAACAGCAGGCCGGCGGCCAGGATGCCGATGCGGAGCAGTGCCATGTCGGACATTCGGTGGGGGTCTCCGGCTAAATACGTTCAGGGACTAAGGATGGCACGTCAGGCCGCGCCCGCCAATCGTGCCGCCTCTTCCAGATCCACGCTGACCAGGCGGCTCACGCCGGGTTCGCGCATGGTCACGCCGGACAACTGGTGCGCCGCTTCCATGGTGGCCTTGTTGTGGCTGACAAACAGGAACTGCACTTTCTCGCTCATTTCCTTGACCATGTTGGCCAGGCGGCCGACGTTGGCTTCGTCCAGCGGCGCGTCCACCTCGTCCAGCAGGCAGAACGGCGCCGGGTTGAGCTGGAAGATCGCAAACACCAGCGCCACCGCGGTCATCGCCTTCTCGCCACCGGACAGCAGCGAAATGCTGGACACGCGCTTGCCCGGCGGCCGCGCCATGATGGCCACACCAGTGTCGAGAAGGTCTTCACCGGTCAATTCCAGATACGCATGGCCACCGCCGAACAGGCGCGGGTACAGCTGCTGCACCCCGGCGTTGACGCGGTCGAAAGTGTCCTTGAAGCGGCCGCGGGTTTCGCGGTCGATCTTGCGGATGGCGTCTTCCAGGGTTTCCAGCGCGGTGGTCAGATCGGTGTTCTGCGCCTCCAGGTACTCCGAACGCTGCGAGGCTTCGCCGTACTCCTGGATCGCAGCCAGGTTGACCGGCTCCAGCCGGCGCATGCGCCCGTCGATCTGGTGCACCGATTGTTCCCATTCGGTCACGCGCGCCTCGTCGGGCAGGCTGTTGATCACGTCCAGCAACACGAACCCGGCCTTTTCCACCGACGCGGCCAGCTGGTCGGCGCTCAACACCAGCGCCTGCTGGTCGAGCTTGCGCTGTGAAATGCGCTCACGCTGGGCCAGCGCCTGTTCGTCGCGCTTGTGCCGGGTCTGTTCGAAGGTGCGCAGTTCGGCGTCGATGCCGTCCAGCAGGGTGCGCGCCTCGCCCAGTACGCGGTCGGCGCGGACGCGTTCACTGAGCGCGTTCTGGTGCTCGGCCTGCAGGGTCTGCACCGGCGAATCGCCTTGGTCCAGCTGCGAATGCAGCTCACCCAGGCGGGTATCGAGCTGGCCGCGCTGGCTGCTCATGCGCTCCAGCGCCTGGCTCAGTGAGGTGATCTGGGTGCGTTGCGATTCCAGGGTGAGCGCCAGCGAATGCGCACTTTCGCGCACGTTGCGGGCGTGGTCGCGGGCCTGGTCGCGCGCGTCGGTGAACTGGCGGCGTTCGCCTTCCAGCGCCGAACGCACCGCCTCCAGGTCGCCCATGCTGGTGACCGCGTCATCCAGGCGCGCGCGCGCCTCGCGCACCTGCTCGCGGCCGGCGTCCAGGGTCTCCAGCAGTTGCACCAGTTCGCCTTCGATGCGGTCGATGCGCGTGCGGGCGGCCTCCACCTTGCCCTGCTGGCTCTGCAGCTGCCCCCCCAGTTCGGACACGCTGCGGTGGGCCAGGTACAACTGGCGCTGCACGTCTTCGCGCTGCTGTTCACCGGCCAGCAGCTGCTCACGGAAGGCCGACAGCTGCTGTTCGAGTTCGGCTTCACGTTCCTGCAGCGTATCGATCTGCCCACGCAGGGTGACAATGTCGCGTTCGCGCAGCAGCGCGCCCTGCTTGGCCGCACCGGAACGCGACACGCGCACCCAGCCATCACCCAGGCGTTCGCCACCGCGGGTAATCACCGAATCGCCTTCGGCCAGCGAGGGCTGCAGTGCGCGGGCGGCATCGAGGTCGTCGGCCGCGTGGAGGCGCGCCAGCAGGCGGCGGATCGCGGTTGGCCCCTGCACCTTGGCCGCCAGCGAGGTGGGCGCTACGGTGAGCGCTTCCTGACGGTCGGACACCAGCGCGATACGACCGTCGCCAAGTTCGGCCAGCTCGCTGACCAGCTGCTCGGGCGCGTCCACCAGCACGCCTTCGATCAACTGACCAAGTGCGCTTTCGACCGCGTTTTCCCAGCCGCTTTCCACGGTGAGACGCTCGCCGACGCGCGCACCCGAATCCAGCCTGCGTGACTTCAACCACGCCACCGCCGCGCCCTGCTCCTGGCCAAGCGCGGCCTGCTGCAGGGTTTCCAGCGACGACAGGCGGCCGCGCGCGGCCTGGGCCTGCTTGCGGATCTCGGCCAGTTCGGTCTGCCCGCTGCGCTGGCGGTCCTGCAGGGCAGCCACGGCCTGCTTGCGTTCTTCGACCTGTTCGTTGAGCCCGTCCAGCGATTCCTTCTGCGTCTGGTGCTGCAGGTGCAGTGCTTCAAACACCTCGGCCAGCGCATCCAGGTCCAGACCGGTGCGCTCGGCACTGAGCGCTTCGCGGCGGCGATCGGCTTCCAGTACCTGGCGGTCCAGGTAATCCACGCGGGTGCGTTCGACTTCACCGGCGCGCGAGGCTTCAGAGGTGCTGCGGGTATGCGCTTCCCAACGCTGCTGCCAGTCCGCCAGGCGGGCTTCGGCATCGCGCAGGGCTTCCTGCTTGATTTCGTTTTCTTCCTGCAGCTGCTCCAGGCGCGGCGCGGCCTCGTCCACCGCTTCGCGCAGGACCATCAACTTGGCTTGATCGCCGCTGATGTGCTGGCCCAGTTCGTCCAAAGCCTGCTGGGCCTCGTCGCGCGCCTTGTTCAAGCGCTGCGACATCTCGCGTTGATGCTGGATCTGCTGTTCCAGGCGGGCCAGCGTACTGCCCACCTGGTACACCTCCGCCTGCGCGGTGCTGAGCGCATCGGCGGCTTCTTCGCGGCGCACGCGGCTGGTTTCGATGCGGGCCTCGGCGTCGCGCTGTTCGGCGATGAACTGCTGCAGGCGGGTTTCTTCCTGCGACAGCGCTTCGCGCAGGCCGCCCAGGCGACCGTCCAGGCCACGGTATTCCAGCGCCTTCCACTCGGCGTCCTTGACCCGGCGCTCTTCCTGCAGGGCCTGGTACTGCTCGGCCTGGCGCGCCTGGCGCTTGAGGTGTTCGAGCTGTTTGCCGATTTCATCACGCAGGTCGCCCAGGCGATCCAGGTTTTCACGGGTATGCCGGATGCGGGTTTCGGTTTCCTTGCGGCGTTCCTTGTACTTGGAGATGCCGGCGGCCTCTTCCAGGTACACGCGCAGGTCTTCGGGGCGCGCTTCGATGATCTGGCTGATCATGCCCTGTTCGATGATGGAGTAGCTGCGCGGCCCCAGGCCGGTACCCAGGAACAGGTCGGTGATGTCGCGGCGGCGGCATTTGGTGCCGTTGAGATAGTAGTTGCTGCTGCCGTCGCGGCTGACCTGGCGCTTGACCGAGATTTCGTTGAACGAGGCGTACTCGCCGGAAATGGTGTGGTCGGTATTGTCGAAGATGAGTTCGACGGTGGCCTGGGACACCGGCTTGCGCGCCGACGAGCCGGAGAAGATGACGTCGGTGAGCGAGTCGCCGCGCAGGCGGCTGGCCGAGCTTTCGCCCATGACCCAGCGCACGGCGTCGATGATGTTGGATTTGCCACAGCCATTGGGCCCCACCACGCCGGTCATGTTGGTCGGCAGGTGCAGCGTGGTCGGATCGACGAAGGACTTGAAGCCGGACAGCTTGATCGTGGACAGACGCATGGCGGGGTTGGTTTCCGGGGCAAGGGCCTGAAGCGACCCCCGCCAAGGTGGATGTCGGGGCGATTCCCACCCTCAAGCCATTGATGTTGCTGGGTTTCAATGGCCCCAAGGGCGACGCGATAGCCTGAGTATAACGGGGCCGGTGTTCCACGGGCGGGAGGGGGTTGGGTTTGGGTTGGAGGCGAAGAGCAAGGTCCAGAGCTGGAGCCAGAGCTGGAGCCGGAGCAAAGGCCTGGTGCGTCGGCTTCGGCTGGGCGGCCGGGGTGGGTGGGGTCGCGGGACACGCCGTAAACCCATCCATGGGGGCTCGTGGGCGCCATCCATGGCGCCCAACGGTCCCGCGACCCCACCCACCCCGACCGTCCACAATGGGTCGGTGCGCAGGGGAAATGCCGAAGCCGGCTTTTTGGCGTCAGGCTGCGCCGCCATCCGTTCGGGAGCGTCCAGGTAAAGAGCGTCAGGTTTGCGGTGCGTTGAGAGGTGCAGGAGCGAATAGCAGCCACGCATCGCGTGGCTCTACCCCACCCCACCCATCACGCAATCCCACCGACCGCTTCATTCCCCAGCCACGCATGACGTGGCTCTATCCGCCCGCATCGCACATCCTGGCAGAGGGTGTCGGGTGGCCTTGGCCGGGACCGTTGGGCGCCATGGATGGCGCCCACGAGCCTCCAGGGATGGATTTACGGCGTGTCCCGGCCAAGGCCGCCCGACACCCTCTCACCGGAAGAACCAAAGCGCCGGCCCCTGCCGTTGATCTGGATTCAAGCTTCAAGCTTTTGAGCTTTTGAGCTTTTAAAAACCAAAACCCCCACATACAAAAACGGGCACCCTCGCGGGCACCCGTTTCAGTGACTCCAGCCTTTCGGCAGGAATCAGGCCTTTTCGGCTTCCACCACCACCTTGACGGTGGTTTCGACGTCGGCGTGCAGGTGAACGATCACCTCGTACTCGCCCACGTTGCGGAAGGCGCCTTCGCCCAGGATCACTTCGCTCTTTTCCAGCGGCAGGCCGGCCTTGGTGAAGGCTTCGGCGATGTCGCGCGGGCCAACCGAGCCGTACAGCTTGCCTTCCGTCGACGCATTGGCGGCGATGGTGACGCTCTTGCCTTCCAGCGACGCCTTGCGGGCTTCGGCGTCAGCGTGGATCGACTGGGCCTTGGCTTCGTAGTCGGCGCGCTTGGCTTCGAACTCGGCCACGTTGGTGGTGGTGGCCGGAACGGCCTTGCCGGTCGGGACGAGGAAGTTGCGGCCGTAGCCCGGCTTCACGTCGACCAGATCGCCCAGACCGCCGAGGTTGGTGACCTTCTGGAGAAGAATCAGCTTCATGGTGTAGCTCCAAATATGTATTCGTTAGCGAGGCTCAGGCCCCGCAGCGATGGCTGTCCGAATATCCGAACGGCAGACCGTGAAACCGCCCGACGCTGTGCAGCGCGGGCGGCCAGGTCCGCGAAAGCGGCGACCGTCAGGCCGCCCGCCTTCATCAGATGTCGTGGTTGTCGGTGTACGGGATCAGGGCCAGGAAACGGGCGCGCTTGACGGCCGTTGCCAGCTGGCGCTGGTACTTCGACTTGGTACCGGTGACGCGGCTCGGCACGATCTTGCCGTTCTCGGTCAGGTACTGGCGCAGGGTGTTGAGATCCTTGTAATCGATCTCCTTGACACCTTCGGCCGTGAACTTGCAGAACTTGCGGCGACGGAAGAACTTGGACATGTCAGTGCTCCTTAAGCGGCCGAAGCGGCGTCTTCGCCGGCTTCAGTGTCAGCGACGGGGGTGGTTTCGCCTTCTGCGTCATCACGACGACGACGCTCGCCACGCTCGGGCTTCTCACCCTTCTCGTCCTTGCTCTTCATGATCAGCGACTGCTCGGTGTCAGCTTCGTCACGCTTGATGACGAGGTTGCGCAGCACGGCGTCGTTGAAGCGGAAGCTTTCCACCAGCTCGCTCAGCACGGCCTGGTCGCACTCGATGTTGAGCATGACGTAGTGGGCCTTCACCAGGTTCTGGATCGGGTAGGCCAGCTGACGACGGCCCCAGTCTTCCAGACGGTGGATGGTGCCGCTGCCGTTCTCGACCAGCGACTTGTAGCGCTCGATCATGGCCGGGACCTGTTCGCTCTGGTCCGGATGGACCAGGAACACGACTTCGTAATGACGACTCATGTGTTTTTACCTTTCGGATGTGGCCCGTTGGGGGCCGGACAGCCCCCCGCAGGTGAACGCGGTGGGGCAAGGGTCCTGCCCGGAATCAGGCAGGAAGCCGCAAAGTATGCCAGCAGAAGGGATTCACGGCAAGCCAGACGGGCCTGGTGGCCCCTATCACCCCGCCATCAGGCCTTGTCGGCCTCGGTGGTGAAGCTCTCGCCGCAGCCGCATTCGGCGGTGGCGTTCGGGTTCCTGAACGTGAACGTTTCGCTCAACCCGTGCTTGCCGAAGTCGATCTCGGTACCGTCCACCAGCGCCAGGCTGTCGGCATCCACGTAGATGCGCACGCCTTCCTGCTCGAACACGGTGTCGCCCTGGCGCTCGTCGCGAGCCAGGTCGGTGATGTGGCCCCAGCCCGAGCAGCCGGTGCGGGTAACGCCGAAACGCAGGCCCAGCGCGCCCGGGGTCTGGGCGACGAACTTCTGCACACGGGCAAAGGCAACAGGGGTAAGGCTTACAGCCATGACAGGCAACTCCAGCGGATCGAGGTCATTATAGGAGTCCGCGGCGGCTAAAAATGCCTCGCAAGCAGAACGCTGCACCCGTTAAACTCCTCGTTCAGAGATCGAGTCGATCAATAGAGGATTCAAGTCATGACGGTGGTCAGCGTTGAACATGCGCTTGCCGGGAAGATCCCGGAAGGCGGCGAGGCAACCGTACGCGGTTGGGTGCGTACGGTGCGTGGGTCGGCAGCACTGGCCTTCGTCAATGTCACCGATGGCTCCTGTTTCGCCCCCATCCAGGTGGTGGCCAATGACACCCTGGCCAATTTCGACGACATCAAGAGCCTGACCCCGGGCTGCTCGGTGATTGCCCGCGGCACCCTGGTCAAGTCCCAGGGCAAGGGCCAGTCGTTCGAGATCCAGGCCAGCGGCATCGAGATCGTCGGCCTGGTTGACGAACCGCTCACCTACCCGATCCAGCCCAAGCCGATGAGCGCCGAGTTCCTGCGTGAAGTGGCGCACCTGCGCCCGCGCACCAACCTGTTCGGCGCGGTGACCCGCATCCGCAACTGCCTGTCCCAGGCCGTGCACCGGTTCTTCCACCAGAACGGGTTCAACTGGATCAGCACCCCGATCATCACCACCTCCGATGCCGAAGGCGCCGGCCAGATGTTCCGGGTCTCCACCCTGGACATGGCCAACCTGCCGCGCAACGACAAGGGCGAGGTGGACTTCAGCCGCGACTTCTTCGGCAAGGAAACCTTCCTGACCGTGTCCGGCCAGCTCAACGTGGAGGCGTACTGCCTGGCCCTGAGCAAGGTCTACACCTTCGGCCCGACCTTCCGCGCCGAAAACTCCAACACCACCCGCCACCTGGCCGAGTTCTGGATGATCGAGCCGGAAATCGCCTTCGCCGACCTGGCCGAAGACGCACGCCTGGCCGAGCAGTTCCTGAAGTACCTGTTCCGCGCGGTGCTCGACGAGCGCGGCGATGACCTGGCGTTCCTGGCCGAACGCGTGGACAAGAACGCCATCACCAAGCTGGAGGCGTTCATCAACGCCCCGTTCGAGCAGATCGACTACACCGAGGCGGTGAAGCTGCTGCAGAACTCCGGCAGGAAGTTCGATTTCCCGGTCGAATGGGGCCTGGACCTGCAGACCGAGCACGAGCGCTGGCTGACCGAAGAACACATCGGCCGCCCGGTGGTGGTGACCAACTACCCCGAGCACATCAAGGCGTTCTACATGCGCCTCAACGACGACGGCAAGACCGTCGCGGCGATGGACGTGCTGGCCCCGGGCATCGGCGAGATCATCGGCGGCAGCCAGCGCGAAGAGCGCCTGGATGTACTGGATGCGCGCATGGCGCAGTTCGGCCTGGACCGCGAGCATTACAGCTGGTACCGCGATTTCCGTCGCTACGGTTCGGTGCCGCACGCCGGTTTCGGCCTGGGCTTCGAGCGGTTGGTGGTGTACGTGTGCGGGCTGGGCAACATCCGCGATGCGATCCCCTACCCGCGCGCGCCGGGCACTGCTGAATTCTGATCCCACTCCGGAGGTGCTGAACCCATGACCCTGTTCTTCGCGCTGTGTTTCGTCGGCGTGGCGATCGCCGGGTTCAGTGCCTTCGTGATTTTCTGGCCGCTGACGCTCATCCATATCCGCGACCGCCATCCGCACCTGGCCGAACGTTTCGGCAACGGCGCGTTCCTGCGCCCGGATGCGCTGCGCTGGCTGCTTGGGCGCAACTACCGCCAGAACGCGGATCGCGCGCTCAGTGGCCTGGCCACGCCGGCCTGGATATCGCTGCTCACCCTGCTGGCTGGACTGGGCATGGCTGCCCTGCTCTGGCTGCTTTCGATGGTACTGATATGAACGACAACACCCCCGACCGCGACGAGTGGTTCCTGGCCAGCCTGGGCAATACGTTGATCTGGGCGCGCCTGCGGATCCGTCCGGCCGGCACCGCCGAAGTGCTGGACAGCGACGGCAACACGCTCAGCTACGACAGCGAAGACACGGCCCGCTCGCAGCTGTTCGACGCCGAATTTGTCGCCTACGACGGGCTGGACGAAGAAGACGCGTTGATCCGTGGCTTCTCGCTGCATGAAGTGCAGCCGCCGCAGGGCGGCAGCGATGCCGACCTGCACGGTCGCATGGTGCAGAGCCTGGGCGCCCGCGCGTAACCGACGATGTTCATCCCGTCCGCCTTCGCCGAAACCGACCTGATCTGGCTGGACCGGCTGCTGGCGCGCGATGCGTTCGTCACCGTGATGACCAACGGCGCCGATGGCTACCCGCAGGCCACGCGCCTGCCGGTGGTGTACCGCCGTGATGCAGACGGCATCCTGATCGAAGGTCATTGGGCCAGGCCCAACCCGCAGGCGGGCCACGCCGGCCCGGCCGTGCTGCTGGTGAACGGCCCGCACGCGTATGTGTCGCCAGGCTGGTATCCGGACAAGGACGCACAGGCGCGCGTGCCCACCTGGAACTACGCCGCCGCCGAGCTGCGCGGCGTGCTGGAGCTGGTGACCGATGCGGACGCGATGATCGCAATGCTGGACCGCCTGAGCGCGCATTACGAAGCGCAGGTCGGCGGCCATTGGGACCTGTTGCCGATCCAACCTCGCCAGCAACGCATGCTGGCAGGCATCGTAGGGTTCCGCTTCCGGCCCGCGCAGGTGCAGATCGCGTTGAAACTGAGCCAGAACCACCCGCAGGCCAACCAGCGTGGCGTGATCGATGCGTTGACCGCGCTGGATGCACCGGCCTCGCACGAGGTGGCGCAGTGGATGCGCTGGCGCCGCGACGGCGATCCCGCCGTCTGACCTACCCCGTTTCCCGCGACGACGTGGCCAGGCTGGCCGCGCCCGCCCCCACCTTACGTCACGGATACCCGGACCATGAAAGACATCCACAAGCTGCTGCAGAACAACCGCGAATGGGCCGACCGGATCGAACAGGAAGATCCGGAATTCTTCCACCAGCTGGCCAAGCAGCAGCATCCGGAATACCTGTGGATCGGCTGCTCGGATTCGCGCGTGCCGGCCAACCAGATCATCGGGATGGCACCGGGCGAGGTATTCGTGCACCGCAACGTGGCCAATGTGGTGGTGCATACCGATCTCAACTGCCTGAGCGTGATCCAGTACGCGGTGGACCAGTTGAAGGTGAAGCACATCCTGATCGTGGGCCATTACGGCTGCGGCGGCGTGCATGCCAGCCTGCACAACACCCGCGTGGGGCTGGCCGACAACTGGCTGCGGCACGTGGGCGATGTGGCGCAGAAACATGCCGCGATCATGGATGCGATCGAAGACCCGGACCTGAAGCATGCGCGGCTGTGCGAACTGAACGTGATCGAGCAGGTGGTCAACGCCTGCCGCTCGACGATCGTGCAGGACGCCTGGGCACGGGGGCAGAAGCTGATGGTGCACGGGTGGGTGTACAGCCTCAAGGACGGCCGCGTGCGCGAAATGGGCATCGACGTGGGCGCGCCGGAAGAGCTGCAGCCGGCCTACGAGCGGGCGCTGGCGCATGTGCCGCGTCGCGGCAAGCGCGACTGACCTTCCCATTACCTGGAATCCCACCATGCTTGCCTCGCCGATCAACCTGCTGGCCTGGATCGAAGAACACCGGCACCTGCTGAAACCACCGGTGGGCAACAAGATGATCGAGAACGGGGACTTCATCGTGATGGTGGTGGGCGGGCCGAACAGCCGTACCGATTACCACTACGACGAGGGCCCGGAGTGGTTCTACCAGCTCGAAGGCGAGATGGTCCTGAAGGTGCAGGAGGACGGCGCGGTACGTGACATTCCCATCCGCGCCGGGGAGATCTTCCTGCTGCCCGGCAAGGTGCCGCATTCGCCGCGCCGCCCGGCCGGCGGCGTGGGCCTGGTGGTGGAGCGCAAGCGGCTGCCGGATGAGCGCGACGGGCTGATGTGGTTCTGCGAGCGCTGCAACCACCGGTTGTACGAAGCCTACTTCCACCTGCAGAACATCGAGACCGACCTGCCGGCGATGTTCGCGCAGTATCACGCATCGCTGGAACTGCGGACCTGCCAGCACTGCGGTCACGTGGACCCGCTGCCGCCGACACCCGCACCGGCGGACTGAGCCACCACGGGCCGATGCCATCGTGGGCAGCGGCGGCCGGGAGCACATGTCTTCACATGCGTCCCGGCCGCCCTGTCAACCGCACTTACCGGGCGCAGTCGATCCTGCGGTCGTAGTCGGTGCCGATGGCCACCCGGGTCAGTGACAACCGCACGCCCTTGCCCGCACGCAGGCCAAACGGCACGTCGATGGACGCGGTATCCACGCCGGCTGCGGCCAGGCACTTCAGCGGCACCGCAACCCGCGACCACTGGCCCGGGGTCAACGGTGCCAGCGCGGCGTCCAGACCAATTTCCACCGGCGCGGCCTTGCCGCTGCCGGCGATGTAGCTCACCTTTGCGCCGGCCGGCAGCGCATCCACCCGCAGTTCAACCACCACCAGCACATCGCCGTTGGTTTCGCGCTCCAGGTCGAACGGGGTGTTGGAACGCAGCTCAAGCGTGCCGGCGCCGGCGAACGTGAACTGGCGTCCGCCCTCCTGCACATCGGTGTTGATGGCGGCCACGGTGATCGACCCATCGCCGGTGGCGGCGTTGGGGTGCACGATGTCCGAGGCGTGGCCATCGGCACCGGTGAGCCGCAGGGTCAGCCCCGTCGTTGCCACGCCCCGCTCGAACCAGCTGCGGGTGCGCGACATGCCCGGATCGATGCCGGGCTCTTCAGACAGCGCAGCCAGATTGCCGTTGTCGGCATAGGTAAGGCCATAGCCGAAGGCGAACTGCGGGTCGTACCCGGGCTGGCCGACATTGTTGGCGTACTGGTCGGCGCGGCGCGGCCAGGAGAAGCTCAACGTGCCGTGGAAATCGTGCTGGACCTTGCCATCGCGGCCGCGCAGCAGCACGTCGGCCACCCCGCCACCTTCCGAACCCGGCAACCACGCGGCCACGAACGCATCGGCCGCGTTGATTTCCCGATTCATCCACAGCGGTCGTCCGCTCAGGAACACCGCCACCACCGGAATGCCATCGGCCTTGAGCTTGTTGATCAACGCCAGGTCGCCGGAGCGCCCGCCCTTGAACATCAGGTCCGGCAGATCCCCCTGGAACTCGGCATACGGCTCTTCACCGAACACCACCACCGCCACATCCGGCCGTGTCCGGTAGGCACCATCGACGGACAGCTCGGCCTTGCCCCCGGCCGCCTGCACCTGTGCCTTGAGGCCATCCCACAGGGTGTCGGCGTTGGGGAAGTCCTCGCGCGTGGTGCCATCGCCCTGCCAGGTCAGGGTCCAGCCACCGGTCTGCCTGGTCATGCTGTCGGCACCGTCACCGGCCACCAGCACCCGCTGCTTCGGCGACAGCGGCAGCAGCCCACCCTGGTTCTTCAGCAGCACCAGCGATTCGCGCACCGCCTGGCGGGCCACCGCGCGGTGCTCGGCCGACCCCAGCAGTTCGAACTTGCCGCCCAGCGCACGGGCGGACGGACGGGGCTTCTCGAACAGGCCCATGCGCATCTTCGCCCGCAGGATGCGCCTTACCGCATCGTCCAGGCGCGCCATCGGCAGCGTGCCCTCCTTGACGTGCTTGACGGTGCTCTCATACAGCCCCTTCCAGCTGTCCGGCGCCATCGCCATGTCCATGCCGGCGATGTAGGTCTGCGCGCAATCGGTATTGGTGCAGCCCTTGACCTGGCCGTGACCGTTCCAGTCGCCGACCACGAAGCCGCCGAAGTTCATGCGCCCCTTCAGCACGTCGGTCAGCAACGGCTTGTGGCCGTGCATCTTTTCGCCGTGGAAGCTGTTGAACGAGGCCATCACCGATTGCGCACCGGCGGCGATCGCCGGCACATAGCCGGCGGCGTGGATGTCGCGCAGCTGTGCTTCGCTGACCGTCGTGTCGCCCTGGTCCTTGCCGTTGGTGGTGCCGCCATCGCCCAGGAAATGCTTGACCGTGGTCATGACGTGGTGGTCATCCAGGAAGTCGGCGTCACCGACCTTGCCCTGCAGACCTTCGACGAACACACCGGCGTAGCTGGCCACCAGCGCAGGATCTTCCGAGTAGCCTTCGTAGGCCCGGCCCCAGCGGTCGTCCTGCGGCACCGCCACGGTGGGTGCGAACGTCCACTCCATGCCGGTGGTGCGGGTTTCAGCGGCGGTGATGCGGGCGATCTCGCGCAGCAGGTCCGGATTGCGGGTGGCCCCCAGGCCGATGTTGTGCGGGAACAAGGTCGCGCCGACCACGTTGCTCTGGCCGTGCATGGCATCGATGCCCCAGATGATCGGGATGGCGTGGCCGCCGTCACGGGTGTCCATCGAGGCTTCCCAGAACGCGTCGGCCAGCGCCAGCCATTCGGCCGGCTTGGCGTTGTAGCGCCCACCGGGGTCGGAGCCGCCGCCGGCAAGAATCGAGCCCAGGCGGTACTTCCTGACCTCCTCCGGGGTAATGCTGGCGATGTCGCCCTGCACGATCTGGCCGACTTTCTCTTCCACGCTCAACTGCGCCATCAGCGCGTCGATACGGCGCTCCATCGCCGCGTCGGTGGCCAGCGGCCAGGTCGGTTGTGGCCATTGCGAAACATGGATCGTGCCAGCGTCGGCCGTGCCCTTGGCAGCGGTGGCAGCGCCGGCCGGGTTCATGCAGGCCAGGCTGAGCGCGACGGACAACAGCACCGGTTTCAGGCGCACGGCCTGCCGGGCGGACAAAGGGCGGATCGAACGGGGCTTCATGGAAAGGGCTCTCCTTGTCGGATCAGAACTGGTAGCGCAGGCGCAGGCCATAGCTGCGCGGGTCGTTGAGGAAACGCACGTTGATGCCCGAGCCTACCAGCGCCTTCTGGGACACATCGTTGTCGAGCAGATTGTTGCCCCATGCTTCCACGCGCCATTGACCGTTCAACGAGGTCAGACCGATGCCGGCGTTGACGGTGGTCTCGCCCCGCTGCCGATCCGGGAACCCTGCCGCGGCCGCGCTTTCGGTGTGGTCATGGACCAGCGCGCCGCTGGCCGGGTCATTGCGCACGAACTCGACGTCACGGTTGTTGTACTGGGTCAGGTAGAACGCCGAACGGTAGGAGGCCAGCAGCTGCCAGTCCAGGGTGCCGAATGGCAGCTCCACGGTGTGCTGCAGCCGCACGTTGAGGTTCACCTTGGACGCCAGCGGCAACTGGTTGCCGGACAGGTCGATCAACGAGGTCGCCCCGCCTGCATCGAAGTTCTGGCTGCGCACGTCGGCAACCGTACCCTGCTTGATCTCGCTGTCCATCCACAGCGCATTGACGCTCAACATCAGGTTGTACGGCAGGCGCAGCACGCTCTCGGCCTCCAGGCCGTACACCGAGGACTTGCCCACGTTGCGGTTCACCAGCGCATAGCCGGTGGCCTCCCCGGTGGAGGGATTGGTGGCGATCACGGCCAGGTCCTGGAACACCTGGTCGCTGTAGTCGTAGTAGAACGCGCTGAGGTTGAAGGTGGAGGTGCGGTCGAACAGCTGGAAGGACTGTTTGCTGCCCAGTTCGTAGGCCACGATGGATTCGGGCTTGAAGGTTTCCGGGATGTCGTCCGGGTCGAACGTATCGTTGAACCCGCCGGCCTTGTGCCCGCTGGACACCAGGCCATACAACAGGTGGTCATCGCTCAGGTCGTACTCCAGGCCCGCGCGCCAGTCGGTGAAGTTGAACTTGCTGCGCCCGAACTGCTGGGCCGGCACGCCACTCACCTGCGCCCAGCTCTGGTACGGGCAGTCGATGGTGTCCCCGCCGATGTCCGGACGGTCCACGCAGCCCAGGCTTCCGCCTGCGGCCAGCCCGCCGATCTGCTGCTGGATGGTGTCGTTCTGGCCATACGCGCGGATGCCTTCCAGCAGGAAGCGCGCCATGTCCGCCTGGCTTGTCACCCGGCTCATGTCGAAGTTGGGGCGGTTGGTGAACGAGGGGGCAAAGCCCGGGGTGCCCAGCCGCGTGGCGAAATCGCCGCCCACGCCGGGCAGGCCCAGCGCCCAGTTGCCGCCAATGCCATACCGCGATTTTTCCTCTTCGGTGTAACGCAGCCCGCCCTTTACCCGTAGCCGGTCGGTGACATCGAAGGTGCCATCGGCAAACACCGCCTTGGACCGGCCATTGACCTCGGGCATCGTGAATTCGGTTCCCGAATACCAGCGCCCCTTGTCCACCAGCGAGAGATAACCGACCTGCTGGTCTTCGTTGAAGAAGAACGCACCGGTGGTCCAGCGCAGGCGCTGGTCGTCATCGGAGGACAACCGCAGTTCGTGGGTGTAGGCCTGCGAGCGGGTCATCCAGTACTGGGTGGAGAAGTTGTCGTAGTCCACGCCGCCGGGATTGCCCGCCGACACCGGCTCGATATTGCGGCCAGGCCACAGGATGCCCTCGCTCTGGGCGTTGGTCTGCTGGTAATCGACGTCACGATAGCTGCCGTTGTATTCCAGCGTTGCCGAACCGAAGTCATAGGACACGCTGGTCTGCGCGCTCCAGGTGCGGCTGTCCAGCGTGCCCTGCGCGCCACGGTAGACGATCTTGCGCAGGTCCACGTCGTCGGGCATGTAGCCGGCGCGCGCGGCGGTATATACGTTGGCGCCGGGGTAGCCGGTGCCACCTTCGCGCCCCATGTCGGCCATCGCAAACACCGACAGCTTGTCGTCGGGCTGGTACAGGAACGACACACGGGCGCCGTGCTCGTCCTGGATGCCGGCAGGATCCAGGTTCTGGGCCCGCCCGGCATTCTGGAACGGCGAGTCCTTTTCCACCGTGTAGCCGGCCACGCGGATCGCCGCCCACCCACCCAGCGGCATGTTCAGCGCGAACTCGCCGCCCTGATGGCCGCGGTTACCGGTCTCGGCCTGCACATAGCCTTCGAAGGCGTCCAGGTTGGGGCGCTTGGTGATGATGTTGAGCGAGCCGGCCAACGCGTTGCGTCCACGCAGGGTACCCTGCGGCCCCTTGTTGATCTCCACCCGTTCTAGGTCGTAGAACAGGCCGCCCAGGCCACGCGGGCGGGCGATGTAGGCGCCGTTGATATGCGGCGCGGCACCGGGATCGCCCAGTTCGGTGTTGTTGGACGACCCTACCCCGCGGATGAAGATTTCCAGGTTGCCTTCCTGGTTGGCCATGCTCATGCCAGGCACCAACGCCTGGATGTTGCGCAGCTCGTTGTTGACGCCGAGCGCGCGCATGTCGTCGGCTGAAATCGCCTGGGCGGTGCCGGCATACTTCTGCAGATCCTGCTCGCGGCGCTCCACCGTGACGATCACCGCATCCAACGTGGATGCCTCGGCCTTGGTGGCAGGCGGCTTGGCCTGTTCCTCGGCGGACTGCGCCAGCACCGATGCTGCCGGCGCTGCTACCAATGCGGCCAACACCGCGCTTGCCAACGCATGCCTTCTACGACAAATCGCCATTCCATTCCCCTCCCCGGGTTGCATCGGACGTAGCGCCACCGTGTCGGTGGCGATGTGGCCACGTTGTACGTCGCCATTGACAGCGCTGTCAATTGAACCGCCCACATCTTTTGGCAACCCGTTGCCCGGCCTGCCTCGCGACATCGTGCGGCCGCGAAATCGCTGCAACGCAACACGAAAACCGCGATCGTCGCCCGGCGGGTACGCCCGGTCGCGCCCGCCTCGCGTGCAGGATTCAGCCCCTGCCGCCAGCAGCCGGATAAACTGTCCGCATCATCACCCCCGGTTGCACCATGTCCGACATTCTCAGCCGCACCCATGCCGTTGCCCTGGACGCCGCCGATCCACTGCGCGCCATCCGCAGCGAATTCGTCTTCCCCCAGCACAACCACCGCGACCAGACCTACTTCGTCGGCAATTCGCTGGGCCTGCAACCCAAGGGCGCCCGTGCCGCCGTGCTGGAAGTGATGGACAAATGGGCCAGCCTGGCGGTGGAAGGCCATTTCACCGGCGATACCCAGTGGCTGCGTTACCACCGCCTGGTGAGTGAACAACTCGCGCGCGTGGTCGGCGCACTGCCCAGTGAAGTGGTCGCCATGAACACCCTCAGCGTCAACCTGCACCTGATGATGGTCAGCTTCTACCGGCCCACCGCCGAGCGCCCGGTCATCCTGATCGAAGCCGGCGCTTTCCCCACCGACCGCCACGCCGTCGAATCGCAGATCCGCTTCCACGGCTTCGATCCCGCCACCGACCTGGTCGAAGTCCAGCCCGACGAACCCAACGGCACCCTGTCCCTGCAGGCCATTGAGCGCGCCATCATCAAGCACGGCCCGCGCCTGGCCCTGGTGCTGTGGCCCGGCGTGCAGTACCGCAGCGGCCAGGTATTCGACCTGGAGGCCATCACCGGCATGGCTCGCCTGCAGGGCGCCCGCGTCGGCTTCGACCTGGCCCACTCGGTCGGCAACGTGCCCCTGCAGCTGCATGACATCGCGCCGGATTTCGCCGTCTGGTGCCATTACAAGTATCTCAACGCCGGCCCTGGTGCCGTCGCGGGCTGTTTCGTGCACGAACGCCACCACCGCGACACCCACCTGCCGCGCTTCGCCGGCTGGTGGGGCCACGAAGAAGCCACCCGTTTCAAGATGGCGCCCCAGTTCATTCCGGCCGTGGGCGCCGAAGGCTGGCAACTCAGCAACCCGCCCGTGCTTGGCCTTGCGCCGCTTCGCGCGGCGCTGGACGTGGTCGACAAAGCCGGCGGCATGGCCGCCCTGCGTGGCAAGTCGCTGCGCCTGACCGGCCTGCTGGATGCCCTGGTCCGTGCGCGCCTGCCCGGCGTGCTCGAGGTGCTCACGCCCACCGAGCCGGACCGCCGCGGCTGCCAGTTGTCGCTGCGCGTGGCCGGTGGGCGCGAACGCGGCCGCAGCCTGTTCGAATACCTGCAGACCGTCGGCGTGCTCGGCGACTGGCGCGAACCCGATGTGATCCGCATCTCGCCCACCCCGCTGTACAACCGCTACCAGGACCTGCACCACTTCGTCGATGAAGTGGACGCCTGGGCCGGCCATTAAGCCGCCTACCCCGCCGCTACGGACACTGCCTTGATCGCACCTCCTTCCCGCTCGCTGAGCATCATCGGCGCCGGCCTGGCCGGCTCCCTGCTCGCCATCCTGCTGTCCCGCCAGGGATGGCGCATCACCCTGTACGAACGCCGCGGCGACCCGCGCATCAGCGACTACGAGTCTGGCCGCTCGATCAACCTGGCCCTGGCCGAACGGGGGCGCAATGCGCTGCGCCAGGCCGGCGTCGAAGAGGCGGTCATGGCCAAGGCCGTCATGATGCGCGGGCGCATGGTGCACCCGCGCCAAGGCGAGCCGCAGCTGCAGCGCTACGGCCGCGACGACAGCGAAGTGATCTGGTCCATCCATCGCAAGGACCTCAACACCACCCTGCTGCAGCTGGCCGAGGATGCCGGTGCCAGCGTGCACTTCCACCGCCGCCTGCATACCGTCGACTTCGACGCCGGCTATGCCCGCTTCATCGACGACCGCGACGACCAGCCGCACGATATCCGCTTTGACACCCTGATCGGTGCCGACGGTGCCGGTTCGGCGCTGCGCGCGGCGATGAACCGCAAACAGCCGCTGGACGAGCGCATCGACTTCCTCGACCACTCCTACAAAGAGCTGGAAATCCCGCCGACCGCCGACGGCGGCTTCCGCATCGAGGCCAACGCGCTGCACATCTGGCCGCGCGGCCACTACATGTGCATCGCCCTGCCCAACCACGAAGGCACCTTCACCGTCACCCTGTTCCTGCCCAACCAGGGCGACCCCAGCTTTGCCACCACCACCGGTGGCGCTGAAGCCGAAGCCCTGTTCGCACGCGATTTCCCCGATGCGCTGGCCTTGATCCCGAACCTGCGCCGCGACTGGGAAGAACATCCCCCCGGCCTGCTTGGCACCTTGCACCTCACCCATTGGCACCTGCAGGGGCGCGCGGTACTGCTCGGCGACGCTGCCCATGCGATGGTGCCCTTCCACGGCCAGGGCATGAACTGCGCCTTTGAAGACTGCGTGGCACTGGCCGGGCACCTGCTGGAACAGGACACCCTGGCCGACGCCTTCGCCGCGTTCGAAGCCGACCGCAAGCCCAATGCCGAAGCGATCCAGCAGATGGCGCTGGAAAACTACCTGGAAATGCGCGACCGCGTGGCCGATCCGGCCTTCCTGCTGCAACGCGAGCTGGAACAGGCGCTGCAGGCGCGCTGGCCCACGCGCTTCGTGCCGCACTACACCATGGTCACCTTCCTGCACACCCCGTATGCCGTCGCCCTGGAACGCACCGCGCTGCAGCGGCGCATCCTGGAGGACGCCACCGCTGGCCACGACAGCCTGGCGCTGATCGACTGGGTCGCGCTGGAGCAGCGGGTGCACGTGCAGCTGTCGGTTCTGGAAGGGGCACACTGATGGCCGACAGCTTCCTGTTCTACGACCTGGAAACCTTCGGACAGGACCCGCGCCGCACCCGCATCGCGCAGTTCGCCGCGATCCGCACCGACGCCGACCTGAACATCATCGACGAACCGGTCAGTTTCTACGTCAAGCCGGCCGACGACCTGCTGCCCTCACCGGTGGCCACCTTGATCACCGGCATCACCCCGCAGCACGCGCTCGATGCCGGCGTGACCGAGGCGGAGGCATTCGCGCGGATCAACGACCTGATGGCGCGCCCGGGCACCTGCTCGATGGGCTACAACACCCTGCGCTTCGACGATGAGTTCGTGCGCCACGGGCTGTTCCGCAACTTCCACGACCCGTACGAGCGCGAGTGGCGCAACGGCAATTCGCGCTGGGATCTGCTGGACATGATGCGCCTGCTGCACGCGCTGCGCCCCGACGGCGTGGTGTGGCCGCAGCGCGAAGACGGTGCCACCTCGTTCAAGCTCGAACACCTGGCCACCGCCAACCACGTGCGCCAGGGCGATGCACATGAGGCGCTGTCGGACGTGCACGCCACCATCGGCCTGGCCCGCCTGTTCAAACAGGCCCAGCCGCGTCTGTGGGACTACGCCCTGAAGCTGCGCGACAAGCGCTTCGTGGCCGGCCTGCTGGACGTGGACGCGATGCAGCCGGTACTGCACATCTCCATGCGCTACCCGGCCCAGCGCCTGTGCGCCGCCCCGGTGTTGCCGCTGGCGCGTCACCCGTACATCAACAACCGCATCATCGCCCTGGACCTGGACGGCGACATCGACGCCCTGCTCGCGCTGCCGGCCGAAACCATCGCCGCGCGTCTGTACACCCGCGCCGCCGACCTGGCCGAAGGCGAGCAGCGCGTGCCACTGAAGGAAGTACACCTCAACAAGGTACCGGCGCTGGTGGCCTGGAACCACCTGCGCGCGGCCGACCACGTCCGCCTGGGCATCGACCCGGCCACGATCGAGGCCAAGGCCGCACGCCTGCGCGCGCTCGGCCCGGCCCTGGCCGAAAAAGTCCGCCAGGTCTTCGGCGGTGAACGTACGCTGGCCCCCAGCGACGTGGACGCCTCGCTGTACGACGGCTTCCTGGCCGACGGTGACAAGGCCCTGATGACCCGCATCCGCACCAGTCCGCCGGCCGAGCTGGCCAGCTTCGCCGAACGCCTGCGCGATCCGCGCATGCCCGAGCTGCTGTTCCGCTACCGCGCCCGCAACTACCTGCCTACCCTGGATGCAACCGAGCGCTCACGCTGGAACGACTACCGTCGTGAGCGCCTGTTCGGTGACACCCGCCTGGGCGAACAGACCCTGCCACAGTTCCGCGAGCAGCTGGATGCATTGGCCACCGAGCACGCCGCCGATCCCGGCACGCTGGCCCTGCTGCAGCAACTGCGCGATTGGGGCACCCACCTGGAGCAGACGCTGTGAGCACGTATTTCAGTCCCAAGAGCTTCACGTTCCTGCGCGGGCTGGCCCGCAACAACGACAAGACCTGGTTCAACGAACACAAGCCGCAGTACGAAGAGCATGTGCGCCAACCGTTCCTGCGCCTGATCGCCGACCTGCAGCCAGACCTGGCCGCGGTCAGCGAGCACTTCCGTGCCGACCCGCGCGGCGTGGGCGGTTCGCTGTTCCGCATCTACCGCGATGCACGCTTTTCCAACGACAAGTCGCCATACAAGAACTGGCAGGGGGCGCGCCTGTTCCATGAGCGCCGCAAGCAGGTGCCCGCGCCGTCGTTCTACATCCACCTGCAGCCGGGCGAAAGCTTCGTCGGCGCCGGACTGTGGCATCCCGAGCCGGCCACCCAACGCAAGGTGCGGCATTTCATCGTCGACAATCCCGGCAGCTGGAAAGCCGCCGCGCATTCGCCGGTACTCCGGAAGACGTTCGATTTCGAGGAGAGCGAAAAGCTGGTGCGCGCGCCGCGCGGGTTCGAGCCGGATTTCGAGTTCATCGACGACCTCAAGCACCGCAACTGGGTGTTCTGGCGCTCGCTGGACGATGCGGTGATGACCGGCCCGCGCCTGCGCCAGACCATCGCCGCCGACCTGGTCACCCTCGGGCCGTTCGTGGATTACCTGTGCGCGGCACTGGACCTGGAATTCTGAGCACGATGCCGCCGGACGCCCCGATCCCGCAGCGCCCGCTGGGCCGCAGCGGCCTGCAGGTTTCACAGATCGCGCTGGGCTGTTCGGGCTTCTGGGGCAACCGCCGCTTCGCCGAAGACCAGGCCGAGCGCATCGTGCGCCGCGCACTGGAGCGCGGCGTCACGCTGTTGGACACCGGCCACAATTATTCAGCGTTCAACGCCGAACCCCGGCTGGGCCGGATCCTGCAGCGCGCCTATGCCAGCCACCCGCGTGACACGCTGGTGATTTCCAGCAAGGCCGGCACGCTCACCGGCCAGGCCGGCATCAGCGGCGCCGAGCAGCGCGACTTCTCGCCGGGCAGCATCGAGCGCAGTTGCGCCGCCTCGCTGCGCAACCTGCACTGCGACCACCTGGACATCTTCCAGCTGCATGGCATCGGCCTGGATGAACTCAGCGACGAACTGCTCACCGCACTGGAGCGCATGCGCCGCAACGGCATGTTCCGCCTGCTGGGCATCAATACCCATACCGGTTCGATCATGCGCCACATCGCGGCGCACCCCGATCTGTTCGAGGTGGCCCTGATCGACTACAACGTGCTGCAGCAGGACCGCGAGCCGTTGATCGCGGCCATGCACGCGGCCGGTATCGGCGTGCTGGCCGGCACCGTGCTCGCCCAGGGCCACCTGTTGCCGCCCCGCGTGCGCGTGCCGCGGCTGGCCGACGCCTGGTACCTGGCACGCGCCTGGTTGAAGCCGTCCAGCCGCCAGCTGATGCAGCATGCGCGCGCCCTGCGCAATGCCGTGGCCGGAGTCCGCTCGCAGGCCCCGGGGCAGACCGCGTTTGCCTATGTGCTGCAGAACCCGGGCATCGCCAGCGGTGTGCTGGGCACGACCCGGACAGGCAACCTGGAGCAGATCCTCGACACCCGCGTGGATGCGCTGCAGCCCGACGAGCGCGCCCGGCTGGTCGCCGCCTTCCGGCAGGCCGGCCGCTCGCCCAGCCAGTAGCATTCACACTCGTCCACGCCCGGTGCGTCAAGCTCGGGCGAGTGTCCGCTGGGTATCGCATCGATGAAGAAGCTTCCGTGGTTGTTGCTGGCCGTGCTGCTGGTGCTGGCAGGCGTATTTTTCAGCGGGCCTTACCTGACCGTGCGCGGCCTGGCCCAGGCCATCCAAACCCGTGACACCGCCAAGCTTGACCGCTACGTCGACTTCCCGCTGCTGCGCGCCAACCTGCGCGCCCAGCTCAACGACTACGTGGTGCGCCGCGCCGGCCCGGCGGTGCAGTCCAACATCGTGGGCGCCCTGCTGCTGGCCGCCAGCGAGAAACTCACCGGCACCGCGGTGGACGCAATGGCCACGCCGACCGGTATCGGGGCGTTGCTGGAGGGCCACACCCTGTGGAAGCGCGCCAGCAACGACCTGGAAAGCAACGACGCCTACGCCGCACCGCGCAAGGCGCGCCCGCTGCAGGGTGCCGAGCACCATTTCGAGTCGCTGTCGCGCTTCACCGCCACCACGCACACGGCCAGTGGCGCGCCGATGGTGTTCGTCCTGCAACGCTTCGGCCTGCGCTGGAAGCTGGTGGATATCCGCCTGCCGCTGGAGGACCGCTCCGCCCCGCCGCCGGCGGTCCTGCCCATCCGCTAGGTCCCGGCCGTTGGCCGGGACGCGCCGGCCTCAGCCGTCGTTGGCCACGCCATGCGGCACGTGCCCGGCCGCCACGCTCTGGTGCTGGCGGGCGCTGTCGATGTTGTGCTGCGAATCATCGAAGAAGATGTCCGCGCCGAACGCCTCCAGGAACGGTCCCTTGTGGCGCCCGCCCAGGAACAATGCTTCGTCCAGGCGCACGCCCCACTCCCGCAGGGTGCGGATCACCCGCTCGTGTGCCGGTGCCGAGCGCGCGGTGACCAGCGCGGTGCGGATCGGCGCATCTTCGCCCGACGGGAACACCGCCTGCAGGGTGTGCAGGGCCGACAGGAAATTGCGGAACGGCCCGCCGCTGAGCGGCTCGCGCGCGTTCTCGCGCTCGTGCCGGCCGAACGCTTCCACGCCCTGCTCGCGCGAAATGCGCTCGCTTTCATCACCGAAGATCACCGCATCGCCATCGAAGGCGATGCGCAGCTGGCCCAGCGGCCGGCCCATGTCCACCTGCTCGGCGGCGGCGATGGTCTCCCCCGGCGGCTTGGGCAGGATGGTGGCCGCGGCGATGCCGTGGGACAGCGCGCGTCGTACCGATTCGGGGTTGGCCGACAGGAACAGGTCGGTGCCAAACGGCTTTACGTACGGCCAGGTGGGTTCGCCAGCGGTGAAGGTGGCGCGGATGATGCCCAGCCCGTAATGCTGGATCGAATTGAAGATGCGCAGGCCCGTATCGGCAGAGTTGCGCGACAGCAGGATCACCTCCACCCGCGGCGACTCCGGCGACTGGCCCTGATTGAGCGCCAGCAGCTTGCGTACCACCGGGAAGGCCACGCCCGGGCGCAGCACATCGTCTTCGTGCTTGCGCTGGTACTCGGCATAGGCGTCCACGCCCTCGGCCTCGAACAGCGCGTGGCCTTCTTCCAGGTCGAACAAGGCGCGCGAGGTTACCGCGACGGTCAGCAGACGGGGGGTGTTGTCGCCCATGGCACTCAGCAATCCAATGCGGCCGCAGCGGCCGGCCAGCCATTGTCCCACAGTGCATGGCCGCTACGGCCAGGCCCGGTCAGAACATGAACTGTTCGCTGAGGATGCGGTCTTCCAGGTTGTGTTCCGGATCGAACAGCAGGGTGACGCGGCGCTCGCGCGATTCGCGGATGGTGACTTCCACCACGTCGCGGATTTCGTGGGAGTCGGCGGTGACACTGACCGGGCGCTTGTACGGGTCCAGCACGCGGAAGCGCACTTCGGTGTCGGCCTTGAGGATCGCCCCGCGCCAGCGACGTGGGCGGTACGGCGCCAGCGGGGTGAGCGCGATGGTATGCGAGCCCAGCGGCAGGATGGGGCCGTGCGCGGAGTAGTTGTAGGCGGTGCTGCCGGCCGGGGTGGCCACCAGCACGCCATCCCCGATCAGCTCGGCTACGCGTTCGACGCCATTGAGGTCCACGCCGATGTGCGCAGCCTGACGGGTCTGGCGCAGCAGCGAGACGTCGTTGTAGGCGAGCGAGCCGGAGGTGGTGCCCGATTCGGTCAGGGCGAGCATTTCCAGCGGGCGCAGGTTGGCCGGCTCGGCCGCGGCGATCCGTGCCGGCAGGTCGTCATCACGGAACTGGTTCATCAGGAATCCCACCGTGCCAAGCTTCATGCCGAACACCGGCTTGCCCAGCGCCGCGTGGCGGTGCAGGGTCTGCAGCATGAACCCGTCGCCGCCGAGCGGGCACAGCACATCGGCCTGTTCGGGCGTGCACTCGCCATAGCGGGCCAGCATCTGGGCCAGCGCCTGCTGCGCGGCCTCGGTGTTGCTGGCCAGGAAGGCGATACGGGGGGAAGCGCTCATCGGTGGATCCGGTGCGGCGGTTTGTTGCCAGAGCATACCTGCCATACCAGCCCAACGCAGCCGCCCTGCCTTTCTGCGGGCGGGGCCGGGGGGTGTGGGTTCACGGGACACGCTGCAAGTACATCCATGTAAGCTCCGCGGCGCCATCCATGGCGCCGAGGGTCCCGTGAACCCACACCCCCCGACCCTCGACAGTTGGCTGGTCGCCTGAGGAGAGCAAAGAAGCTCGCTCACCCCGCACACATCCTCCACGTACAGCCCACCCATCAATGCTCAGGCGGGAATTTGAGGAAGCCGTCTCCTCATGGAGGGATTGATGAGGCCGAACCCTGCAGTGCAATTGGAAGTGCATTGAAGATCAGTCATCTTCAGATGCCCCTTCGAAGTCAGCGCCGGTGGTGCGTATGCGCCTTGCTCTGCGATGCCGCCAGCCAACTGTCGGGGGTGGGGCTGTGTGGGTTCACGGGACCCTCGGCGCCATGGATGGCGCCGCGAAGCGGGACTTGCAGCGTGTCCCGTGAACCCACACAGCCCCAACCAGCCAAGAAGCAAGCGGCACCAGCTGCTTTGCGCCTTTGCAGCCACCAACCGAAAGCACAAAAAGCAAAACGGCCCCGCATGAGCAGGGCCGTTGATCTGCAGCTTCAGCCGGGCAACGCCCGGCGTTACGCCTTACACCTTACGCACCATGCGAGGCCAGCTGCCCCAGGCGCTGCACCGCCACCGAGACGGTCGGGTAGTCCAACGTCTTCTGCTCGGCCAGCTCGGACAGCATCGACAGCGTGAAGCGCAGGCTGCTGTCGTCGCGACCGATCCACGCGGCCACCTTCGCTTCGGCCGTGCTGCCCTTCATCGACAACACCTGTGCGGCCAGGTTGCGCTGGTGGGCGGCCAGCTCGTCGCGCAGCACGCCACGGGCCACCGCGTGCCAGCGGCCATTGACCTCCAGCGCGTCGATCTGCTCGAACAGCCACGGCAACTGCAACGCATCGCCCAGACGGAAGTGGATCTTGGACACATCCACCGGCTTGAGCTTGCGGGTGCGCGCCAGCTCGATGATGTCGAACGCCGGTTCCAGGAACTGCAGCTCGGACAACTGCTGTGCCAGTGCCGGCGGCAGACCCTTTTCCTTCCACTCCGCCACGCTCGCCTCATAGGCCGGGCGCTGCGAATCGGGCAGCACGCCCGACGCCACGCGGATGTCGTTGAACGCGGCCTGGTAGCGGTTCACCGCCTCGGTGATGCCCGGCATCGCGCCCGGGCGCGACAGCAGCCAGCGCACGAACGAACGCTGCAGCTTCCAGATCACTTCCAGTGCATCGATCTGCACCGATTCGGGCAGGGTGCCGTCGAGCGCATCGATCTGCGCCCACAGCGCGCGCGCGTCCAGCGTTTCACGGCTGATCGTGTACGCCTTGGCCACCTCGGCCACGCTGCGGCCGGTGTCTTCCTGCATGCGCATCAGGAAGGTCGCGCCCATCCGGTTGATGGTCTGGTTGGTCACGGCCGTGGCGATGATTTCGCGCTTCAGGCGGTGACGCTCCATCGCATCGGCATACTTCTTCTGCAGCGGCGTGGGGAAGTAACGCTGCAGCTCCTTGGACAGGTACGGGTCTTCGGGGATATCCGAATCCAGCAGCTGCTGGAAGGCCACCAGCTTGGAATAGGACAACAGCACCGACAGCTCCGGACGGGTCAGGCCCTGGCCACGCGCCTTGCGCGCCGACAGCTCCGCATCCGACGGCAGGAACTCGATCTGCCGATCCAGCAGGCCCTGCTGCTCCAGCGTGCGGATGAAGTGCTGCTTGGAGCCCAGGCGCTTGACCGCCATCCGCTCCATCAGGCTCAGGGCCTGGTTCTGGCGGTAGTTGTCATTGAGCACCAGCGCGGCCACTTCGTCGGTCATCGACGCCAGCAGCTTGTTGCGCTGCTCCACGGTCAACTTCTTGGCCCGCACCACATCATTGAGCAGGATCTTGATGTTGACTTCGTGGTCGGAGGTATCCACACCGGCCGAGTTGTCGATGAAGTCGGTGTTGAGCAGCACGCCGGCCTGGGCGGCTTCGATGCGGCCCAGCTGGGTCATGCCCAGGTTGCCGCCCTCGCCCACCACTTTGCAGCGCAGCTCGCCACCGTTCACGCGCAGCGCGTTGTTGGCACGATCGCCCACATCGCTGTGCTGCTCGGTCGATGCCTTGACGTAGGTGCCGATGCCGCCGTTCCACAACAGGTCCACCGGCGCCTTCAGGATCGCGCTCATCAGGTCATTGGGCGACAGCGCCTTGACGCTATCGTCAAGGCCCAGCACCTCGCGCACCTGCGGGGTCAGCTCGATGGACTTCAGCGAACGCGGGAAGATCCCGCCGCCCTTGCTGATCAGCTTGGCGTCGTAGTCGGCCCAGCTGGAGCGCGGCACGGTGAACAGGCGCTCACGTTCAACGAACGTGGTGGCCGCATCCGGGTTGGGGTCCAGGAAGATGTGGCGGTGGTCGAACGCGGCCACCAGGCGGATGTGGCGCGACAACAGCATGCCGTTGCCGAACACGTCGCCGGACATGTCGCCCACACCCACCGTAGTGAAGTCCTGGCTCTGGCTGTCACGGCCCAGCGCACGGAAGTGGCGCTTGACCGACTCCCACGCACCGCGCGCGGTGATGCCCATGCCCTTGTGGTCGTAACCCACCGAACCACCGGAGGCGAACGCATCGCCCATCCAGAAGCCGTGCGCGATGGCCAGGCCGTTGGCGATGTCGGAGAAGGTCGCGGTGCCCTTGTCGGCGGCCACCACCAGGTACGGGTCGTCCATGTCGTGGCGGACCACGTCCACCGGCGGCACGATCTTGTTGTTGACGATGTTGTCGGTGATGTCCAGCAGGCCCTGGATGAACAGCTTGTAGCAGGCCACGCCGTTGGCGAACACCGCATCACGGTCGCCGTTCACCGGCGGGGTCTTGGCGAAGAAGCCGCCCTTCGCACCGACCGGCACGATGACCGTGTTCTTGACCATCTGCGCCTTGACCAGGCCCAGCACTTCGGTACGGAAGTCTTCGCGACGGTCCGACCAGCGCAGGCCACCACGGGCCACCGCACCGAAGCGCAGGTGGGTACCTTCCACGCGCGGGCCATACACGAAGATTTCGCGGTACGGGCGCGGCTTGGGCAGGTCCGGCACCAGCGCCGAATCGAACTTGAAGCTGATCACGTGGCCCGGCAGGCCCTGTGCATCGGTCTGGTAGTAGCTGGTGCGCAGGGTGGCGTCGATCACGCCCATGAAGCTGCGCAGGATGCGGTCTTCATCCAGGCTGGAGACGCGGTCCATCAGCTTCAGCAGCGCATCGCGCGCGGCGTCCATCTGCGCCTTGCGGTCGCCCTTGCGTGCATCCACTACCGTCTTGAGCACTTTCAGGGTGGCCTCGTCACCACCGGCCAGCACGGCCAGGTGCGCGCGCAGCTGGGCCTGGCCCTCGGCGATGGCGTCCTTGTCCTCATGGCCCGTGGCCGGGTCGAAGCGGGCTTCGAACAGTTCCACCAGCAGGCGCGCCAGCAGCGGGTAACGGGTGAAGGTGCCTTCCACGTAGGCCTGCGAGAACGGCACGCCGGTCTGCAGCAGGTACTTGCAGTAGCCACGCAGCATGGCCACCTGGCGCCAATGCAGGCCAGCGGCCAACACCAGGCGGTTGAAGCCGTCGTTCTCGGCATCGCCATGCCACACGCGGGCGAAGGTTTCACCGAAGGCGGCATCCACGCTCGGCGCGTCGATCGCACCGGCCACCGATTCCACTTCGAAGTCCTGCACGTACACCGGCGCGTTGTCCACCGTGAGGCGGTACGGACGCTCGGCGATCACGCGCAGGCCCATGTTTTCCATCATCGGCAGCGCGTCCGACAGCGGAATGTCGTCCAGCTGGCGGTACAGCTTCAGGCGCAGGCCATCGCCACCTTCGCGCTGCACGGCCTGCAGGCTCAGGCGCAGGTCGTCCGGGCCGGTCAGCGCGTCGAGCTGGCTGACATCGTTGGCCGCGATCTCGGTGCTGGAGTCTTCGATGTAACCGGCCGGCAGGGCCTTGCCGATGCGCGCGGCAATGCGCAGGCCTTCGCTTTCACCGTGGCGGGCCACCAGCGCTTCGCGCAGGTCGTCCTGCCAGTTGCGCAGCACCTGGGCCAGCTTCTGTTCCAGCGCGCTGGTGTCCACTTCCAGGGTCTGGCCAGCCTTGGGACGCACGATCAGGTGAACCTGGGCCAGCGGCGATTCGCCCAGCACCACCGAGCTGTCCACGTACTCGCCCTGCAGGGCGTCCTTGAGCATCGCCTCGATGCGCAGGCGCACGTCGGTGTTGAACCGTTCGCGCGGCAGGTAGACCAGCGCGGAAATGAAGCGGCTGTACTTGTCGCGGCGCAGGAACAGGCGGCTGCGCACGCGCTCCTGCAGGCCCAGCACGCCCATCGCGGTGCGGAACAGTTCGTCCTCGCTGGACTGGAACAGTTCTTCGCGCGGCAGGGTTTCCAGGATGTGGCGCAGCGCCTTGCCGCTGTGGCTGCTCGGCGCCAGGCCGGACTGGGTCATCACGTATTCGTGGCGCTGGCGCACCAGCGGAATTTCCCACGGGCGGCGGTTGTAGGCGCTGGAGGTGAACAGGCCCAGGAAGCGCTGTTCGCCGATGATCTTGCCCTTGGCGTCAAATTCCAGCACGCCGATATAGTCCATGTAGCCGGCGCGGTGCACGCGCGAACGGGCATTGGTCTTGGTCAGGATCAACGCGTCCTTCAACCCGGTGGTGGCGTTGAGGCCCTGCGCGGCCAGGGTCTTGACCGGACGCGCGGCGGACTTGTCCTTGCCGCGCATCAGGCCCAGGCCGGTTTCATTGAGCGGGGCCAGCACTTCTTCCTTGCCCTGCTTCTCCACGCGGTATTCGCGGTAGCCGAAGAAGGTGAAGTGGTTGTCGGCGGCCCAGCGCAGGAATTCCTGCGCTTCGGCACGCGAGGCCGCGTCGATGGGAAGCTGGCGGGTACCGAGGTCCTCAGCCAGGCTCCTGGCCTTGCTGCGCATCGCCTCCCAGTCGCCGACGATGGCACGCACCTCGTCCAGCGCCTTGATGATGGCCTGTTCAACATCGGCCATCGCCTCGGCCGGCTGGCGGTCGATTTCCAGCAGCATCACCGACTCGGCGTTACCTTCGCCAACGTTGCCCAGCTTGCCGGCCTTGTCGCGCCCGAAACGGATCACCGGGTGGCCCAGCACGTGCACGCCGATGCCATGCTCGGCCAGCGACATGGTGACCGTGTCGACCAGGAACGGCATGTCGTCATTGACGATCTGCAGCACGGTATGCGGCGATTCCCACCCGTTGCCCTTGAGGGTCGGGTTGAACACACGCACGTTGGCCTTGCCGGACTTGCGCACACGCGCAAACTCCAGCGTGTCGGCGGCCAGCGCGGCCCACTCCTCGACGGTGTGGTGCGGGAACTCGTCGGCCTCCATGCGCTTGTAGAAGTCGGCGGCGAAAGCTACGGCCTCGGCCTGCCCGGCCGACGGGTAGCGCTTGCGCAAGGCCGTGTACACCGGCTCCAGCGAGAAGCCCACTGGCGAAACAGTCTGCGTATCGGCTGGTTTGGATTTGTTTTTCACGGTCTTGGCTGCTGGTTTCTGCGATTTCATGACGGAGCGGTGCGTGTTGCTCAGTTGGGAAAATGAAATTGTAGGCCCACCGCACAAAAATACCTTGCTGCAGGACGGAATAAGGTCATTCGGGTTGGGTGGCGTTTACATCACGATGGTCAATCCGCACAGGTACGGAACGTCGCATCGGGTTTCCCCGCAACGCAGCATCGGCCACTTCCGTGGCAACTTGAAGATGACGATCAGATCGGCGGTAAACACAAGGCTTCTCCAATTCTGAACTGGACGGTATAGTCCACCGCGTGACTCCCCCACACCCCGCCGCCAGCCCCCTGGATGCGCGCGACCAGCGCGTGTTCGATGCCGTGCGCGACCTGTTCGCCTCCCAGGGCATGCAGATCAGCATGGAAGCGGTGGCCCAGCAGGCCGGGTGTTCCAAGCAGACCCTTTACAGCCGTTACGGCAGCAAGCAGGAACTGCTGCGCCGGGTGATGCAGCGGCATGTCAGCCGCGCCACCGCCGGGCTGCACAGCCTGGACCAGGGCGACCTGCGCGGCAGCCTGCTGCAGTTCGCCAGCGACTACCTGGAACATTCCAACCAGCCGCACGTGGTCCAGGCCCGCCGCCTGATCGCTGCCGACTCGGGGCAGTTCCCGCAGGAGGCCCGCGCGCTGTACCAGGACGGGGCGGGCGCACTGCTTCTTCACGTTGCTGAATGGCTTGAGCAGCGCTGCGCGCTCGGCCAGCTCGGGCATGACGACCCGCACTTCATGGCAGAACTGCTATTGAGCATGATCGCCGGTCTGGATCTCGAGAAGCAGCGTTTCCATACCCCCCATCGTACCGACGCCGCCGTGCGCCGCCGCTGGGCAGAATTCTCCGTTGACAGCTTCCTGCGCGCGTTCGCTACGCCGGAGACCGCCACGGCTTTGCATTCAAACCAACACCGGAGTTTTTCCTGATGATCGCCCCACTCCGCACCCTTGCCCTGACGTGCGCAGTTGCTGTTGCGTTGACCGCCTGCAAGAAGCCAGAGCAGCAGACGCCCCCGCCGCCGGAAGTGGGCGTGATCGAAGCCAAGCCGCAGACCCTGCCGCTGCAGCGTGAGCTGGTCGGCCGGCTGTCGCCCTTCCGCAGTGCCGATGTGCGCGCCCGCGTCCCCGGCGTGCTGCTCAAGCGCGTTTACCAGGAAGGCGCCGACGTCAAGCAGGGCCAGGTCCTGTTCCTGATCGACCCGGCCCCGCTGCGCGCCTCGTTGAATGCCTCCCAGGCCGAGCTGGCTTCGGCCCAGGCCACCTACGCCAACGCCAAGGCGGCGGCCAACCGCGCCCGTTCGCTGGCCCCGCAGAAGTACGTGTCCCGGTCGGACCTGGACGCCGCCGAAGCCACCGAGCGCACCGCCGCTGCGGCCGTGCAGCAGGCCCAGGCCGCACTGACCAGCGCCAAGATCAACCTCGGCTACGCCGAAGTGACCGCGCCGATCAGCGGCCGCGCCGGCAAGCAGCAGGTCACCGAAGGTGCGCTGGTTGGCCAGGGCGATGTGACCCTGCTGACCACCGTGGACCAGCTGGACCCGCTGTATGTGAACTTCTCGATGAGCGTGGACGAGCTGACCCAGATGCGCGCGGCCCAGGCCAAGGGCCAGCTGGCCCTGAGCGGTGATGGCAAGTCCACCGTGCAGGTCAAGCTGTCTGACGGCACCGTCTACGACCAGCCCGGTACGCTGGACTTCGCCTCCACCACGGTTGACCCCACCACCGGCGCGGTCTCGCTGCGCGCGG
This sequence comes from Bacillus subtilis subsp. subtilis, assembly GCA_021733645.1. Taxonomy (GTDB): domain Bacteria; phylum Pseudomonadota; class Gammaproteobacteria; order Xanthomonadales; family Xanthomonadaceae; genus Stenotrophomonas. The sequence goes on along the minus strand of JAHREJ010000045.1, from coordinate 3,807 downwards.
TGCTGCCCAACCCGCAGCAGATCCTGCTGCCGGGCGCCTTCGTCAGCTTCCAGGCAACCCTGGGGGAGCGCAACAACGCCTACCTGGTGCCACTGCAGGCGCTGCAGCGCGACACCACCGGCGGCTACGTGCTGGTGGTCGGCAAGGACGGCAAGGTGGCCCGCAAGAACGTCAAGAGCGAAGGCCAGCAAGGCGGCAACTGGCTGGTCAGCGGCGGCCTTGAAGCCGGCGACCAGGTGATCGTGGCCGGCGTGCAGAAGGTCAAGGAAGGCGCCCCGGCGTCCGCCAAGCCGTGGGATCCGGCCAGCGCCAATGGCAATGGCCAGGCCCCGGCTGCTGCCGGCGCCGCGCCTGCGGCGGCCAAGCCCGATGCTGCCGCCAAGCCGGCCGATGCGACCGCCGACAAGGCCGACGCGGCCCCCGCTGCTGAATCGAACAAGCAATAACGGGAACCGTCCGTCATGCCTAAATTTTTCATTGAACACCCGGTATTCGCCTGGGTGGTCGCGATCCTGATCTCGCTTTCGGGCGTGATCTCGATCCTCGGTCTGGGCGTGGAGTCCTACCCGAGCATCGCACCGCCCCAGGTGACGGTGAGCGCCACCTATCCCGGCGCCAGCGCCGACACCACCGAAAAGTCGGTCACCCAGGTGATCGAGCAGCAGTTGACCGGTATCGATCACCTGCTGTACTTCAGTTCCTCGTCGGCTTCCAACGGCCGCGCCTCGATCACCCTGACCTTCGAGACCGGTACCGATCCGGACATCGCCCAGGTCCAGGTGCAGAACAAGGTGTCGCTGGCCACGCCGCGCCTGCCCACCGAAGTGACCCAGCAGGGCGTGGTGGTGGCCAAGGCCAACGCCGGCTTCCTGATGGTGGTGGCCCTGCAGTCCGACAGCGCCTCGATCGACCGTGACGCGCTCAACGACATCGTCGGTTCGCGCGTGCTCGACCAGATCTCGCGCATTCCCGGCGTGGGCAGCACCCAGCAGTTCGGTTCCGAGTACGCCATGAACATCTGGCTCAACCCGGAGAAGATGCAGGGGTATGGCCTGTCGGCCACCCAGGTACTGGCTGCGATCAAAGACCAGAACGTGCAGTTCGCCGCCGGTTCGCTGGGCTCGGATCCGTCGCCGGAAGGCCATTACTTCACCGCCACGGTTTCGGCCGAAGGTCGTTTCAGCTCGCCGGACCAGTTCGAGCAGATCATCCTGCGCGCCAACGCCGACGGCTCGCGGGTGATGCTCAAGGACATCGCGCGGATTGCCTTCGGTGCCAACAACTACGGCTTTGATACCCAGTACAACGGCAAGCCCACCGGTGCCTTCGCCATCCAGCTGCTGCCCGGCGCCAACGCCCTGAACGTGGCCAATGCGGTCACCGCCAAGATGGACGAGCTCTCCCCGAGCTTCCCGTCCGGGGTGAGCTGGTTCTCGCCGTACGACAGCACCACCTTCGTCAAGATCTCGATCGAGGAAGTGGTCAAGACCCTGATCGAAGCGGTGGCACTGGTGTTCCTGGTGATGCTGATCTTCCTGCAGAACTTCCGCGCCACCCTGATCCCCACCCTGGTCATCCCGGTGGCGCTGCTCGGCACCTTCCTGGGCATGAGCATCATCGGCTTCACCATCAACCAGCTCACCTTGTTTGCGATGGTGCTGGCGATCGGCATCGTGGTCGATGACGCGATCGTGGTGATCGAGAACGTCGAACGCATCATGACCGAGGAGAAGCTGCCGCCCAAGGCCGCCACCCAGAAGGCCATGACCCAGATCACCGGCGCGGTGGTGGCCATCACCGTGGTGCTGGCGGCGGTGTTCATTCCCTCGGCCCTGCAGGGCGGTGCGGCCGGCGAAATCTACAAGCAGTTCGCGCTGACCATCGCCATCGCGATGGCGTTCTCGGCGTTCCTGGCGCTGGGCTTCACCCCGGCGCTGTGCGCGACCTTCCTCAAGCCGACCCACACCGACAAGCCCAACATCGTCTACCGCACCTTCAACAAGTACTACGACAAGATCAGTGGCACCTACGTGGGCCACATCACCTCGGCGGTGCGCCATGCGCCGCGCTGGATGATCCTGTTCGTGGTGCTCACCGCGCTGTGCGGCTTCCTGTTCACGCGCATGCCGGGCAGCTTCCTGCCCGAGGAAGACCAGGGCTATGCGCTGGCGATCGTGCAGTTGCCGCCGGGCTCGACCAAGGCCCAGACCAACCACGCCTTTGCGCAGATGCGTGGCGTGCTCAAGGACCAGGAAGGGTTCGAGGGCATGCTGCAGGTGGCCGGTTTCAGCTTCGTGGGTTCGGGTGAAAACGTCGGCATGGGCTTCATCCGCCTCAAGCCGTGGGCCGACCGCAAGGTCACCGTGCCCGAGTTCATCCAGAAGATGAATGGTGCTTTCTACGGCATCAAGGAAGCGCAGATCTTCGTGGTGAACCTGCCCACCGTGCAGGGCCTGGGCCAGTTCGGCGGCTTTGACATGTGGTTGCAGGACCGGGGTGGCGCCGGCTATGAACAGCTGACGCAGGCGCGCAACATCCTGCTGGGCAAGGCCGCACAGGAAAGCGACCTGCTCACCGGCGTGCGTCCCAACGGCCTGGAAAACGCCCCGCAGCTGCAGTTGCACGTGGACCGCGTGCAGGCCCAGACGATGGGGCTGTCGGTGTCGGACGTGTACAGCACCATCCAGCTGATGCTGGCCCCGGTGTACGTCAACGACTTCTTCTACGAAGGCCGCATCAAGCGCGTGACCATGCAGGCCGATGGTCCGTACCGCACCGGTGCCGAATCGCTCAACAGCTTCTACACGCCCAGCAGCCTGCAGACCAACGCAGACGGCACCCCGGCGATGATCCCGTTGAGCACCGTGGTGAAGTCCGAGTGGATGTCCGCCCCGCCATCGCTGAGCCGCTACAACGGCTACTCGGCGGTGAACATCGTCGGTTCGCAGGCACCGGGGCGCAGCTCGGGTGAGGCGATGCAGGCGATGGAGCGGATTGTCAGCGACGATCTGCCGGCCGGCTTCGGCTACGACTGGTCGGGCATGAGCTACCAGGAAATCCTGGCCGGCAACGCGGCCACGCTGCTGCTGGTGCTGTCCATCGTGGTGGTGTTCCTGTGCCTGGCCGCGCTGTATGAAAGCTGGTCGATCCCGGTGGCGGTGCTGCTGGTGGTGCCGCTGGGCGTGCTCGGTGCGCTGGCATTCTCGCTGGCCCGCGGCCTGCCCAACGATCTGTACTTCAAGATCGGCCTGATCACCGTGATTGGTCTGGCGGCCAAGAACGCCATCCTGATCGTGGAGTTCGCGGTGGAGCAGCGGGCCGCCGGCAAGAGCCTGCGCGAAGCCACCATCGAGGCCTCGCGCCTGCGCTTCCGCCCGATCCTGATGACCTCCTTCGCCTTCATCCTGGGCGTGGTGCCGATGGCCATTTCCACCGGTGCGGGCGCCAATGCCCGCCACGCGATCGGTACCGGCGTGATCGGCGGCATGGTGTTCGCCACCTTCCTGGGCCTGCTGATGATTCCGGTGTTCTTCATCGTGGTCCGGCGCATGCTGGGCGACAAGCTGGACGAGCCGTCCAAGGAGTTCCTGGAGCGCCAGAGCGAAGGCACGACCGCGCACCGTCCGGATCGTTGATCCGGCGGTGAGGCGCTGAAACGAAAAAGCCCCGGCGCGAGCCGGGGCTTTTTTGTGGTTCTTCGCCCAACTCCGGGAGACGCCTCGTTGTGGATCGTAGCGCTGTCTCCGCTCGGGCCTGCCGCGAGCGTGAGGGCCCCTTGGCGGCCGGCAGGCCCCTGTGCAAATGTCC
>JAHREJ010000044.1 GCA_021733645.1 Bacillus subtilis subsp. subtilis | reverse complement strand
GCTGCTCTTCGCGGCGGCGTTCGGGTTTACGTGTAGTGCTTCTGCCGAGCATGGCTCGGCACTACCGGGCGTGGTCGGTTGTGGGGAGATCCATCCGCTCCGGAAACCGGCGCTGCTCTGGTAGAGCCGAGCCATGCTCGGCTGCTCTGCGCGCTGCAACTGTGGGCCCACGTGTACGGCCCTTGCCGAGCATGGCTCGGCACTACACGGGGCGGCGGCGCAAGGAGGCTGACTCCGCCGCCTTGCGCCGCATACGAAAACGGCGCCCCGAAGGGCGCCGTTTCATTTACGCATGGACTGGCGATTACTTGCCGGTCGGCGCCGGTGCCGCCACTGCCGCCGGCTTCATCATCGCGTCGCGCGCGGCCTTGAACGGGTTGCCTTCATACCAGTTCGGCCAACGGTCGCCGCCGGCCAGTTCCTTGCCCACGCCATACAGCAGCTGCAGGTCTTCCACCGTGCCATCCAGCTTCCAGGTGGCCACGTCGAACTCGTCCTTCGGGCCGTGGTAACGGTCGCGGCCATAGGCCTCGGCGGCCTTGCGGCCAGCGTCCACACCGCCGTCGCGCAGGTCTTCACCGCCATCGGCATACAAGGCAGGTACGCCAGCCTTGGCGAAGTTGAAGTGGTCCGAACGGAAGTAGAAGCCGCTCTGCACCGAGGTCTCGCCATGCAGGGTGCGGCCCTGGTTGGCAGCCAGCGGCTTGAGGATGTCTTCCAGCTCCGAGCTGCCGAACCCGGTCACGGTGAGATCCTTGGCACGGCCGGCCACCGACATCGCGTCGATGTTGATCACCCCGGCAATCTTGTCCAGCGGGAAGGTCGGGTGGCTTACGTAGTACTTGGACCCCAGCAAGCCCGATTCCTCCAGCGTCACCGCCAGGAACACCACCGAGCGCTCCGGCGGCGGCTGCTGGTGCACCATCGCATCGGCTACCTCCAGGATGCCGGCCACGCCGGTGGCGTTGTCCACCGCACCGTTGTAGATGTTGTCGCCCTGCTCACCCTCGTGCTTGCCCAGGTGGTCCCAGTGCGCCATGTAAAGCACCGCTTCGTCGGCGCGCTTGCTGCCCGGCAGCACGCCGACCACGTTGCGCGACTTCTTTTCGGCAATGGTGCTCTTCAGGTCGAAGGACACCTTGGCCTTCAGCGAAACCGGCTTGAAACCACGCTTGCTGGCGTCCTTGTAGGCCTTGTCCAGGTCCAGCCCGGCATCGGCGAACAACTGGCGGGCCGCGTCGGCGCTCAACCAGCCCTGTGCGGGAATGCGCGCCTCCGGATCATCCTTGGCCGGCAGGTCGTACTGCGGGCCGGCCCAGGAATTCTTCACCACGTCCCAGCCGTACGACGCACCGGCGGTGTCGTGCACGATCAGCGCCGCGGCGGCGCCCTTGCGGGCGGCTTCCTCGAACTTGTAGGTCCAGCGCCCGTAGTAGGTCATGCGCTTGCCGTCGAACAGCTTGGCGTCGTTGACATGGAAGCCGGGGTCGTTGACGAACATCACCACCGTCTTGCCCTTCCAGTCCTGGCCGGCGTAGTCGTTCCACTTCTGCTCCGGCGCGTCCACGCCGTAGCCGACGAACACCAGTTCGCTGTTCTCCACCTTCACGTCCGGCTGGCCGCTGCGGGTGCCGATCACCATGTCGGTGCCGAACTTCAGGTCACGCTGCTTGCCCGCCTGGTCCAGCGTGAGCACGGTGGATTCGTCGGCGCGGGTCTCGGTCATCGCCACGTCCTGGAACCAGCTGTCGCCGTTGCCCGGCTGCAGGCCGATCCGCTGCATCTGGTCGCGGATGTAGTTGACGGTCAGCTCTTCGCCCTTGCTGCCCGGAGCGCGGCCTTCGAACTCATCCGAGGCGAGGGTCTTGACCAGCTCGCTGAAGTCGGCGGCATTGATCTCCGGCGAGAACGCGTGGCCGGTGGCAGTCACCGGCGCCGGCGTGGCGGTGGTGTCGGTGGGTGCAGTGGCTTCGCCCTTGCACGCGCTGAGCGCGGCGGTGGCGGCAAGGCACAACAGAAGTTTGCGGGGCATCATCGATTCCTGGAAACAAAGGGCCAGTGCCGGCAGGCACCGGGAGAGGGTATCAATCCTGCGGCGCGGCGTCGGTATCGAACGATTGCGGCTGCGCGCCGCTGACCGGGCCGATCTGCGCGCTGCGATGCACGTAGAGGGTGACCTCACGCTCGAACTGCAGGCTGCCGCTGACGCTGGCATTGGGGCCGATGATCACGCGCGGCTTGCGCCCGCTGGTCAGCGACAGATTGAAGTTCGGTTTCTTGACCCGGATGCCGCCCTTCACCTGCGACCCGACCCCGACGGTAATGTCGCCGTTCACGGTTTCGATGTTGCCCTCCAGGCGAACCTCCACCAGTCCGATGCCGCCGTTCACGGTTTCCAGGTTGCCTTCCACCTGGCTGCCGCGATCAATGAAGATGCTGCCGTTGACGGTTTCCACGTTGCCTGCGGCGAAGACATCGCGTCCGATCCGCACGTTGCCGTTGACGGTGGAAACGCCGGTGGTGCGGGCACGATCATCGACCCGGATACTGCCGTTGACGGTCTCGATCTCGCGGGTGACCGCGCCTTCTTCGACGGTAACCCCGCCATTGACCGTCTCCAGGTCGCCGTAGGACTGTCCGGCCGAGGCGCGGATGCTGCCGTTGACCTTGCTGATGTCCTCGCCGGCCAGGACCGGCGCGCACGGGAGCAGCAGCGCCAACAGGAGCGATAACGGAAGATGTTTCATGGTGACCTCGTGTCCGGTGTGCGGCTGGCAGGCCGCCTGTTGGGATGTCACCATGCATCGCTACAATCCGCATCTGCCTGAAGTCACTGGAAAGCCCTTGCGCCACAACGCTTTATCCTCACGCCGGAATAACAACCCGTCGCCCGACCGCCGCCGGGCCCCTGTCCTGCGCGCGTGGGTGCGGGGACTGGTACTGGCGTTGGCGGTACTGGCCACCGTGCCGGCGTTGGCGCAAAGCTCCAAGGATGCCGAGCGCAAGCTGCAGAAGCTGCGCACCGAGCTGAAGGGCGTGGCGCAGGAACGCCGCACCCTGGAAGGCCAGCGCGGCCAGGCCTCGCGCCAGCTGCGCGATGCCGACGAGAAAGTCGCCCGTACCGGGCGCGTGCTGGCGCAGACCGAAACCGCGCTGCAGCGTGAAACCCGCGCGATGGATGAGCTGCAGCGCAAGCGCAGCGCGCTGCAGGCAGGCATGCAGCAGCAGCGCGAAGAGCTTGCCTCGCTGCTGCGTTCGGCCTACCGCATTGGCAACAACGCCCCACTGAAACTGCTGCTGTCGCAGGACCGCGTGGCCGATGCCAACCGCAGCCTGGCCTATCACCGCTACCTGCAGCGCGAGCGTGCGCAGCGCATCCAGCGGCTCACCCAGGACCTGGCCGAGCTGCAGGCGGTGGAAACCCAGATCGTCGAACGCCGGCAGGCGTTGGAAGGCACCCGCCAGCAACAGAAGCAGCAGGTGGCCACCCTGGCCGATGACCGCCGCACCCGCGCGGCCACCGTGGCCAGTCTGGACGAGCGCTACAAGGACCGCAGCGAGCGCGAGAAGGCGCTGGGCCAGGATGCCAAGGCCCTGGAATCCCTGTTGGCCAACCTGCGCGCTGCCGCCGCTCGTGCCGAGGCCGAGCGTCGTGCCGCCGCGCGCCGTGCGGCCGCCGAGAAAGCGGCCGCCGACAAGGCCGAGAAGGCCGCGGCCGCCAACGGCACCCGCGCGCCACCGCGCCCGGGCAAGACCCCGCCGGTGGTGGCGTCGGCGCCGGCCCCGAAGGTCGGCGGTCTGGGTTGGCCGCTGTCGGGCAACCTGCTGGCGCGCTATGGCGGCAAGCTGCCCGATGGGCGCACCAGCAGCGGTGTCCTGATCGGCGCCGCCGCCGGCAGCACCATTACCGCCGTGGCCGATGGCACCGTGGTGTTCTCCGACTGGATGACCGGCTACGGCATGATCCTGATCGTCGACCACGGCAACGGCTACATGAGCCTTTACGCGCACAACGACACACTGTTGCGTGATGCCGGCGCAACGGTGAAAAAGGGCGATGCCGTGGCCAAGGTCGGCAACTCCGGTGGGCAGGGCGTGACCGCGCTGTACTTCGAGCTGCGCCGCAACGGCCAGCCGGTGGACCCCGGCAGCTGGCTGCAGCGTCGCTGACAGCCAGCCAAACGGCGCACCGTTGGCGTGCGCCGTGTTCAACAGGAATTTACCGTCGGTTCGCGCATAATCGGGCGACGCACCCAGTGCGTGTTTTCCGTCCCCGCCGACCTGGAGTGCTTCATGCGCGTAGCCCGTTCCGCCACCTTGCTGCTGGCCCTGTTGCCCGCGGTGTCCTGGGCGCAGCAGACCACCGAGGCCCCCGGCCGCGGTCCCGATGCCGCCGGCACCGAAGAGGCGGCGACATCACGGGTGCCACTCGAAGAGATCCGGCGTTACGTGGCGGTCTACAACGCGGTACGCGCCGCCTATGTGGATCCGGTGGATGACAAAAAGCTGATGCAGTCGGCCATCCGCGGATTGCTGCTGGACCTGGACCCGCACAGCACCTATTTCGACAAGGAAGACGCGGAGGCCTTCGACGAGCAGGCCACCGGCGCTTACGACGGCATCGGCGTGGAGCTGCAGCAGCAGCCCGACAACAGCAGCCTGAAAGTGATCTCGCCGATTGACGACACCCCGGCGGCAAAAGCCGGTATCCGGGCCGGCGATCTGATTATCGCCATCGACGGCAAGCCGATCAGCGCCATCGAAGCCACCGAGCCGCTGCGCGGCAAGGCCGGCAGCAAGGTGGTGCTGACCCTGGTGCGCGAAGGCAAGCCCAAGCCGTTCGATGTCAGCGTGACCCGCCAGACCATCCGCGTCACCAGCGTGCGCAGCCGCATGCTGGAGCCAGGCTACGGTTACATCCGCCTGAGCACCTTCCAGGCCGATACCGGAGCCGATTTCCAGAAGCAGGTTGCGCAGTTGCAGCAGCAGGCCGGCGGCAAGCTCAAGGGCGTGGTGCTGGACCTGCGCAGCAACCCCGGCGGCCTGCTCACCGCCGCAGTGCAGGTGGCCGACGACCTGCTCGACAAGGGCAACATCGTCAGTACCCGTGGCCGCATCTCGATCAGCGATGCGCGCTTTGATGCCACCCCGGGCGACCTGCTCAAGGGTGCCCCGGTGGTGGTGCTGGCCGACGCCGGTTCGGCCAGCGCCTCCGAGGTGCTGGCCGGTGCCCTGCGCGACAACGGCCGCGCCCGCGTGGTCGGCAGCCGCACCTTCGGCAAGGGCTCGGTGCAGACCGTGCTGCCGCTGGACAATGGCGACTCGGTCAAGCTGACCACCGCGCGCTATTTCACCCCCAGCGGAAAGTCGATCCAGGCCACCGGCATCGTGCCCGACGTGGTGCTGCAGCCGGAAAAACGCGACGACGACCTGCCGGCCAGCCTGGCCGATTACAGCGAAGCCACGCTGCCGGGCCACCTGCGCGGCGATGACGAAGGGGGCGACGGCTACAAGGCCGGCGATGTGCTGCCTGGCGACGGCCCGATCAACGATGCGCTGGCCGAGCTGAAGCAGCCCGGTTCGGTGGTCGCCCGACAGAAGGCCGAGGCCGCCAAGGCGGCGGCGCAGAAGAAGCCTGAGGCGAAGGTGGACACCAAGCCGGAAGCAAAGCTGGAATCGAAGCCGGAAGCAAAGCCGGAAGCAAAGCCGGAAGCAAAGCCGGCGGATGTACCTGTACCGACCAAGCCCTGACCGGGTAGCGCCGGGCTCTGCCCGGCTTGCGTCACCCGCGCATGACGCGCCGAAGGCCAGCCATGCCTGGCCCGGCGCTATGCCAAGCGGCTAGAAGCCGTGCCGCTTGCGCAGCCGCCTGGCAATGGCGGCACGCACATACACGCCGTAACCCAGGCCGAACACGAACCCGGCAATGTGCGCCCACCAGGCCACCATGCCGAAGCTCGGACCGATATAGGCGAACACCACCTGCAGCCCGGCCCACACCCCGATCAGCAGGTAGGCCGGGGCGCGCACGAACTCCAGGAACAGGCCCAGCGGAATCACCACGCCCAGCCGCGCCCCGGGGAACAGCGCCAGGTAGGCCCCGATCAACGCCGACACCGCGCCGCTGGCCCCGATGATGATCTGGTCCGGGCTGCCCATGGTGTAGATGGCGGTGAGGTTGGAGATCGCCCCGCCCACCAGGAACAGCAGCATCAGCCGCCACGGCCCCAGCACCCGCTCGGCCGGCAGCCCGAAGATCAGCAGGAACACCAGGTTGCCCAGCAGGTGCGACCAGTCCGCATGCAGGAACAGGGCGGTGAACAGCCGCAGCACGCTGCCGTCCTGCAGGGTGGCCCACCAGTCCAGCGGATGGGTCAGCCCGGTGGACAGGGCGCCCCAATCCAGCCAGAGGCTGCGGCGGGCGTCGTCCGGGCGCGAGATCGACCACAGGAAGGCCACCCACAGCGCAGCGAACAGCAGCGGGGTGGCCCAGCGGAAGGCAGATTTCTTGCGGGAGGGGATCGACACGAACATGGGTGGCGCTAGCCTAGCGCGGCGACGCCCGTGGTGGGGAAACGGGGGGTTCAGCCTGAATAGCCGCAAGGCGACAGCCGTTATTGTTTCATTAACCGGTCTGGGTATACTCCAATACGGCGTCGTATGTCGGGAGGGGAATCCGGCGCGTTGTTCCCGCCCCAGGGCAGGGATGACGCAGGCGCACGTTGCCAAACATCACCGCAATTCCGGAGAGAACCAAACATGCATACCGCTTCCACGTTTGCCCGCGTCACCGCCCTGGCCGTCGGCATTGCCGGTGTCCTCGCTGTCGGCCACGTCCACGCTGCCGCCTTCCAGCTGAAGGAAAACAGCGCAAAGGGCCTCGGCCGCGCTTTCGCCGGTTCGGGCAGTGCCCAGGGCGATGCCTCGATCATGGCCGTCAACCCGGCCGGTATGCGCCAGCTTGAGGGCATGCAGGTCCAGGGTGACCTGAGCGCCATCAGCTTCTCGGCCAAGTTCAACGGCACCGGCCGCAAGCCGACCGGCCAGCCGCAGACCGGCGGTGACGGCGGCGACGCCGGCATGATCGCCCCGGTTCCGGCCGCCTACTTCCACATGCCGATCGGCGAAAAGGCCCACTTCGGCGTGTCGCTGACCGCACCGTTCGGTTTCAAGACCGATTACGACAATGGCTGGGTCGGCCGCTACAGCGGCATGAAGACCGACATGAAGGCCATCGACCTGGGCTTTGCCGCGTCCTACGACGTCAACCCGTACGTGTCCTTCGGTGCGTCGGTGTTCGTTGAGCACCTGACCATCGAACTGAGCAACAACATCGACTTCGGCACCGCGCTGGCGCAGTCGCGCGTGCCGGGCTTCGCGCCGGGCAGCGCCGATGGCAAGCTGACTGTGGAAGGCGACAACAACGCAGTGGGTTGGACCGTCGGTGGCTTGTTCAGCCCCGATGAGAACACCCACATCGGTATCAGCTACCGTTCCAAGGTCGAGCACAAGATCACCGGCGGCGATGCCACCTTCGACGTGCCGACCAATGCTGCCGCCGTGCTGGCCGTGGCACAGCCGGGTCGCTTCACCAGCACCTCGGGCAAGGCAACGCTGACCCTGCCGGCGTCGGCCACGCTGAGCGTGACCCACAACGTCAACGATCGCTGGACCGTGATGGGTGATGTCACCCGTACCGCCTGGTCGACCGCGTTCGACCAGGTCACCATCGACTACGCGTCGGCGCAGCCGGACTCGGTGCTGGAATTCGGCTACCGCGACACGACCTTCGTCTCGCTGGGTACCGACTACAAGCTGAGCGACACCGTCACCCTGCGCGGTGGTATCGCGCTTGACCAGACCCCCACCACCAACGCCCACCGCGACGTGCGCGTGCCCGACACCAGCCGCAAGTGGCTGTCGCTGGGTGTGGGCTGGACCCCGTCGGCGAACATTGAGTACAACTTCGGTTATACCCACCTGTTCACCAAGGATCCGGACGTGAACATCGCCGGCACCACCAACAACCAGGGCAACTCGCTCACCGGCAAGTACAAGGTGCGCGGCGACGTGCTGGCCGCCTCGGTCAACTACAAGTTCTGATCGACGCCGCCGTAACGGTTGTTTGAATGGCAGAAGGCCCCGCGCAAGCGGGGCCTTTTGTATGGGCGCGGCAAAAACCGCTGTTCAGCGCAGTTGTCGTGGGGTTGCGTTGAGGCGTTTTCGCATCAGCCGGCGCAGCGCGGTCGGGTCGGCGTAGCCCACCCGTTCGGCCACGGTTTCCACCGAATAGCGGCTGTTTTCCAGCAGTGCGCGGGCCTGGTTCAACTGCACGCTGCGGATCAGGTGCAGCGGCCCCTGGCCGGTGGCCTTGCCGACCTGGCGCGACAGCGTGCGGGTGGACATGCCGACATGTGCGGCCAGGTTGCCCACGCTGACCGCGGTCGGCAGGCTGTCCTGGATATGCGCGGTGAGCGTGGCGATCAGCGCGTTGCCCTGCGCCATCATCGCCGGCACCATGAACGCCGACTGCAACTGCCTGCGATCCAGCAACAGCGCGCGCGATACCGCATCCACCAGGGCCGGGCCGAAGCGCTGGCGCAGCAGGTACAGCATCAGGTCGGTATGCCCCAGCGCGGCGCCGGCAGTGACCAGGGGTGGGTCATCGATGACCATCCGGTCCGGATCTACCGTGCACCCCGGCACACGCCGCTGCAGGGCGCTGGCCAGCCACCAGGTGGTGGTCACGCGGCGTCCTTCCAGCAGGCCCGCGGCCTCCAGCAGAAACACCGATGCGCACGATGCCGCCACGCGGCCCCCGGCTGCCACGTGCCGGTGCAATGCACGCAGCACGACGGGGATGTCTGTGGCCTGCAGTCGCTGCGCGATCGCCTGGGGATCTTCCACCCCCAGCCCCGGCACGATCCAGCAGGACTGCCCGTCGGCAGCACGCGGCAGGGGCTGCGCATGCAACTGCAGGTGCGCCCCCACCCGCACCGCGCCACGGCCCGGACTGCACACCTGCCAGCGCGGTGCCGGCAGCCCCAGCCGCGGGGCCAGCGTGGCGGCCGTGGTGAGGATGTCCAGGGTGAGGGCCACGCTGGAGGCGAACGCCCCGGGCAATACGACCACCGTGAAATCATGCATTGGCCGATTGTGCACGAAAGATGTCATATCGGCCGATGTTGGGCGCGGCGGCGTTCGGCTTCAATGAAGGCCCCACCGCGACCCCTTTCGAGCACATGCCCAACATCACCCTGAGCGTCCCCGCCCAAGCCTTCGACGCAGGCACCCGCCAACGCCTGCTGCAGGCCATCCACGACGCCGCCGTCGTCGCCACCGGCATTGGCCCCGATCCGCGTCAGCAGGCGCTGTGCTGGGTGATGCTGCACGAGGTGGCGCAGGGGCAATGGGGGTGCGGCGGGCGCGATGCGAGCGCGCACTGCCTCCCGGTCCAGGTGCAGGTGCTGGCACCGCACGGAGTACTGGATGCCCTGCAGCGGGCCGACTACGCGCAGCAGCTGCACCAGGCCATTGCCAGCTGCCTGGCCGCGGACGAACCGCGCACGCTGCTGACCTCGATCGTGATCGACGACGTCGCCGATGGCCGTTGGGCCGCCAATGGCCGCATCTGGCACCTGGCCGATTTCGTGCAGGCCGCCGGCTACGCGCACCTGCAGCCGACGGCGGCGATCGGTTGAGCCGCGCCGCTGTTCACCCCGCCCCGGGAGACACGCCCATGCCTGTGCAAACCGGTTCCTGCCACTGCGCGGCGGTCCGCTTCGCGTACGTTCCATCGCCCGGCCCGACCTTCCACTGCAATTGTTCGCTCTGCCATCGCCGTGGCGCTGTCTGGCAGGGCTGCGCCGCCGCGCAGTTCGGCCTGCTTGCCGGTCAGGAAGACCTGCTGACCTATACCTTCGGCACGCACACCGCGCAGCACTTCTTCTGCCGCCACTGCGGGGTGGCACCGTTCAGTCATCCGCGGCTTTCACCGCGGCACTGGGTGATCAACCTGCGCTGCGTGGACGGCGTGGATCTATCCGCGCGGGTGGTCCACCTCTTCGACGGGCAACACTGGGAAGAGGCCGCAGAGGCGTTCCTGCAGTCACGCGCGCCGGCCCCCGCTGACGGCGCTGAGTGAAGGCCTGTCAACAGCGCGCTGATCTGCCAGCGGCGTAGCGGATTGCCTGGCGCAACTGCGCCAGGAAATGCGGATCGCGGTACACCGCCGCATCATGCCCCAGCCCGGTGTACCAGCTGCGCCCGCCAGCGAAGGAATGGCACCAGGTGATGGGATGGTCCGCGCCCATGCTGCCGCCCGGGTACAGCCGCTCATCCACGGTGGCTACCACCTGTACGCGAGGGCGGGGATTGTCGCGGTAGTTGTACAGCTCGTCGTGGATCGGCCAGGCCTTGCCGTGTGGGCGGCCATTGCGTTCGGGCTGCACCAGGGTGTCCTGCAGACCGGGCGGATGGGTCTTGAAGTACGCGCCCACCAGCTGCCCGTACCACGCCCATTCGTACTCGGTATCGGCGGCGGCATGCACGCCGATGAAGCCGCCGCCATTGCCGATGAAGTGCTCCAGCGCGCGTTGTTGATCGGCATCAAGCACATCGCCGGTGGTATTGGCGAACACCACGATCCGGTACCGGGACAGGTTGCGCGGGGTGAAGTCGGCGGCGTTCTCGCTGTGGTCGGCGGGCATGCCCTCGCGCGAGGCGAGGTGCCGCAGCGTGGCGACCGCCGTGGGAATTGAATCGTGGCGGAACTGCTGCGTGCGGGTGAATACCAGTACGCGATCCGGTGCGGCCGCAAGGGCGCTGTCGGCGCCGGGCAGCAGCCCACACAGCAGCAGGAATACGCGAAGGGGGATGCGCATGCGCCGATGATGGCACAAGGGCTGGGCGTTCGATGGCAGGGCAGGTGCTGCGTGGCGGGCGCTGTGATCGGGCTTTGGGGGTACGGCCGGCCCCGGGTGGCGCGCCTGGCCACGCAGGCAGGCTGGGCCGCTGCGGCAACAAAAAGCCCCGCCAATGCGGGGCTTTCTGTCATTGCCTGGGCGCTGGAATCAATCGCCCAGGGTCAGCAGCGAGGCATTGCCGCCGGCCGCGGTGGTATTCACGGTGACGGTTTTTTCAGTGGCAAAACGCAGCAGGTAGTGCGGGCCGCCGGCCTTGGGGCCGGTGCCGGACAGGCCCTGGCCGCCGAACGGCTGCACACCCACCACCGCGCCGATCTGGTTGCGGTTGACGTACACGTTGCCGACATTGACGCGCGAGGCAATGCGGTCGACCGTTTCATCGATGCGCGAATGCACGCCCAGGGTCAGGCCGTAGCCGGTGGCGTTGATCTGGTCGATCACCGCATCCAGCTGGTCGCCCTTCCAGCGGATCACGTGCAGCACCGGCCCGAAGATTTCCTTGTGCAGCTGGTCGAGGTTCTTCAGCTCGTACGCACGCGGGGCGAAGAAGGTGCCATGCGCGGCCGCTTCGCTGAGCTCGGCCGCGGCGATCAGGCGTGCGTCCTTCTCCATGCGCACGGCGTGGTCCTGCAGGATCTGCAGCGCGTCGGCGTCGATCACCGGGCCCACGTCGGTGGACAGCAGGCCCGGGTCGCCGACCTTCAGTTCGGCCATCGCGCCGGACAGCATGCTCATCACCTTGTCGGCGATGTCGTCCTGCACGAACAGCACGCGTGCAGCCGAGCAGCGCTGGCCGGCCGAGGTGAAGGCCGAACCGATGGCGTCCTTGACCAGCTGTTCGGGCAGCGCCGAGGAGTCGGCGATGAAGGCGTTCTGGCCGCCGGTTTCGGCGATCAGCACGCCGATGGCGGCGTCGCGCGCGGCCATCGCGCGGTTGATCGCACGGGCGGTGTCGGTCGAACCGGTGAACGCCACGCCGGCCACGCGCGGGTCGGCGGTCAGTGCGGCACCCACGGTGGCGCCGTCGCCGGGCAGGAACTGCACCACGCCCTCGGGCACGCCGGCGTCCAGCAGCAGCTTCACGGCGTAGTAGCCGATCAGGTTGGTCTGCTCGGCCGGCTTGGCGATCACGCTGTTGCCGGCAGCCAGGGCGGCGGCGACCTGGCCCAGGAAGATGGCCAGCGGGAAGTTCCACGGGCTGATGCACACGAACACGCCGCGACCATGCAGCTGCAGTTCGTTGGATTCACCGGTGGGGCTGGGCAGCTTCTCGGCGTGGCCGAACTGCTCGCGCGCCTGCTTGGCGTAGTAGCGCAGGAAATCCACCGCTTCGCGCACTTCGGCGATGCCGTCGGGCAGGCTCTTGCCGGCTTCCTTGACGCACAGCGCCATGAACTCGGGCAGGCGTGCTTCCAGCTGGTCGGCGGCGTGTTCCAGGATGGCGGCGCGGCTGGCGGCCGGGGTGCGGTTCCAGGCCGGCTGGGCGGCCACGGCATTGGCCAGCGCCTTTTCGACGGTGGCGCTGTCGGCCGGCTGCCACTGGCCCACCACCTGGCGGGTGTCGGCCGGGTTGGTCACGTTCAAGAGCGCACCGGTCGGGTTGGCGCCGGGCACCAGCGGTGCCGCGTGCCAAGGCTTCACGGCGGCGTTGAGCTGCTCGGCCAGCACGCGCAGGTCGTTGTCGTTGGCAAGGTTGACGCCCATGGAGTTGGTCCTGTCATGGTTCTGGCTGCGCAGCAGATCAACCGGCAGCGGGATTTTCGGATGGGGAATGGACGCGAACGAGGACACTGCTTCGACTGGATCGCGGATCAGGTCGGCAATGGCCACGCTGTCATCGGTGATGCGGTTGACGAAGCTGGAGTTGGCACCGTTCTCCAGCAGGCGGCGCACCAGGTACGGCAGCAGGTCTTCGTGCGAACCCACCGGTGCATACACGCGGCACGGCACGTTCAGACGATTGGCCGGCACCACTTCGGCATACAGGTCATCGCCCATGCCGTGCAGCTTCTGGTGCTCGTACTGGCCGCCCTTGGCGATCGCCTTCACCGCGGCGATGGTGTGCGCGTTGTGGGTGGCGAACATCGGGTACAGCGCGTCGGCATGGGTAAACAGGCGCTGGGTGCACGCCAGGTAGGACACGTCGGTGTTCTGCTTGCGGGTGAACACCGGGTAGGCCGGCAGGCCGTCGATCTGCGCGCGCTTGATTTCCGCATCCCAGTACGCGCCCTTGACCAGGCGCACCTGCAGGCGGCGACCGATGCGGCGGGCCAGGTCGGCCAGGTAATCGATCGTGTACGGGGTGCGCTTCTGGTAAGCCTGCACGACCACGCCGAAGCCTTCCCAGCCGCTCAACGAGGCATCGGTGACCACCGCTTCGATGATGTCCAGCGACAGTTCCAGGCGGTCGGTTTCTTCAGCGTCCACCGTGCAACCGATGCCGTAGGACTTGGCCAGCTGCGCCAGCTCCAGCACGCCCGGGACCAGGTCGGCCAGCACGCGTGCGCGCTTGGCGTGCTCGTAGCGCGGGTACAGCGCCGACAGCTTGATCGAGATGCCCGGCGCGGCGTTGACGTCGCCATCGGGGCGGCCGCCACGGGCCTTGTGGTCGCCACCGATGGAGTGGATGGCGCGGCGGTAGTCTTCCAGGTAACGCTTGGCGTCCTTCATGGTCAGCGCGCCTTCGCCGAGCATGTCGAACGAATAGCGGTAGCTGGCGTTGTCGCCCTTGTGCGAGCGCGACAGCGCTTCGTCGATGGTGCGGCCCATGACGAACTGGTGGCCCATGATCTTCATCGCCTGGCGCACGGCCAGGCGGATGACCGGCTCACCCACGCGACCGATCAGGCGCGCGAACGCGCCCGGCACGTCGGCGCGGGTGGCATCGTTGATCTGCACCAGTCGGCCGGTGAGCATCAGGCCCCAGGTGGAGGCATTGACCAGCACCGAGTCGCTGCCGCCCATGTGCTTCTTCCAGTCGGCATCGCCGAGCTTGTCGCGGATCAGCTTGTCGGCGGTGTTCTGATCGGGAATACGCAGCAACGCTTCGGCCACGCACATCAGCAGCACGCCTTCCTCGCTGCCCAGATCGTACTGGCGCATGAAGGCTTCAATCGCGCCCTGGTCCTGGGCGCGCACGCGCACCCGGGCCACCAGGTCGGCGGCGGTGGCCTGTACCTGCGCCTGTTCGTCGGCCGGCAGGCGCGCCTGGTCCAGCAGCTCGCGCACGTGGCTGGCCTCGTCCTTCATCCAGGCATCGGTGATGGCCTGGCGGAACGCGGGGGGAGGGGTCGGCAGCTCGGGCGACAGCAGCGGCGGACGGAGGGCGCCGGACGGGGCCGGGGCGGGAATCGGTGCTGAGGGTGCGGTCATGCCGGTCGGCTCGTGGAAAACTTGACCATTTTAATCGCTTTTTCGTCCCGTGAAACAATTTCCGGTGTCGCTCTTATACGGGCCATAGCCTTTGATAGAAAGGGATTCGGCCGACCTGCCACGTCCCGTCCTGATTGTGCTGGTTTCGTCAAAAGTGCCGCCGGACTGCATGCTGTATTGCAACATTCCTGAAAATGTGAATGGACCCTTGCTACTGTCGCGAGTGCAGGGCTACCATCGAGACGTTTCCCGCGGCAGGAAAATGCGTCCCCCACAGGCGCTCGTCGCCTCGCGGTCTGTCCTGTTGTTAGCTGTGTTTGAAGGTCCCGGAGCGCGAGGTCATCCCCGCCGCCGGGTAGCTGCCGGCCCGCGCCGCCGCCCTGGAAGGGGCAAGGGGCGTACCGGTGGCGAGAAGGACCGCCCGGGCCAACCATCGGCCCGGAAAACCAGAAGGCTTGCTCGTGGCCAGCAATGGCTGCAACCGACGACGCTAAGGGTCTAGGCAATGAAGCAACGCAGAAAGTGGGGCAGGACGTTCAGCAGGACAGCAATGAGCGGGGCAGCGCTGCTGGCGCCCGCATTGGCGTGGGCCCAGTCGGCCGACCCCAAACCGTGGCAGTTGAACATGGGCAAGGGGGTGACCCAGAGCGCGCGGTTGGCGTGGGAATCCAACCTGTTCTCGCTGTGGGTGTGCACCGTGATCGGCGTGATCGTGTTCGGCGCGATGTTCTACGCCATGTTCAAATTCCGCAAATCCAAGGGCGCCGTCGCCGCCACCTTCAGCCACAACACCAAGGCCGAGGTCATCTGGACGGTGATTCCGGTGATCATCCTGGTGGTGATGGCCTGGCCGGCCACGGCCAACCTGATCAAGTTCTACGACACCCGCGATTCGGAAATGACCGTCAAGGTCACCGGCTACCAGTGGATGTGGAAGTACGAATACCTGGGGGAGGACGTCACCTTCACCAGCCGCCTGGACCGCGAATCCGACCGTGTGCGGCAGAGCGGCAAGGTGCCTACGCTGGCCTCGCACCCGCACTACCTGCTGGAAGTGGACAACCGCCTGGTGCTGCCGGTGGATACCAAGGTGCGCTTTGTGATCACCTCCGACGACGTCATCCATGCCTGGTGGGTGCCGGCGCTGGGCTGGAAGCAGGACGCCATTCCTGGCTTCATCAACGAGGCCTGGACCAACATCGAAAAACCCGGTGTCTACCGCGGCCAGTGTGCCGAGCTGTGCGGCAAGGACCACGGCTTCATGCCCATCGTGGTGGAAGCGGTGTCCAAGGAGGACTTCCAGAAGTGGCTGGCCTCGCGCAAACCGGCGCCTGCACCTGCCCCGGCAGCGCCTGCTGCACCGGCACCGGCACCGGCCGACGCCGCACCGGACGCTGCACCCGGGGTGGCAGAACCGGGTGCCCCGGCGGCAGCAGACAGCAACGCCTGAAATCGAGCCGCGCCTGCCATCCGGCAGGCGTGGGTACCACCGGATCCAGTGAGGTGTAGTTGCGATGGCGCATTCGGCAGTTGA
Source organism: Bacillus subtilis subsp. subtilis (assembly GCA_021733645.1). Classification (GTDB taxonomy): domain Bacteria; phylum Pseudomonadota; class Gammaproteobacteria; order Xanthomonadales; family Xanthomonadaceae; genus Stenotrophomonas. The sequence continues at coordinate 21,046 of JAHREJ010000044.1, read as the reverse complement.
CCACGATGGGCACCACGGGCATCAGCAGAGCTTCGTGGAGCGTTGGTTGTTCTCGACCAACCACAAGGACATCGGCACGCTCTACCTGCTTTTCAGCTTCATCATGTTCATCATCGGCGCAGCGATGAGCGTGATCATCCGCGCCGAGTTGATGCAACCGGGCCTGCAGTTCGTCAAGCCGGAAACCTTCAACCAGCTCACCACCGTCCATGCACTGGTGATGATCTTCGGCGGGGTGATGCCGGCGTTCGTCGGCCTGGCCAACTGGATGATCCCGCTGCAGATCGGCGCGCCGGACATGGCGCTGCCGCGCATGAACAACTGGTCGTTCTGGTTGCTGCCGGTGGCCTTCAGCCTGCTGCTGCTCACCTTCCTGCTGCCCGGCGGCGCGCCGGCCGGTGGCTGGACGTTGTACCCACCGCTGTCGCTGCAGGGCGGCTACAACGTCGCCTTCACCGTGTTCGCCATCCACGTGGCCGGCATCAGTTCGATCATGGGCGCCATCAACATCATCGCCACCGTGCTCAACATGCGCGCGCCCGGCATCGATCTGCTGAAGATGCCGATCTTCTGCTGGGCCTGGCTGATCACTGCGTTCCTGCTGATCGCGGTGATGCCGGTGCTGGCCGGTGCAGTCACCATGCTGCTCACCGACAAGTTCTTCGGCACCAGTTTCTTCAACGCGGCCGGTGGCGGCGACCCGGTGATGTTCCAGCACATCTTCTGGTTCTTCGGGCATCCGGAGGTGTACATCATGATCCTGCCGGCGTTCGGCGTGGTCAGCGAAATCATCCCCACCTTCAGCCGCAAGCCGCTGTTCGGCTACCAGGCGATGGTTTACGCGGTGGCGGCCATCGCCTTCCTGTCGTTCATCGTCTGGGCCCACCACATGTTCACCGTGGGCATGCCCTTGGGCGGCGAAATCTACTTCATGTTCGCCACCATGCTGATCTCCATCCCCACCGGGGTGAAGGTGTTCAACTGGGTCAGCACCATGTGGCGCGGCTCGCTCACCTTCGAAGCCCCGATGCTGTGGGCGGTGGCCTTCGTGATCCTGTTCACCATCGGCGGTTTCTCCGGGCTGATGCTGGCGATCGTGGTGGCCGACTTCCAGTACCACGACACCTACTTCGTGGTGGCGCACTTCCACTACGTGCTGGTCACCGGCGCGGTGTTCGCGCTGATCGCGGCGGTGTACTACTGGTGGCCCAAGTGGACCGGGCGGATGTACAGCGAGAAGTGGGCCAAGTTCCACTTCTGGTGGTCGATCGTGTTCGTGAACCTGCTGTTCTTCCCGCAGCACTTCCTGGGCCTGGCCGGCATGCCGCGGCGCATTCCCGATTACAGCGTGGCGTTTGCCGACTGGAACCTGATCAGCTCGATCGGCGCGTTCGGCATGTTCGCCACGCCCTTCATGATGGCCGCGATCCTGCTGGCGTCGCTGCGCAATGGCGAGAAGGCCACCGACCGCGTCTGGGAAGGCGCGCGTGGGCTGGAGTGGACGCTGCCGTCGCCAGTGCCGGCGCATACCTTCACCACGCCACCGGTGATCCGCCCGGGTGACCTGGCCCATGACGACATCACCCACTGAGGCGGCTATGGATACCCATCCCAACAACGTGGACACACAAGCCCTGCAGCGTCGCCGCGCGCACCGCACGGCCTGGAAGATCGGGCTGGTCGCGGTGGCGGTATACGTCGGCTTCATTCTGACCGGGGTGATCGGGCGATGAGCGACCCCCGCCCGGCCGTTCCCGCACGCACGGCGGGCCTGCCCCGCCTGATCGGGGTGGCGCTGGCGGTGTTCGTGCTGACGTTCTCGCTGGTGCCGCTGTACCGGATCGCCTGCGAAAAAGTGTTCGGCGTGCGCTTGGAGCGTGGCCCGGGCGCGGCGGCAGCCACCGTAGCGGCGCCGGGCAAGCGCACCGTGCGGGTGGAGTTCGATGGCGGGGTCAATTCCAAGCTGCCGTGGGCGTTTCATCCCGAACAACTCACCATGGACGTGGTCCCCGGCGAGCTTAACGAGGCGCTGTACTACGCGCGCAACGACAGCGACCGCGCGCTGGTGGGCAGCGCGGTGCCGTCGGTGGCACCGGCCAAGGCGTCAGGCTACTTCAGCAAGACCGAATGCTTCTGCTTCACCGCCCAGACCCTGCAGGCCGGCGAGAAGCGCGACATGCCGGTGCGCTTCATCGTCGACCCGGACCTGCCGGCCAATATCAAGACCATCACCCTGTCCTACACCTTCTACAAGAACGACGCGCTGTCTGCGCAGCTGCCCGCCGCCGTGGCGGCGACCGCCAACGCACACGCCGCTCCCTAGATACGCACCGGATACCCAGACCATGGCCCAGCAAAGTCCCGATGCCAACGTGTACTTCGTGCCCACGCACAGCAAATGGCCGTTCATCGGTTCCATTGCGATGATGGTGACGATGGTGGGGGTGGCCAGTTGGCTCAACGATTCGGGTTGGGGCAAGTGGACCTTCTACACCGGTATCGCGATGCTGGTCCTCACCCTGTTCTGGTGGTTCAGCGACGTGGTGCGCGAATCGCAGGCCGGCAGCTACAACCGGCAGGTGGACGGTTCGTTCCGGATGGGCATGGTGTGGTTCATTTTTTCCGAAGTGATGTTCTTCGGTGCGTTCTTCGGTGCACTGTTCTACACCCGCAACCTGGGCCTGCCGTGGCTGGGCGGCGAGGGCGACCGGGTGATGACCAACGAGCTGTTGTGGACCGGCTATTCGGCGGCGTGGCCGACCAACGGCCCCGGTGCGATCGGCGGCCACTTCCAGACCATCCCTGCGTGGGGCCTGCCGCTGATCAATACGCTGATCCTGCTCACCTCGGGCGTCACACTTACCATCGCCCACCATGCGCTCAAGGCCGGGCACCGCCGCCAGCTGCTGGTCTGGCTGGGCCTGACCGTGGTGCTGGGCGTGTTCTTCCTGACCCTGCAGGCCGAGGAATACATCCACGCCTACAAGGAACTCAACCTCACGCTGGGCTCGGGCATCTACGGCTCCACCTTCTTCATGCTCACCGGCTTCCACGGTGCGCATGTCCTGCTGGGCACGATCATGCTGGGCGTGATGTGGCTGCGCTCGGCCAAGGGCCATTTCACCCGCGACAACCACTTCGGCTTCGAAGCGGCGGCCTGGTACTGGCATTTCGTCGACGTGGTGTGGCTGATGCTGTTCCTGTTCGTCTACGTGCTGTAGCGTCGGGCGACACCGTGCCGCGCCGATCGTGGCGCGGCGTTTCGGGGTGGTGTTTCAGCCGCCGATGCCGTGGGGTTTGATCCATCCGCTGTAGATGCCGATGGCCACCAGCGCGATCAGTGCCACCGACACCGCGATGCGGCGGGTGAGCGCATTGACGGTACGCTTGGTCTGGCCGCGATCGACCAGCAGGTAATACAGCCCCGCGCCCAGATTCCAGACGATGACGATCAGAAACGCGATTACCAGCAGGGTCTTCAACGAATCATTCATGCGCGGCTCGGTGGCAGGGCGGGTATGCCTATATCACCGCGTTTTGCCGGCGTTGTCATGATGCGCCAGCACACACGCCTGATCGGCTGGGTGGCGGCGGTCCTGGTGATTGTCGGCTTCTGCCAGCTGGGCCATTGGCAGCTGCAGCGCATGCACGAAAAACAGGCGCTGCTGGACCAGCAGATTCCCGCGCATGCCCAGGCGCTGACCCTGGCCGAGGCGCTGGCCGCGCCGCCGCGGTTGCGCTGGGTGGAAGACCGCGGCCGCTACCTGCCCGGTACGCTGCTGCTGGACAACCAGACCCGCGCCGGCCGCGCCGGCTTCAAGCTGTATCAGCCGTTCCTGAGTGACGGCGGTGCGCGCGTACTGGTCGACCTGGGCTGGCAGCCGATGCCGCCGGACCGGGTCCTGCCGATGATCCAGGCCCCGCGCGGGCAAGCGAACCTGGCCGGGTTGCTGGCGCCGCCCCCGGCCAGCGGCATCGCGCTTGGCCCGGCGCTGGGCAGCACGCCGCAGCCTGGCATCTGGCTGGCCAACCGCATGCCCCCCAACGAGGTGGCCCGCGCGCTCGGGCTGCCTGCCGGCAGCCTGCCTGACCGCGTGCTGCGGCTGGACCCGGCACAGCCTGGCGGTTACGCCCGCGACCTGGACCTGCTGCCCAATACGCTGCCGCCCAGCCGCCACCTGGGCTATGCGGTGCAATGGTTCGGGCTGGCGTTGACCGTGCTGGTGGTCGCGCTGGTGCTGGAAGTCCGTCTACGCCGTCGCCGCGCCGCCGTGTCACGGCGCTGATCGGCCCAACATGAGAAAATACCGCCCATGAATGCCACTTCCCCGGATCAGTTGTCCTCGCGCTCACGCGGCCGTTGGACGTTGATCGCCTTGTTCGGCCTGTTCTTTGGCGCGATGGCTCTGGCCGGCGTGCTGCGCTTCTCCGGCTGGCAGCCCACCGCGCACCGCAACACCGGGCAGTTGCTGCAACCTCCGGCCGACCTGCGCGCGCTGCCGCCGACCCTGGCAACCGGCCAGCCCTACGCGTGGAACCCCGACGCCCGCACCTGGCGGATCCTGGTGGCACCGGCGGCAGGCTGTACCAGCGAGTGCGTCACTTTGTCGCAGGGATTGGGCAAGGTGTGGCAGCTGTTCGGGCATAACGCCGATAATGTCGAGATCCTGTGGCTGGGCACGCCGCCGGCCGAGGTCCAGGGCTTGCCCGCATTGCGCGTGCTGCGCGACCAGCCGGACCTGCGTGCCGCTTTGCCCGCCGTGGATGACGCCGCCGGCACGCCGGTGTATGTGATCGATCCCAACGGTTTCGTGATCATGCGCTATGCGCCGGGATTCGATATGGCCGGTCTGCGCAAAGACCTGGCCACGCTGCTGAAACTGAAGTGAGTTCCGTTTAGATGAGCCTCTCCGCACGCCCGGTGCTGCACCGCAATTTCCACCGTCTGGCGTGGTTTGCGCTGATCATGACCGCCAGCACGATCATGTTCGGTTCGTTCGTGCGCCTGTCCGATGCCGGTCTGAGCTGCCCGGACTGGCCCACCTGCTATGGCCGCGTCACCTGGCCGCAGCACGCCGCCGACGTGATCGGCCACGAAGCGGCCAAGATCCGCCCGCTGGAAACCCACAAGGCGTGGCGTGAGCAGGTCCACCGTTTCCTGGCCGGTGCGCTTGGCATCGAGATCCTCGGCCTGGCACTGCTGGCCACGCGCCGGCGCCGCTGGGGCAGCACCGCCGTGATCACCGCCTGCGTCCTGGTGGCCACCGGCATCCCGCTGTACATGATGGGTATGCACGTGCCGGCCAGCATCCTGGCCATCCTGGGCGAGGTGATCCTGCTGATCGCCGCGCTGCGCTGGACCAACATCGACCTGGCCCGCGCGGCGTTGCTGACCCTGGCCGTGGTGATCTTCCAGGCGCTGCTGGGCATGTGGACGGTGACGCTGCTGCTCAAGCCGATCGTGGTGATGGGGCATCTGCTCGGCGGCATGCTGATGTTCGGCCTGCTGGTATGGATGGCCTGGCGTGCCACGCACATGCCCATCACGCTGGTGGAAGCGCCGAAACTGAAATGGCTGCTGCGCGTGGGCGTGGCGGTACTGGTGCTGCAGATTGCGTTGGGCGGCTGGGTCAGCGCCAACTATGCCGCGCTGGCGTGTGGCGGTGGCAGCGCGTCGCTGGACAATTTCCCCCGCTGCGTCAGCCAATGGTGGCCGCCGCACGACTTCAAGGAAGGCTTCACCCTGTGGCGGGGCATCGGCGTGGATTACGAAGGCGGCGTGCTCGACGGCGCTTCGCGGATCGCGATCCAGATGGCGCACCGCCTGATGGCGATCGTGGTGGCGGTCTACCTGCTGTGGTTGTCGGTGCGGTTGTTCAAGTTGCCGAGCATGCGCGGCTGGGCCAGCGCGCTGGGCCTGCTGGTGGTGCTGCAGATCAGCCTGGGCATCCTCAACGTGAAGCTGGCGGTGCCGCTGGAAGTGGCGGTGGCCCACAGCGGTGGCGCGGTGGCGCTGCTGTTCGTGCTGGTGACACTGCTGGCACGTCTGCGCGCGCCCGATGCCGATGGCAAGGCCGGCACTGCCGCTTCTGCCGTGCAGGCGGGCTGACGGCATGGCCAGTTACCGTCAGTACTGGGACCTGACCAAGCCCAAGGTCGTTGCCCTGATCGTGTTCACCGCGCTGGTCGGGATGTTCCTGGCCATCCCCGGCCTGCCGACCGCGCAGCAGGCGCTGGACGGCGCGCTGGGCTTCCTTGGCATCTGGCTGGCTGCCTCGGCCGCTGCGGCGATCAACCAGCTGCTGGACGCGCGCATCGACGCGCAGATGGCCCGCACCTCGTGGCGCCCACTGGTGGTGGGCAAGGTCAAGCCGTGGCAGGTGCTGGTGTTCGCCGGCATTCTGATTGCGCTGTCGATGACCATCCTGGTGGTCTGGGTCAACGTGATCACTGCGGTGCTGACCTTCGCCTCGCTGATCGGCTATGCGGTGATCTACACCGTGTACCTCAAGCGCGCGACCTCGCAGAACATCGTCATCGGCGGTCTGGCCGGTGCCACCCCGCCGATGCTCGGCTGGGCGGCGATCACCGGCATGCAGGGCCCGTGGGACTGGGCGTATGCATCGCTGCTGGTGCTGATCATCTTCATCTGGACCCCGCCGCATTTCTGGGCGCTGGCGATCTTCCGCCGCGAGGACTACGCCAAGGCGGAGATTCCGATGCTGCCGGTGACCCACGGCGTGGCGTATACCCGCAAGTCGATCATGGTGTATTCGATCGCGCTGGCCGTGGTCAGCATCCTGCCGGTGGTGTTCGGCATGAGCGGCATGTTCTACCTCGGCGGTGCGATCGTGCTCAACGCGGTCTTCCTCTGGTACGCCTGGCGCATGCTCAACCCGCCGGACGAGCTGTTCTCGATGAAGATGTTCGGCTACTCCATCCTCTACCTGATGGCGCTGTTCGCGTTCCTGATGGTGGACCACTGGATGCTGCCGTGGTTGTAAGGGGCCGGTGGCAAGCCAGGGCGTGATGCATGGCGTCGGTGCCGGCCACGAGCCGGCGGCCGAATCGCGTGTCGGACGCCACTACCGGTGCACCAGATGCCTGCGCTGATTTCTTTCCGCCCTTGAATCGCCTCATCGTGCCGCCATTGCTTTCATGACCGAACAGGGAGTGACGGCATGAAGCGATGGATCTGGATGATGGTGGCAATGATCTCGATGATGTGCAGCGCCGCACTCGCCGCGCCCACCCCCGTTGCTGATGACAGCGCCACGCAGATCGTGGTGCATGCCGGGGATCATCGGCTGGTCGTGCTCGGCGAATACCACGGGACCGCTGAAACGCCGCTGCTGGTGGCCGACCTGATGGAGCGCTACAGCCGCGGCAACGCGGCCGTGCGGCTGGGGCTGGAACTGCCGATGAGCGAGAACGTCGCACTGGCGCGTTACCTGCGCTCGGACGGTGATGCCGACGCGCGCGAGGCGCTGCGAACCTCGCCGTTCTGGGTGGTCAAGGACCACCAGCACGATGGGCGGCGCAGCCGCGACATGCTGGCGCTGGTCGAAGCGATACGCGCATTGCGGGCTCAGGGGCGCGATGTCGCGGTTGCCGGGTATGACGTGGAGGTCGGTACGTCCACCCGCAACGAAGATCGCGATGCGGTCATGGCCACGCATCTGCGCCAGCAGTTCAACGCGCTGCCAGCCGATGCACGGATGCTGGTGCTGACCGGCAACGTGCACGCCATGCGTACCCGGCCTGCCGATGCGCCGGCGGAGATGCAACAGAAGATGATGGCCGCGTACCTGCTGGACCTGCCGCTGTACAGCGTGCGTCTGGAAGCGCTGCGCGGCCATTTCTGGGCCTGCATCCAGTCGTGTCGCGCAGTGGCGCTGACCGCGCGTGCGCCGCGCGCGGCGGAGGAGGATACAGAAGCGGATCGGCAGTACGACCTGTGGATATGGATGCCCGCCTTGAGTGTAGGCACCTTGACCGACCTGTAGTGTCGGATGCCGCGTCCGATCTGTAACTACCTGTTGGGATGCCTCGGCGTTGACTTTGGTGATGGTCCTCATCGGACCATCGTCGGGATATGTCGTGTTGAAGTGTCCGCTACGCCTCAATGCGTGGCGAGTTGGAATGCAGTGCACCGATTTCCCTCACCGTGCGGCGTACATGGGTGTTGCGAGATGACTCGCCAACAAGTGAGGTGACGGCAATGAAATGGATCAGATGCCTTGGCCCCGGGTTGCTGTTGATGGTTGCGTTCGGGAGCGGGGATGCAGCAGAAGAAGTAAAAAAGCCATCAGCCGAGCGAACTGTCTCGGCTTCGTCAATGAATCGATAACCTGCGACAGGCCCCAGTTCAGAAACATTCAAGGCGCTGCAGCCAGCACGCACATTCCGTTGGGCGCCATCGAGGCAAGGCATGTCCTCGGTGCGCCAAACAACGGTGGCTTCTCCTGGCGGTTCAGGGCAGGTGATCAATCCGACCCGGAGCGAATGCTCGTGCGTGGATACCACACCTGGATACTCAACCGGATAGTCCACGCGCGAAATACCGCGTCCGCCGACTGCAGCCTGACCGAGTGGTGATGCATATGAAGAGGACATCAATCGCGCTCGCGCTGCTTGCGTCGCTATCGTCGGTCCACGCCAACGCAGAATCCGGCGATGCGATCGGTCAATGGCGCCATGAGCGCGCCATGCGGGCTGCCCTCAACAACGATCTGCACAGTGCCCGGCAGACCGGTGAAGAGGGAAGCTACCAAATAGTGCCGCTTGCCGATCTGGAGGCTCCCGACACGGTCAAGCAGGTCTTGCGCAGTCAGATCGCGCGCAGTCGGGCCGGCGCCGTACGTGTCCCTGATTGGGTTGTTCCATCGCAGGCCGAACTGCTCGCTGCCTTGCCCAAGGTGCAGCGATCCGATTCGGTACTCCGCCAGCGGCTGCCCAGCCCGCCCAGTAACCTGCGGAGCACGGTGCTCGGTACCGCCGAAGTGATCGGCATGGAGCCAAGCGGTGCGCTGGATGGGGTCAAATCGTCCGGGCTGACCCGCTTCTATCGGTTGAGCGACGTGGGCATCGTCGCCTTCAACGAGGAGAACTTCCGCGCTCCCGGTACTGCCATCGAGGTCATTGCCGAAGCCCAGAACACCGCCGTCAACGGTTCTCCCGCACAGATCGACATGAATGTTGACGGTGAGGGCCGTGGTCGCGTGGTGTTGTCGTGGGCAGCTGGAGACAAGGCGTACACACTCACCGCAACCGGCGACAGTGACGTGGAGGGCAAGGCGCGCGTGTTACAGGGAGTCGCCGCGGCAATCACCGATTGATCTTGAGCAGACGGGGACTGACGTGCGAAAAACGGAAGTAGTCGAGCGAGCTCAACTGCCTCCGCCACCCTTCTGCGGTTCCACCGGATCGCGCGCATACCGCTGCGCGATCATCGCGCAGACGATCAGCTGGATCTGGTGGTAGATCATGATCGGCAGCACGATCGCGCCCAGGCTGCCACCGGCGAACAGCACCTTGGCAATCGGCACGCCGGTGGCCAGGCTCTTCTTGGAGCCGCAGAACAGGATGGTGATCTCGTCTTCGCGGTTGAAGCCCAGTCGCCGCGCGATGAAGCGGATGGTCGGCATCGCGATGCCGAGCAGAACGGCCGCAACAATGGCCACGGTGAACAGCGACAGCAGCGGGGTCTTGCTCCACAGCCCTTCGCTGACCGCTTCGCCGAAGGCCGAATACACCACCAGCAGGATGGTGGCCTGGTCGGTGTAGCGTAGCAACGCACGCTGGCGTTCCACCCAGCGGGCGATCCACGGGCGCAGCAGGTGGCCGGCCACGAACGGCACCAGCAGCTGCAGCATGATGCTGACGATGGCCTGGCCGGGGTTGTGCATACCGCCTTCGGTACCGGCCAGCAGCGCCAGCAGCAGCGGGGTGAGGAACACGCCGAGGATGCTGGACAGCGAGGCGCTGCACACCGCGGCCGGCACATTGCCGCGCGCCATCGAGGTGAACGCAATCGAAGACTGCACGGTGGACGGCAGCGCGCACAGGAACAGCACGCCGATGTACAGCTCCGGGGTGAGCAGCCAGCCGTCCAGCGGCTTGAACATCAGCCCCAGCAGCGGGAACAGCACGAAGGTGCAGGCCAGGATGGTGAGGTGCAGGCGCCAGTGCAGCAGGCCAGCCACGATCGACTCGCGCGGCAGGCGGGCGCCGTGCAGGAAGAACAGTGCGGCGATGGCCACGTCGGTGACATCGTCCAGCACCATCGCGGCTGCGCCGTGCATCGGCAGGAACGAGGCCAGCAGCACGGTGCAGAGCAGGGCGAGGGTGAAGTTGTCCGGTCGCAGGCGCGACCACCAGCGGGTCATGGCGGGCAGACTCCTGTAGGGCAGGGAAGGGGGCGTTGCGAGACCCGTGCGGTCACCGTGCGGGGTCTTGTTCGATCAGCACGCGGGTGGGCGCTTCCAGCGAGGTCATGCCGGCGCGGCGGCCCAGCGCCAGGGCGTGCTCGACACTGGCCCCGTCCTGCGCCTGCAGCACCGCCAGCAGCGCGCCGGCGCGGTTGCCCGAGGCGCAGTGCAGCAGCACCGGGCCAGTGCTCTGGGCGAGCGCGCTGCGCAGGGCGCGGGCGTTGGCCTGGCTCAGGCCGGCGGCGCCGGCCACCGGAATGCGCACGTAGCGCAGGCCGAGGCGTTCGGCCGCTGCGGTCTCATCGAAGCCGCGATCTTCACCGGGCTGGCGCAGGTCGATCACGGTGGTGATTCCGGCGTCGGCCGCCTGCTGCAGCTGGGCGGCGCTGGGCTGGCCGCCGGTGTACAGCTGCGGCCGCGGGTGTGCGAAGGGAAGCTCGCCGGCCCAGGCAGGCAGGGCCAGCGTGAGCAGGCCGGTGATGATGCCAAGGCGGCAGTAGCGGGCGATCGATGCAGCGGGATTCACGGTATGGGACGCCACGGCTGCTCCGTCGTCTAGAAGCGGATGGTGCTGCGCGCCTTGAGCAGTTCGCGCAGCTCGTACTTGTCAGTATCGTCCAGACCCTGCTGGCTCTGCTTTGCCTGAAGCTCATCCATGCGTTGCCGCATCAGTTGTTTTTCAAGCTGGGCCACCGCATCGTGCAATTCCTCGGCCCACATCGCCTCATCGCCGGGCTGGGTGTGGGCGGCCAGCTTCTGCAGGGATGCCTGTTCCTCGCGCCCCTGGAAATGCTCCAGCAGCGCACCGGTGGTGATATCCGGGCGCTGTTCCACCAGCCCCAGCAGCTCCAGCAGCAGTTCGATGCCGGGCAGGCGCAGGCCATCGAAGTGGTGGCCTTCCAGGGTCATCGCCAGCGACGGCTGTTGCAGCAGGATGGCGATGGCCGCGCGCACCAGGCTGCGGCGCTGTGCCGGCGCCACCGGTCGTGGCGGTGGGCGCCCGCCCTGAGGGGAGCCGCCGGGGCGACTGCCCAGCCCGGTCAGGGTGGCCAGCTGCTGCTTCATCAGGTCGCCAAAGGCACCATCGGGAATCTGTGCCAGCATCGGCTTGGCGCGTTCGGCCAGCCGCGCCTTGCCATCCAGCGTGGCCATGTTGACCTCGCGGGTGAGCTCGTCGAAGAAGAACTGCGACAGCGGCGTGGCCTGCTTCAGGCGTTCGTCGAAGGCCTCGCGGCCCTCCTTGCGCACGATGGTGTCGGGGTCCTCGCCATCGGGCAGGAACAGGAAGAAGGCCTGGCGGCCATCCTTCATGCGCGGCAGCACCGATTCCAGCGCACGCCAGCCGGCGCGGCGGCCGGCGGCGTCGCCATCAAAGCAGAAGAACACGTCCGGGGCGTTGCGGAACAGCAGCTCGGCATGGTCCGGGGTGGTCGCCGTGCCCAGCGTGGCCACCGCCTGGGTGACCCCGAACTGGAACAGCGAGACCACGTCCATGTAGCCCTCCACCACGATCAGCCGCTCGATCTTCTGGTTGGCCTGGCGCACCTGCCACAGGCCGTACAGCTCGCGGCCCTTGTGGAACAGCGCGGTCTCGGGCGAGTTGAGGTACTTGGGGCCGTCGTCCTTCTCCATCACCCGGCCGCCGTAGGCGATCACCCGGCCACGGCGGTCGAAGATCGGGAACATCACCCGGTCGCGGAACTTGTCGTAGACGTGGCCGCGGTCGTTTTTGGAGAACAGCCCGGCGCGGTCGAGCAGCTTCATCCGCCGTTCGTCCTTGCCCAGCGCGTCCTTCAGCGCGCTGTAGCCGTCCGGCGCATAGCCGATGGCAAAGCGCGCGCGGTTCTCTTCGTCCACGCCGCGCTGGTCCAGGTAGGCGCGGGCGGTGTCGCTCTCCTCCAGCGATTTCTGGAAGAAGCGCGTGGCCGCCTCCAGTGCCGAATACAGCTCGCGACTGTCGTCCTGCTGCTGGGCGGTGCGCGGCTGGGTATCGCGCGGCACTTCCATGCCCACGCGCTTGGCCAGCTCGTCGACCGCATCGAGGAATTCGAGGCGGTCGTAGTTCATCAGGAAACTGATCGCGGTGCCGTGCGCGCCGCAGCCGAAGCAGTGGTAGAACTGCTTGGTGGGCGAGACGGTGAACGATGCCGAGCGTTCGTCATGGAATGGGCAGCGTGCGGCGTATTCCTTGCCCTGGCGCTTCAGCGGCACGCGGCTGCCCACCACCTCGACAATGTCCGAGCGGGCCAGCAGGTCGTCGATGAATGCGTCGGGGATACGGGCCATGGGCAGCAGGCAGGTGGCGCGACCGGTGACGGCCACGCAGGGCAGCGGGGGACCGCGCTAGTCTACTAGCTGCCGGCCGCTTCGCCCGGTTTGGGAACGGCGATGCCGGCCTGGGCCAGGTGGAAATGCGCACGCAGGCGTTCATCGATCACTGCGGTCATCAGCGCACCCACGAAGAACACCACCGTGGCGTAGTAGATCCACACCAGCGAAATCACCAGCGCCCCCATCGAGCCATACGCGCTGCCGGGCGCCACGGTGGCGATGTACAGGCCGATGCCATAGCGTCCCAGCGCAAACAGGACCGAGGTGATCGCCCCGCCGATGAAGGCCTGCCGCCACGCCACGCGGCGGTCGGGCAGGTAGTGGTACAGGAATGCGAAGCCCACCGTGTACAGCGCCAGGCTGGTCAGGTAACCGATGGCCGGCAGCACCGAGGGCAGTTGGGCGAAGGCCACCTGCAGCATGGTGGTGGCGGTCATCGACAGGATCAGCAGGAAGCCCAGCGCCAGCACCACGCCGAAGGAAAACACGCGCTTGCGCAGCCACGCCACGATGCCGTCCAGGCGCTCGCCACTGGTGTTGAAGATCAGGTTCAGCGCGTTCTGCAGCTGGGCAAACACCGCCGTGGCGCCGATGAAGAGCAGCAGCGTGCTCCATACCCCGGCCAGTGAACCCACGTCGGGCTGGTTGTCGGCGTTCTTCAGCACGGTTTCGGCCACGCTGGCGGCACTGCTGCCGGCGGCATCGTTGATCTGCGCGATCAGCGCCTGCTGGGCCGGCGGATACAACGAGGCGGTGAGCCACAGCAACAGCACCAGCAGCGGGGCCATCGACAGCAGCGCGTAGAAGGACACCGAGGCGGCCTGGGTGAGCACGTCGATTTCGACGAAACGCTTGCCCACGGCCATCGGGAAGCTGCGTTGCAGCCGCTCGGCGTATTTGTGCAGGCGCGGCGGCACGCCGTGATGGATGGGCGCGGGATCGGGAGCAGGGGATGGTGGCAGCGAAGACATGCCGTGGATTTTTGCAGGCCCGTGTCGAAGGCGGGGTGAAGCATGTGCGCGACCGGGCGGGGCAGGCACCGACCAACGGTCGGTGCCTACCGCATTGGATCAACCGGCCAGCTGCTGCTTGACCAGTTTGGACACCAGGCCCATGTCGGCCTGGCCGGCGAGCTTGGGCTTCAGTGCACCCATCAGCTTGCCGATGTCAGCCGGGCTGGCCGCGCCGGTTTCAGCGATGGCCGCCTGGATGGCGGCCACGATCTCGGCCTCGCCCAGCTTGGCCGGCAGGTACTGGTCGATGACCAGGATTTCTTCGCGCTCGATCGCGGCGAGGTCTTCGCGATTGGCCGCTTCGAACTGGCTCACCGAATCCTTGCGCTGCTTGACCATCTTTTCCAGCACGGCCAGCACGGCGGCGTCGTCCAGCTCGATGCGCTCGTCCACTTCCTTGCGCTTGATGTCGGCCAGCATCAGGCGGATCACGCCCAGACGGTGCTTCTCGCCGGCCTTCATGGCGGTCTTCATGTCATTGGTGAGCTGCAGTTTCAGGCTCATGGAACACCTCGTATTCGGTCAAAAGAGCGGGTAGGGACGCCAAACGACTGGAACGCAAAAAGCCGGCAACGCTCGCGCGCTCCGGCTTCAGCTCCGCCGCGACAGACCAGGGTCTGCCGCATCGAAGTTGCGTAGATCAGTACAGGCGCTGACGCTTGGTGACGTCGCGCGAGGAGCGACGCAGCTGACGCTTCACAGCAGCAGCAGCTTTACGCTTGCGCTCCTGGGTCGGCTTTTCGTAGAACTCGCGCTTGCGGGTTTCGGCCAGCACGCCGGCCTTTTCGCAGGTGCGCTTGAAGCGACGGAGCGCAAACTCGAAGGGCTCGTTCTCGCGGACTTTAACGCTGGGCATGGAATCTCCGGGACACAGTAGAACCGGGTCACACCCGGTGAGAGCCGCACATTATAGCGGCGGCAAAAGAAGTTGCAACCCACCCCGGCAAACTTCTTGGCCACAGGTGGTGTCAGGTGGGCTGGCGGTAACGCTGCCGGGGCCTCAGCGGTCCATAATACCCCCTATGCGAGTCCTTGGTATCGAATCTTCCTGTGATGAGACCGGCGTGGCGGTGTACGACACCGCCCTGGCCGGCCCGGACGCCCTGCGCGCCCATACGGTCTATAGCCAGATCGCCCTGCACGCCGAGTACGGCGGGGTGGTGCCTGAACTGGCCAGCCGCGACCACGTGCGCAAGTTGCTGCCGCTGATCCGCCAGACCCTGGCCGACGCCGGCATGGGCGTGGCCGACATCGACGGGGTGGCCTATACGGCCGGCCCGGGACTGGTGGGGGCGCTGCTGGTGGGGGCCGGCGTGGCCCGTTCGTTGGCCTGGGCCCTGGAGGTGCCGGCGGTGGGTGTACATCATATGGAAGGCCACCTGCTGGCCCCGCTGATGGAAGACGACCCGCCGCAGGCCCCGTTCGTGGCCCTGCTGGTGTCGGGCGGGCATACCCAGCTGGTGGCGGTGGAGCGCATCGGCCAGTACCGCCTGCTGGGCGAAACCCTGGACGATGCGGCCGGCGAAGCCTTCGACAAGACCGCCAAGCTGATGGGCCTGCCGTACCCGGGAGGCCCGCAGCTGGCCGTACTGGCCGAGCGCGGCACCCCGGGCAAGTACAGGTTTACCCGCCCGATGATCGATCGCCCCGGGCTGGATTTCAGCTTCTCCGGGCTGAAGACCCAGGTGCTGCTGGCCTGGCGCGACAGTGACCAGAGCGAGCAGACCCGCGCCGACATTGCCCGTGGTTTTGAAGATGCCGTGGTGGATACCCTGGCGATCAAATGCGAGCGCGCGCTGGATGCGGCCGGTACCGATGTGATCGTGGTGGCCGGTGGCGTGGGCGCCAACAAGCGCCTGCGCGCCAAGCTGCAGCAGATGGCCGAACGCCGCGGCGGCCGCGCCTGCTTCCCGCGCCCGGCCTTGTGCACTGACAACGGCGCGATGATCGCCTTCGCCGGTGCGCTGCGCCTGGAAGCGGGCCAGCACAACCCGCCGCAGGTGCAGGTCACCCCGCGCTGGGATATGGCGACGCTGCCGGCGGTGTAGTCAGGCGTAGCGGCTGTAGCGCCTGGCTCAGGCCGGGCGCTGAAGCAGCAGTGGGGTCACCGTTTCCTAGCGATCCATCCAGCGCACTACCTCAGGGCATCGCATTGCCACGACCCTGGTGATGGTGGTTAGATCTTCTCCGAGGTCACGCGTGAACACGGGTTCGTGATGCGCGATCCGATTACGCAGAAGCCGCACCCCCTGCAGATCAGCATGCAAGGTGGCCCGGACAACGTGCGACGGACCCAGATGCCCGGCGCCTGGAAGAACGCGGTGAAGCGTTGGCCGCCACAGGCCAGCGTCAAATCGCTGGGTGAACATGTGCTGCCAGAACGCAAAGCGCAACGCGGCAACTACCGATGACGTCGAGGCAAACCGGGCCGATGCCTGCTGCAGCTCGGCACGCGCGTTGTAGCTGGCCTGACCGCCACTCGGAAGACTTGAGTAGAAACCGCGTTGCCATGGCCACCGTGCGCCATGTTGTTGCTCAAGCGCTTCGGCCACCGCATTGCGAATGACCACCTCGCAGACATGGAGCGGAAGCAGGAAGGCGCAACTGATACGAAGGTTCCATTGGTAAAGCGCAAACGGGTGGACCGGAGCAGCACCGGTGGCGCGTTCGAACGTGCGCATGCGCGCGGCCGAGAAGGAGCGGTGGATGAGTTGCAGGTCGCGCACCGGGAAACTCCCGCCTTTGGGGGAGGGTGATGGTAGGCGGCACCGAGCCGATGGCGGCATCAGGTAATGGTGCGATGAGGGTTGATGCGTCACGTCATTGGCTGGTAGCTCAATCGCCTGAATCTATCGGCGCACAGAGCCCTGAGCAGTTGGTTCCAGAATCGCGCCTGGCACATTGACCCGAGGACGGGGTCAGGCTACGGTCCTCGCGTGTGCCACCGGGACCAGCTTTTGGAGAAATCCAATTCCCCCGGGGACAGTGGTGGTAAGCAGAGGGCCCCGCAAGGGGCCCTTTGTTTTGCCGTCGCCCCCGGTTCCCGACACGTTCCGGCCCGCCCCGTTACCATGTGCCCCATCTTTCACGTGGCATGGCTATGGACAAGGTATTCATCGAAGGGCTCGAGATCGATGCCCTGATCGGCATCTACGACTGGGAACGCCGGATCCGCCAGACCCTGCGTTTCGACCTGGAAATGGGCTTCGACAACCGTCGCCCGGCGGCCAGCGACGACATTGCCGACACCCTCAATTACAAGGCCGTGAGCAAGCGTATCGAGCAGTTCGTGCGGGAGTCCGATTTCGGCCTGGTCGAAACCCTGGCCGAGCGCATCGCCGAGATCGTGCTGCGCGAATTCAACGTGCAATGGCTGCGTCTCAAGCTGAGCAAGCCCGGCGCGGTGCGCGGCGCACGCGCGGTGGGCGTGATCATCGAACGCAGCGCTGCCTGACCCGGCTGCCGGGCGCTGCCCGGCCAACCGTGACCCCGTAGCGCCGGGCTCTGCCCGGCAGCCTCATCAGGAGACCTGGACAAGATGCTGGATGCAGTAGCAACAACCCGATGGCTGGACCGTGTCCAGCAGACCCTGGAACCCTGGCCCTGGGCTTACACCCTGGTGGTGCTGTGCGCGCTGGCGCTGGCCGCCTGGCTGGCCAACGTCATCACCAAGAAGATCCTGCTGCGCGGCCTGCGCAAGCTGGTCAGCCGCCTGCCTGGCAACGCGCGGGGCAATGAAGGCGGCAACAACCTGCGGGTGATCTCGCGGCTGTCCAACGTGGTGCCGAGCATGGTCATCGCCGCCGGCATCCGCATGGTGCCGGACCTGTCACCCGAGCTGGTCCAGTTCATCATCGGCGCGTGCCGGGCCTGGGCGGTGCTGACGGTGGCGCTGGCGGTGTCGCATGCGCTGGATGCCGCCAACGACCTGTATGAGCGCCGCCCGGACGCGCGCAACAAGCCGATCAAGGGCTACCTGCAGGTGGTCAAGATCGTGGTGTTCGTGATCGCCGGGTTGTCGATCGTGGCCACCCTGCTGGGGGTGAAGCTGGGCCCGCTGGTGACCGGCCTGGGCGCGGCCACCGCGGTGCTGATGCTGATCTTCCAGGACACCATCCTGTCGCTGGTGGCCAGCGTGCAGATCAGCGGCGATGGGCGGGTGCGGCTGGGCGACTGGATCGAGATGCCCAGCCAGAACGCCGATGGCGATGTGATCGACATCGCCCTGCACACCATCACCGTGCAGAACTTCGACAAGACCATCACCACCATCCCCACCAAGAAACTGGTCACCGAGTCGTTCAAGAACTGGCGCGGCATGCAGGAGGCCGGCGGCCGCCGGATCAAGCGCGCGCTGTACCTGGACCAGCACAGCGTGGGCTTTGCCGATGCGCCGATGCTGGCGCAGTGGGAGCAGTTTGCGGTGCTGGGCGACTACCTGCGCGACAAACAGGCCGAGCTGGAGCAGTGGAACGCCGGGCTGCAGGCCAAGGGCGTGGCGGCGGTGAACGCGCGCCGGGTGACCAACCTGGGCACCTTCCGCGCGTATGTGGAGCGCTACCTGCAGCAGCATCCGGGCATCCATACGGATATGACTTTGCTGGTACGGCAGTTGCAGCCCACCACCGAAGGCCTGCCGCTGGAAATCTATTGCTTCACCCGCAGCACCGCCTGGGGCGAGTACGAAGGCGTGCAGTCGGATGTGTTCGACCACCTGCTGGCCATCCTGCCGGCCTTCGGGCTGCGGGTGTTCCAGGCCTCCAGTGACGCGATGTTGAGGGTTGGCCAGCAGCGCCTGGCCGCCGCAGAGTAAGCTCCTGTGCCCCGTCGCCGCGCTCACGGCGGCGGGATTCTTCCCCCGGGGAAGAAAAATGAACACCAAAATCATTCACAACGGGCTTGGGAACGCTAGAATCCCGGCCTTGTAAACGTTTTCATAAGGACTGCCGGTGGCCGCCGATCGTATCGAAACCCTCATTGCCAAGATGACCGTCGAAGAAAAAGTCGGCCAGCTGGGCGTGTTCGCCGACATGGTCCGGCCGTTTGCCCCGGACGTGAATCCGGAAGCCAACGTGCTCAACGCCGACCAGGTGCTGCAGCAGGTGCGGGAGGGCAAGGTGGGGTCGCTGTTCAACGGGGTGGGCGTGGAAGCCGGCCGCCGTATCCAGCAGGTGGCGCTGGAAGAGAGCCGCCTGGGCATTCCGGTGATCCTGGCCGCCGATGTCATCCACGGCATGCGCACCGTGTTCCCGATTCCGTTGGGCGAAGCGGCCAGTTTCGAACCGGACCTGGCCGAGCGCACCGCACGCGCCACCGCGGTGGAAGCCACCGCGGCCGGCCTGCACTGGACCTACGCGCCGGCGGTGGATATCGCCCGCGACCAGCGTTGGGGCCGGGGCGCCGAAGGCGCCGGTGAAGACGTGGTGCTGGGCTGTGCGTTCGCCGCTGCGCGCGTGCGCGGGTTCCAGGGCCCGGACCTGCGCGCCGCCGATGCGCTGCTGGCCACGCCGAAGCATTTCGCCGCCTACGGTGCGGTGATGGCCGGCATGGAATACAACATGGTGGACATCTCCCCGCAGACCCTGCGCGATGTGCACCTGCCGCCGTTCCAGGCCGCCTTCGAGGCGGGCGCGCTGACCGTGATGTCCTCGTTCAACGACATCAACGGCGTGCCGGCCAGCGCCAACGCGGAGCTGCTCACCGACATCCTGCGCGGTGAATGGAAGTTCCCCGGCGTGGTGATCTCCGATTACACCGCCGACATGGAGCTGGTGGCGCACGGCTATGCCGCCGATGACCGCGACGCCACCGCCAAGGCATTCACCGCCGGGCTGGACCTGAGCATGCAGAGCGGTTTCTACGCCGAGCACCTGCCGGGCCTGGTGGAAAGCGGTGAGGTGCCGATGGCCACGCTGGACGAATCGGTGCGCCGCATCCTGCGCCTGAAGGACGCGATCGGTCTGTTCGACGATCCCTACCGTTCGCTGGACCTGGATCGCGAAGCCTCCACGGCGCACATCGCCGAACACGATGAACTGTCGCGCGATGCCGCGCGCCGTTCGATCGTGCTGCTCAAGAACACCGACGCGGTGCTGCCGCTGAAGAAGACCGGGCAGAAGATCGCGCTGATCGGCCCGTTCGTGCAGGACCGCGACAACATCGAAGGCTGCTGGACCCTGTTCGGCGACAAGACGCGTTATGTGAGCCTGGAAACCGGCGTGCGCGCCGCCATTGGCGATGAGGCACTGCTGGAAATCGTGCCCGGCTGCGATCTTGAAGCGGCCGTGCAGGATGGCATCGAGCAGGCCGTGGCCGCTGCGCTGCGTGCCGACGTGGTGGTGCTGGCGTTGGGCGAGCCGCAGCGGTACAGCGGTGAAGCGCAGTCGCGCGTTGAAATCACCCTGCCGGCCGCGCAGCAGGCCCTGGCCGAAGCGGTGGCCATGACCGGCAAGCCGCTGGTGGTGCTGCTGCGCAATGGTCGCGCACTGGCGCTGCAGGGCGCGGTACGCAATGCACAGGCCGTGGCGATCACCTGGTACCTGGGCACCCAGACCGGGCATGCCGTTGCCGACGTGCTGTTCGGCGATTACAACCCGTCCGGCCGCCTGCCGGTGAGCTTCCCGCAGGTGTCCGGCCAGCAGCCGTTCTTCTACAACCACCCGCGTACCGGTCGCCCGGAACTGCCCACCATGTCCGAGTTCAAGGCACGCTGGCGCGAGATTCCGAACGCGGCGCTGTATCCGTTCGGACATGGCGTGGGCTACACCAGCTTCGGTTACGGCGTGCCGCAGTTGAGTGCTGAAGCACTGGGCTGGGACGACACCCTCACCATCACCACCACGCTGACCAACACCGGCGCGGTGGCGGGTGAGGAAGTGGTGCAGCTGTACATCCACGACCGGGTGGCCAGTCGTGTGCGGCCGGTGCGCGAGTTGAAGAACTTCCGCAAGGTGGCCTTGCAGCCGGGTGAAAGCACCCAGGTGCAGTTCACCCTGGATCGCCACGCGCTGGGCTTTACCGGGCGCGACGGCGTGTTCGGCGCCGAGCCGGGGCAGTTTGAACTGTGGGTGTGTGCGTCGTCGGCGAGTGGTGAGCCGGTGATCTTCGAGTTGCTGGCGGGTTGATGCCGGCAGGGCCGCATACGTAGAGCCGACCGTTGGTCGGCTGCTTGTATGCGCAGCGGTCGCCGGCGGAACAGCAGCCGACCAACGGTCGGCTCTACGGGGCGCATCGGGCCGTCGGTGGGAAGGCAGCCGACCAACGGTCGGCTCT
>JAHREJ010000043.1 GCA_021733645.1 Bacillus subtilis subsp. subtilis | reverse complement strand
AGAGCCGAGCCATGCCCGGCTGTGCCCTGACCGGTAGAGCCGAGCCATGCCCGGCTGTGCCCTGACCGGTAGAGCCGAGCCATGCCCGGCTGTGCCCTGACCGGTAGAGCCGAGCCATGCTCGGCTGCAGGGACTCGGCTCTGCCCCTCCCACCCGCGCAGGTTCCATCGCTTTTCAACCAGGCCATCCGCACCCGTGAAAGCACCCGCCCTGATCCAGAACGACATCGTCGTCTTCGGCCTGATCGCCGCCACCCTCGGCGCCGTGTTCTGGACCGCCTCGCGCGAGCGCGGCCTGTGGAAGCGCTTCTACACCGTCGTGCCGGCCCTGCTGCTGTGCTACCTGATTCCCGGTATCTACAACACCTTCGGGCTGATCGACGGCCAGAACACGCAGCTCTACAACCCCATCGCGCGCGACATCCTGCTACCGGCGGCGCTGGTGCTGCTCACCCTGGCGGTGGACATCAAGGGCATCCTGCGACTGGGACCGAAGCTGATCGTGATGTACCTGGGCGCGTCCTTCAGCATCATGCTCGGCGCGGTGGTGGCCTTCCAGGTGATGAAGTGGCTGCACCCGGACACCGTGGCCGGAGACACCTGGGCGGGCATGGCGGCCTTGGCCGGCAGTTGGATCGGGGGCGGCGCCAACATGCTGGCCATGCGCGAGGTGTTTGACGTCAACGCCACCACGTTCGGGCAGTTTGCGGTGGTCGACGTAGGCGTGGGCTATGTGTGGATGGCTGCGCTGATCTTCCTGGCCGGACGCGCGGCGAAGATCGACGCACGCACCGGTGCCGATACCTCGGGCATCGATGAGCTCAAGCGGCGCATCGAAAAATTCCAGAGCGAACACGAGCGCGTGGCGAGTCTGACCGATCTGATGCTGATCGTGGCGGTGGCGTTCGGAACCGTGGGCCTGTCGCACGCCATTGCCGGCCCGGTGTCGGCCTGGTTCAAGGGCCACGTCAGCTGGGCGTCGCAGTTCAGCCTGGATGCGCCGTTCGTGTGGGTGGTGGTGATTTCCACCACCTGCGGGCTGGCATTGAGTTTCACGCGTGCGCGCAATCTGGAAGGCGCGGGTGCCTCCAAGCTGGGGTCGCTGCTGTTGTACTTCCTGATTGCCTGCATCGGGATGCAGATGGACCTGCTGGCGCTGCTGGAACGGCCGTGGCTGTTCGCGCTGGGGCTGATCTGGATCGGGGTGCACATCGTGTTGTTGCTGGCGTTGGCGCGGGTGTTGAAGGTGCCGTTCTTCTACTTTGCCATTGGCTCGCAATCCAACATCGGTGGGCCGGCTTCGGCGCCTGTTGTGGCGGCTGCTTTCCATCCCTCGCTTGCGCCTGTCGGGGTGCTGCTGGGGACGATGGGGTATGCCACGGGGACGTATCTGGCCTACATCGTCGGGATTACGTTGCGGGCGATGGCGGGGCAGTAGTTTTTTGTTCGCGGCGCTGTTGGCGTTTCTGTTGCGGAGGAACGGGGTGCGGGGCGTGTTTTCTTGCGTCTCTCTTTAGCGTTTCTTTTGCTGAGGGACGTGGTGCGGCGCGGGATTCACGCGCGTCCCACCGGGGGATACCCCTCCCTCGCGCCTCAAGCAGACGGCGAACAGAAGCGCTTCAAAAAGCGCTCAAGCGGCCAACAACCCGCGTTCGACCAACCACGCTTTGGCATCTTCGGCGTCCTGCTCGAACCACGCGCGCGTGGAGCCCAGGCGGTAGGTGTATCCCCACGCATCCATGTCCTGCATCAGCCGATCGCTCCCCACGCCCGGCAACTGCCCGGCCAGCACGATCTGCAGGTAACAGGTGGCATCTTCCTCGGGTACCGAATCGGTGGCGTCGGTGTGCACCAGTGCACGCCGCTCCGGCGGCAGCACGATCAGGTGGCAGGCCTCGTGCAGCATCGAGTGCACCGGCGTGTCATCGCGCACGTACACATCGCTGCCGATGATCCCCGCTTCCGGTTCGCCCCAGTAACTGCCTGGAATCGGCGCGGCAGCATCCACCCGATGCAGCCGCAGGTCGTGCGCGGCAAGCAGGGCAACGGCATCCTCGAAATGGATATCGCCAACGCAGGTGACCTGCACATCGGCGGCAACAACGTCGGTCGTCATGGCGTCTACTTCAACCGCCCCTTCCCAGGGAAGGGGCGGCACGGCTCAGGGCTGCTGCGGGCCTTCCGGCAAGGCAACGGAGATGTCGAGCACATCGTGCTCACCGTCCTTCACCAGATCCACCCTCACCGCATCAGCGTCGATGTTCACGTACTTCTTGATCACTTCCAGCAGCTCCCGCTGCAACAGCGGCAGATAGTCCGGGCCGCCGCGATGACTGCGTTCCTGCGCGATGATGATCTGCAGGCGGTTCTTGGCCGTTTCGGCAGTGGTCTTCTTCCGGTTCAGGAAATCGAACAGTCCCATGCTTACCCTCCGAACAGCTTGCTGAAGAAGCCTTTCTTCTCCACGGTGGTGAAGCGCATCGGACGCTCTTCGCCAAGGATGCGGCCCACCGCATCTTCGTATGCCTGGCCCGCCGCCGATTCCGGATCCAGAATCACCGGCTCGCCCTTGTTGGACGCATTGAGCACGTCGCCCGATTCGGGCACCACGCCAATGGCCTTCAGGCCCAGCACTTCTTCCACGTCGGTGATGCTCAACATCTCGCCACTTTCCACCCGTGCCGGGCTGTAGCGCGTGAGCAGCAGGAACGCCGGCACGTTCTGCCCGGATTCTGCCTTGTGCGTCTTGGAATCCAGCAGCCCGATGATGCGATCCGAATCGCGCACCGAGGACACTTCCGGATTCACCACCACCACCGCGCGGTCGGCGTAGTACATCGCCAGGAACGCACCCTTCTCGATGCCCGCCGGCGAATCGCAGATGATGTAGTCAAAACCGTCCGCCGCCAGGTCCTTGAGCACCTTGCCCACGCCTTCCTGGGTCAGTGCATCCTTGTCACGGGTCTGCGAGGCCGCCAGCACGTACAGGTTGTCAAAGCGCTTGTCCTTGATCAGCGACTGCTTGAGCGTCGCCTCACCGTGCACCACGTTCACGAAGTCGTACACCACCCGGCGCTCGCACCCCATGATCAGGTCCAGGTTGCGCAGGCCGACGTCGAAGTCGATCACCGCCACCTTCTTGCCGCGCCGCGCCAGGCCGCATGCCAGGCTGGCGCTGCTGGTGGTCTTGCCCACGCCGCCCTTGCCGGAAGTGACTACGATGATTTCAGCCAAAGGACTTCTCCTGATTCTTCTGTGTGGGCGCTGGATCAGTCCAGCGCCGCGATCTTGATCTGGTCCTGTTCCAGCCACACCTGCACCGCCTTGCCGCGCAGATTGTCCGGGACATCGTCCAGTACCTTGTAATGGCCGGCAATGGCGACCAGTTCAGCATGGAATTCACGGCAGAAAATGCGTGCCGTGGTGTTGCCTTGGGCACCTGCCAGGGCTCTGCCCCGCAGCGTACCGTAGATGTGGATGCTGCCGTCGGCGATCACCTCGGCACCGGCGCCCACGGTCGCCATCACCGTCAGGTCGCAGTTTTCCGCGTACAGCTGCTGGCCCGAGCGCACGTTGCTGGTCTGCATGCGGCCCGGTTGTGCGGCCTTGGCCGGTGCAGCCGGTACGGCCGCCGGTGCGGCCGCGCGGGCACGTCGTGCCGGTTCCGGCGCGGGGGCCGGCGGCGGGGCGGCCGGCACGGCGTCCAGCTCGGCGCGTTCGTACTGCGCGCGGAACTTGGCCAGCAGCGGCAGCCCCAGCTGCTGCGACAACCGCTCGGTCTCGGAGGTGCCGTAGGCCAGCGCAACCGGCAGCACGCCGGCGCTGCGCAGGCCGTCCAGCAGCGCCTTGGCCGTGGCCACGTCGGGAATCTGGCTGAGGCCGCCGAAATCCAGGATCACCGCCGCACGCCCGAACAGCTTGGGCGCACGCGCCACGCGGTCGTGCATTTCACGGGTGAGGCGATCCACGTCCAGGGTGCGGATGCGCAGGTTGGCAATGCCCACCTGGCCGATCTTCAGTTCGCCGGCCTGTTCAAAATCCATGTTCGCCGCCACCTCAGGTCCCCGTCGGCCGGTGCGCACGCAGCGGCTCGCGACGGTGGCCCACCCAGGGCACGTCGGGCAGCTGGTCGCCGTAGGTATCGTGTACCCACTGGTAACTGCACAAGTCCTTGAGCAGCATGCTGGCGCGCACGTCGACGTGGGCCATGTTGTTCTGCCCAACCTCGCGGAAGCCGAAGCTGCCGTGGAACAGCAGCGCCGCGTCGGCGCCGTGGTCCAGGAACACCTCGCAGGTCATCTGCGGGTAGCGCAGCTCGGCATAGCTCTGCGCATCGGCATAGAACGCACGGCCGACGCCACCGCCGCGACGGCGGCTGGCGACCACGATGCGGTCGATATAGAAGAATTTGCTGTCCAGTTGCTGCTGGAACCAGGCGAAGTTGCTGCTGTCGTGCTGGCTGTCGCTGCCGAAGCCGATCAGGAAGCCGGCCAGGTTGCCGTCGCGCTCGGCGACGCGGAAGTATTCAGCGGTTTCATAGAACAGGCGCAGGCGGGCGGCATCCAGCGGCAGGATGGCCAGGCCGGCGTTGTTGTTCAGGGCCAGGACGGAATCGAGCTCGTGCTCGCGCACGTCGCGGATGACAATCGACATTGTGACTCCGTGGGGTAACGCGGTTGGTCCATCAAGGGACCCTCGTCGGATTATTGCACGGGTGGCCGGCCCGGGCGAATCGCCGGGCATTACTTATGTGGGAGTGCAGGGGCGCAGGTTCAGCCTAAGATGCGTCCATGCTGGGATACCTGAGCCAAACCCGAGTACTGCGACTGGCCGGCCTGTTCACCTGGGTCATGGTCGGTCTGCCCGTTGTCTATTCCCAGTACGAATCGCTGCTGCGCCACCGTGGCGACGGCCTGGACAGTTGGGCGGTGTGGCTGTTCACCGCCTACCTGGCCTTCGGCGGGTGCTACTTCTGGCTGACCCGCGGCCTGCGCGATGGCGGCGGGCATTCGGCGTGGTACGACCGGGTGGTGCTGCTGCTGCTCACCACCTCGGCGCTGGGGGTGAGCTACCTCAGCGGCTCGGGGCTGGGCAGCATCCTGATGATGGTCGCCGCCGGGGTGATCCCGTGGATGCTGCAGGTGCGCGGCGGGGTGATCTGGCTGCTGTTGAGCCAGCTGGCGGTGCTGCCGGTGTACTACCTGATCCTGCGCATGCCGCTGTTCGAGGCGCTGATGCAGTCGCTGCTGTATGGCGGGTTCTCCATGTTCATCTTCGTGACCAGCCTGGTTGCCCGGCAGCAGACCGACGCCCGCGAGGAGCAGCGCCGGCTCAATACCGAGCTGCGCGCCACCCGCGTGCTGCTGGCCGAAAGCGCCCGGGTCAACGAGCGCACCCGCATCTCGCGCGAGCTGCATGACCTGCTTGGCCACCACCTCACCGCACTGAGCCTGAACCTGGAAGTGGCCAGCCACCTTACCGAGGGCCAGGCCCAGGAACACGTACACCAGGCCCACACCCTGGCCAAGCTGCTGCTCACCGACGTGCGCGAGGCGGTCAGCCAGATCCGCGACAGTGGCGCCATCGACCTGGCGGCCGCGCTGCGCCCCTTGACCGAGCAGGTGCCGTCGCTGGACATCCACCTGGATATCGCCGAGCCGCTGAACGTGGAAGACCCCGAGCGCGCCCACGTCCTGCTGCGCTGCACCCAGGAAATCATCACCAACGCGGTGCGCCACGCCAACGCGCGCAACCTGTGGATCCAGGTCCGGCGTGAAAGCCAGGGCGAGGTGGTCATCCAGGCGCATGATGACGGGGTGGGCGCAGACGGTATCGTGGTGGGCAACGGCCTGCGCGGCATGCGTGAGCGCCTGTACCAATGCGGCGGTGAGCTGCAGATTGAAACCCGCCGGGGTCAGGGCTTCCGCCTGCGCGCCTCGGTTCCCGGCGCGCCAGTGTTGATGCTGGCCACCGTTACATGAGGAGTTCGTTGATGATTCGCGTGTGCCTGGTCGACGACCAAACCCTGGTGCGGCAGGGAATCCGCTCGCTGTTGGCGCTCGACGACGGGATCGAAGTGGTGGCCGAGGCCGCTGACGGACGCCAGGCGGTCGAGGTGGTGCCGCAGATCCGGCCGGACGTGGTGCTGATGGACATGCGCATGCCGGTGATGTCCGGGCTGGAGGCGCTGCAGATGCTGTCGCGGCTGGGCCAGTTGCCGCCCACCATCATCCTGACCACCTTTGACGACGACCAGCTGGTGCTGGCCGGGCTCAAGGCCGGGGCCAAGGGCTACCTGCTCAAGGATGTAACCCTGGAGCAGCTGGTCGGCGCGATCCGTACCGTGGCCGACGGCGGTTCGCTGGTGCAGCCGGCGGTGACCCAGCGCCTGCTGTCCGGGCTGGAGCACATGCGCAACGAATTCGTCAGCCTGGACCGGCCCGACCCGCTGACCGACCGCGAGACCGAGATCCTGCGGTTGATGGCCAGCGGTTTCTCCAACAAGGAAATCGCCAATTCGCTGGGCGTGGCCGAGGGCACGATCAAGAACCACGTGTCCAACATCCTGTCCAAGCTGGGCGTGCGCGACCGCACCCGGGCGGTCCTGAAGGCCTTCGAGCTGCAACTGGTCTGAGGCCGCGCCAAGGCCACCGGCGCGGCGTTGCCGGTGGTCTTTGTGCAATATCCTGAATATGTCCCGGATCCCTTGTGCGACAAGGGCTGCGCGGCGTCGCGGGGACCAATCGGCCGAATCCGGCAAAGAAATATTCCCGAACCGCTACGTGCTGAGACGTGCGATACGCTATCGTTCCGCTCCTTGTCTATGCAAAACCGCAGCCGGCATGGAAACCGGTGCGCCAATCCTGATCAACAACACCCGCGAAGCCTGCTAGGATTGGCGCTTCGCTTCAATCAACCCGGCCGTGGGATCGGCCCCGGAGACTTCTGAATGACCCGTATTATCGAGTTCCTGATCGCCTTGGGGATCGTGGCTGGCCTGTTCGTCATCATTGGCGTATGTCTGCCGGGCGAGCGCCATATTTCTGAAAGCATCGAGACCAACCGCAAGATGACGATCGTGTTCGACACGGTCAACAGCCTGCGCCGCTTCAAGGACTGGAACCCGCTCGTCCTGCGCGATCCCGCCGTTGAACTGAAGCTCTCCGGCCCTGCTGCCGGCGTTGGCGCACGTCTGGATTACTCCTCCAAGGAAAGCTCGTTGGGCCAGGGCAGCTGGGAGATCACCGAGTCGGAGAAGAACAAGCTGGTGTCCATCGCCATCGAGGACCCGACCAAGGGCCACGACAAGAAGACCAGCTTCACCCTGGAGCCGACCGGCAAGGGTGGCCGCAACGTCAAGATCACCCAGGACTACAGCATCAAGTACGGCTTCAACCTGTTTGGCCGTTACGCGGGTCTGTACGTCAGCCGTCACGTGGGTGACGACCTGAAGCTGGGTCTGTCGCGCATGGCCAACATGCTGGCCACGGTGCCCAACATCGACTACCGCACCGCCGAAGCCCCGCTGACCGATCTGGCCATCGTGGACGTGCCGGTCGAAGACCTGCTGGTGGTCACCGCCGGCAACGTCGATCGCGGCCAGGACACGATCACCAAGTCCATCAAGGACAACCAGGAGTGGATCAAGCGCGTGATGGAGGCCAATGACCTCGAAGCCGCCGGTCCGTTCCGCATCATCACCACCGATTTCGGTGCCGAGAAGTACGCCTTCGACGTGGCCCAGCCGGTCAAGAAGAAGGGTGCCACCGGTGCGTCGGCTGACGCCCTGACGGTGAAGATCGATGCCGGTGCCCCGGTCAAGTACGTGCACGTTGCTCCGCACCGTTCGGCGCACGCGGCCTACACCGGCCACATGGCTGGCCTGGACATCGCCCGCAACGCCCTGCGTGCGTGGTCGGTGACCAATGGCAACGAAGTGATCGACCGTCCTTACGAGTCCTGGAAGGATGGGGTGGACAAGTCGTTCACGCCGGAAGGCACGTACGACATCTACTGGGCCGTCAAGTAAACCGACGGTCGCTGGTGATGTAACGCACGACGAAAAACGCGCCGCTCCCTGCGGCGCGTTTTTTTTTGCTCCGCCCGCGGAGCATTCATCGAAGGATGCCCGCATGCTCAACCTTGAACGACGCGCACGCAAACCCTCCCTGCTGGCCTGCCTGGGCGGGGTGCTGGCGGCCACCGCGGTAGGCCTGTCGGCCTACGCCTCGCACGGCATCGCCGACCCGTTGGCGCAATCCCATGTCACCACTGCCGCGCTCTATGCCTTTGGCCACGGCGTGGCGCTGGCCGCGCTTGGGCCCACCCAGCAGAACAGCGTGGGCAAGCTGGCGCTGTACGTGCTGCTGATCGGCACGCTGCTGTTTTCCGGCAGCCTGGTAGCGGGCGCGGTCTGGAAGCTCAGTACGCAGCTGGCCCCGGTGGGCGGCACCGCGCTGATGGTGGGCTGGCTGGTGTATGGCCTGAACGCACTGCGGCGCTGACATGCCTCGCTTCAGCCGTGGGTTCGACGTGGAGCAGGCGCACGCGTGGTTGAGCCGGCGCGATCGCCGGCTGGGCACGTGGATGAAACGGCTGGGTCCGATCGCGCCGCCGCCGGGCTGGTCAAAAACCTTCGATCCGGTGGATGCACTGGCGCGCGCGATCCTGTTCCAGCAGCTCAGTGGCAAGGCTGCCGCAACGATCGTGGGGCGGGTGGAAGTGGCCATCGACAGTGTGCGCCTGCATGCCAACACCCTGGGCCGTATCGACGATGCCGCCCTGCGCGCCTGCGGTGTATCGGGCAACAAGGCGCTGGCGCTGCGCGACCTGGCCCGGCGCGAGGCTGCCGGTGAGATTCCCGACCTGCGCCGGATGTCGGTGATGGAACACGGCGCGATCATCGACGCGCTGGTGCCGATCCGCGGCATTGGCCGCTGGACGGTGGAGATGATGCTGATGTTCCGGCTGGGCCGGCCGGATATCCTGCCGATCGACGACCTGGGCATCCGCAAGGGCGCCCAGCGGGTGGACAAGGCCGAGGCCATGCCGACCCCCAAGGAACTGCAGGCCCGCGGCGAGGCCTGGGGTCCGTACCGGACCTACGCCAGCCTGTACCTGTGGCGCATCGCCGATTTCAGCGCGGACGCAAAAGAAAAAACCAACCGCTCCCAGGATTGAGCCGCCCGGTAGTGCCGAGCCACGCTCGGCAACAAGACGCCCGGTAGTGCCGAGCCATGCTCGGCAACACGGAACAACGCGATCAACGGCCTTGCCGAGCATGGCTCGGCACTACCCGACCTCGCGCCAGCAGCAGCACCAGCAACACGACGCCCCGGTAATGCCGAGCCATGCTCGGCAACACAACGCCCCCGGTAGTGCCGAGCCATGCTCGGCAACACGGAACAATGCGATCAACGGCCTTGCCGAGCATGGCTCGGCACTACCCGGCGTCGCGCCAGCACCAGTGCCACGGCTCGTAGACGATGCCGTGCGGGTTGCCGCGCGGGTAGCTCAACTGGACGCCGAACTGCGCTGCGTTGCCCTGCAGCCATGCAAAGGCGGCGGTGTGTTCAAAGCTCTCTTCAGCAGGCGGTTCGCCGGGCGTGCCGATATCCAGCGCGAACCCGCTGTGATGCTCGCTGTAACCGGGCGCGGCATTGACCTTGAGAATGGCATCCACGGTCAGCCCGCGTGCGCGTTTGCGCTCGAAAATACCCAGTTGATAGGCATGGCTGCGGTAGCCGGAGATCGCCTCCAGCACGATGCCATCGCCGGCTGCGGCCCGTTGCAGGCGTTGCCAGCCGCGTGCGGCCGCGCGGCGCAGCCACAGCGGGCGCCGATAACGGTCGACGCCGGCCAGCTGCAGCTGTGCCGGCTCGGCTTCCAGCGCCAGCCCGGTGGCCGCCTCATAGCGGTCGGCATCGATGCCCAACTGGTGCAGGCGGTGCTGCAGCCCCGTCAGGGGGAGCAGGGTGTCGGGCAGCCCGCCCCGGCCATGTGCGAGCCAAGGCCGGTCCAGTGCGTCCAGCGCAGCGTCGATGCCGTCCTCGCGCATCAAGCGCGGCACCAGGGGCAACACCCCGCGCGCCGACACCACCGCCAGGTAGCGCCCGTCGCGCTTGCGCCGCAGCACCCAACGGGCCTGTGCCAGCGCGCGGGCATCGGCGTTGCTGCGCGCGCGCAGCAGGCCACCGGGCCACAGCTCGATGTCGGCGGTATTGATCAACAGGGCAGGGGCAGGGCGCATGCCCTCAGCTTAGTGCGCGCGGGCCGGCCCGGCCAGCGCCTGCAGCGCCGCCAGCAACGCGCGCGGCTGCTCCGGGCTGATCACCAGCGCACTGCCGTCGCGCAGCGGCAGGTACAGCACGCTGCTGGCATCGGTAATCAGGCAGAAGGCCTTGCTGCGGTCGCGCAGGCGGTAGTGGCCGGATTTGAAGCCGGGCATCGCATAGCCGTTGGTCTTGATGACCGGGGCCAGGTTGCCGTACTCGGCCAGGTCCACTACCCGCGCGCGATCAAGCTGCATGGCGTCCACCGGGACGCGCTTGCGGTAGAACGTGGCCACCACCTCCAGCGTGCTGCCCTGCACCTGGATGCGGCGGCGGAAGAACGCGGCGCTCAACACCACCGTCAGCAGGGCCAGGAACGGCAAGGTCAGCCACAGTTCGTGCGGGGTGCGCTGTGCCGATTGCAGCGTCAGGGTCACGATCAGCCCTGCGCAGGCCAGCATCGGCACCCACAACCATAACAGCCGCCACACCGGTGCAGGGGCCACGGCGAAGTCCTTGGCCGCCCCCGATGCCGCGCTCATCGCTGCGCTCCGATCCAGCGGGCCACATCATCGATCAGGGCCGGCAGCACATGCCCGGGGCGGCTGTATTCCTGCAGCGAACCGCGGCCTTCACCGGCGATGCCGAGGTGGTTCAGTGACGGGTAGTGCTTGAAGCTCACCTGGCGCTGACGGGCCAGCCCGCGCTGCCATCGCTGCCAATCGGTATCGACTACCTGGAAGTCGCGGCCGCCCTGCAGCAACAGCATCGGCAGCGGCAACGCCTTGGCGTCGGCCACCGGATCGATCGCGTCGAACGCGCGCCAATAGCGGGCCGGCAGGCCCAGCGGCAGGTCTGCCGGCGATACGGCCGCATCACTGCGTACGGCGGCGATCTGACGGTCCAGGGTGTCCAGGAAGGTCTGATCGTCCGGCGTGATCTGGCCGTCCAGCCCCAGCAGATAGCGGTTCTGTTCGGGCAGCAGGGTCAACAGTGAACGCGCCGGTGCCGCCCACAGAATCAGCCCGGCCACCTGGCCGGAGCGCGCGGCGATGCGCGGGGCCAGCATGCCGCCCTGGCTGTGGCCCATCACGTAGAGGTGCGCGGGGTCGATGCCGCTGGTACGCGCCAGCGTGGCGACCGCCGCCACGGCGTCGTCGGTGGTTTCATCGTCCATCGTGTAATCGCCGCGGAAATCCTGCGGCCGTACCCGCGTGCGCTTGTCGTAACGCAGCACGGCGATGCCGTGGGCGGCCAGGCCCCGCGCGACATCCAGGAACGGTCGGTTGGCCGCGATGGTTTCATCGCGGTCCTGCGGACCCGAGCCGTGCACCAGAACCACCGCGCGGAACGGTCCCTTGCCCTCGGGCAGGGCGAGGGTGGCCGGCAGGTTGCCTTTGGCGCTGATCACCTCGGCGGGCTGCTCGCGGTAGCCGGCATCGGCCGGCGGGGGCGGGGGCGCCGCCGCCGCCGGGGCCTGCGCTGGCGCAAAGTTCAGCCCGGCAATCCGGCCCTGCGCGTCCACCGCCACCTGTGCATCGAGGACGCCATTGGCAAAGTGCAGGCGTTGCACCACCACCTGCAGGCCACCGCGGGCCACCACCTGAGGCGCGTCGCGCTGGCCCAGCGCGCCCAACGACTGCCACAGGGCCTGCAAGCGGGCGGCAGGCACGGCCTTGGCCATGTCGTCGGTGAACATCGCCTCGGCCGCTGACACCTCACCGGCCTGCAGCCGATCCAGCAGTTGGGTGGCGGTCTGCTCGGGCGTGGCGGCCCAGGCATTCAAGGCCAGCGCGGACAGCAGCAACAACGTCAGACCACGCAGGCGCATCTCAAAGCTCCTTCTTGAACAACAGCACCGCCGGGGTCATCGGCGCGGCAAACACGATGTTGATCAGTTCCCAGCCCAGCTGGCCATGCCTGTTCAGTACGGTCTGCACTTCCTCGGTATCGATGCTGCCGGTCCAGTTGGGTTTCACCTCAACGGTGAGGTAGCTCCAGCGTTTGCTCATGGTGAGCTCTCCTTGCTTGAGTCGGATTTGGGAAGGCGTCCCGCTTTGCGCAGCGCATCGCGGAGCACGTATTCAATCTGCGCGTTGGCGCTGCGCAGTTCATCATCGGCCCAGCGCTGCAACGCCGCCAGGATGTCGGCGTTGATCCGCAGCGGGTAGGCTTTTTTCTCGGCCATCGTCAGCTCAGTACAGCGAGCCAGCGTTGACCACCGGCTGGGTGCCACGGTCCGAGCACAGCACGACCAGCAGGTTGCTCACCATGTTCGCCTTGCGCTCTTCATCCAGCTGCACCACGCCGTTCTTCTGCAGTTCGGCCAGCGCCATTTCCACCATGCCCACCGCGCCGGCAACAATCCGCGTGCGCGCGGCGATCACCGCGTTGGCCTGCTGGCGCTGCAGCATCGCCTGGGCAATTTCCGGGGCATAGGCCAGGTGGCTGATGCGTGCATCAAGCACCTGCACGCCGGCATCGGCCAGGCGTTCGGCCAGTTCATCCTTGAGGTGCTGGGAGATCTCGGCGGCGTGGCTGCGCAGCGACAGCTGGCCATCCTCGTGCTGGTCGTAGGGGTAGCTGGTGGCCATGGCGCGCAGCGCCGACTCGGACTGGATGTGCACGAAGCTCTCGTAGTCGTCCACGTTGTAGACCGCCTCGGAGGCGTCCACCACCTGCCACACGATCACCGCGGCGATTTCGATCGGGCTGCCGTCCAGTTCGTTGACCTTGAGCTTGCCGCTTTCGAAGTTGCGTACGCGCTGGCTGACCTTCTTCTTGCTGAAGAACAGGTTGTTCCAGCGCAGCCCGTTGTCCTTGACCGTGCCCACGTACTTGCCGAACAGGCTCAACACCACCGCCTGGTTGGGCTGCACGGTGTACAGGCCGGTCAGACTGAGCATGGCCAGTACCGCCAGCGTCACGGCCCCCAGCATGGGCGCGGGGGCGACCGGTACCGCCCGTGCGCCGGCGATGAACAGCCACGCGGCAAGCCCGAGCAGGACCAGCACCGCCAGCAGGAAGGGCAGGCCGGACAGCGATCGGATGGGCTTCTCTTTCATGGCAGGGCGTCCTTGGGTGATTGAAATGGAAGATATCAAATTGATATCAACCTGCAAGTGCCGCTGGCGCCCCCCGTCAACCGCCAATCCCCCCCGAAACTGCCTGGCGCGCCTAAAATGCCCTCCCACCCCTGTTGCCCGGAAGTCCGCCATGTCCACGCTCGGCACGCCGTTGTCTCCCTCCGCCACCCGTGTGCTGCTGTTGGGCTCGGGGGAACTGGGCAAGGAGGTCGCCATCGAACTGCAGCGGCTGGGCGTGGAGGTGATCGCCGCCGACCGCTATGCCGATGCGCCGGCCATGCAGGTGGCGCACCGCGCGCACGTGATCGACATGCTGGACGCGATGGCGCTGCGCGCCCTGATCGCGCTGGAGCAACCGCACCTGGTGGTGCCGGAAATCGAAGCCATCCACACTGAAACCCTGGTCCAGCTGGAGCAGGAAAGCGGCTTGCGGGTCATCCCGACCGCACGCGCCGCACGCCTGACGATGGACCGCGAAGGTATCCGTCGCCTGGCCGCCGAAACCCTGGGGTTGCCGACCTCGCCGTACCGTTTCGTGGACACTGACGCCGAGTACCGCGCTGCCGTGGCCGCGATCGGCCTGCCGTGCGTGGTCAAGCCGGTGATGTCCTCCTCGGGCAAGGGCCAGAGCACGCTGCGCCGCGAGGCCGACATCGCCCCGGCCTGGGAATACGCACAGACCGGTGGCCGTGCCGGTGCGGGGCGCTGCATCGTCGAAGGCTTCATCGACTTCGAGTACGAAATCACCCTGCTGACCGTACGGCATGCCGCCGGCACCTCGTTCTGCGCGCCGATCGGGCATTGGCAGAAGGACGGCGACTACCGCGAAAGCTGGCAGCCGCAGCCGATGTCGCCGCGCGCGCTGGCCCGTGCCCAGGAGATCTCGCAGGCCATCACCGACGACCTGGGCGGCTGGGGCCTGTTCGGCGTGGAGCTGTTCGTGAAGGGCGACGAGGTGTGGTTCAGCGAAGTGTCCCCGCGCCCGCACGACACCGGCCTGGTCACTCTGGCCTCGCAGGAACTGAGCGAGTTCGCCCTGCACGCACGCGCCATCCTCGGCCTGCCGATTCCGCTGATCCGCCAGAACGGTCCGTCGGCATCGTGCGCGATGCTCGCTCATGGCGAGGGCGTGCCGTTCTTCAGCAACGTGGCCGACGCGCTGGTGCACCCCGATTCGGCGCTGCGCCTGTTCGGCAAGCCCACCGTGCATGGTCATCGCCGTGTGGGCGTGACCCTGGCGCGTGGCGAGGATATCGATGCGGCGCGGACGATCGCGCGGGAAGCGGCCGACGTGATCGGGATCGAGCTGCGCTGATGGCGCGCGATCAAGGCAGACCGGCAGAGCCTGGCGCTACGCGCGCACCCGCTGCCCCGTAGTGCCGGGCGCTGCCCGGCACTACGGCCCTCGGTCAGCGCAGATCCACCCACACCAGGTGATGGTCGCTGCCGTCGGCGATCTTCGCTTCCGGGCTGTCATTGGCCGGCCAGAACACGCCGCTGCCGACGAAGGCGAACCCGACCGACGGCAGCACGTAATCCAGGCGCAGGGTGCCGGACTTCGGGCCGAAATCGCCGGTGGCATGGAACGGCGCGCCACGGCGCACGATGCCCTTTTCCGCATAGGCCAGGCTGGTCTGCTCGGCACCCACGCTGCGCGGGGTCGGGTAGCGCAGCACGCGCGGGTTTTCGATCAGTTCCAGGATGGCTTCGTGGCGGCCGTCACCATCGACCGGGTCGTTGTTGAGGTCGCCCAGGATCACAAAGCGCGCGTCCTGTGCCAGGCCACCGCACAGGCCGCGGTCATCGCACAGCCACGGCGTGCTGCCGGCCGACAGGTATTCCTGCCACAGCCGCAGTTCGTCATGGTTGCGTGCGGCGTTGCGCTTTTCCGGACCGTCGAACACCGGTGGCGTGGGGTGCGACACCAGCGCATGCACCACGCCGCCCGGGGTCTTGACCGGCACGTCCCAATGCGACTTGGACGACAGTCGCAGCTGCGACCAGACGTGGTCGTTGTAGAAGGATTTACCCGTGCGCGGATCGATCGGGCGCAACGCGCCGGGCAGGGTGCTCCACTTCAGCAGCTGGAAGCTGCGTACCTTGGCGTCATCAATCGGGTAGCGCGACAGCACCAGCATGCCGTACTGGCCCGGGTGCAGGCCGTAGCCCCAGGCATCGTTGCCGCGCGCGCGGCCGTCGCCGCCGATCTGGCCGTTGTTGTCCAGGTCCAGCCCACTCTGCACCCCGGTGTTGACCGGGGCCAGGTAGCGGTAGGCATAGTGCAGCGGCGCACCGCCGCCGGGCTGGGCGGTTTCCAGGTAGCGCTGCTGGAACAGGTCGGCGGCGCGGTGTGCGTCGTCGTAGTCGAACTCGTTGAGCAGCACCAGGTCCGGACGGACCTGCTGCAGCACCGCGGCGATCTTGCGCGCGTGTTCGCTGTCGCCCTCAAGCTCGGCGATCAGGCCGCCGGTCTCGTCGCTGTACAGCGAGGTGTTGTAGGTGGCGATGCGCAGCGGCGCGGCGGTGGCTTCCGGCATGGCGGCGGTCTTGGCGGGGGTCTGGGCACAGGCGCCGCAGAGCAGGGCCAGGGCGAGGATCAGGGGATGGGCTTTCATGGGCCTATTTTGCACCCAAGCCGGTGTCAAAGCTGCGTCAGCGCCCCTCCCGGGCATCATCGAACTCATGCCAGCGGCGCCCATCGTAGGCCTCCAGCGGGCGGAAGCGGCGCTTGTAGTCCATCTTGCGGTGGTCGCGGATCCAGTAACCCAGGTACAGGTGCGGCAACTGCTCGCGGCGCGCCCAGGCAATCTGCTGCAGGATCGCGAAGGTGCCCAGGCTGCGGTGGGCCTGGGCGGGGTCGAAGAAGGTGTACACCGCCGACAGCCCCTGCGGGGTGACATCGGTGACCGCCACCCCGAGCAGTTCGCCGCGCCGGCCGGCTTCACCCGGGGCACGCAGTTCCATGAAGCGGCCCTGTGCCCATTGCCCGATCAGGAACTGGTCGAACTCGTGTGGGCCGTGCTCGTCCATGCCGCCCTGGGCGTGGCGGTGGGTAAGGTAACGGTGGTACAGCGCGAACTGTTCTTCGGTCTGCTCGGCGGCCACGATCCGCACTTCCAGATCCGCGTTGCGGGCCAGGCAGCGGCGTTGGCTGCGGTCCGGGGCGAAGCGCGCCACCGGAACCCGCACCGACACGCAGGCGTGGCAGTTGGCGCAGTGCGGCCGGTACACCAGGTCGCCGGAACGGCGGAACCCCCAGCTCAACGCCATCGGGTACAGCGTGCCCAGGCGCGCGTCCTGGGGGTCCAGCACCAGGTCGCGTGCAGCCCGCTCCGGCCAGTAACCACACGGGTGGTCGCCGGTCTGGAACAGTCGCAGCTCGTCGTCGCGGTCGCCATGAATTGCCATGCCCACAGCATAGCGCCGGGGCGTCGCAGCGGGCGCGACTGTCCGCCAGATGAACATGGCCGGCAGGGCTGTCAACGGCGCCGGTGGCCAGGCGTTGTTGTAGGGGTGGGTGCCGACGCACCGCACGCCGATTTCCCCTTACCGGAGTGACCCATGCGCAACCGCAAATCCCTTCTGCTGCTGGCCCTGCTGCTGTCCACCGGCGCTGCCGGCCTGGCGGTGGCCGCCGACGTCCCGGCCCCGGCCGACAAGCCGGACCGGGCCAGGCTCGACACCAACGGCGATGGTGTCATCGACCGCGCTGAAGCGGCCAAGGCACCGCGGCTGGCCGCACAGTTCGACACGCTGGACAAAAACAAGGACGGCACGTTGTCGCGCGATGAACTGCCGCGCTGGCACGGCAAGCGCGACGGTCGTGGCCACGGCGGGCGGGGTGACTGGATGGCCAGGCTGGACACCAACAAGGACGGCCGCATCAGCCGCGAAGAAGCCAAGGCCGACCCGCGCCTGGCCGCGCGCTTTGATCAGATGGATGTCAACAAGGACGGCTACCTGGACAAGGCCGACCGCGAGCTGCGCATGAAGCAGCATCGCGATGCGTGGTTTGCCGCCGCCGATACCAACAAGGATGGCCAGTTGAGCAAGGCCGAGTTCGACGCAGCCAAGGGGCCGGCCGGTGGTCCGCGTGGCAGCCACCGCGATGGCAAGCCGCCGATGCCGCCGAAGGCACCGTCGGCCAAGTAAGCACGCCGCGCAGGACACCCCGGGCGCCGGTCATCGACCGGCGCCCGGGTCGTTTCAAAGCCGCCCGCTGCGCATCATGCTGTACAGCACCGCGGCTGCCACGCCCACCGTGGCCAGTACGATGGCCAGGCGGCCATACATCAGCTGGTACTTCCAGTTCGGGCCCCGGCGGCCGTGGCGTGCCGCATCGCGCGCGAGCATCGGCGCCATGACTTTCTGCAGCGGATACAGGCATTGGTAGTTGACCGCCGCCATGCCCAGCGCCATCGCCGTGAGCAGCATCCATACCGGCGCCTGCAGGAGACTGAGCATCAGCACCGACAGGCACATCACCATCGCGGTGACGCTGCTGAGCACCACGAACTGGCGGATGCGTTCGCGCTCGCCCGGGGTTTCGGCATACGACAACAGATAGCGCCCGCCCAGGTAGCTGCCCAGCATGCCGCCGGCCAGCCCGCCGATGATCGCACCCACGCTCATCATCTGGCCGGGGGCCGCGTTCTGGCTGAGTGCGGCGCTGAGCGAGCCCAGCGCAGTACCGCCGGACACCGTGGCGCCCCCCAGGCCCAGCTTGCCGGTGCCCAGCCCGGTGCCGAGCAGGATCGCCGCGCTGGCGGTGCCGGGCGCGGCAATCATCAGGGCCGAGGCCACGGTGGTGGCGAAGGCCGCACTGGGCGCGCTGCTGCGCGCGAAATCGCCGAAGCGGCGCAGCATTTCCTCGCGCACGCTGGCGCGGGCGCGCGACAGGCGCTTGCGCACCGCCGCATCGCTCAAGCCCAGCAGGTCGGCCACCTGTTGCGAGCTCTGGCCCTCGCGGTAGTACAGCAGCAGGGTTTCGCGGGCATCTTCGGGCAGGGCCGAGATGATCTCTTCGGCGGCCAGCTCTTCTTCCACCCGTTGCAGCCGTTCCGGCGCGGTGGGGCCGGGATCGGCGGCCATGCTGATGGCGATCTCGGCCGCTTCGCCACTCAGCGGCCGGCCGCGGTTGGCGCGCAGCCAGTCGCGGGCCAGGTTGCGGGTGATCTGGCGCAGCCACGGCAGGAAGCTGGACGGGTTGCTCAACTGGTTGAGCTGCTGCCAGGCCTTGATGAAGGCTTCCTGGGCAATGTCCTCGCTGGCCTGCACGTCGCGGGTGATGGCCAGCGCGATCGCGGTGACCGTGTTCTGGCAGGCCAGCACGATGCGGCCGTAGGACTGCGTACAGCCGCCGGAGGCCGCCGGCAGTTCACGTTCCAGGGTGGTGGTCAGCAGCAGCGTCATGGCGTCCTTTCCAAAGGTGGTGGAGCCATGACGCGTCGCGGCGCCGGATGTGACCGGCGCGCCGTCAGGGCTTGGGCGGCGAAGGGGTACTGGGCTGGATCCGCACCCGTACTTCGTCTTCCTGCGCCGGTGGAGCCGGCGATGGCGTGGCCGGGGCGGCAGCCGGCTGCACGGCCGGCGCCGGCGCCACGCTTGGCGCGCCGCGGTGGCGCATCACCACTACCATCGCCACGGCGGCAATGACCAGCAGCAGGCCGATCCGGATCCGCCAGGCCCAGTTGCGGCGCGGGGCCACCTCGCCCACCTGGTCGCGGAAGGCGAACTCGGCGGTGGGGTGGTCGCGGCGCGTGGTTTCCAGCAGGCGCGCGTCACGCAGGATTTCGCGCGCACGCGGCTGGTCGTTGGCATGCACCACCCACAGGGTGGGGTGGGTGGTGGCCTTGCTGGTGTCCAGATAGCTGAACTGGCTGCCGCGTTTGCTGTGGTACGAACGACCGTTGGTGATGCGCACTTCGATGCCGGCATCGCGCAGCAGCTTGGCCACGCCTTCCACGGTTTCCACGCGCTGGCTGTTGAAAATCTGTCTCATGTCAGTCCTTGGCCGGTACGGCGGCGGCCGCGGCACTGTCGGGTACCACGCGGATCAGGCCCTCCTGGGCGGTGCTGGCCACCAGCAGGCCGTCGCGGGTGAAGAACTGGCCACGCGCCAGCCCGCGCGAATCCTGCGCGCTGGGGCTGTCCAGCGAATACAGCAGCCAGTCGTCGGCGCGGAACGGGCGGTGGAACCAGATGGCGTGGTCGAGCGAGGCCATCTGCACGTGCGGCTGGTAGTAGCTGATGCCGTGCGGGAAAGTCGCGGTCCCCAGCAGATGGAAGTCCGATGCGTAGGCCAGCAGTGCCTGGTGCAGTTCAGGCGCATCGCCCACTTTTTCATTCAGGCGCAGCCACACCTGGTGGTACGGCGGGCGCTTGGGCGGGTTGAGCTCGTCACGCGGATACACGTGGCGGAATTCGAACGGGCCGCCGCGCGACAGCCAGCGCTGCACCTTGATCGGCAGGCGTTCCAGCACTTCCGGCGGCAGCGGACGGTTGGGTTCGATGTCCTCCGGTTGCGGTACTTCGGGCATCTTGTGCTGGTGCTCGGCGCCGCTCTCGGCCTGCTGGAAGGAGGCCGCGCAGAAGAAGATCACCTTGCCGTGCTGGATCGCGGTGACCCGGCGTACCGAGAAGCTGCCACCGTCGCGGGTGCGGTCCACGTCGTAGACGATGGGGTGGTCGATGTTGCCGGCACGCAGGAAGTAGGCGTGCAGCGAGTGCACGTGGCGCCCGTTGTCCACCGTGGCCTGCGCCGCCGACAGCGCCTGGCCCAGCACCTGCCCACCGAACACGTACTTGGTGCCGATATCCCGGCTCTGGCCGCGGAACAGGTTGTCTTCCAGGCGCTCGAGCGTGAGCAGGTCGATCAGCTCGGAGACGACGGGTTCATGCGTATCGGACAAGGGAAGCAACCGGCAGGGGGCGAACCGGAATTATAGGGTAGTGCCGGCCGGCACTACCGGGCTTCAACCCTTGCCGAGCCTGGCCACCAGCAGGTGCAGTGCCTGCTGGGCGTCCGGGGCGTACCAGGCCTCCACGAAGCGGTCGAGCTGGATCAGGTCGGCGTGCAGGGCCTCGTGCAGGTCCGCGCGGGCGATGGCGCGGGTCAGCAGCATCGGCTGGCGGGGCAGCTTGAGCAGGCGCGACAGCCAGGCCACCGCGCGCGGCACCACCTGGGCGGCGTCGGCCAGTTCGTCCACCAGGCCGATGTCCAGCGCACGTTCGGCTGGCACCATCTCCCCGCCCACCAGCAACTGGGTGGCGCGGTGATGGCCCACCACCCGCCGCATCAGGCGCTGGATGCCTTCGGGGGCCACCAGCCCCACCTGCACCTCGTTCAGGCCGATCACGGTGGGCTGTGCCGGGTCCGGGCTGCGCGCCAGCACCCGGTAATCGCAGCACAGCGCCAGCACGCAGCCGCCGGCCGGGGCGTGCCCGGTCAGCGCGGCCACCACCGGCACGCGGCACTCGGCCAGGGTGCGCACCGCGCCAAAGAAGGCTTGCCAGCTGTCCAGCAGCGCGTGCTTGTTTTCGCCGTGACTGAGCAGGTGCGGCACGTCCATGCCGGCGCTGAAGATACGCTCGCTGCCCGACAGCACGATGCCGTGCGCGTCATCGGCCATGGCCTGGTTGATCGCGTGGATCAGGTGGCGGCACAGCTCGGTGTCCAGCGCGTTGACCGGCGGCCGCGCCAGCCGCAGCTCGCGGATGGGGCCGTGGTTGATCACCTCGATAAGCGTCGTCATGCTGCGATCTCGTTGCGGACGGGAAACTGAGACGATGATAACCAAACCATTCGTGTGCGTATTGTTGGGTCTGTGTGCACTCGCAACATCGGCCGCCGCCGCCGCCGCCGCCGCCGCCGAGCCGGCGTGCGTGTCGGTGCGCGGGGGCTGGGTAAGGCTGCCGCCGGGCGCGATGCCGATGGCGGCCGGTTACGCAACGATCCGCAACGATTGCCGCAGCGCGGTGGTGGTGGTCGGCGCCGGCAGCAAGGCGTTCGGTGATGTGTCGCTGCATGAAACGACACGGGTGGATGGCATCAGCCGCATGCGCGAGGTCACGCGTTTGCCGATTGCGCCGGGCGCGACGGTCGACCTCAAACCCGGCGGCCTGCACCTGATGCTGATGCAGCCGGAGGTGCCGCTGAAGGAAGGCGCCACGTTGCCGCTGCGGCTCAGTCTGGAGGACGGGCGCAAGGTGGATGCAACGCTGCAGGTCCGCAAGGCGGTGCATTGATGTGGGGCGCGCTGGTGGCGGTGCTGACCCTGGCCGTTGCCACCGTACCGGCCACCCAACTGCCCCCGCTGCCGGCGCAGGCGCTCGGCCCGCTCGCGCCGATGGACCTGCATCGCGGCCCGGTGGGCGGCGACATTCCCGCAGGGTGCATGCCGCTGGCGCTGCAGGTGGATGCGCAGGGCAGGGTGACCCATGTGCGGATCCTGCAGTCATCGCGCAGGCGGGAGATCGACCGCGCGGTGATGCAGGGCGTGGTCACCCATCGATTCGCCCCTGCGGTGTTGCCGACGTCCGTAGAGGCGTGGCGGGCGCTCGTGACGTGGTCGGTCAATGGCCGCAGCAGCGCCCTGGTAGCGGCATGCGCGCCCATCGGCGCCGGGTAGCGCCGCCGAGCATGGCTCGGCGCTGCAGGAATCCACGACCGGTGGCGCCGGGCCATGTTCGGCGGCCTTCCAGCATGCTTCAGGACCAGTCGAAGGTGAACAGCACCGTCCGGCTATGCGGCTCGTAGAACATCAGGATCGCGTCGGCGCCGCTGGCGCACCAGTGGTAGGCGGCCACGTCGGCCACGTGGAAGAACGGCTTGCCGTTGCGGGTGATGCGGATGCCGTCGTCAGGCAGATGGTCGCTGGCATTGCGGAAGTGCAGGGTGCCGCGCTGGGTGGTGCCGGCCAGGTCCTCGATCACGAACGCGGAGGGGATCGTGCTGTAGTCGGTCCAGTTGCCATGCCAGAACGGCCCGCCCAGGTTGGACAGATAGGCCCGTTGCCGGGGAGCGTCTTCTTCCGGGTCATCGTCGTCGACGTTCTGGTAGTCCACCAGGTGGCCATGCTGTTGGAAGCAGGCACGTGCCTTGGCATGGCTCTGGACCATCTCGGCGGCGTGTTCGCGCAGGTCCTCATCCACCGGCAGCAGCGCGCTGTTCTGCGGCGCGCGCTGGAAATAACCTTCGTTGCCAAGGAAGCGCAGTCGGTTGTCGGCCTGCAGTTCAAAGGCCAGCCAGTTGCTGCCGGTGAACGCGTTGTGGTGCGTTTCGGTGCCATCGCCCAGGCAGCCCTCGTAAGGTTCGATCGGACACAGCAGCGTTGCCATGCTGCCCGCCAGTTCCGGGCGTAGCAGGCCCAGATCGATCGCGATCAGGGGCAGCAGGTGGTCGGCCAGCCAGGGCTGGTCGTGGGCGAACACGTCGCCGGGGAAGGGCGTCAGGCCCGGTTGCAGCGTGTGGACATCGGTCTGGTGGAACATGGCGATCCTTTGCAAGGGAAGCAGCGTCGTGGACGCCGCGCGCCAGTGTGCGCCAACGGCACGGCCGGCGGCAGCATCGGCGGCCCGCCGTCGGCGTCAGGCCG
Source organism: Bacillus subtilis subsp. subtilis (assembly GCA_021733645.1). Classification (GTDB taxonomy): domain Bacteria; phylum Pseudomonadota; class Gammaproteobacteria; order Xanthomonadales; family Xanthomonadaceae; genus Stenotrophomonas. The sequence goes on along the minus strand of JAHREJ010000043.1, from coordinate 17,171 downwards.
GTGCCCGCTTCAACCAGTCGCGTGGCGATACCCCCACCTTCGCCGTGAAGGCACGTGACAGCGCCGAGGCATTGGCATAGCCCAGCGCATCGGCCAACTGCTTGATCGACTGGCCCTGGCGCAAGCGGCGTTGCGCCAGGGCCATGCGCCAGTCGGCGAGGTAATCGGCCGGGGTCTGCCCAACCACATCGCGGAACGTGGTGGCAAATACCGTGCGCGACATTCCCGCGCGTTCGGCCATGCGCGACAGCGTCCACGCATCGCCGGGTGCATCGTGCATTGCCACCAGTGCGCGCGACAGTCGCCGATCGGACAACCCGGTCATGAAACCTGGCTGGATCCCCACCTGCTGCGGATGGTCCAGCAGCCAGCGCAACAACTGGATCACCACCACCTCGAACAACCGGTCGGCCAGCAAGCGCTGCCCGCAGCGCACCCGATCGGTCTCGGCGAACAGCAGTGCCAGCGCCGGCTCCACGCCGGGTACCTGCGCCAACGGCAGGGCGATCAGGGCCGGCAGGCTGCGTACCAGGGGATGTGCCGCGCCACCGTCGAAGACCAGCCGCGCGCAGGTGAAATCGCCAGGTGCCTGCGGCGGGTTGTGGAAACGGTGAGTCAACGGGCGCGGGTAGAACAACAGGGTGGGGGCGTCCAGATGCAACGACGCGGGGACATCGCGATGGTCCGGGTGGCTTACCTGCAGCTGCCCACGGCGAAGCACATGCAGGAAGCCGTGGCCCTGCGCCGCGTCGAAGGTGGTCAGCCCGCACAACGGGCCGGAATGATGCAGCCGGGCCTGGAAGCGGAAATTGTCCAGCAGGCCGGCGAGACGGTCGATCGGGGCAGGTGCGGTCATTGCGAACCAATTGGTGCGTTATATGAACTAACTGTATCAGTTCGTACTGATTCGGTCCGCATACTTTGCGCCACCGGTCCTTCCGGTCCGTTTTTCCTTCATTCCGATCAGGAGATCGCCATGTCCCGCGTCAGCCTTCAGTCCCTGTCCGCCCCTGCCGCCAGCCAACCGCTGTTGGCCCAGATTCACCAGACCTTCGGTGCCACCCCGAACATGTTCAAGGCGGTTGCCAATTCACCGGTGGCCCTGCAGAGCATGTGGGCCGCGTTCGGTGCGCTGGGCAACGGCACCCTGGGGGCCAAGCTCGGCGAGCAGCTCGCTGTTGCCATTGCCAACCACAACCGCTGCGAGTACTGCCTGGCCGCCCATACCGTGCTCGGCCAGCAGGCCGGCGCTTCGGCCGCCGAGATGGCGGACGCGCAGGCCGGGCGATCGCACGACGCGCGCACCCGCGCAGCCCTGGCCTTCGCCCTGAAGGTGGTCCAGCAACGTGCGCAGGTCAGCGAGGCCGACGTTGCCACGCTGCGCGACAGCGGCTTCGATGATGGGCAGGTCGTCGAAATCCTGGCGCATGTCGCCCTCAATCTGTTCACCAACTACATCAACGTGGCGCTGGATGTGCCGGTCGACTTTCCGCGGGTCGCGCTGACGTAGTCCACCGCGCGCCGCGCCGCGCGCGGATGGCAGCCCCTGGCGATGGCGTCGGTTCGCGCCATCGCCGATGACCCCACTCCGCGCAGGCATGGGACGCCGATAGGTGGTGGCATGCCTTGGCCGGTGCTTCAGTGCAGGCCTTCGCAGGCCATCGCCGCCTGCACGGCGGGCCGCGCGGCAACGCGGGCCATCAGGGTCTGCAGGTGCGGCCAGGCGCCGATGTCGATGCCCAGGTGGCCGGTCCAGTTGACCACCACGAACAGGTAGATGTCCGCGATCGAGATGTGCTTGCCGAGCAGGTAGCTGCGTTGATCGGAAAGCGCGGCCTCCACAAGGTCGAGCTTGGTGTACAGCCGTGCCCTGGCTTTTTCCAGTGCGTCCGGCGAGTCCGGATGGAACAGCGGGCCAAACGCCTGGTGGAGTTCGGCGGCAATGTAGATCAGCCATTCGTGCAGTCGCGCGCTGTTGATCGCGCTCACCGGCAACGAGAACTCCACGCCGGCGATGTCGGCCAGGTAGAGCAGGATGGCGGCGCCTTCAGTCAGTATCTCGCCGTTGTCCAGCCGCAGCGCGGCAACATAGCCCTTGGGGTTGATCAACAGGAAATCTTCGCCGCTTTCGGTGCGCTTGGTTGCGTGATCGACGCGGTCCAGCTCGAATGGGATGCCCAGTTCGCGCAGCAGGATGTGCGGGGAAAGTGAGCAGGTTCCTGGGGTGTAATAGAGCTTCATGCGGGAGCCGGTATGGGGGAGTGCGCGGCAGTATGCTTGCTGCGGTGGCGTGCTTGGACGCTGCGCGGCGTAATGCCGGAAGAATGAGGTTTCCAGCCGGAAACCCGCTGAAAGGAGCTGATGGCCGTGGGACTCAAGGTGCGAAAGAGCCGGGCGCCGCATTCCGGGAGCGTGTGCCCGCTGAGTAAATGCATGGCACTGCTGGCCGGTGCCTGGACCGCCGAGGTTCTCTGGTCGTTGAGTGCCGGCCCTCGACGTTTTGGAGAGTTGCGGGTGGACCTGGTGCCGGTCACGGCCAAGACCCTGACGGCGCGCCTGCGTGACATGCAGGGCAAGGGCCTGGTGGTTCGCCACGAGAAGGCGACCTCGCCGCCCTCGGTGGAGTATTCGCTGACCCCGTTGGGTACCCAGCTGCTGCCGGCGATCTCCGCCATTGCCGTGGTGGGCAACGCACTCAAGTTCGGCGATGCCGCCGGCGCCTGATTGTGCCTGTCCCGATGCTGCCCCGGACCGGCGCCGGTGGTGATGGCCCGCACCACGAAAAAGGCCGCCCAGGGGGCGGCCTTTCCGGCACATGCACCGCGTGATCGATCAGCTTGAAGCGGTGCGGATCGCTTCGGGCAGCGGGGCGCTCTTGCCGGTCTGGGTATCCATCCACACCACCACCACGTTGCCGTCCGAATACAGCCGGGCATCGTCGTTCTGGTCCACGATGCGATGTCCGATGGTGACGCTGCTGTTGCCCAGCCGCTCCACGAACAGCTCCACCACGATGTCGTTGGGCCACACGATAGGCAGGCGGTAGTTGACGTTGGTGGCCGCCACCACCGGGGCGATGCGGTCGGTCATCGATACCCCTTCCACGCCCAGCATCCAGCGCACGCGCGCTTCTTCCAGGTAGGAAATGTATTTGGCGTTGTTGACGTGGCCCATGCTGTCCATGTCGCGCCAGCGCACGCTGATTGGTACGCGGGCCAGGATCTTGTGTTCGCTGCTCATCAGGCGTCCTTCTTCTTGCTGGCGGTGCTGGTCTTGCTGGCCTTGCCGGTGCTCTTGGCGGCGGCGGCCTTCCTGGCCGGCTTCTCCGGCTTCACCTTGCGTGGCGGGCGGGCGTCGGGCTTGTTGGCAACCGCCGCAGGCTGCTGCGGGCGGGCGCTGACCGATGGCAGCATCCGGGCCAGGAACTGGCCGGTGTACGAGGTCGGGCAGGCTGCCACGTCTTCGGGCGTGCCGGTGACCAGGATGGTGCCACCCCGATGGCCGCCTTCCGGGCCCAGGTCGACAATCCAGTCGGCGGTCTTGATCACATCCAGGTTGTGCTCGATCACCACCACCGTGTTGCCTTCGTCGCGCAGCTTGTGCAGCACGCCCAGCAGCGCTTCGATGTCGTGGAAGTGCAGGCCGGTGGTCGGCTCATCGAGGATGTACAGGGTGCGGCCGGTATCGCGGCGCGACAGTTCCTTGGACAGCTTCACGCGCTGCGCTTCACCGCCGGACAACGTGGTCGCGCTCTGGCCCAGCTTGATGTAGCTCAGGCCTACGTCGACCAGGGTTTCCAGCTTGCGCGCAATCGACGGCACCGGCTCGAACAGCTTCAGCGCATCTTCGACGGTCATCTGCAGCACGTCGTTGATGTTGTAGCCCTTGTACAGGATCTCCAGCGTTTCGCGGTTGTAGCGCTTGCCATGACAGACATCGCAGGGCACGTACACGTCCGGCAGGAAGTGCATTTCCACCTTGATCAGGCCATCGCCCTGGCACGCTTCGCAGCGGCCGCCGCGCACGTTGAAGCTGAAACGCCCGGGCGAATAGCCGCGCGCCCGCGCTTCGGGCACCTGTGCGTACAGCTCGCGCAGGGGGGTGAACAGGCCGGTGTAGGTGGCCGGGTTCGAGCGCGGGGTACGGCCGATCGGCGACTGGTCGATGTCCACCACCTTGTCGAACAGGTCCAGCCCGTGCACTTCCTTGTAGGGTGCGATCGGATGGGAGGCGCCGTTGATCTCGTTGGCGGCCAGCGAAAACAGCGTGTCGTTGATCAGGGTCGATTTGCCCGACCCGGACACGCCGGTGATGCAGGTCAGCAGGCCTGACGGAATGTCCAGGTCCACGCCCTTGAGGTTGTTGCCGCTGGCCCCGCGCAGGTGCAGGGTCATCTTCGGATTGGGCTTGTGCCGGCGCGCGGGGATCTCGATGGCGCGCTTGCCCGACAGGTACTGGCCGGTCAGCGAGCGCGGCGCGTCCAGGATGTCCTGCAGGGTGCCCTGGCCGACGATCTCGCCGCCATGCACGCCCGCCCCCGGGCCGATGTCCAGCACGTAGTCGGCCAGGCGGATCGCGTCTTCGTCATGTTCGACCACGATCACTGTGTTGCCCAGGTCGCGCAGGCGGGTGAGGGTGCCCAGCAGGCGCTCGTTGTCACGCTGGTGCAGGCCGATGGACGGCTCATCCAGCACGTACATCACCCCGACCAGGCCCGCGCCGATCTGCGACGCCAGGCGGATGCGCTGCGCCTCGCCACCGGACAAGGTATCGGCCTTGCGCTCCAGGGTGAGGTAATCCAGGCCCACGTCGACCAGGAAGCCAAGGCGTTCGCCGATCTCCTTGACGATCTTGCCGGCGATCTCGCCGCGCCAGCCGGGCAGGGTCATGCTGCTGAAGAACTTCAGCGCTTCATCGATGGGCAGCACCACCAGCTCGGGCAGTGCGCGGTCGGCCACGAACACGTTGCGCGCGGCCTTGTTCAGGCGCTGGCCCTGGCATTCGGGGCAGTTGCGTTCGCTGATGTACTTGGCCAGCTCCTCGCGCACCGCCGAGGATTCGGTTTCCTTGTAGCGGCGTTCCAGGTTCGGAATGATGCCTTCGAAGCGGTGCTTGCGCTGGGTGCGGCCACCGGCTTCGGTGAAGTAGGTGAAGGTGATGGTTTCTTCGCCGCTGCCGTACAGCACCGCCTGGCGCACATCTTCGGGCAGGGTCTGCCAGACGGCGTCCACGTCGAACTTGTAGTGCTTGGCCAGCGAGGCGATCAGCTGGAAGTAGTAGGCATTGCGGCGGTCCCAGCCGCGCACGGCGCCGGCCGACAGCGACAGCTCCGGGTGCACCACCACGCGCGAGGGATCGAAGAACTCGGCCATGCCCAGCCCGTCGCAGCCCGGGCAGGCGCCCACCGGCGAGTTGAACGAGAACAGGCGCGGTTCCAGCTCGGGCAGCGAGTAGTCGCAGACCGGGCAGCTGTACTTGGACGAGAACAGGTGGGCTGGCGCGTCTTCCACGTCCAGCGACTGCACCGAGACCATGCCGTCGCCCAGCTTCAGCGCGGTTTCAAAGCTCTCGGCCAGGCGCTGCTTGATGTCCTCGCGCGGGCGGAAGCGGTCGATCACCGCCTCGATGGTGTGCTTCTGGCGCAGCGCCAGCGGCGGCACCGCGTCGATCTCATGCAGGATGCCGTCCACGCGCACGCGCACGAAACCCTGCGCGCGCAGCTGGTCAAACACCTGGGCGTGCTCGCCCTTGCGCTCACGGATGACCGGGGCCAGCAGCATGTAGCGCTGCTCCGGGTCCAGGGTGAGCACGTGGTCGACCATCTGGCTCACCGTCTGCGCTTCCAGCGGGTAGCCGTGGTCGGGGCAGCGCGGGCTGCCCACGCGGGCGTACAGCAGGCGCAGGTAGTCGTAGATTTCGGTGATGGTGCCCACGGTCGAGCGCGGGTTGTGCGAGGTCGACTTCTGCTCGATCGAGATGGCCGGGGACAGGCCTTCGATATGGTCCAGGTCCGGTTTTTCCATCACGCTCAGGAACTGCCGGGCATAGGCCGACAGCGATTCCACGTAGCGGCGCTGGCCTTCAGCGTAGATGGTGTCGAACGCCAGCGACGACTTGCCCGAGCCGGACAGGCCGGTGATGACAATCAGCTTGTCGCGGGGCAGGTCGAGATCGATGTTCTTGAGGTTGTGCGTCCGCGCGCCGCGGATGCGGATGAAATCCATCGCCATGGGGGATCCGTTGTGAGGCTCTGGCCCGTGGGGGCCGGCAAGCGGGTGGGGCAAGCGGAGACGGCAATCGGTCAGCCTACCGAGCTTGGGATTTGGGGGCAATCGCGCACATTGCCAGCCCCGGGTCTCACCGCCTGAGACCTGCCAGGGGCTTACCTGAACAGGATTCAGGCCCAGACAGGCCAAGGCGGGGGGTGACTTGACCCGACCCACCCCCAGTCATTAAAATCCCGCTTCTGTCTGCCCTCGATGGCAGCAGTCCATAGACCACAATAACTACAGAGGAAGTCTGGTCATGTACGCAGTACTGGTAACCGGCGGTAAGCAATACCGCGTGGCGCAGGGCGAAACGCTCCGCGTCGAAAAACTCGAAGTCGAAGTCGGCAACGAGATCACGTTCGACACCATCCTGATGCTGGGTGACAGCGACGGCATCAAGCTGGGCGACGCGCTGAGCGGCGCTTCGGTCACCGCCAAGGTCCTGTCCCAGGGTCGTGCTGACAAGGTCCGGATCATCAAGTTCCGCCGCCGTAAGCACCACATGAAGCGCCAGGGTCACCGTCAGTACTACACCGAAATCGAGATCACCGGCATTGCCGGTGGCAGCAAGTAATAAGGAGAACCAGTCATGGCACATAAAAAAGGCGTAGGCTCTTCGCGCAACGGTCGCGACTCCAACCCGAAGTACCTCGGCGTCAAGATCTTCGGTGGCCAGGCCATCGATGCCGGCAACATCATCGTGCGTCAGCGCGGCACCCAGTTCCACCCGGGTACCGGCGTTGGCCTCGGCCGTGACCACACCCTGTTCGCGCTGGTCGACGGCAAGGTGGAGTTCTCGGTCAAGGGTGCGAAGAAGCGTCGTACCGTCAGCGTTGTCGCCGAAGCCTGATCTTCGCGATACGCAGGCGCCCACGCCTAGCGCGTGGGGCCGCTGACGAAAGCCCCGCTTCGGCGGGGTTTTTGTTTTTTGTTTTTGTTCGAACATGGGCGGGGATCCTTCCCGCCGCCGTCCACGGATCGTACCGGGGACGTTAGACTCTGCGGTCGGGTGCATCCGCTGCCCGCCGCCTCCAGTTGGCATCCAGAATCATGAAACTTGTAGACGAAGCAGAAATCCAGGTCACCGCCGGCAATGGCGGCAACGGCTGCGTCGGTTTCCGTCGCGAGAAGTTCATTCCGCTGGGCGGCCCGGACGGTGGCGATGGCGGCAATGGCGGCAATGTCTGGATCCGCGCCGACGCCAACCTGAACACCCTGGTCGACTTCCGCCACGATCGCATCTTCAAGGCGCAGCGCGGCGAGAACGGCATGGGTCGCCAGGCCTACGGCAAGGGCGGCGAAGACCTGGTCATCACCGTGCCGGTGGGCACCGTGATCATGAACGTGGCCACCGATGAAATCATCGGCGACCTGACCCAGCACGACGATCGCCTGCTGGTGGCCAAGGGCGGCCGCGGCGGCCTGGGCAACATGCACTTCAAAAGCTCCACCAACCGCTCGCCGCGCCAGGCGTTGCCGGGCGAAGAGGGTGAAGAGCGCCTGCTCAAGCTGGAGCTGAAGCTGCTGGCCGACGTGGGTCTGCTGGGCTTCCCCAATGCCGGCAAGAGCACCCTGATCCGTGCCGTATCCGCTGCCACCCCGAAGGTGGCCGACTACCCGTTCACCACCTTGTACCCGAACCTGGGCGTGGTGCGTGTCGAAAATTACCGCAGCTTCGTGATTGCCGATATTCCCGGCCTGATCGAAGGGGCCGCCGATGGCGCCGGCCTGGGCGCGCAGTTCCTGCGCCACCTGCAGCGCACCCGCCTGCTGCTGCACCTGGTGGACATCTCCCCGATGGAAGGTGGCGTGGAAGGCGTGTCGCCGATCGAGCAGGTGCGGGCGATCGAGCGCGAGCTGGAAAAGCATGATCCCGAGCTGCTGGACAAGCCGCGCTGGCTGGTGCTGAACAAGGCCGACCTGATGTTCGAGGACGAGGCCAAGGCCGCCGCCGAGAAGATCGTCGCCGAGCTGGGCTGGACCCAGCCGTGGTACCTGGTGTCGGCGCTGGGCCGTGAAGGTACCTGGCCGATCATGACCAACATCATGGCCTTCTTCGATCGCCAGAAAGAAGACGAGGCGCAAGCGCGCGATGCGTACTGAGCGCATCCGCGCGCCCCTGAACAACCCGGCTGCGGCCGGGTTTTTCTGTGGTGCGCCAAGCATTTTCCGTCGCGCCGGGGTACGGCCGAGCCACGCTCGGGGGCTTTCTCGGCGGCGTTCCGATCAGGCGCCCGGCGGCCGCAGCCGGGCATGGCTCGCCGCTACCCTGCGGTCTGCCACCGATCGCCCGCAGGCGGGCTGTCGTGAATCGCGCGCAACAAAAAACCCGGCCGGGGCCGGGTTTCTTTCTGCGGCTGGGTCGAAGCCACGCATGGCGTGGCTCTACGACACCCGCAGCGCCGTATCAGGCGGCCTTGATGGCCTTGATGCGCGCGGTCAGGCGGCTCTTGTGGCGAGCAGCCTTGTTCTTGTGGATCAGACCACGCGAGCTGAAACGGTCGAGGATCGGCTGGGCAACAGCAAAGGCTGCCTCGGCGCCGGCGGCGTCATTGGCATCCAGAGCCTTGATCACCTTCTTGACAGCGGTGCGCAGCATCGAACGCTGAGCCGTATTGCGCGCGTTGCGCACGACGGTCTGCTTGGCGCGCTTCTTGGCGGACTTGATATTGGCCACAGTGGTGGTTTCCTGAAAAATCGGTGTAATGGGAACAGCAAGCTGGAAAGTATGATGGCTCGAAAAATGTACGTCAAGTCAATTGTCAAGAGGGAACACGGGTGAGTTCACCAAGGATGTTGCGGGGCCTGCTGTCTTTCAGCAGCATGACCATGATTTCGCGGGTGTTGGGCCTGGTTCGCGACCTGGTCATCACCACCACGTTCGGCACCAATGCGGTGACCGACGCCTTCTGGGTGGCCTTCCGGGTGCCCAATTTCCTGCGCCGCCTGTTCGCCGAAGGCTCGTTCGCCACGGCATTCGTGCCGGTGTTCACGGAAGTGAAGGAAACCCGCTCGCACGCTGAACTGCGTGAGCTGATGTCGCGGGTAGCCGGCACCCTGGGCGGGGTGCTGCTGCTGGTGACCGCGCTGGCGCTGATCTTCGCGCCCCAGCTGGCCACGCTGTTTGCCAGCGGGGTGGACACCGACCCGGCCAAGCATGGCCTGCTGGTGGACCTGTTCCGGCTGACCTTCCCGTTCCTGCTGTTCGTCTCACTCACCGCGCTGGCGGGCGGGGCGCTCAACAGTTTCCAGAAGTTCGCGATGCCGGCGCTGACCCCGGTGATCCTCAACCTGTGCATGATTGCCGGCGCGTTGTGGCTGGCGCCGCGGCTGGGCGGCACCCCGGAGAAGCAGATCCTGGCGCTGGGCTGGGCGGTGTTGGCCGCCGGCCTGCTGCAGCTGCTGTTCCAGCTGCCCTCGCTGAAGGGCATCAACCTGCTCACCCTGCCGCGCTGGGGCTGGCGCCATCCCGGCGTGCGCAAGGTGCTCACCCTGATGGTGCCGACCCTGTTCGGCTCGTCGGTGGCGCAGATCAATCTGCTGCTCGATACCGTGATCGCGGCCAAGCTGACCGACGGCTCGCAGTCCTGGCTGTCGCTGGCCGACCGCTTCCTGGAACTGCCGCTGGGTGTGTTCGGGGTGGCGCTGGGCACGGTGATCCTGCCGGCACTGGCCCGCCACCATGTCAGCACCGACAAGGCCGGGTTCTCCAGCGCGCTGGACTGGGGGCTGCGCACGACCCTGCTGATCGCCGTGCCTGCCATGCTGGGCCTGATGCTGCTGGCCGAGCCGCTGATCGCCACGGTGTTCCAGCATGGCCAGTTCACCGCGTTCGATACCCGCATGACCGCCTTGTCGGTGTACGGCCTGAGCTTCGCGCTGCCGGCCTTCGCACTGCTCAAGGTGGTGCTGCCGGCGTTCTACGCCCGCCAGGACACCCGCACCCCGGTGCGCGCCGGGCTGATCGCGCTGGTGGCCAACATGGTGTTCAACTTCATCCTGCTGGCGGTGCTGTACCACGTGATGGTGCCCGAGGCCCTCAAGGCGCAGGGCGTGTGGGTTGCGCTGGGCAAGCAGCCGGGCCTGCACCTGGCGCTGGGCATTGCCAGCGCACTGTCCAGTTACCTGAACCTGGGCCTGCTCTGGTACTGGCTGGGCAAGACCGATGTTTACCAGCCCAAGCCGGGCTGGGCCGGCTACGCCACCCGGCTGGGCCTGGCCTGCGCGGCGATGGTGGCGGTGCTGCTGGGCCTGCTGCACGGCATGTCCGGCTTCACCGACATGGACAAGTGGCACCGCATCGGCAACCTGTCGCTGCTGGTCGGCGGTGGCGGCCTGACCTATCTGGTGGTCCTGGTGGCGATGGGGTTCCGCCCGCGGCACCTGCGCGAGCATTGATCCGTGGACACCCCGGCTATACTTCATGGCTATCCCTTGCAACCCATCGGCCCTGGCGGGCCGGATTCCCAGTTGATGAGCAGGTTGTTCAGAAGCATTGAAGGCGGGCCGCTGTTCCCGCACGGAAGCGTGGTCTGCATCGGCGCATTCGACGGCCTGCATCTTGGCCATCGTGCGTTGGTGCGCCACGCGGTTTCGCGCGCGCGCGCGCTGGGCGTGGCCGCCGTGGCGGTGGCGTTCGAACCGCTGCCGCGCGAGTACTTCGCCCAGGGCGAGCCGCCGCCGCGGCTGACCCTGCCGCGCGACAAGGTCGCCATGCTCAACGCGCTGGGCGTGGATGCGGTGGGCCTGCTGCGCTTTGATGCGCGCATGGCCGCCATGCAGGCCGAAGACTTCGTCCAGCAGCTGCTGGTACAGCGCCTGAGCGCGTGCGAGGTCTGGATCGGGCCGGAGTTCTGCTTCGGCAACCGCCGTCGCGGAGATCTGGCCTTGCTGCAGGCCCTGGGCGCCGAACGCGGCTTCAGTGCCGGCGAAATCGAGCCGGTGGACCTGCACGGCGAGCGTATTTCCAGTACCCGGATCCGCCAGTTGCTGCGCAGCGGCGACTTCACCCGTGCCAACGACCTGCTCGGCCGGCCGTACTCGATCGGCGGGCGGGTGGTGCGCGGGCGCCAGTTGGGCCGTACGCTGGGCTTCCCGACCGCCAACCTGCGCTTTCCCAAGACGCCGGCGTTGTCGGGCATTTACGCCACCTGGGTACACGGCGTGTTCGACCAGCCGTGGCCGTCGGTATCCAGCTTTGGCACCCGTCCCACCGTGGACGGCGTGGAGCCGCTGCTGGAGGCGCACTTGTTTGATTTCCAAGGGGACCTGTACGGTCGCCACATCGAAGTGGAATTTGTCGCCAAGTTGCGCGATGAAGAGAAGTTCCAAGATCTGGCCGCGTTGACCGACCAGATGCACCGTGACGCCGAACAGGCGCGTCACATCCTTTCCGAACACAGATTGCGAGCCACTGCGTGAGCCAGGACTACAAAGCCACCCTTCATCTGCCGGCAACCGAATTCCCGATGCGCGGCGACCTGCCCAAGCGCGAGCCGGGCATTCTGTCGCGCTGGGAAGACGAGGGCCTGTACGCCCGCCTGCGCGACAACGCGCAGGGCCGCCCGCTGTTCGTGCTGCACGACGGCCCGCCGTATGCCAACGGCCAGATCCACCTGGGCCATGCGGTCAACAAGATCCTCAAGGACATCATCGTCAAGTCGCGCTACCTGGCCGGCTTCGATGCGCCCTACGTGCCGGGCTGGGATTGCCACGGCCTGCCGATCGAAATCGCGGTCGAAAAGAAGTGGGGCAAGGTCGGGGTCAAGCTGGATGCCGAACAGTTCCGCCAGAAGTGCCGCGAATTCGCCGAAGAGCAGATCGAGCTGCAGCGCCGCGACTTCAAGCGCCTGGGCGTGATCGGCGACTGGGACAACCCGTACAAGACGTTGAGCTTCGATTTCGAAGCCAACGAAATCCGCGCGCTGTCCAAGGTGTTCGCCAACGGCCACATCGTGCGCGGCGCCAAACCGGTGCATTGGTGCTTCGACTGCGGCTCGGCGCTGGCCGAAGCTGAAATCGAGTACCAGGACAAGACCTCGCCGGCGATCGACGTGGCCTACGCCGCGCGTGATGGCGCGCAGCTGGCCGCGCGCTTCGGCGCGACCCTGCCGGCCGATGTCGAGGTGGCCGTGCCGATCTGGACCACCACCCCGTGGACGCTGCCGGCTTCGCTGGCGGTATCCCTCGGTGCGGACATCGAGTACGTGCTGGCCGAAGGCCCCGCCCACCACGGCAAGCGCCGTTGGCTGGTGCTGGCCGCCGCGCTGGCCGAACGCTCGCTGCAGCGCTACGGCGTGGACGGCCTGGCCGTGCATGGCCACGCCACCGGCGCGGCGCTGGAAAACCTGCTGCTGGCCCATCCGTTCTATCCCACCCGCGACATCCCGCTGCTCAACGGCGAGCACGTGTCGGCCGAAGACGGTACCGGTGCGGTGCACACCGCCCCCGGCCACGGCCAGGAAGATTTCGTGGTCAGCCAGCAGTACGGGCTGATGGACAAGTACAACGCGGGCCAGATCAACCCGGTTGATGGCCGTGGCGTGTACCTGTCTTCGACCCCGCCGGCCGGCGATGTCGAGCTGGCCGGCGTGCACCTGTGGAAGGCGCAGCCGCTGATCGTGGACGTGCTGCGCGCTTCCGGTGCGCTGCTGGCGTACGTGGAGATCGTGCACAGCTACCCGCACTGCTGGCGTCACAAGACCCCGGTGGTGTTCCGTGCCACCCCGCAGTGGTTCATCTCGATGGACAAGGCCAACCTGCGCCGCGATGCGATGGCCGCCATCGACAACGTGGGCTGGTTCCCGAGCTGGGGCAAGGCGCGTATCGGCAGCATGGTCGACGGCCGCCCGGACTGGTGCATCAGCCGCCAGCGCACCTGGGGCGTGCCGATCGCGCTGTTCACTCACCGCGAAACCGGCGAGCCGCATCCGCGCACCGTGGAACTGATGCAGCAGGTGGCCGACCGCGTGGAGCAGGGCGGCATCGACGTGTGGTATTCGCTGGACAGCGCCGAGCTGCTCGGCGATGAGGCCGCGCAGTACGAGAAAGTCACCGACATCCTGGATGTGTGGTTCGATTCCGGTGTCACCCATGAGGGCGTGCTGCTGGCGCGCGGCTTCGGCAAGCCGGCCGACCTGTACCTGGAAGGCTCGGACCAGCACCGCGGCTGGTTCCAGTCCTCGCTGCTGACCGGCGTGGCCATCGACAAGCACGCCCCGTACAAGCAGTGCCTCACCCACGGCTTCACCGTGGATGAAAAGGGCCGCAAGATGTCCAAGTCGCTGGGCAACGGCATCGAGCCCCAGGACATCATGAAGACCCTGGGCGCGGATATCCTGCGCCTGTGGATCGCCTCGGCCGACTACAGCAATGAAATGTCGCTGTCGCAGGAGATCCTCAAGCGCAACGCCGACGCCTACCGTCGCCTGCGCAACACCGCGCGCTTCCTGCTCGGCAACCTGGACGGGTTCGACCCGGCCAAGCACCTGGTCGCGCCGGAGGACATGGTCGCGCTGGACCGCTGGATCGTGCATCGCGCCTTCGAAGTGCAGGAGAAGATCAAGGCGGCCTACACCGGCTACACCATGGCCGAAATCGTGCAGCTGCTGCTGAACTTCTGCAGCGTCGACCTGGGCTCGCTGTACCTGGATGTCACCAAGGACCGGCTGTACACCATGCCGGTGGACTCGCGTGGCCGCCGCTCGGCGCAGACCGCGATGTACCACATCGCCGAAGCGTTCACGCGCTGGATCGCACCGATCCTGAGCTTCACCGCCGACGAGCTGTGGAGTTACCTGCCGGGCGAGCGCAAGGACAATGTGCTGTTTGCCACCTGGTACGAGGGCCTGGTGCCGCTGCCGGCCGACGCACCGCTGAACGCGGCCGATTTCGACCAGCTGCTGGCCCTGCGCGAGCAGGTGGCCAAGGTGCTGGAGCCGATGCGCGCCAACGGTGCGATCGGTGCGGCGCTGGAAGCGGAGATCACCGTGGCCGCCGATGCCGACACCGCCGCGCGCTGGCAGCCGCTGGCCGAGGAGCTGCGCTTCCTGCTGATCAGTGGTGACGTGCAGGTGCGTGCAGCGACCACCGACGAGGTGTTCGTCAGCGCCCAGCCGACCGGGAAAACCAAGTGCGTGCGCTGCTGGCATTACCGCGCCGACGTGGGCAGCGTGGCCGCCCATCCCGAGCTGTGTGGTCGCTGCGTGACCAACATCGACGGTGCCGGCGAAGATCGGCGGTGGTTCTGATGAGCGCCCTCCGTCCGCGTCCCAATGCGTTGGTGTGGCTGCTGCTGTCGGTGGCGATCATCGGCCTGGACCAGTGGAGCAAGGCCTGGGTGCTGTCCAGCCTGCCCGAGTACCAGCCGGTGGTGGTCATCGAGGGCTTCTGGAACTGGTTCCGCACCTACAACACCGGTGCCGCCTTCAGCTTCCTGAGCGATGCCGGTGGCTGGCAGCTGTGGTTCTTCACCGCGCTGGCGGTGGGCATCAGCGGCCTGATGGCGTTCTGGCTGTCGCGCACCGCGCGCGGCCACTGGCGCAGCGCCGTGCCGTATGCGCTGGTCATCGGCGGGGCGATCGGCAACGTGATCGACCGTCTGATGCACGGCCATGTGGTGGATTTCATCCAGTGGTACATCGGTGACCATTACTGGCCCTCGTTCAACATCGCCGATGCGGCGATCGTGGTCGGGGCCATCGGGATCGCCGTGTTTGGTCTGTTTGAAGGCAAGGCTGCCAAAAAAGCGGGATAATTCCCCCCTGTTTCCCGTGACAACCGGCCGCGTGCCGGCCGGAGTATCTGACCGATGGACGTGTTGCTCGCCAATCCGCGTGGTTTCTGTGCCGGTGTCGATCGTGCGATCGAGATCGTCAAGCGCGCGATCGAGACCCTGGGCGCACCGATCTACGTGCGCCACGAGGTCGTGCACAACCGCTTCGTGGTGGACGACCTCAAGGCGCGCGGGGCCATCTTCGTCGAGGAACTGGACGAAGTGCCCGACGACAACACGGTCATCTTCAGCGCCCACGGCGTGTCCCAGGCGGTGCGCCAGGAAGCCGAGCGCCGTGGCCTGAAGGTCTTCGACGCCACCTGCCCGCTGGTCACCAAGGTGCACCTGGAAGTGGCCCGCCACTGCCGCGCCGGGCGCGACGTGGTGCTGATCGGCCACGCCGGCCACCCCGAAGTGGAAGGCACGATGGGCCAGTGGAGCCGTGAGCGCGGCACCGGCCGCATCTACCTGGTGGAAGACGTGGCCGACGTGGCCACGCTGGAAATCGAACAGCCGGAAAACTTCGCCTACACCACCCAGACCACGCTGTCGGTGGACGACACCCGCGGCATCATCGAAGCCATGCGGGCGCGTTTCCCGGCCATGCAGGGCCCGAAGAACGACGACATCTGCTATGCCACCCAGAACCGCCAGGATGCCGTGCGCGACCTGGCCCAGCGCTGCGACCTGGTGCTGGTGGTGGGCTCGCCGAACAGCTCCAACTCCAACCGCCTGAGTGAACTGGCGCGCCGCGAAGGCGTGGAGTCCTACCTGATCGACGGCGCCCACGAGATCGACCCGGCGTGGGTGGTGGGCAAGCAGCACATCGGCCTGACCGCCGGTGCATCGGCGCCGCAGGTGCTGGTGGACGGTGTGATTGCGCGCTTGAAGGAACTCGGTGCCAGCGGCATCGGCGAACTGGACGGCGAACCGGAATCGATGGTGTTCGCGCTGCCCAAGGAACTGCGGCTGCGTTTGATCAGCTGATCGGGCGCGCCACTGCGCGCGCGTGATCGCCCGCGCCATCGCGCCGCTGCGGATGCGCGCGCAACCACGTCATCATCGCTCGCCACGCGGTAGCGACGGCGGTATCACATCGATCGCGGCCACTCGGCACGATCGACGCGGCCCACGCATGGTCAGTGCCGACATGCCCGCCAACGCCGACGCCCATTCCGCCTCACGCTGTTTCTGCGCGTCGCCGATGTTGTTCACGTTATGGCAGCGTCATAAACCGGTACGCGTCTCCGCGCGAAACTCCCTGTACGCCCACATTATCGTTGCGCGGTCAGTGGTGGTGCGTGGGGGAATGTCGATTCGTGCTGCGGTGCAGGTTGCGATAGAGATCACACATTCACATGCCGACCGATCGGATTGACTGCGATGTGAAGGTGAAAATGAATGGCATGACGCTATTGACAACTTCATTAACAGCAAATAAATATTGCAGCGAGTTTGCAGCGTGCACACTGGGAACTCATGGAGCGGCCCAGCCGCATCGGAATCAACACACTATCGGAAGGTGAAGGATGAGCAAGGAATTCAAGTCGGCCAATACGTCGGCGAAGATGAAGGTTCTCGCACTGCAGGAGCTGGAAGGTGTCAGCGGCGGCCTGGCAGCGTGGAGCACGACCAGCGAAGGTTGTAACGGTGTGACCAAGGACGAGTGGAGTACTTTCAGCAAGGATTGCCTGAAAGACGCCAACGTCATCTCCTGATGTCTCCCTCCGGCATCGCCTGATGCCGTGATCGAGGATATCGGGGCCGCACGACTGTCTGGTCGTGCGGCTTTGGTCCCGGGTACGCGTGCCCTTGCCGGTTACGCGGATATCACGTTCGATTATCCCTGCCCGTACCGCGATCGACTGTATCGCGCGTGCCCGCATGTCCGTGCGAGGTCGTCTTGAACCAGGTAAATGCTCCTGATTTGAATGTGCACCCCGAATTCTTCGTGCCGTTCGATAAATACACGCCCAAGGACACTTACTGCGACCAGGTCCGTCCCTGCCTTCCGCCACTATGGCGACTGGTCAAGGACCATTTCTGGACCTACGTCGCCGCCCCTGAAAAATCCGTATGGAAAACAAAGGTGTGCACCGGGTTGCGCTGCGTTGGCACCGAACTGAAAC
>JAHREJ010000042.1 GCA_021733645.1 Bacillus subtilis subsp. subtilis | reverse complement strand
AACAGCAGCCGACCAACGGTCGGCTCTACGGGGCGCATCGGGCCGTCGGTGGGAAGGCAGCCGACCAACGGTCGGCTCTACGAGGCGCATCGGGCCGTCGGCGGAACAGCAGCCGACCAACGGTCGGCTCTACGGGGCGCATCGGGCCGTCGGTGGGAAGGCAGCCGACCAACGGTCGGCTCTACGAGGTGCAGCGGTCGCCGGTGGAACAGCAGCCGACCAACGGTCGGCTCTACGGGGCGCCGTCATCGGCGGCTGACGGCGGGGCGGTTACGCTGACGGCCTTGCCAACGCGATGGAGCCCGCACATGCGTGCGATCCGAATTCTGTTACCGACCCTGCTGCTGGCCGCCTGCTCGCAGCCCGCACCGCCTGCGGCCGATGCGGCCACCGGGCCTGCGACCTCACCGCCCACCACCACGCCCACGCCCCGCGACGATGCTCCGGCGGCCGGGCTTTCGCCCGATGCCGTGGATGCGGGCACCGACCCGGCCGCGGACGCGCCCCGCGATGCAGCCGCCACCGATGTCGCCACCCCCGACGCCAGCGAAGCGGCACCGGCCGACGGCGACGTGCGCCAGCGCATTGAACGCCTGCTCGGCGACGCACCGCGCTACGAAGCGGTGTTCACCGCACTGCAGAAGGGGGTGGCTGCGCATGATGCCAAGGCCGTCGCCGCACTGGCGTTGTACCCGGTGAGCGTGAATGTGGGCGGGAAGAAGCGTACCGTGGCCGATGCGGCCACCTTCGAGCGCGAGTACGACCGCATCATCACCGCCGATATCGCCAAGACCATCACCGAACAGAAATTCGACGCGCTGTTCGTCAACTGGCAGGGCGTGATGCTGGGCAACGGCCAGGTCTGGATCAACGGCATCTGCCCCGGCAACGACTGCAGCAAGGCCAAGGTCGGCATCGTCACCGTGCAGGATTGACCGGCGCGTACCGACCGTTGGTCGGTACGCATTGACGGGACATTCCCCAACCCCGGTAGGTACCGACCGTTGGTCGGTACGCATTGACGGGACATTCCCCAACCCCGGTAGGTACCGACCGTTGGTCGGTACGCTTCTGGCTCACCCCTTTGGGGTGAGCTTCAACAAGCGTCCGTTCTTGCCATCTTCCAGCAGCCAGATTGCGCCATCCGGGCCCTGTTCCACTTCACGGATACGCTCGCCCATGTCGAAACGCTCGGCTTCGCGCGCGCTGTCGCCCTCGAAGGCCACCCGCACCAGCGCCTTGGACGACAGCCCGCCGATGAAGCCGCTGCCCTTCCACTGCGGGAACTGGGTACCGTTGTAGATGATGAAGCCGGCCGGCGAAATCACCGGCGTCCAGGTCACCTTGGGCGCGGCGAACTCCGGGCGGGTGCTGTGGTCGGGAATCTCGCGGCCGTCGTAATGGTTGCCGTTGGATACGATCGGATAGCCGTAGTTGGCGCCGCGCTCGATCAGGTTCAATTCGTCGCCGCCGGCCGGCCCCATTTCATGCACCCACAGTTTGCCGCGCGCATCGAAGGCGATGCCCAGTGCATTGCGGTGGCCCAGCGACCACACCTGCGCAGCCACGCCGCCCTGCGCGGCGAAGGGGTTGTCGGCCGGCACGCTGCCGTCGTCATTCAGGCGCACGATCTTGCCCAGGTTGCCGCCCATGTCCTGGGCCGGGTCGAATTTCTGCCGCTCGCTGGACGTGATCCAGAGCTTGCCGTCCGGGCCGAAGGCCAGCCGGTGACCGTAGTGGCCGCCGCCCTCGACCTTGGGGGTCTGGCGCCAGATCACCTTGAGGTCTTCCAGCGTGCCGCTGCCATCGGCGGCCAACGCCAGCCGCGCGCGCGCCACCGCCGCGCCGCGCGTGTCGCCTTCGCCGGCTTCGGCGTAGCTCACGTACAGCAGTTGGTTCTGCGCAAAGCCGGGGTGCGGCAGCACGTCGCCAAGGCCGCCCTGGCCGGCGTAGGCCACCTTGGGTACGCCGCTGATGGCGGCGCGTTTGCCGGTTGCCAGGTTCACATGCTGCAGCGTGCCGCCCTTCTCGCTGACCAGCAGGCTGCCATCGGGCAGGAAACTCATCGCCCACGGTTCATTGAACGTGCCTGCCTCGGTGGCGGCAAACGGCCACTGGGCCTTGTTCAGTACCGGGGCGGCGGCCTTGTCGGCGGCCACGCAGGCGGTGGCGAACAGGGGCAGGGTGAGGGTGACGGCGAGCGAGAGCAGCAGCTTGCGGGTCATGGGGTATCTCCGGGTGGGGATGCGATGGCCAGCCATCGTTGTACAGCATGCCCATCAACGCGGCGTGGACCATACGTCATCCCCGTAGGCGCGCGCCGCCGGATCGGCTACCGTTGCCGCGGGCCGCCCGTGGGGTGGCATGCGCGGCTTGCCGCCTCAAAAGGAGTTTGATCAATGAAGCAACAGGTGCACAAACCATCACCCGCTTTCATCGCCGCCTCATGGACCGCCCTGCTGCTGGGCGCGGTGGCTTACCTGGTGGGCTTGTTCAATGCCGAGATGGCGCTCAACGAGAAGGGCTACTACCTGACCCTGCTGCTGTTCGGGTTGTTCGCGGCGGTTTCCCTGCAGAAGAGCGTGCGCGACCGCGTGGAAGGCATTCCGGTCAGCGGCCTGTACTACGCGCTGTGCTGGTTCGCGCTGCTGGCTGCGCTGCTGTTGCTGCTGGTGGGCCTGTGGAACGCCACCCTGCTGCTCAGTGAGAAAGGCTTCTATGCGATGGCCTTTGCACTGAGCCTGTTTGGCGCGGTGGCCGTGCAGAAAAACACCCGCGACCTGATGGCCGCGGGGGGTAATGAGCGCGAGATTCCGCCGCTGCCCAGCGGCGAGTGATGCATGGGCGGTCGCGCGGTGCTCAGGTGCCGCGCGGCACGCCCTTGTCCAGGTGCGACTGGCGCAGTGCGGTGGATTCATCCCAGCCGCGGCGGACGGCATTGCGCGCCTGCGCCCAGGTCAGCCTGCTCTTGCCGCGTTCCTGCGCCCAGCGCGTTTCCAGTTCGGCTTCCACCTCGTCGTAGGCCTGGATGATGTCGTCGGCACGCGAGTGGTGGCCCAGCTGGTAGGCCGGCTCGTAATCGTCGAAGAACTGGCTGTTGTCGTAGTACGGTTCGCTGGTAAAACGCTCACGCCAATAGTCCGATACGGCCTGGCGGGCGACACCGTCTTCCGGCACCCGGCCGGGAATCTGATAATCAGGGCTCATGTGTTGGCTCCGGTTGGGTGAGGTGTCACCGTAGCCAGTGGCCGGTTAACGCAGCGGGCCGGCGGAGTGAATGACAGATCAAACCCCGCGTCCTGCGCCCGCTTCGTTCAGCGCGTGTCCTTGCGCGGAAACCGGTAGATCACCGCACCCACCGCAAAGGCGATGCCGGCCGCGGCGATATTCTGCCAACTGGCACTCACAAACAGCGCCAGGCACAGCAGCAACGCCAGCACCGGAATCACCGGGCCACCGGGCAGCTTCAACGCACCGGGGCGGTCGCCGAAACGCCGCGCCAGCACCAGTACCGCCGCCGCCGTGCCGATATAGGCAAACAGCCGGGTGGTCATCGACAGCAGCGCCAACTGCACAAACGAGCCGGACAGGGCCAGTGCCAGCGCGATCACGCCCTGGGTGACGATCGCCGCCGCCGGCGTGCGGAACCGCGGGTGCACGTTGGCCAGTATCTTCGGCCCGTACCCGTCACGGGCCAGCGCGAACAGGAAGCGCGGCCCCATCATCATCGTGTTGCTGTTGGTGCCCAGGATGGAGATGGTGGCACCGAGGGTGAGGATCAGCGCCAGCGCTTCCCCGCCAAAACGGGCGGCGGCATCGGCCAGGGGCGTCGGCGAGGTGGCCAGGCCGGCCAACGTACCCTGCGCCACCAACTGCACGGCGGCGTAGATCACGGTGACGCTGACGATCATGGTGATCAGTGCGAACGGAATGTCGCGGCGCGGGTTCTTGTATTCGCCGGCGGCGGCCGGGATGTTCTCAAAGCCCGCGTAGGCGTACAGCAGCAGCAACGCCGCCTCGCCCATGCGCTGCAGGTCGTGCGGGTCCGGGCGCACCCCGGAGAAGGCCAGGTCCATGTCCAGGTAGAACGCGCCGATGGCCACGAACAGCAGCAGCGGCAGCAGCTTGCCGATCACCAGGATCACCCCGGTGCGCGCAGCCGAGCGTACCCCGGCCACGTTCACCGCGGTCAGGAAGCCCAGCGACACCACGATGATCGCCACACGCCCCAGGTCATGCCCGGCCCAGGGCCAGAACCGCGCCACCGCATCGGCCAGCGCATTGCTCAGTGCGGCGGCCGAGCTGATCCGGGTGAGCCAGATCATCCAGCCGATCTCAAACCCGGCAAAGCGCCCGAAGGCCTCGCGCGCATACAGATAGCTGCCGCCGGGCTCGTCGAAGTAGCTGGCCGCCTGTGCATAGCACAGCACCAGCAGCGCCACCAGCAGGCCAGCGGCGACCACGCCCCACAGGCTGAACGGCCCCAGCAGCGCGACGGTGGCCGCCGGCAGCAGGTAGATGCCGCTGCCGATCACATCGTTGATCGACAGCCCCACGATCTGCCAGCGGCTGACCGCGCGTTCCAGTTGCGGATCGGCCGGTGCGCTCATGGCCGGTTTTCCAGTAGTGCCGGCAGGTTCCAGTCCGACTGCATCTGCTGGTACTGCGCGCGCGGCAGCAGCACGAACAGCGGCCGCTTGGCCGGATCCAGCCAGGCCAGCAGGCGCTGCATATGTTCGGGCTGCATGGCCGTGCAGCCGGCGGTGGCCTCCCCGGGCGTGCGCCACAGGTGGGCGAAGATGCAACTGCCGCGGCGGGGTTCGCCCTTGGGGTTGTGCTCGATCACGAAGCCCTCGCGGTACCGCACGTCGCCCTTGTTGTGCAGGTCCAGGCGCATCGGCTCGGTGGAGCCTTCCACCGCCTCGTTACCCACGACCTCGGCATCGACGATGCGGTTGTAGTACGGCGAATCGGGTACGTCCATGCAGTAACTGCTGGCCTGCATCGGCTGGTAAGGCAGGGCGGTGGCGATCCCCGGGGCGTAGCCGAAAGCCGGACCGATGTTGAAGAAGCCGGCCGGGCTGCGGCCATCGCCTTCCTTCTTGACCGGGTCGCCGGGCTTTACAGGGTCGCCGGGCTGATGCGGGCCAACGCCTTGCATCGGCACCACGCCCACGCCCCATGCGCTGCCGTTGCGGCCAACGGCCACCTCGATGGCGCCGCCGTACGGCGCCCAGCCCTGCGTGGTGCGCGAATAGGCCTGCAGCCGGCCCTGGGTGGCGTCCCAGCCGTCGGTGACGACCACGATCATCTGGTGGTGGTCCTGCAATGGCTCCACCGCCGGGGTGAGCGCGGCGACGGGCAGGGCGCTGGCGGCCAGCACACCGGCCAAGAGGGATCGGAACAACGGCAGCATCGTGGTGGACTCCAAATGACCAGGTGTCGATCAGGTGTCGATCAGGTGTTCGATCCGTTCCAGGTTCACCCCGAGCTGGCGGTGGCGGTCCGGGTTGGCGTGGCACAGCAGCACGAACACGAAATCCAGCAGGGACTGCAAGGACGCACGGTACAACAGTTGCGCCAGGTGCGGCGCCGGGTCGTGCGCACACACCACCAGCGATGCATCGGCATGCGCGCGCAGCGGGTTGGCGCTGTGCCGGGTGATCGACACCACCTTGCCGCCCACGTCCTGGAACTGGCGTGACAACTGGAACAACTGCGGCAGTTTGCCGAACTCGGAAAACACCAGCATCACATCGTCGGCCCGTGCCGCCGACAGGTTGGCCATCATCAGGATCGGGTCGGCGTGGTGCACGGTCAGCATGCCCAGCAGCGACAGCCGCATGGCGAACTCGCGCGCATACAGGCCGTCATCGCCCAGGCCGTAGACGAACACCTTGGGCGCGGCGTCGATCAACTGCACGATCGCCTCGACATCGGCCTGCGGGTTGGCCAGCCGGGTTTCTTCCTCGGCGGCGGCCTTGCTCACGCGCAGGCGCTCGGCGATGCCGGTGTAGTGGTTGCCTTCGGCCGGTACCGGCGCCTGCGCCTGGGCGCCGTTGCCGGCACGCGCCACCGCCTCGCCGATGGAGTACTTCAGGTCCGGGTAGCCCTTGAATCCCAGCTTCTGGCTGAACTTGACCACGCTGGACTGGCTGATCCCCAACGCACTGGCCAACTGCTGGGACGAGTAGTCGCGCAGCAGGTGCGCGTTGTCCAGGATGAAGTCGGCGATGCGGCGTTCGATCGCCGACATGTGGTCACGCTCGGAGCGGATTTTCACCAGGGGCGGCATGGCGGGGGCATCAGGTCCGGTTGCGCCACCCCAAGGGTGGCTGCGGCAGGTGGGATCACGCGAACGGCAGCCACGCATGGCATGGCACTACCGTAGGTGACCGGCACGGTGGATACAACATTCACCAACGCTGCGGCGTGATCATCTCCAGCCCGCGCACCTCGGTGATGCCCAATCCGGGCGCATCGCTGATGGTGATCTCCGATTCGTTGAAGTTCACCCCGCCGGCAACCGGGTTGAACTGCCCCAGCGAAGGCCCGTCCAGGTCCACCTTGGTGATCACATCGGACTTGGCCACGGCCAGGTGCACGGCGGCGGCCACGCTGATGCTGGATTCGATCATGCAGCCGATCATGCATGGCACGCCGTAGATGGCCGCGATATCGGCGATGCGGATCGCGTTGGACAGCCCGCCGGTCTTCATCAGCTTGATGTTGATGATGTCCGCGGCGCGCTGCTGGATCAGGTCGAACACCTGGCCGGGGTTGAACACGCTTTCATCGGCCATCACCGGCGTATTGACCCGGTCGGTGACGTATTTCAGGCCACTGATGTCGGCCGCCTTGACCGGCTGCTCCAGCAGTTCCAGCACTACCCCGGCTTCTTCCAGGGTGCGCATGGCGTGCACCGCCTGCTTGGCGGTCCAGCCCTGGTTGGCATCCAGGCGCAGCAGCGCGCGACCCTGCACGGCGGCGTGGATCGCCTTGACCCGCTCGATGTCCAGCCCGATGTCCTTGCCAACCTTGATCTTCAGCGACTCGAAGCCGCGTTCGATTGCCGACAACGAATCGGCCACCATCTTGTCGATGTAATCCACGCTGATGGTGATGTCGGTGGTGATCACCGGGTCGCCGCCGCCGAGCATGCGGTACAGCGGTGCGTTGTGCAGCTGCGCCCACAGGTCGTACACGGCAATTTCAACGGCGGCCTTGGCGCTGCTGTTGCGCTCCAGCGAGGACTGGATGAGCCCGCAGAGATGGTTGAGGTTGGTCACGTCCTGGCCGATCAGGCGCGGCTTGATGAAGCGGCTGATGGCCTCGATGATCGAGCCATGCGTATCGCCGGTGATCACCGCCGTAGCGGCCGCCTCACCGTAGCCGGTGTGGCCGCTGTCGGTGCGCACCAGCACCACCACGTCTTCGACGGTGTCCACCGTGCGCAGCGCGGTCTTGAACGGGGTTTTCAGCGGCACGCGCAGCATGCCGAGTTCGATGTCGGTGATCTTCATTCAGGAGTCTTGGCTCGGAGGCGCTGGATGTTGGTGATGCGATCGATGTAGCTGGCGGTGTCGCTGGCCATCATCGGCTCCAGCGGGGTCACCGATACGCCATTGAGGTGGGCCTGCGTGCGCTTGCCATCGGCGCTGAACCAACTACCGCCGGCGGTATCGTGGATGACCCAGGTGCGCCCGTCGACGTGGCCGATGGCGACCATGACGTGGCCGGGGATGTAGACCAGGTCGCCCACCTGCAGTTGCGTCACCGCGGCATCGCGCCTGGCCTTGCTGTCCGTGGCGCTGAAGGCAAGGCGATCCAGCGCCGGGCTCACCGCCTGCGCACTGGTGTTGCGTGGCATCAGCACGCCGACGCTGCGGTAGATCTCCGACACGAAGCCGCTGCAGTCGCGGGTGTCGTAATCGTGGCCCCAGCCGTAGCGTTCGCCGAGGAACTTGAAGGCCTGGGTAAGCAGGGTGCGCGGGGTCAGCGGCAGGTAGTCGGCGGCGCTGTCCTGCGAGCGTGGCAGCAGCGCCGGTACCAGCGCCAGGCGGCCGTCGGCATTGCGCACCGGCAGCTGCAGGACATGCGCGGCATGCGCCTGCTGGCCATTGACGGGCTGGTCCTGTG
Organism: Bacillus subtilis subsp. subtilis; assembly: GCA_021733645.1. GTDB lineage: Bacteria > Pseudomonadota > Gammaproteobacteria > Xanthomonadales > Xanthomonadaceae > Stenotrophomonas. Next base: position 32,656 of record JAHREJ010000042.1, on the reverse strand, counting down.
GCCAGTCGGCCAGCACCGGCAGGCGCACGCCCATGTCCAGCTGCAGGCGCGACACGCGCGGCTCTTCCGGGGTATGGGCGGTGAACGCGGTGGCGCCGGTCACAACGCGGTACGGCCCGTGCTGGCCGTAATCCAGCACGGTGGCCGCATCGCCGATGCCGACGAAGCGTTTCTCGATCCACGCCGCGTAGCGCTCGCTGGTGACAAACAGCCATTGGCCATCGGCGCTTTCATGCAGCACCGCCACCGCATCGCCGGGGAACAGCGCCGATTCCTGGAAGCGGTCGATATCGGTATCGCCCTGGGTGGTGAACACCCGCAGCGCGGTGGGAAACGCACGCAGCGCAGCCCGGTGGGTGACCAGGCCGTACTGCAGCGGGCGCTGGGCCGGGATGGCATCGAGCGCCAGGTTGGCGAGGGTGGCACTGCGCTGCCGCGCATCGATGGCGGCGCCGTCCTGGCCGTACAGCGTTTTGTCCGGCCACCGCGACAGCGCCTGGAGTTCGGTCATTACCTGCGCACGCGGCACCTGCGCCGGCAGTGCGCGCAGGTCATGGATGGAGCGGTCTTCGGCGCGCATGCGCGCGTTCTGCGCGGCGATCTGCGCGCGGTCCAGGATCAGCGCATCGGCGTTGGGCAGCCGTGCAGCCCAGTACTGGGGGGTGAGGTACGCCTCGTGCAGGCCCACCACGTAGGGCAGCGGCGCGCCGGGGTCGGCTGGCGTGGTGTTGGCCACGGCGTCGGCCCAGGCCGGCACGCTGGCCACCGCCAGCAACAGACCCAGGCCGCGGCGGGCAGGCCAGCGCCACGACGGGAAACGGAAAGCGGTCATGGCAGCAGTGTCCTTGCAGGGCAGATGGAACAGCGATGCGCCGGTCATGGCGCGCGCTCGGCGGCGGCCGCATCCAGCGCGGCGCGGTCCGGCCAGGTCGTGCCGCAGTGGCCACAGCCCCACAGCATCGGCTGCAGGGTATCGACGAAGCAGGCATGGCCGTCGCAACCCGGCGCGGGGCAGGGCTGCATGGGCGTCGGTTCGGCCGCGCGTGGCCGGCCGGGGGCACGCGGGTCCACGGCGGTGCCGTGATGGCAGTGCGGGCAGTCGAGCATCACAAAGCGCATGCCCTTGGCGCGCGACTGCGTGAACAGGGCCGCCTGCGCGCCTTCCGGCACGAACGTGGCCTGGCAATGGTCACAGCGCAGCTCAGGATCCTTCATGGTGCGTCTCCTCCAGCCGCTGCGGGTGTCATGGAATACTTATTCCTTTCTGCGTGGAATGCAAGAATAAATTATTGACCGAGATCACGGCCCGTGTTACACAGCCATCACCACCCGCGCTGGGGAAGTGTCGCTGTGGATCGTGCCGTTCGCAAACCGCTGTTGCCCGCCGTCGCCAGCCTGCTGGCGGCGCTGCTGCTGTCGCCCGCCGGCGCGCAACCTGCCCGTGCCGGTGCCACCGGGGACGCCGCCGAGGTGGCCCGCGTTGCCGACCTGATCGACGCCGGCCACTTTGCCCGCGCCGGGCAGCGTATTCCGGCGCAGGCCACAGGCGATCGCGATCCCCTGGCCTTCCAGCGCGAGCGCATGCGCCGCATCCGGCTGGACTTCAGCCTGGACACCGACGCCGCCAAGGCGGCCGTGCGACGCTCGATCCCGGACCTGCGCGACGACGAATTCGAACGCTGGGACCGGCAGGGCCTGTTGGAGCATCTGGATATCGACGGTACGCGCTTCTATTTCAAGCGCGCGCCCTCCAACCTGTTCGGCCTGAGCAGCGAGGCCCGCGCACGCCGTACCGCCGATGCGCCGTTGCCCAGCGATGGCCCGATGGAGCACCTCAGCGCCTACCACGCCCAGGTGGTGCAGGCGGCCACCGACGCCGGCGAGGCGTCGGTGCTGCCGCAGCGGGTGGAGGTCACCCAGTCACTCACGGTGAAGGCTGATGCAGTGCCCGCCGGCACCGTCCTGCGCGCCTGGATTCCCTACCCACGCCAAATCACCGGCCAGCAGGACCACCTGCACTGGCGCGGCAGTGCGCCGGGCAAGGCGCGCATCGCTCCGGCCAGCACCCTGCAACGCACGGCGTACCTGGAAGGCACCGCAGTGGCCGGCCAGCCCACCCGCTTCGAGATCCGCTACGCACTCACCGTATCGGCGCGGCATACCCCCATCGACCCGGCCAGGGTGCAACCGACCCCGGCCGATCCGGCGCTGGCCCCGTACCTGGCCGAACAGCCGCCGCACGTGCGCTTCACCCCGGCGCTGCGGTTGTTTTCCGACCAGGTGCTGCAGGGCGAAACCCGCCCGGGCGAGGTGGCCCGCCGCCTGTTCGACGCGGTTGACCGTATCCCGTGGGCCGGTGCGCGCGAGTATTCCACCCTGACCAACATCAGCGATTACGCCCTGCGCGCCGGCCATGCCGACTGCGGCCAGCAGACCTTGCTGCTGATCACCCTGCTTCGCATGAACGGTATTCCCGCGCGCTGGCAGTCGGGCATGGTCTACGCCGATGACGCGGTGGGCTACAACAACCTGCACGACTGGGGCGCGTTGTACCTGGCCCCGTATGGCTGGGTGCCGATGGATGTCACCACCGGCCGCCTGGACAGCGACCAACCGGCGCTGCGCGATTTCTACTTCGGCGGGCTGGATGCCTACCGCATCGCCTTCAACGATGACATCGGCCAGCCGCTGGTGCCGGCCAAGCGCTTTCCGCGCTCGGACACGGTGGATTCCCAGCGCGGCGAGGTCGAGTGGGACGGCGGCAATCTGTATTTCGACCAATGGAACTACGACTTCCAGTCGCACATCGTGCCGCTGGAGGCCACGCGGTAAACCGGCACCACCCACGATTCCATATCTGCAGGAGAGAGCAGGGAATGAACACGAACAGACTGAAGCGGGCGGCGTTGTGCGTCGCGTTGGGGGCGTGCCTGGGCACGCTGGCACCGGCGGCGATGGCGCAGGATGGCGCGGTGGTGGGCAAGCTGCTCACCGATTCGGGCCAGCGCCTGGACAACGCCACGGTGACGGTGCGCAACCCGGCCACCGGCTTCGTGCGCTCGGTGCGCGCCGAGGCCAATGGCAGCTACCGCATTCCGCTGCTGCCGGTAGGCACCTACGAGCTGGAGGTCGCCGTGGCCGGTGGCGCGGCCACCCGCGTCGGGCAGATCAACGTGGGCCTGGGCACCGCCACCACGGTCAATGTGCCGGTGAGCGGGGTCAGCACGCTGGGCGCGGTGCAAGTGCGCGCGCCGCAGGTGGTGTCGATGGTGGATGTGAAGTCCACCGAATCGGCCACCAACATCACCCGCGAAGAACTGTCGCGGCTGCCGGTGGACCGTGACATCACCGCGGTGGCGCTGCTCGCGCCCGGTGCGGTGAAGGGCAAGGGCTCGCTGGGCGGGCAGGGCATTTCCTTCGGCGGTTCGTCGGTGGCCGAAAACACCGTCTACATCAACGGCCTGAACGTCACCGACTTCTACAACCGGGTGGGCTTTTCTTCGGTGCCGTTTGGCTTCTACCAGGAATTCCAGGTCAAGACCGGCGGCTATTCGGTGGAATTTGGCCGCAGCACGGGCGGTGTGATCAATGCGGTGACCCGTTCGGGCAGCAATGATTTCCAGGCCGGCGCGCAGCTGGTGTTCGAGCCGCGCGCCTGGCAGTCGCAGGCCCGCGACCGCTATACCGCCGCCGGCAGCCGTTACATCACCGCCAGCCGCGACGATTACAGCCGCAGCGCACTCAATGTGTTTGCCTCCGGCGCGCTGGTGCAGGACAAGCTGTTCTTCTTCGGCATGTACGAAGCACGCGACTACACCCCCAACTCCACCAACGACGCCGGCTTCCTGCTCAACAAGGGCAAGGCCGACGACCCGTTCTGGGGTGGCAAGCTGGACTGGCAGATCACCGACAACCAGATGCTGTCGCTGTTCGGCTTCTCCGACAAAAGCGACACCATCACCGACGTGTACCGCTACGACTACGCCAGTGGCAGCACCGTGGGCGACAGCACCAACCAGATCTACAACACCGTGGGCGGCAAGAACTGGTCGGGGACCTACAGCTGGCAGGTCAACAACGACCTGACCATGAAGCTGATGTACGGCGAGAACAAGCGCAACCGCTCGCAAAGCAGCCTGATGGACCAGAACTGCAACCGCGTGTTCGACAACCGCACTGCCAGCCAAGGCGTGCCCACCGCATTGCAGGGCGACCGCAGCTGCACCAGCAGCTCGCTGCTGGAAGCGGCGCTGGACACCCGCAAGGCGGCGCGCGCGGATTTTGAATGGTCCCTCGGCGACCACCTGCTGCGCTTCGGCCTGGACCGCGAAGAGAACACCTCCGATTACCAGCGCGCCTATCCCGGTCCGGGCGGGCTGCGCTACGACGTGTACTACCGCACCCCCGGCAGTTCGCTCAACGGCGGCATCGTGCCGGCCAGCGGCCTGGTGGCACGTACCCGACGCTATGAAGTGGCCGGCTCGTTCGAGACCATCAACTCGGCCTACTACCTGGAAGACAACTGGCAGGTCACCCAGAACCTTCTGCTGAACATCGGCGCGCGCATGGAAGGCTTCGACAACAAGGGCGGCGACGGCAACAGCTACATCAAGATCGACAACATGATCGCCCCGCGCCTGGGCTTCTCCTGGGACATGCGCGGCGACGGCACCACCAAGCTGTTCGGCAACCTGGGCCGGTACTACCTGCCGGTGGCCAACGTGATCAACATCAAACAGGCCGGTGGCTTCCTGGATGAGCGCACCTGGTATGAATTCCTGGGTTATTCCGGTGCGCCCAACAACGTACCTGGCCTGGGCGGGCAGATCGGCCCGGTGGACAACTCGCAGGGCGACGGCAGCGTGCCGGACCTGCGCGCCGAGGTGAACCGCGAGATGGACCCGGTGTACCAGGACGAAGCCATCCTCGGCTTCCAGCACATGCTGAGCGAATCGTGGTCGCTGTCCGCCAGCGCCACCTACCGCCGCCTGCACAACGCCATCGACGACATGAACATCACCGCTACCGGCCAGTGCGGCGCCATCGACGGTGTCTGGATCATGGGCAATCCCGGGCGCACCAACACCGTGTGGGGCGACAGCAACTGCGATGGCAGCAACGATGCCTGGATCGACATCGACACCTCGCGCGAAGGCTGGGCGATGTATGACGACGACGGCAACTACGTGGGCCAGCGCGGCTGGGTCAAGCCCAAGCGCGACTACAAGGCGCTGGAACTGCAGGTGGACCGCGCGTGGGACGGCACCTGGGGCTTCAACGCGTCCTATACCCTGGCCTACGGCCGCGGCAACGCCGAGGGCCCGGTCAACTCCGATACCGACTTCGCCGATTCGGGCCGTACCGAGAACTTCGACAACCCGTGGGTGAACTACCGCGGCTACGGCTACCTGGCCAATGACCGCCGCCACCAGTTCAAGTTCCGCGGCAGTTACGCGCTGACCGAGAACCTCACCGTGGCCGCTACCCTGGGCATCCAGTCGGGCAGCCCGATCACCCGCTTCGGCGCCGGCAACCCGTTCGACGACACCGACTTCCACAGCTACTACGTGTGCGTGTCCAACTGCCTGTCCACGGTGTCGTCCGAGCGCGTGTTCGTGCATTCCCCGCGTGGCGGCGACGGTCGCACGCCGTGGACCTACGACCTGGACATGAGCATTGCCTACAAGGTGCCGGTGCCGCTGGACATCAACGTCAAGCTGGCCGTGTACAACGTGCTCAACCAGCAGCGCATCGTGTCGGTGGACCAGGACTACGAACCGCAGGACAGCATCGGCACACCCAACCCGATGTACGGCTACGGCACCGGGTTCCAGTCGCCGCGCTATGCGCAGCTCACGGTGACCTGGAACTATTGATGGCATGACCGCGATGACGCTGCACCTGGGGCGTGCGCTTGTGGTGGCGTTGGCCGTGTCGGCCAGCGCCGCTGCGGCGTCCGCACCGCCTTTCCAGCCCATGTTCGACCAGGCCCGGCAGCAGTACGCGCTGCCGGGCCTGGCCATGAGCGTGGTCGAGGACGGCCGGGTGGTTTACCAGCACACCGCCGGCGAGCGCATCGCCGGCAGTGGCCAGGCCATCGACGACAACACCCTGTTCAAGATCGCCTCCAACAGCAAGGCCATGACCGCCGCGCTGCTGGCCCGCCTGGTCGATCGCGGCGTGCTGCGCTGGGATGACCCGGTCATCACCTACCTGCCGCAGTTCCGCATGCACGATCGGTGGGTGACCGAACACATGCAGGTGCGTGACCTGCTCATCCACAACAGCGGCCTGGGCCTGGGCGCCGGCGACCTGATGCTGTGGCCCGAACCCAATGCCTTTACCCGCCAGGACATCATCGCCGGCCTGGCCCACCTGAAACCGGTCACCAGCTTCCGCAGCGGCTATGCCTACGACAACCTGATGTACGTGGTGGCCGGTGAAGTGGCGGCGGCCGCAGGCGGAAAGCCCTACGACCAGTTGCTGCGTGAGGAAGTATTCGTCCCGCTGGGCATGCAGCGCTGCCAGGCAGGCGCATGGTCTGTAACCGCAGCGGGCAACGTGGCCCAACCGCACACCCGCCGCGATGGCCGCAACGTGCCCATCAACGTCGACGGCGACACCAGCCCGGACCTGTCCTCGATGGCGGCCGGCGGCATCCGCTGCAGCCTCAAGGACATGACCCGCTGGATGCAGGTGCTGCTGGATCCTGCGCTGGTGCCCGGCTGGCTCAGTGCTGCCCAGCGCCAGGCGCTGTGGACCGCGCACATGCCGATGCCGATCGGCGCACGCCAACGCGACTGGGACCGCGCGCACTTCTCCGCCTACGGCTACGGGTGGCGCCTGTCGGACCTGGATGGGCAGTGGAAGGTGGCGCACACCGGCACGCTGTCGGGCATGTACTCCTCGCTGGCGCTGCTGCCCGACCGCCACGTTGGCGTGGTGCTGCTCATCAACGGCGAGGGCGAGGACGCCCGCACGGCCTTGATGCAGGCCGCGCTCAAGCACTACACCGCCCCCGGCGATGGCCGCGGCGTGCGCGACTACGCCAGCCTGCTGCAGGCCGAACAGCGCCAGCGCCGCCAGGCCGGCCACGCCCGGCCCGATACCCGCGTCCGTCGCCCGGCCAACCTGCACATCAGCGCAGGCTGGCAGGGCCGCTACCGCGACCCGTGGCTGGGCGAGGCCAGCCTGTGCCCGCAGGCCGGCCAGCTGCGCCTGCACGTGGATAAATCCCCTGCATTGCAGGGCGCGGTGATGCAATCGGGCGACCGTTGGCTGGTGCAGTGGGATACCCTCGGCGCGGATGCCGAGCCTTGGCTGCAGGTGCAGCCGGGAACACCGCCGGTGCTTACCCTGCGCGCCATCGACCCGGATATCGACTTCAGTTATGACTACCAGGACCTGCAGTTCACCCGCATCGGCGATTGCCCGTAGCGCCGCGTTGTTGCTGCTGGTGGTCGGTGCAGCAAACGCGCAGCCGGTGACGGTGTCCCCGGCGGGTGATATCGCCGCCGCTGGCCTGGTGGATATCCGCGCGCTGGCGCCCGGTATCGCCCTGGACATCCGGTACGCCGGGCCGGACAACTTCACCGGCCGCCGCGTTCCCGGCTACGACGCGGCCAAGTGCTACCTGTTGGCACCGGCAGCCACCGCCCTGGCCGAGGTCGAGACGGCGCTGCGCGCCGACGGCTACGGACTACGCCTGTTCGACTGCTACCGGCCCGCGCAGTCGGTACGGGCCTTCGTTGCCTGGGCGCACGATCCGGCCGAGCAGTCGCGCAAGGCGCTGCAGTACCCGGGCCTGGACAAGCCCGCCCTGCTGGACGGCTACATCGCCGAAACCTCCGGCCACAGCCGCGCGGCCACGGTCGACCTGACCCTGCTCGACTGCCGCAGCGGCACCTGCACCGCCCTGGACATGGGCACCGACTTCGACTTCTTCGGCCCGCGCGCGCATACCGATGCGGCCGAGATCAGCGCGCCGCAGCGCGCCAACCGCCAGCAGCTGCGCAAGGCGATGGGCCGCCACGGGTTCGTCAACTACCCATTGGAGTGGTGGCACTACACCCTGAGCCCCGAGCCGGACCCGCATACCGCCTTCGACGTGCCGGTGTACTGAGCATCGGCCGGGCGGGGGCCGCTACACTGCGCGCACACCGCACCTTCGGACCACGATGAACCTGCCGCTGCACTTTGGATTGCTGGGAACGCTCGAAGCGGGCCTGATCGCGCTGCTGGTTGGCCTGCTGGTGTATGCGCTGTGGCAGTGGCTGGTCCGCGCGCTGGGCGGGTCGGCCGGGCATGCGATCGGCTGGGCCTGCGTGATCGCGGTGGTGGTCTCGGCCGGCATCGACGCATGGAAGCTGTTCTACATGGGCATGGTGCGGCTGGAGTCGCCACTGTATGCACGGCTGTTCCTGTCCAGCATCCACGATCCCAACGAGCTGGGCTCGCGGGTGGTGTTGGAAGTGGCCGGCGCGCTTGCCGGTGTTGCCCTGGGCTGGATGATATTCAGTTCGCGCTCAGGCCAAAAAAACGTCGACAACGACTGATATTTCGTTCGTATCCGGTTAAATCCTCGCCGGTTGAATGACCTGCTTACTCCCCGCTCACCTGCACGTAACCAGTGCGGTAAACCACGCGCGTGGCCGGCGGGTTAACACCGCGTGCGTGCGCGGCTTGCGGCGCAAAGTCGATTCACAAACGGGCTGGCAGTGTGGGGCCGTGCGGAAACAAACGAACCGCGCAACACCCCAAAAGCAGGAGACCACCCAATGACTATTCGCAACCGCAAGCCCCTGATCGCCCTGATCGTCGCCGCAGGCAGCGTGCTGGCCATTCCGGCGATGGCCCAGTCCGCGCAGCAGAGCGCCGCGCAGGCACAGAACCAGGCCGCGCAGGCCCAGCAGGCAGCGGCACAGGCCGGCCAGGCCGCAGATTCGGCCGCCGGCGCCGCCGCGCAGGCCTCGCAGCAGGCCAGCGGTGGTGGCCAGACCTGGGCCAGCGTGGATACCGACGGCAACGGCACCATCAGCAAGACCGAGGCACAGGTCAATGCGGGCCTTGCCCAGGTATTCGAGCAGGCTGACACCAACAAGGACGGCGAGCTTTCGCCGGACGAGTACAAGGCCTACGTGGCGGCCCAGCAGGGCAAGGCGGCCAGTGGCAGCGGCGCGCAGCCGGGCCACTGACCCACGGGCACAACGCAGTTTGGTAAGCGCAAGGGCCTGATGCCGCTGGACACCGGTGGAGGGCAGTGAGGGGTTGGGCGGCTTCGGCCGCCCTTCTTTTATGATGGCCGCATGGACCATCCCGGCCGCCGGCCCCCGTTCGATGTTTACCTGCCCCGGCCAGACGCGCCGCCGCCGCTGCGGGTATCGCACCTGCAGGACGGGCAGGTGATCGTGGTCGGTGGCGGGCAGCGCCCGGGCGCCACCGCCGAGGCGATCGCCTTCGACGACCAGGGCCCGCGCTGGGCCAACCCGGCCCTGCAGCAGCTGCTGGCCCACCTCAATACACGCGGCCTGCCATTCCAGTACCAGCCGCACCTGCCCGACGCACCTGCAGCGCTGATGGCGTGGTGGCAGGAAACCGGGCAGCTGGCCGGCAGCTACCGTGAACTGAGCTGGCGTGGCCCGGGCGACTGGCTGCTCACCCGCATTCCGCCACCCCAGCGGGGGGTGCTGGGCTGGACCGGCCCGCAGCCCTTCGGCCCCTGAACCGATGAGGCCATTGGGTCGCCCGGCCGCTGTTGCTATCCTTGGCCGATGATGACCTCCACGCCTGCGCCCTCCGGCGCCATTGGCCTGGTCGGTTTTGACGGTGACGACACGCTGTGGAAGAGCGAAGACTATTACCGCAAGGCCGAGCAGGATTACCTCGACATCCTGTCGCGCTATATCGACGTGCACGACACCCAGACCGCGCGGCACCTGCTGGAAGTGCAGCAGCGCAACCTCGGCGTGTTCGGCTACGGGGTGAAGGGCATGACCCTGTCGATGGTGGAAGCAGCCATCGAGATCACCCAGCAGATGATCAACGCGCGCGACCTGCAGCAGATTCTGGATATCGGCCACGACACCCTGCGCCATCCGGTGGAGCTGATCGACGGCGTGCGTGAGTCGGTCACCGAGATCGCCCGCGATTACCCGGTGGTGCTGATCACCAAGGGCGACCTGTTCCACCAGGAAGCCAAGATCAAGCTGGCCAACCTGCGCGACCTGTTCCCGCGCATCGAGATCGTGTCCGAGAAGGACCCGGAAACCTACGCGCGCGTGCTGGAAGAATTCGACCTGCCGATCCACCGCTTCTGCATGGTCGGCAATTCGCTGCGCTCGGATATCGAGCCGGTGATCACCTTGGGCGGCTGGGGCATCCACACCCCCTACGCGGTGACCTGGGCGCATGAAACCCAGCATGGCGTGGCCGACGACGAGCCGCGCATGGTGGATGCCCCCACCGCCTTCGACTGGCCGCAGGCCCTGCGCACCATCGAAGCCAACGCTGCGCAGGCCTGACACCCATGCAGCGCTGCGGCACCATCGCCCCATGACCCTGCGCACGCTGCTGGTGGTGCTGTTGCTGATGCTGCCACTGGCGGCATCGGCGCAGCAGACCGCCGAAAAGTCCGAGGCCTATGTCGTGGACACCGGCGATGGGTGGGTGGACGCACAGCTGCAGGACATCAACCACTACGCCGAGCGCTATCCGGACAGTTTCCTGGACGAGGTGGCACGCTACAGCGGCGTATCGCGCGGCTACATCGCCGCGTTGATGTACACCCACGGCTGGCAGGCCGGCGACCTCTATTTCGCCTGTTTCTGGGCACACGCCATCGAACGTTCCTGCCGCGAAAGCGTGCAGGCGTGGAGCCGCGCGGTGCCCGACGACGGCGAGCCAAAACGCTGGGAAAGCGTGGTAGCCGGGTTGCCGGTCAAACCCACCCACCTGCACTGGCGCGCGCTGCGCCATGCCATCGTGGCCAGCCACGACCATTGGGACCGCCCGATCAAGCTCGATGCCACCCTGCAGCGCCAGCTCGGCGACCGCGCACAGCGCCAGCGCGCGGCGGCCAACGTCGCGCCTTCCGACCGCTGAGATCCCGCGCAGCCACGCGTGGCGTGGCTCTACGCCCCCCTTTGCTGCTGTGCAGATCGCGATAACCGCCGCCCTCGGCGACAATGCGCCGATTGCTGCACTCCCCCCGTGATCCGTTGCCGAGTACGTAATGAGCGCCGACCGTTTCGTTTCACCCGACGATATCCGCAGCCTGTTCGCCCAGGCCATGTCCACCATGTACCGCACCGAAGTGCCGCTGTACGGCACCCTGGTAGACCTGGTGGCCGAGATCAACGATGCCGTGCTCACCGCCGATCCGGCGCTGGTGGAGCAGCTGGACCGCACCGACGAACGCGCACGGCTGGACCAGGAACGCCACGGCGCCATCCGCGTTGGCACGGCTGAAGAACTGGCCACGCTGGGCCGCCTGTTCGCGGTGATGGGCATGCACCCGGTGGGCTACTACGACCTGTCGGTGGCCGGCGTGCCGGTGCATTCCACCGCGTTCCGCCCGCGCACCGCCAAGGCACTCGCGCATAATCCGTTCCGCGTGTTCACCTCGTTGCTGCGGCTGGAACTGATCGAAGACGCCGCGCTGCGCGACGAATCGGCGCGCATCCTGGCCCAGCGCCGCATCTTCACCGACACCGCGCTGGCGCTCATCGCCCAGGCCCAGCGCGACGGCGGCCTCAACCAGGAAGACGCCCGCCGCTTCGTCATCGAATCGCTGGAGACGTTCCGCTGGCACGGTGATGCCACCGTGTCGCTGGCCACTTACCACGCCCTGCATGACGCACACCGTCTGATCGCCGACGTGGTCAGCTTCCGTGGCCCGCACATCAACCACCTCACGCCGCGCACGCTGGACATCGACGCCGCCCAGGCCGCCATGCTCGACCGCGGCATCGACGCCAAGGCCGTGGTCGAAGGCCCGCCGCCGCGACGCTGCCCGATCCTGTTGCGCCAGACCAGCTTCAAGGCGCTGCAGGAAACGGTGCACTTCCCGTCCGGCGAGGCCGCTGATGCCGGCACCCATACCGCGCGCTTCGGCGAGATCGAACAGCGCGGTCTGGCGCTCACGCCCAAGGGCCGCGCGCTGTACGACCAGTTGCTGGCCCAGGCCCGCGATACCGGCGGGGCCGGCAGCACCGGCCAGGATTACCCCACGCGCCTGGCCGCCGCGTTCCAGGCCTTCCCCGACGACCACGCCACCCTGCGCCGCGAGGGCCTGGGCTACTACCGTTACATGCTCACCGACGCCGGCGGCGCCAATCCCGCCGCCATCGGCGACCTGCCGGCCGAGGCCCTGATCGCCGCCGGCCTGGCCAGCGCCGACCCGATCGTCTACGAGGATTTCCTGCCGGTGAGTGCGGCGGGCATCTTCCAGTCCAACCTGGGTGGCGAAGAACAGCGCGCGTATGCCGCGCATGCCAACCGCGATGCGTTCGAGCAGGCGCTGGGCATGCAGGTCGAAGACGAGTTCGCCATCTACGCGCGCCTGCAGGCCGAATCGCTGGCAACGCTGCGCCGCGCGTAATACCCGGGTTCCGTGCGCCACGACCAACGGTCGTGGCCTACCGCCGGTGCATCACACCTTCATCGTGCCCGTATCCAGCCACCGCTGGTGCCACGACAACGCTTCGGGCAACAGATGCGGGGTGTGCTTGCCGTAGCTGTCGCGGCTGGCACGGTCGAAGTAGTCGTTGAGCTGGTCGCGGAAATCCGGATGCGCGCAGTTGTCGATCACCACCCGCGCGCGCTTGCGCGGGGTCAGCCCGCGCAGGTCGGCCAGGCCCTGCTCGGTCACGATCACCGACACATCGTGCTCGGTGTGGTCCACATGGCTCACCATCGGCACGATGGCCGAGATGCTGCCGTGCTTGGCCGTGGACGGACTCAGGAACGCCGACAGGAACCCGTTGCGCGCAAAGTCGCCCGAGCCGCCGATGCCGTTCATGATCCGCGTGCCCATCACGTGGGTGGAATTGACGTTGCCATACAGGTCCGCCTCGATCATCCCGTTCATGCCGATGCAGCCCAGGCGGCGCACCAGTTCGGGATGGTTCGAGATTTCCTGGGTGCGCATGATGATGCGCTCGCGGTAGAAATCGATGTTGGCCTTGAACGTTTCGTTGGCCTGCGGGCTCAGCGCAAAGCCCGTGCACGAGGCATAGCTCAACACGCCGTCGCGCAGCAGGTCCAGCATGCCGTCCTGGATCACCTCGGTGAACGCGGCCAGGTCGCGGAACCCGCTCTTGGCCAACCCGGCCAGCACCGCGTTGGGAATGTTGCCCACGCCGCTCTGCAGCGGCAGCAGGTTGGCCGGCAGGCGGCCCTTGGCCACTTCGTGCTTCAGGAAGTCGATCAGGTGCTCGGCGATCTGCTCGCTGGTGGCATCGATGGGGCTGAACGGGCTGTTGCGGTCCGGGCCGTTGGTACGCACCACCGCCACGATCTTGTCCGGGTCGCAGCGCAGTGACGTTTCGCCAATGCGGTCGTTGGCATGCACCAGCGGAATCGGCTTGCGGTGCGGCGGCAGCGCGGTGCCGTAGTAGATGTCGTGCATGCCGTCCACGCCGGCCGGCTGCCACTCGTTGACCTCGATGATCACCTTCTTGGCCAGGTCCAGCCAGGTCTTGTTGTTGCCCACCGAGGTGGACGGCACCAGCGAGCCGTCCTCGCGGATCGCCGACACTTCGACCACGGCCGTGTCGATGTCGCCATAGAAGCCGAACCACACATGCTGGGCCACATGGCTGAGGTGGATGTCGATGTAATCCAGCTTGCCCTCGTTGATGCGGTTGCGTGCATCCGGGTCGCTCTGGAACGGCATGCGCATGGCGATGCCATCGGCCTTGGCCAGTGCACCGTCCAGTTCCGGGGCGGTGGACGCGCCGGTCATCAGACTGATCTGGAACGGCAGCCCCTGGGCATGCACCGCTTCGATGCGCTGGGCCAGCGCCACCGGCACCGCCTTGGGATAACCTGAACCGGTAAAGCCGCTCATGGCGACGGTTTCACCCGGCTGGATCAGGGCGGCGGCAGCTTCGGCGGATACAACGCGGTCACGCAGACGCGCGTTGGCAATGCGATCGACAGACATGACGACAACGTTTCTGGGGGGACCTGCATTATCGGCGATCCACGCCGTACGGGGTGTGCGACCAAGGTGGGATGGCAATCAGGAACTATCGGGAGTCCCTGTTCAGTTTTGCGGCGACTTCTGTACCCGCAAGTATTGTTTTGCAGTGCAGCGTGCAACTTCTTCGCCGACCCTAGAAGATCGACCTGCATCCCGACGTGGGGGAGGGAGCAGAGCCCGCTGGCAGTTCGCTGCAAGCGGGCTTTTTATTGTCTGAAATTCAGGAACTGCGTCCCGCACACGATGCAACGTGCGGTGCATGCGTATCCGTTTTGCCCGTAGATCCTGGCTCTGACCGCCTGCTCTGCGCTCCAGCACCCACGATCGCCGGTTCCAAGCCGGACAGAGCACGGCGCTACGGGGGCGTCCCTGTGGCGGGCACCTGGCACTGCGTGGGTTCGCCCAGCGCGCTGCATAATCCCTGCATGCCGATTCCTGCCGACGCCGTCCCCGCCGCCCTCGTTCCCTTGGTTGATCGCGCCCTGGCGCGCCTGGCCCTGTCGCTGGCCGACAGCGGCCACTGGCCGCCGCCGGCCGAAGTCCTGGACCGGTTGCGCCTGTTGGCCATCACCAGCGATTTCGCCATCGACACCCTGTGCCGGCAACCGGCGCTGTTGGCGCAGCTCACCCGGCCTGGCTGCCCGACGCTGGCGCTGCCCGAACTGGACCCCCAGCATCCCAGCGACTGGCCGCAGCGCCTGCGCCGCTACCGCACCGCCGCCTCCACCCGGCTGATCTGGCGTGATCTGGCCGGCCTGGATGACGTGCCGGCCACCCTGGCCGGTGCCACCACCCTGGCCGAAGACTGCCTGGGCATCGGCCTGGCCGCGCTCGAACAGGAATTTGCCACCCGCCACGGCGTGGTCCGCGCCGCCGACGGCAGCGCCCAGCAACTGGTGGTGTTCGGCCTGGGCAAGCTGGGCGGCGGCGAGCTCAACTTCAGTTCCGACGTCGATCTGGTTTACGCCTACCCGCAGGGCGGTGAATCCGACGGCGCCCGCCCGCTGGCGGCAGAGGAATACTTCGCCCGGCTCGGCCAGCGGCTGGCCCGGCTGCTGGATGAAACCACCGTGGATGGCTTCAGCCACCGCGTGGACCTGCGCCTGCGCCCGTTCGGCAGTGCCGGCCGCGTGGCGCTGTCGTTCGCCGGCATGGACCAGTATTTCCAGCGCGAAGGCCGCGACTGGGAACGCTATGCCTGGCTCAAGGCACGCGCGGTGGCCGGCGACATCGCCGCCGGCGAAGCCTGGCTGCAGACCCTGCGCCCGTTCGTGTACCGCCGCTACCTGGACTTCACCGCGCTCGATGGCCTGCGCGAAATGAAGGCGGCGATCACCGCCGAAGTGTCGCGCCGGGAAATGTTCGATGACATCAAGCGCGGCCCGGGCGGCATCCGCGAGATCGAGTTCCTGTCGCAGGCCCTGCAGCTTATCCGCGGCGGCCGCGAAGCCAGCCTGCGCGAGCGCCGCCTGCTGCACGCACTGCCGGCATTGGTGGCCTGCGGACAGATGGCCGCGCAGGACGGCGCCGACCTGCTGCATGCGTACGCCTTCCTGCGCCGGCTGGAAAACCGCCTGCAGATGCTGCGCGATGCGCAGACCCACGCCTTGCCCACCGACCCCACCGACCGCCTGCGCATCGCCACCGGCCTGGGTTACGCCGACTGGGCCGCGCTGCTGGCCGCCCTGGAGGTGCAGCGCACGCGGGTGAGCACCGAGTTCGGTGCGCTGCTGGCCCCACGCAAAGGCCAGGCCGCGCCCGATGCGTTGTCCAACTACTGGCGCGGCCTGCCCGACAACGGCAGCGCCGATCTGCTTGCCGACGCCGGCTTCCACGACCCGCACAGTGCCGACCAGTCGCTGCGCGATTTCGCCCAGTCGCTGGGCGTGAAGTCGTTGTCCGACAGTGCGCGCGCGCGCCTGGACCGGGTGCTGCCGGCCCTGCTGCACGCCGCCACCCGTTCCCCGCACCCCGACGCCGCGCTCAAGCGCGTGCTCGGCCTGCTGCAGGCCATCCTGCGCCGCACCAGCTACCTGGCGCTGCTGGACGAACAACCCAGCGCACTGGCCCGCCTGGTGGATGTGCTGGCGCGCAGCGCACTGCTGGCCGAGCGCCTGGCCGCCTATCCACTGCTGCTGGACGAACTGCTCGACGTACGCGTCTCTGGCCCGATGCCCAACGCCCACGAGATGCAGGCCGAATGCGATGCCGCGCTGGCCATCGACGACCCCGAAGCCGCGCTGCGCCTGCTCAACGAAACCCGCTTGGCACTCAGCTTCCGCATGGCCTTGGCCACCCTGGATGGTCGCCAGCACGCGGTGGACAGCACCCGGCAACTGGCCGAACTGGCCCAGGCGGTGGTGGTCACCGTGCTGGCCGTGGCCGAGGCCGACATGCGCGGTGCGCACGGGGTCATTCCCGGTGGCCGTTTCGCCATCATCGGGTACGGCAGCCTGGGCGGGTTGGAACTGGGCTTCGGCTCGGACCTGGACCTGGTGTTTCTGCACGACCACCCCGCCGACCAGGACAGCAGCGACGGCAAGCGCCCGCTCGATCCTGGCCGCTGGTATGCGCGCCTGGCACAGAAAGTGATGGCACTGCTGGGCGCGGTCACTGCCGCCGGCCGTCTGTACGACATCGACGTGCGCCTGCGCCCGGATGGCGGCAAGGGCGCGCTGGTGTCCTCGCTGGCCAGCTATACCGAGTACCAGCGCGAACGTGCCTGGACCTGGGAACACCAGGCCCTGGTGCGCGCGCGTGGCATTGCCGGGGACGCCGTGCTGCTGGCCGACTTCGAGCGCGTACGCGCCGACACCCTCGCGCGCGCCCGCGATCCGGCCGTGCTGTACGCCGACGTGCTCAAGATGCGCGCGCGCATGCGCACCGAACTGGACCGCAGCGATGCGGCGCGGCTGGACCTGAAGCAAGGTGCCGGCGGCATTGTCGACCTGGAGTTCCTGCTGCAGACCGGCGTGCTGCACAGCGCCGGCGCGCACCCGCAGGTGCTGCAGCCGCGCGACACACCGAGCCTGATCGACACCCTCGCCAGCATCGCCTGGCTGCCCGGCGGTACCCGCACCGGGCTGCACGCCGCCCACGCCGCGCTGCTGGACGTCGGCCTGGCCTGCACCCTCGACCGCCGCCCGCGCCTGGCCGCGCCCACCCCCGCGCTGGAAGAAGCCCGCGCGGTGATCAGCGCCGCCTGCGACGCGGCCGGCCTGCCGTTTCAGAAGCCAACGCCGTAGAGCCCCGCCATGCGTGGCTGACTTCTGTTGGACACCGCACCGCCACCCACCGCGCAGCCATCCATCCGGTGGCTCTACCGGGCAGGCACCGTGGCATGGGTCATCGCGCAGTCGGCCAACACCCGCTGCACCAGCGCGCGGTCGCGTTCGCCACGGCGCAGGATCGTCCGCCGTTGCAGTGCATCGCGCAGCCTGGGGTCGTCGGCCTCCATGCCATTGGATTGGGCGATGTACAGCACCGTCTGCAGCGGCCACGCGTAGAACGCGCTGTGCGATACCACGTCCTCGATCAATGCCGCCGGCACCTCGCGCCAGGCCAGCGCACGCGCCAGCGCGGCATCGGCCAGGCGTTCCACCACATGCTGCGCCAGCGCATCGGCATCGTGGGTGCCGGCGCGCACGATCACGCCACTGTGGCCGGCAAAGCCCGGCATGCCCCCGGCAGACGACATCACCGCCATCAGCATGTCCGGCGTGTGCAACGTGGACGCCGTGCCGTCGGCCCACGTCCTGCAGAACGCCAGTGCCGTGGGGCAGTGCACCGCCAAGGTGGCCGCCCAGCCGCCGGCTGCGCGCAGCGGATACAGGCCAACGCTGGCAAGGTCGGTCTTGCCCTCACCCACCACCCATTCCAGCCCACGCGCGCGCACGCCGGGGTGGGTGGCCGCAACATCGGCCAGGCGCCTGCGCACCTGGCGCTCCACGGCAGTTTTGTAGGTCGCATCGGTTTGCATGGTCACAGCCTGCTGCACCCCGGCGCATGCTGTCCAGCCGGTGCCCCTCGCCACCGGCTTCGCAGCGGTTACGCCGTGCGCGGCGCCATGCGCCACAACAGCGCGCGGAACGGCGCCAGCAGGAACACGCCGATGGTCAGCTTCACCGCCAGGTCGCCGGCGGCCCAGCTCACCCACGGCAAACTGGAGCCGGCAAAGGCGATGCTCCAGAAAATCGTCGTATCCAGCGTCGCGCTGCAGGTAGTGGCCACCATCGGCGCGCGCCACCAATGCCCACGGCGCAGCCGGTCGAACACGGTGATGTCCAGCAGCTGCGCGGCAATGAAGGCCAGGCACGAGGCCACCGCGATGCGCGGCGTGGCAATCCAGATCGACAACAGCACCGCCAGCGCAAACCCGGCCCACGCCACCTTGCGCGCGGCCTGCGGGCCGAAGCGGCGGTTGATCAGGTTGCTCACCAGGAACGCCACCGGGTAACTGAAGGCCCCCCAGGTCAACCAGTCGTTGATCGGGTACATCACCAGCACGTTGCTGCCCAGCACCACCGCGCCCATGGCCAGCACCGCCAGCAGCAGCGCGCGCGGGGTCAATGGGGCAAACGTGATCGAAGGACGCACAGACATGGCGCACCGGGGGAAAGTCAGCGAAGCGGCGGATTATCCCGGCTTGGGCGGCGCGGGGCCACCCCACGCCGGTTCATCTAGAAGCGCTCGCTCATGCTGGTGGCCGCCGCAGCCCCGGTGGGCAGGAAGGCCAGCGCGGTGCCATCGGCGGCCGCCACCGTCCAACCAGCGCCGGCCGGCGTCGGTTTGAAGTCCAGCACGTCGCCCACCTTCACGCCGGCGGCCGGATTGTCGGCACGGGCCGGCCATTCCACCACCGCAAGGTCGTCTGGCGCCTGCGGGTTGCGCAGATCCACCCGGTAGCCGCCGTCGGGCTGCTGGGCTACGCGCTCCACGGTCAGCGGCGGCAAGGGGCCGGCCTTTTTCCTCTTGGCCGCGCGCGCGGCGCGGTTGTGCGGCATCGAGGCATCATGCAGCTCGCTCACGCCCAGCGCGCTGAGCCACACCGGTGCGGTGATCACGGCCAGGCTCACCACCGAGGTGGCCACCACGCTGCTGGTCACCGGCGAGGCATGGGCGAAATTCTGTGCAGCGGCCGGCACGCTGGTGGCGATCAACGTCATCGCCAGCAGCGGTGACAGGGCAAACGTAGGCAGACGTTTCATGCTGCTTTTCCTGTGTACGGGGCAGGGCATGGCAGGTTTACCAGCGCGCACTCGGCTGCGCCGCGTCCGGGTCGGTGGGCAGGAATGCCAGCGTGGTGCCCTGCGCATTGGCCACGTTCCAGCCTGCGCCGCCCGGGGTGGGGGTAAAGGCCAGCACATCGCCCACGCCCACGTCGGCCAGCGGGCTGTCGGTCTGGGCCGGCCAGCGCAGCACGGCCAGGTCATCGGGTGCCTGCGGGTTCTTCAAGGCCACCTGCACCGCGCCATCGGCGGTCTGTTCCACCGTTTCCACGGTCAAGGGCGGCAGCGGCTGGGCCTTGCGCGCCTTGGCGGCGCGGCTGCGCCGGGCCGAGCCATCGCTGGCCTTGCTCACCCCGGCCGACAGCAGCCAGATCGGGGCGGTAATCACCACCACGCTCACCACCGAGGTCACGATGACGCTGCTGGTCACCGGGTGCTGGGTGCTGAACTCCTGCGCGGACGCGGGCAGGCTGGTGGCGCAGAGCGCAACGGCCAGCAGCGGGGAAAAAGCCAGGCGCGAAATCCGTGTCATCGAAAGGTCCTTTGAGGCATCAACGTAGGCGCGCAGTATGCCTGTACCCCGGCCGTCCGCCGCTGACTCACGGCTTGGGCGCGGTGATGCCGTCCACGGCCACATGCGCAATCGGCAGTTCCATCTGCAGCCCCTTCTGCTGCTGCACGAAGTCGAACACCGACTCCACCGTCACCACCGAATAGTTGCCCGAGATGCGTTCGCTGGCCGGGTGGTCGGTCACGGCCGCATTGGGTGCGAAGAAACGCGCGCCCAACCGCTTGCCCACGCCAATGTGCAGCGTGCTGGGCCGGTACTGGTGCTGCTTCAGCCAGTCCTGCACCTGGGTGCGGTTGACGATCAGCGTGCCGTCTTCGTTCTGCGCCAGCGCGGCGGCCAGCACCTCCAGCACCCACTGGTTGGAGTTCTGGTATTCGGTGCTGAAGGGATAGGCCACCACGCTGTAGCGCGCCTCGTGCAGGGCGCGCGCCTGGATCGCCGGCTTGGTCAGCATCGCCTTCAACGTGGCACGCAGTGCCGGCGTTGGCACGCCGATGCGCAGGTCGGTATGGCTGGAGGTCTCACCGATGAAGGTGGCCACGCCCTCGCGGAACAGGTGCGACTGTGCGGTCTTGCACGGATTGAGCAGGTGCACCGCACGCCATTGGTCGTCGTCTTCGCGCAGCAGGAAGGCCACGTGGCTATGGCGCAACCCGTACTTGCTCAGGTCCTGGCCACCGCGTGCGACCAGCACCACATCCACACCGTCCAGTGCGTCCAGGGCATCGGTGGTGGCCAGCGCCACATCGAACATCGAGGCCAACGCGGCCGGCGTGGGGTAGCGCTCCACGCACTGTGGTTCGGCGTGTGCAACCGGAGCGGCCAACACCACCGCCATGCACAGCGGGGCAAGCAGGCGCAGAGGATTCAACCAGGTAGGACGGGGCGCATCCATGTCGCACGTTCTCCAACGGCACCGTGCCGCCGCCGCATCATACCGGCAGCAGGCGCGCCCGTACTTCAGCGGCAATCCGCACGGTCTCGCGCAGCGGTTCGATGCGGCCGCCGGTCTGCCAGTCCAGCCAGCGCGGCTGCAGCCGGCCGCGGTCGCGCAGCGCGTGCTGGAAGTGCGCCAGCCGTCCCTGCGCCTGCGTGGCCAACGCCACCGCCACCGGCATGCGCGTGGCGCACGCTTCAGACAGCAGGTTCACCGAGTCCGGCGATACCACCACGCGGTTGGCCCAGCCCAGCAACCCCGCATACGGGTTCACCCCATCGCCGCCGTCGCCCCAGATCACCTGCGGCACATCGGCGAAGGCGCTGCGCAGGGCGCCTACCAGCGCTGGCGGCGTGCGCCGCGACGTGGTGGCCAGCAGGCTGCCGCCTTCAGCCCGCAGCTGCGCGGCCAGTTGCTGGAACACCTGCACCATGTCCGGCTCGTGCCACGGGGCGTGCGGGGTAGGCCCACCCACCAGCAGCGCCGTGCGCGGCCCGGGCAGTTCACTGAAGGTGGCGAAGGCGGCGCGCCCACAGGCCAGCCAATCGTCGTTGACCGGGTTCAGGCTGCCCAGCAGGGTGAGCACGTTGCTGCCGCGAACGGCATCGTGTTCGGGGACCACCAGCAGGTCCCAATGGCGCGCGCTGATGCGCGGGTCCAGGATCTGCACCACCTGGCTGCCGCGCCGGCGCAGTTCGCGCAGCGCCCCGGCGGCCTGGCGGCCACAGCCGATGGCCAGCGCTGGCGGCGCGGTGACCAGATCGGTGAAAGCCTGCCCAAACCCGCCAGCCGCGCCGGGCAGCCAGCGCGGGGCCAGCCAGCGCCAGGGCGCGCGTGGGCTCAGCACCAGCGGACGATGGGCGCCCAGCTTCAGCGCAGACGCCAGCGCCACCGCCTGCCGTACATTGCCGGCATGGCCGTCAGTGATCGTCCAGGGCGGACTCCATCGTTTCACGTGTGGCATTAATTCGTTTCAAAAAGGCTGGGTGTTGCAACAGTCGCGACACTCTACACTGCCAGTCTTCGCCGATCGCGGTGTCGCCCTGCCACGGTAGCCGATGTCGCCCCGGTTTCCCCTTTCTTCTGGAGGCTCCATGTCCCACGTGCTCAACGATGCTGCGCTAGACCAGTTGTTCCGTACCGCCCGCACCCAGAACGCCTTCCTCGACAAGCCGGTCGAAGACAGCCAGCTGCAGGCGCTGTACGAGCTGTTGAAGTGGGGCCCCACCGCGGCCAACTCCAGCCCGGCCCGCTTTGTGTTCGTGAAGTCCGCCGAGGCCAAGGCCAAGCTGGCCCCGGCGCTGTCTGAAGGCAATCACGACAAGACCCTGGCCGCTCCGGTCACCGTCATCATCGCCTTCGACGAAGACTTCCACGAAAAGCTGCCTTACCTGTTCCCGCACGCCGACGCCAAGGCCTGGTTTGACGGCCCGCGCGAAGGCCGCACCGAGTCGGCGTTCCGCAACGGCAGCCTGCAGGGCGCCTACCTGATCCTGGCCGCGCGCGCGCTGGGCCTGGACGCCGGCCCGATGTCCGGTTTCGACGCGGCCAAGGTCGACGAAGCCTTCTTCAAGGGCACCTCGCTCAAGTCGAATTTCCTGGTCAACTTGGGGTACGGTGATCCTTCGGGCCTGTTCCCGCGGTTGCCTCGCCTGAGCTTCGACGAAGCGGCCCGCATCGCATAAGCGTTCCCGCCAGACCCCGGCCCGTCTGTGCGGACGGGCTGTTTGCATGACCTTCTTTTCCCTTCGATTCCGAGAGAGACCTGACATGACCGTGACCCGCAAACTGCTGCTGCCGCTGGCCCTTACCCTGGCCATCGCCGCCTGCTCCAAGCCTGCTGAAGAAACCGCTGCCCCGGCCGCCGATGCTGCCCCGGCCGCGGCCGCCACCACCCCGGCCGCCGACGCCGCTGCTGCCCCGGCTGCAGAAGCCATCCAGATCGCCTCGGGCACCTACAAGCTCGACCCGACCCACACCGACGTGCTGGCGCAGTGGAGCCACTTCGGCTTCTCGCACCCCACCGCGCACTTCGGCGCGGCCGAAGGCACCCTGGTGTATGACGCGGCCGATGTGACCAAGTCCACCGTGGAAGTGAAGCTGCCGCTGACCGGCCTCAACAGCTTCACCGCCAAGTTCGACGAACACCTGAAGAGCGCCGATTTCTTCGACGCCGCCAAGTTCCCGGCGGCTTCGTTCAAGAGCACCAAGGTGGAAGCGGCTGGCACCAACAAGCTCACCGTCACCGGCGACCTGACCATCAAGGACATCACCAAGCCGGTGACCCTGGAGGTGACCATCAACGGCGGCGGCGAACACCCGATGGCCAAGGTGCCGGCAGCCGGCTTCGACGCCACCACCACCATCAAGCGCAGCGATTTCGGCGTGGGCGCGTATGCCCCGAACGTCAGCGATGAAGTGAAGATCCGCATCACCACCGAAGCCACCGGCGAGAAGCCGGCTGCTTGATCGGTTGCTGATGTGGCAACAGCGAAAAGCCCGCCGAAAGGCGGGCTTTTTGTTTGCGGGCGTGGCGGGGTTGCATGGGCCCCGAGGGTTGCATGGGCCCCGAGGGTTGCGTGGCCCCTCAGGGTTGCGTGGCCCCCGAGGGTTGCGTGGCCCTTCAGGGTAGAGCCGACCGTTGGTCGGCTGCTCTACAATCGGGTCGCGCAGTCCGAACGCGCCACAGCAACGGAGCAACAGAGCAACAGCAGCCGACCAACGGTCGGCTCTACGTGTTCATTTCACGCGCAACAGGAGCACACCCGTGCAAGACGCACAGTATTGGATGATGGAATTCTGGACCGGCCTGAGCCTGCTCGACCTGATCGGCGGCAGCCTCCTGGGCACCATGATCGGCCTGGCCCTGGGTATCGCCACCTGGCTGGCCATGCACCGCCGCCGCTGGTTCGCCCGGCGCAACCGCTGGCACCATTACACCCTGGCCACCTACGTGGTGCTGTTGCCGCTGCTGTTCGCCTTCACCGGCCTGCAGCTGGGTTTCGCCGCCGGTGCCCAGCGCGCGCTGTACAAGCAGATCGACCATTTCCAGCCGCACCTGCAGACGCTGGTGGCCAGCTGGATGGTGGATTTCGAACAGTCGCTCGATGACCCCGCCATTGCCACATTGATGCGCAGCGACGCCAGCGTGCACGACGTCACCCGCCAGGTGGTGGACCAATACCTGGCCGAGCACCCGCTGCCGGGCGCGGCCTACCTGCAGGGCGAAGGCGTGATCAAGCGCTGGACCCGCAGCGGCATCGCGCAGGTGCGCAGCGCGTTGATGTCGCAGTGGGTGGAAGACAGCGTGTCCAAGGAAGTGGCCGGCTACAGCGGCGTGGACAAGAAGGTGTTCCGCGAGGCCCTGGGCATGCGCATGAACGAACTGCTGCACACCAAAGGGGCCATCCGCCTGCTCAAGGCGCAGCTCACCAGCATGATGCCGGGCATCTATGTCGGCATCATGCTGCCGCTGCTGATCATCATGGCGCTGGTGCTGCTGGAAGCCGGATTGGCCAAACGCTACGGCTGGCGCCGCATCGCGGTGTTACCGCCCAACGCGCATCCGGCAACCCAACCCCGGTAGAGCCGGGCCATGCCCGGCTGCTTTCCGTTCCGGCTGGCGCCACATCGAGGTGTTACCGCCCAACGCGCACCCGGCAACACAACCCCGGTAGAGCCGGGCAATGCCCGGCTGCTTTCGGTTCCGGCTGGCGCCGCATCGCGGTGTCACCGCCCAGCGCGCATCCGGCAACCCAACCCCGGTAGAGCCGGGCCATGCCCGGCGGCTTTCCGTTCCGGCTGGCGCCGCATCGCGGTGTTACCGGCCAACGCGCACCCGGCAACCCAACCCCGGTAGAGCCGGGCCATGCCCGGCTGCTTTCCGTTCCGGCGCCATGAACGCCTGACGCCAGCGGGGCATGGCCCCGCTCTACGCGGCGGTTGGCAAACGGGGCGGCCGCTTTATCCGGCGGCAACGGCGCCGGCCACCTTGCCCAACCATGCAGTGGCAAAATCGGTTGGCAGCCGGCGGGCTGGGGCGGTCAATCCACCATCGCGCAGGAAGACGTGCGTGGCCTGCGCGAAATTCTGCCGGGCAATCAGCGCGGCCTGCTTCACCGTGGCCTGCTGCTTGCGCAACTGCACAATCTGCAGGCTCGGCTTCCCCGGTGCGGCAAACTTCTGGTACCGGCGCAGCTCATCGGCCACCAGACTGATATCGGTGTTGGCCTGGCCCAGCGCCATCTGCGACTGCGCCAGCGGCACCAGCGCCGCGCGCAGCGGGGCGACATTGCCCCCCACCGACGGCGCCAGCGTAGTCAACGCGGCATCCAGGGCGGGGTCGGCGCGCTCGGCGCGGTCGATCAGGTCGGCCAGCGCCGAAGAAGAAACTGCTTGCATGGAAAAGCACCGGCCCAAAACGCGATTGTCGCATTCGCAGCCGGTGCCCGTCGCGGCTCCGTGCCGTGCATGCGCAGCGGCGCGGGCGTCCAGCGCCCGCTTTCACTCATCCGAGCCGATCATGCAGTAGGCTCGGCCCAGCGCGGCCTTCAGAACGTGATGCCTGCACCCCCGCCAGCACGGCCACAGGGCGCGGCCGGGGCCGGCCCGCGCACGTTGCCCCAGGTCAACCAGATGAGGTGAGGCAGTGACCATCGGCGGTACTCCATCCCTTCGGCGCCTCGTCCGTATTGCCCTCTGCGCATTGATGCTGGTTGCCCTGAGCAGCTGCAACTACCTCCGCTGCGGCGAGTACTACACCTTCGTCAACAACAAGGAAAAGGCTGCGGAGATCCTGGCATGGGCGGACACCCAGATCATCGGCCACCGCTCGGCGCCATTCAAAATCACCGGCGGGCTGCTGGTGGGCCCGGGCCAGAAGCGCGTGGCAGGGCTGCCACAACCGCCGGCCGGTCTGGCCGGCAGCGAGGTACGCATCCTGCAGGAAGGAGACCAGGGGGTGTCGGCCATCTTTCTCGGCAGGCGCACCCTGAAAGGGCTGCTGATCACGCGTGATGCCATGCCCGGGGCGCTGCAGGGTATCCACCTGTCAGGCGCCTCCATCTACGAACGTGGCGGGCGCACGGCCGTCATGTGCTTCCACCAGCGGTAGCGGTCCGGGCCACGGCCCGCTGCGCCTGTTGGCCCGCATGCGTTGGCACCCCGGCGGCTGTGCCAGGCACCGGGTATGGCCCGGCTCAGTCGCCGTCGTGCTCGTCGGCGTGGGCCTTCCAGTAGCCGGTCGAGCGGATCCAGTCCTTGGGCACGCCCAGGTGGCCCTCGATGTACTTGCGCATCATCCGCGCCCGACGCGATTCGGCGGCAATCCAGTAGAACGTATCGCCATCGGGCTGCTCGAAGTCGGTAAACACGTCTTCCAGCAGCGTGCTGCTGGCCGCATCAAAACCGTTGCGCTCCAGCCACGACACCCGGATACGGTCGTCGTCGGGCAGCTCCTGGCGGTCGCCGGATTCGGGAATCTCGATGTACACCTCAGCGTTCGCGCCCTCCGGCAGCGTCTCCAGCCAGCGGCCGATCGCCGGCAGCGCGGTTTCATCGCCAATCAGCACGTAGGTATCGAAATCCGGTGCGGTCATGTGCGAGCCGCGCGGGCCGCCCACGGCGATGTCGTCGCCCGGCTGCGCGTTGGCCGCCCAGCTCGATGCCACGCCGTGGCCATGCATCACAAAGTCCAGCGCCAGCTCGCCGGCCTCCAGGTCCCACCAGCGGGGGGTGTAGTCGCGGGCCGGCGAGGGCTGCTGGCCTTCCGGGTAGCGCGGGCCCTCCGGCGTCATCGTGGGAACCACGAACTGACCTTCGGCATTGGGGAAGAACAGCTTCACGTGGTCGTCTGGGGAGGGCGACACGAAGCCCTCCAGCGCCGGCCCGCCCACGATCACCCGGCGCATGCACGGGCTGATCTCTTCGGTGCGCAGCACCTTGAGCGGGCGGAACTTCACGGTATGACGCAGCAGTTTGTTTTCATGCAAAGCCATGGACAACACCTGTAGGCAAATGCGCCGCAGCGCGGCGTAGGGGGAAGACCTGGCTGGCCGGGGCTGGCTGGGTCGAATGCGTGAAGCGGGGCAACGGCGCGGTCAGCGCCCCTGCCCACGGATATGTGCGGCCGCCTCGCGCAGCGCTTGGGCCACGCTGCTGGCGTTGGTCTCGTTCCAGCGGCCGTGGCACAGGCCAAGCGCGGTTTTCAGCTCGCGCAGCGCATCGCGCACGCTGGGCGGCAGGTTGGCCTTGGTGATCGTGCGCGCGCTGTCGCGCACCCGGCGCAGCGCCGCGTCCACCTCTTCGCGCTGGCTGGCCAGCTCGGCCTGGCCCAGTGCGCTCAACTGGTAACGCTTGCGCCCGCCTTCCTCCACCGCGCCCACCCAGCCGGCCGCCTCGAACTGCGCCAGCACCGGGTAGATCGAGCCCGCGCTGGGCGTATACACCCGCACGAACATGTCGCTGATCAGCTGGATCAGCTCGTAGCCGTGGCGCGGCTGCTCGTCCAGCAGCGCCAGCACCAGCAGGCGCAGGTCGCCGCGGCTGAGCGGGCGTGCGGTCAGCGGGCGGGCAGGGCGGTCGAGGTCACGCGGAGCAGTCATTTCGATATATCGAATGCGATGGCGGAACGATATATCGAAAACCCGCCGCCATCCAGCATCACCGAGCGCACGGCAGGCATGCGTTCAGGCAATCACCCACCAACCAAACGAGCCGCCAGCCACCGGTAGAGCCGGGCCATGCCCGGCTGGCCCCGCGCAGTGCGGGCACCCACCGGCGCCATTCCGCCGCCGCTGCCGCGACGCTGCGTGCCCCCGATGGAACAGTCCGCCCGCCTAGGCCGCGCTGCATCACGTTCCACGGCACCTCCCGCCGTCCCACGCCCTGGCCCACAAAGGCACGCATCCCCAACCTGCGCCCCTGCCGCACGCCGGTCATCGCATCCACCCATGCTCACCACGCGCGTGGAACAGTGCCCAAACTGTCGCCCCGCTGTCCCGGAGACAGCGCCCTGCGACCTCCATACGCACCCGTAGCGAAGTAAGCAAACCCTCTGGTGCGCTACACTTTGCGGCTAGAAATCTAAAACAGTCGCGCGCGTGCGTGCGGTCATGGGAGCGCAAATGAACTGGTTGAACGAGGTGCTGAACAACGACCCGAATCCTGTGGAAACCCAGGAATGGATCGAGTCGCTGAAGGCCGTAATTGATGTCGAGGGCCCCGAGCGCGCGCATCAACTGTTGGAAGGCATGGTTGAACTCACCCGTCGTTCGGGCGCGTACCTGCCGTTCTCTCCCACCACCGAATACGTGAACACCATCGCGCCGACCCTGGAGGCCAAGAGCCCGGGCAACGCCGAACTGGAATGGCGCATTCGTTCCATCATCCGCTGGAACGCGATGGCCACCGTGGTGCGCGCCAACCGCAAGCCCGGCGACCTGGGCGGCCACATCGCCAGCTTCGCCTCCGGCGCAACCCTCTACGACGTGGGCTTCAACCACTTCTGGCGCGCCCCCAGCGACAACCACCCCGGCGACCTGCTCTTCATCCAGGGCCACAGCGCCCCGGGCATCTATGCGCGTTCCTTCCTCGAAGGCCGCATCGACGAAGCCCAGCTGGACAAGTTCCGCATGGAAGTGGACGGCGGTGGCCTCTCCAGCTACCCGCACCCGTGGCTGATGCCCGATTACTGGCAGACCCCCACCGTGTCGATGGGCCTTGGCCCGCTGGCCGCCATCTACCAGGCGCAGTTCCTGCGTTACCTGGAAAACCGTGGCCTGATCGAGAAGTCCGACCGCAAGGTGTGGTGCTTCATCGGCGACGGCGAGAGCGACGAGCCGGAAACCCTGGGCGCAATCGCGCTGGCCGGCCGCGAAGGCCTGGACAACCTGATCTTCGTGGTCAACTGCAACCTGCAGCGCCTTGACGGCCCGGTGCGTGGCAACGGCAAGATCATCCAGGAACTGGAAGGCGTGTTCCGTGGCGGCGGCTGGAATGTCATCAAGCTGCTGTGGGGCGGTTACTGGGATGCCCTGCTGGCCAAGGACACCAACGGTGTGCTGCGCAAGCTGATGATGGAAACCGTCGACGGCGAATACCAGAACTGCAAGGCCTTCGGTGGCGCGTATACCCGCGAGCATTTCTTCGGCAAGTACCCGGAAACTGCTGCGATGGTCGCCGGTCTGTCCGACGACGATATCTGGCGCCTCAACCGTGGTGGCCACGATCCGCACAAGGTGTATGCCGCCTACGACCAGGCCGTGAACACCAAGGGCATGCCGACCGTGATCCTGGCCAAGACGGTCAAGGGCTACGGCATGGGCAGCGCGGGTGAAGCACTCAACCCGACCCACCAGACCAAGAAGCTGGACGACGACGCCGTTCGCCACTTCCGCGACCGCTTCAACATCCCGGTGACCGACGCCCAGCTGGCCGACGGCCAGGTGCCGTTCTACCACCCGGGTCCGGATTCGCCGGAAGTGAAGTACCTGCAGGAACGCCGTGCCGCCCTGGGTGGCTACCTGCCGCAGCGCCGTCGCAAGGCCGAAAAGAGCTTCAACGCGCCCAAGCTGGAAAGCTACGAGCGCCTGCTCAAGAGCAGCGGCGAGCGCAGCTACTCCACCACCATGGCCTTCGTGCAGAGCCTGAACATCACCCTGCGCGATAAGGAACTGGGCCCGCACATCGTGCCGATCGTGGCCGACGAAGCCCGCACCTTCGGCATGGAAGGCCTGTTCCGCCAGATCGGCATCTACGCGCCGTTCGGCCAGAAGTACAAGCCGGTCGATGCCGACCAGCTCATGTTCTACCGCGAAGACCAGAGCGGCCAGGTGCTGCAGCAGGGCATCAGCGAGCCGGGCGCCATCGCCTCGTGGATGGCCGCCGGTACCAGCTACTCGGTCAGCAACGTGCCGATGCTGCCGTTCTACATCTACTACAGCATGTTCGGCTTCCAGCGCGTGGGCGACCTTGCCTGGCAGGCCGCCGACATGCGTACCCGTGGCTTCCTGCTGGGCGGCACCGCCGGCCGCACCACGCTGAACGGTGAAGGCCTGCAGCACGAAGATGGCTTCAGCCATATCGTGGCCGGTGGCATCCCGAACGTGCGCAGCTATGACCCCACCTTCGGCTTCGAAGTGACGGTGATCCTGCAGCACGGCACCAAGGCCATGATGGAAGATCAGATTGATGAGTACTACTACATCACCCTGATGAACGAAAACTACACCCACCCGGAAATGCCGGAAGGCGCGGCCGACGGCATCGTCAAGGGCATGTACCTGCTCACCGACGCCGGCAAGCCCAAGAAGGGCGAGCTGCGCGTGCAGCTGCTGGGGTCGGGCACCATCCTGCGCGAAGCCATTGCCGCGGCCGAGCTGCTGGACAAGGACTTCGGCGTGACCGCCGACATCTGGAGCTGCCCGAGCTTCAACGAACTGCGCCGCGACGGCTTCGACGTGGAGCGCTACAACCGCTTCCACCCGGAAGGCGAGCAGCGCAAGGCGTTCGTGACCGAGCTGCTGGAAGGCCGCCAGGGCCCGGCCATTGCCGCCACCGACTACGTGCGTGCGTATGCGGACCAGATCCGCTCGTTCGTGCCGATGTCGTACACGGTGCTGGGTACGGATGGGTTTGGAGTAGGGGAGTCAGTTGCCGGGTGATGGTACGCCCGACGTTGGCAGCCGGGCGCAGGCCATCAAGCCTCGGTTGCCCAAGCTGCTGCAACACGTAGGAGATGTTCTGCATCCTGTATTCCCACGACTTCGGTGATCGTCCATGACGCTGCGATAGCTCCCGGTAGACCTGAGCTTTGTTGATGCCGTGACCCCGCGCGACGCGCTGCTCCATCCAGCGGTAGGCGTCCACCGCTGCTGCCAACTCCTCCTGACTCCAACCGCTCACGTCGCCACTCCGCCTATGGAAAGAACTGCTTCGATAGGTGGGGAGTATGCCGCATGGGCCGTAGGCAGCCCAGGCGGTGAATCAGCTGCTAACGTTTAGCCCTTGCGAAGGCCAGAACGTGTCTACTCGATTCAGGTCGTAATCCTCGCCAAATGCCAATGCCGCCTCTCGGGCCGGAATGCCCGCGTAGCACCCCAGCAAGAACTCATCCATGCCCGCATCCGCATGGTCGATAGCGAAGAAGCCCAACATGGCCTCGTCGAACGCCTCTAGCCAATCCCCGTCAATCCTGGTCATCTGTGGTCCTCCCGATAGGCCAGAGAGAATGCCGCCACGCCGTCCCAAGGCCTGCGACTGAGCCGGGCCAGTTGCGTCGCACCGTAGACGCCGCCAACCAACCCCCACCAGATCAACAGGAACAAGCAATTTCCCATCTTCCGCACCAACGCGCATGGTGTTCATCGGAGCGTAGAAACTCCTCTAGCAGCAAAATGTTGGACGTCCCTTTGTCGGGAGGGTGGCTAATAAAACACCCTCGTGGAAATACGCCCGCCGGTTGCTGCTAGACGGTTTCTAACCTCCCGACGCCCTTGCCATCCCGGCAAGGGCACGCCCTGCAGGAGGTCCAACATGTTGACGCCGTGGGAAGACGAACCCGATGACGCGCGCCCCAGGCGCAAACCCTATGCCCGCCCCGCACGCACCTACCGCGTAGGCGCGCTGACGTACCCGGACCGCGAAGAGTGCGGTCCCACCGAGATTGTTCCCTACCTCAAGCTGCGCGGCCGCTGGCTGGACAAGCTCGGCTTCGACGTAGGCGCCCGCCTGAAGGTGGAGGCCACGCACGGCAGCATCACCCTTACGGTGGTGGAGCGGCCCGTGCCGGTGGTCAAGAAGATCCCCCGCAAGTTGCAGCGCCGCACCGGCTGAGCGCCCGCGCCCACCCGCCGGGTGGGCCGATGCACGGCCAGTGCCCGCCAGCCCTTGCGGGCGGCCTGGCCCCACAGCCGAAGTGCCTGCCCCGGTTCGGCAGTGCTGCGCTGTGGCAGGCGCAAACGCCAGCACGTCACTGCACGCCCGGAGCAGTGTGGATGTACAACCTGTTTCATAACCCAGCAGTGGGAGAAGCGCATGAGCAAGAGTGTCTTCATGCAGTTGGAAATGGCCGCTGGCCTGCGCGCCAGCTTTCAGCACGCGGCGGCGCGCGAACACCGCCCCGCCGCACAGGTGCTGCAGCAACTGATGCGGGAGTATGTGGTGCGGCAATCGTGTGTGGATGCCGAGGGTGAGGCTGGGGCAGTGCACCCGGCCGAGCGCGCGGCAGGTGCGGTGGCATTGGAGCGGCCGGTGGCGGCTGCGCCGGTGCTTGAGCCGGCGCCGTGCTTCGCCAGCGATGACCGTGATCTGGAAGCGATAGCGGCCCGGCAGCATGGGTGGCGGTGTTCGCCGTTTGGTATGGGGTGAGGGGGGGGGGGGGCAACCGCTTTTCGCGTGGCAGTTCATGGGGTGCGCGTGCCCAGTCCGTAGGCGCGCCGCATTCGCCCGACCGCCAACCCCGTGGCTCACCTGGACTGCCGGCCGTGCTGGGTAGACGCGCAGCGGCCGGATGTTCAAGCTGCTACCGGGCTCACTGACAGGCGTAGACATGACCGGATTCTCAATCGACTTTGTAAGCTCGCCAACCCTCGATTCCCTTGCGGTGGAAGTGTCCTTCCAGTCGCAGCTTCTTTGCCGCCCGCCTCACCTATGCCGGCATCGGCGTGTACCGCCCGGCGATTCTGCAGGGTTGGCGCGAGGTGATCGGCACGACCGAC
>JAHREJ010000041.1 GCA_021733645.1 Bacillus subtilis subsp. subtilis | reverse complement strand
GCGTTCGGTTGTTCGCCAAATGCAGCCGACCAACGGTCGGCTCTACACGCCATTGGGTCCGGTAGAGCCGACCGTTGGTCGGCTGGCGCGTAGATGGGCGCGTTCGGTTGTTCGCGAAGTGCAGCCTACCCACGGTCGGCTCTACGCGGCGGTCATCCGGCCGGCAGGGTGAGGGTCGCGCGCAACCCCGGGTGTGTATTGGCCAGCACCAGGGTGCCGCCGTAGCTTTCGGCGATGTCGGCCACGATGGCCAGCCCCAGGCCGCTGCCGGCCGCGCGCTGGTCCAGCCGTACACCGCGCTCCAGCACGCGCTGCAGGTCGGCATCGGGCAGGCCCGGGCCATCGTCTTCTACGCAGATGTGCAGCCTGTTGCCCACGTGGCGCACGCTGACGTGCACCGCATGGGCGGCCCATTTGCCGGCGTTGTCGAGCAGGTTGCCAAGCATCTCTTCCAGGTCGTCGCGTGCACCGGCAAACAAGCCCTGCACGTTGCGGTCCTGCGTGAACACCAGGCCGCGCTCGTTGTGCACGCGCTGCATCAGGCCGCACAGCGCAGCCAGCACCGGCGCCACCTCGGTGCGCTGCTGGCTGTCGGCCCCGATGCCGGCGGCCAGATAGCGGTCGATGCTGGCCTGCATGCGCGCGGTTTCGCTGCGCAGGGTCTGGCGCCAGTCGCTGCCGTCGCCTTCGGCTTCGGTGACCAGCACGGTCAGCGGCGTCTTCAGCGCATGGGCCAGGTCCTCGGCACTGCGCCGGGCCCGCACCACCATGCGCTGGTGGTGGTCGAGCAGGTCATTGAGCTGCGCCGCCAACGGGGCCACTTCCTTGACCAGGCCCTGCTGCGGAAAGCGCACGTTCTCGCCGTTGCGGACCTGGCGGGCGATGTGGCCAAGCTCGGCCAGCGGGCGCAGGCCGTAATGCACCTGGGTGACCAGCACCGCAAACCACAGCGCGACCAGCACCGCCAGCGCGATGGCCGTGCGCTGGCGGAATGCGCTGACCTGCGCGTCCAGTTCGCTGCGGTCGGTGGCCACCACCACGCGCAGCGGCGCAGCCACGCGCGGCAGGCTGACCTGCTGCACCAGCGCACGCAGCGGGGCGTTCAACGGGCCGCGGGTATCGAAGGCCAGGGCAGGGCCGGTGCGCAGCCCGCCGGGGGCATGCAGGGTTTCGTCCCATAGCGAGCGCGACTGCCCCAGCGGTTGGCCCTGGCTGTCCAGTACCTGCCAGTAGGTGCCGGAAAACACCCGCTGGTAGCGTTCGTCGAAGAGGTCGCGGCGCAGTTGCAGGCGGCCCTGGGCATCGCTCTCGGCCAGTGCCAGCACCGCGATCAGTTCGTTGCCCAGGCGCTGGTCCAGCGCGCTGCGTGCGGAACGCTCGTACATGGAGCCGAGCCACCAGGTGGCCACCGCCGACACCAGCACCAGGCCCACGCCACCGGCCAGCAGCAGGCGGGTGCGCAGCGAGCCGGTGTTCATGGCTGCGCCGACAGGCGGAAGCCCTGCCCCCGGTGGGTGTGGATGAGGTCGCGCCCGAGCTTGCGGCGGATGCGCCCGATCATCACATCCAGGGTGTTGGAATCCGGGTCGAAGCCGGCCTCGTACACATGTTCACCCAGGCGCGAGCGGCTGATCACGATGTCCGGGTGGTGCAGGAAGTAGCTCAGGATGCGCTGCTCCTGCGGGCTGAGGTGCAACAGTTCGCCATCCAGCTCGAAGCGGCCGGCGTTGACGTCCAGCAGCAGCGGCCCGCACTGCAGGCGCGGGCTGGCGTGGCCGGCGCTGCGCCGGATCAGGGCGCGCAGCCGCAGCAGCAGTTCTTCAGGCTGGAAGGGTTTGGTGAGGTAGTCATCGGCGCCCGCATCGAAGCCGGCCAGTTTGTCGTGCCAGCGCGCGCGCGCGGTCAAGACCAGCACCGGGAAGTCACGCCCGGCCTGGCGCCAGCGCTCGATCACACTGAGTCCGTCCAGCCCGGGCAGCCCCAGGTCCACCACCGCCGCGGCGATGTCCTCGATCTGGCCGAGCGCTTCGGCCATGCGGCCCTCGGCGCTGTGCAGTACCAGGTAGCCGGCGTCTTCCAGCAGACTCTGCAGGCGGGTGGCCAGCAGGGCATCGTCCTCGGCAAGCAGAATCCGCATCACTCTTCTTCCATCTTCAACAAGCGGCCGGTAGCGGCATCGTAATCCAGCGCCATCACCACGCCATTGGCGCCCAGGATCTCGATCTCGTACGTGCCGTCGTCCAGCTCCACTTCCACCAGTTGCCCGGGGTAACGGCGCAGCGCATCGGCCACCACCTGCTGCAACGGCACCAGCCGGCCCTGCCTGACGGCCTGGCGCACCGCCTCCTGCTGGCGGCTGCCACCCTCCAGCCCGCGCACGGGATCGTGCGGACTCAGCGCCAGCAGCACGGGCAACAACAGGGAGGCGGCAAGGGACATGCACACGGTATACGCCGGGTGTCTAAACACTGTCTAACCGCCGGGGTCATGGACCGCTTAGGCGTGCTTGCCAGACTGGCGGTGCCGGAATCGACCGGCCCCCTTCTGGAGCCTCCCCATGAACACGCTGATCCTGACCGCCGCCCTGGCCACCGCACTGGTGTCCGGCCCCGCTTTTGCCGCCGGGTTGAGCGCTGCCGACGTGCACGCCAAGCTGCGCGCCGCCGGTTACACCCAGGTGCTGGAACTGGAGCGCGATGACGGCCTGTGGGAAGCCGATGTGACCCGTGCCGACGGCAGCTTCGAGGAAGTCATCATCGACCCGGCCAACGGTGAGATCTTCGATCCGCGCGGCGGCCGCGCGCTGCTGGATGCCGGACAGATCCTGGCATTGGCCGGCAAGGCCGGTTTCAGCCAGATCCAGTCGTTCGAGCGCGATGGCGCCACCTGGCAGCTGGAGGCCCGCAACGCCCGCAACCAGCGCGTTGAGGTGCGCATGAGCGGCCACGACGGGCGCGTGCTGTCGAGCAAGCGTGATGGCTGGTGGGACTGATCGTTGACGCCCCCCTTGGCGCGGATGCGGAAACGGCCGGGTTGCCCGGCCGTTTCACTGTGCGAGGGTGACTTACCAGCCGTACGGCGGTGGGTAGTCCCAGTAGCCCGGGCCAGGCCCGTAGCCGTAACCGCCATAGCCACCGTAGGGGCCGAAACCGGGGCCTTTGCCCTCGCTGACCCGGATGTTGACGTTGACGTTGTGGGTCTTGCCCTCGTCGGTGGTGTAATTCTTGTTGAGGTTCAACTCGGCGGCGTTGTAATGCGTATTGCCGAAGTTCTTGGCATAGCCGATGCCGGTGGTGACGCTGCCGTTGACCCGCAGCTTGTCGTCGGTGACCGTGGCAATGCCGTTATCGGCGCCACGGCCGCTCAGGCGGCGGCCGCTCTTGTCGCCATAGAAGGTCCCCGGCGGGTCGCCACGCAGCGAGCCGTCGCCCAGGTACTGCATGGGCGCCTCCGGAACTGCCAGGTTGAGGCCGGTGGTCGACTGCGGGCCGGTCGCCCCTGCTGCGGACTGGGCCAGGGCAACCCCGGGGGCAAGCAGGCACAGCAGCAGGGATAGTGAGCGGATCATGAGGGGCTCCGGAACGGGCGGGCAGCACGCAGGCGGCTGACAGCGCTGACGCTATCACCGGTTGCTTGAACGATGCCTGTCATGGCAGCGCCTGTGCGGGAACTTTACTCCAGCCGCCCGAACCCGAACAGCGCCGCCAGCGGGTGCCGGCGGCGTTCGATGCGGGCGCGCAGCAGGCCGGCGCCGATCATCGAATAGGTGATGCCGTTGCCGCCGTAGGCCATGCCGAACAGCACCCGTGCCCCCCACTGCGGGTGCGGGCCGAAGAAGGGCAGGCCATCGGCGGTTTCGGCAAAGGTGCCGGCCCAGGAAAAGGCCGGCTGCAGCGGCAGGTGCGGGAACAGCTTGCCCACCTTCTTCAGTAGTTTGGCCGCCTTGGCCTCCACGCGCCGGTCGCGCCGGGCCGGAATGTCCACCGCGTCGTCTTCGCCGCCGATCAGCAGGCGCTGGTCGCCGGTGGTGCGCATGTACAGGTACGGCCGCGCCGACTCCCAGAGCATGGTCTGGGCCAGTGGTCCCAGCAGGTCGGCATCGATCGGGTCGGTGATGAAAGCGTAGCTGCTGCGGTTGCGCGCCACCGACGGTTTCAGCCAGCGCTGGTTGGCATAACCGGCGGCCATCACCACGTGCCCGCAACGGATGCGCAGGCCATCGGCGGTGGTGGCGGTGACCCCGCGCGAGGTGGGGGCCAGTGATGCCAGCGTGGTGCGGTCGTGTACCTGGCAGCCCTGTCTCTGCAACCGCGCCAGCAGGCGGTAGGTCAGGCAGTACGGGTCCACGCGGGCGGCCAGCCCGCTCAGGATGGCGCCGGGTGCATCCACCCCGAACTCGTCCTGCACCGCCTCGCGCGCCAGCCAGCGCACGTCGAAGCCATGCCGCTGGCGCAGCGCGAACTCCTCCTGCAGCACCGCGCGGTGCCGGCGCCTGCTGGCGTAGTAGAGGCTGTGCATGGGGTGGCAGTCCACGCCTTTGAGGCCGCGCGCTACCTCGCCCAGTGCGGGAATCGCCTCGGCGCAGGCCTGGTAAGCCTGCACGGCGGCAGTCTCGCCGTATTGCCTGGCGAGGTCGATCAAATGGGTATCGATCTCGTACTGCAGCAGCGCGGTGCTGGCCGCAGTGCTGCCCCAGCCGATGTCGCGCTGTTCGATCAATGCCACCTGGTGGCCGTGCGCGCACAGCTCGTTGGCGATCAATGCCCCGGTGATGCCGCCGCCCACCACCAGCACGTCGCAGTGCAGGTCGTCGCGCAGCGGCGGAAAGGCATGCATCAAGCCGTTGCGCACCGCCCAGAACGGGTAACCACTTTTCAGGTCCATGCTCGGGCTCAGGCGGTGGGGTGGCCGGTGTGCGGGGTCTGGATCAGCGCGCCCAGGTCGAAGCCCTGCTGGCGCGCCTGGGCCAGGTAGTGGTCCTGCACGGTGGTGTCCAGGGTGGGGGTGCGCGACAGCAGCCACAGGTACTTGCGGTCGGGGCTGCCGACCAGTGCCACGCTGTAATCCGGTGCCACCTGGATCACCCAGTAGTCGCCCTTGGTGAAGGGAATCCAGCGCAGCCCCTTGGGCAGGAAGCTCACTTCCAGGCGCGCACTGTCGTTGTCCACCGCGCATGCTTCGCCTTCGGCCTCTTCGATCTGTCCGTCCATCCGGCAGCGGTTGAGCACGGCCACATGCCCGTTGTCCTTGAGGCTGTAGTGGGCCGATACATCGGTGCAGGCCTCCGGCTCATGTTTCATCGGCAGGCGCGCGATTTCATACCAGGTGCCCAGGTAGCGCGGCAGCTTGAGGTCGGGGACGGTTTTGAGCTCGACGTGTGTGTTCATGGCAGCCGCAAAGAGAAGGTGCTGCCACCATGCCGCCCCCACCGCCACAGGTAGGTGAAGCTGGTGCAGGTGCGGCGTGGAGAACGTTGCGTTGCCGGTGTGTGATGCACCGGCGCGCGGCACGGGGCTATCCTGTGACCGGGCACTGCCTGCCTGATGTCATTGCGATGGAGGTGCCGATGTACCAGGTGATCCTGCTCAAGAGTGCGGACGACTTCGCCCGCGCGCGCTGGGAGTCTGCCGAGGAGGTGATCGACCACGAGGGCGTGACCTATTCGCTGCGCGCCGGCCCCCGCCAGCCCCTGCCTACTGACCACGCCTGGGACGAAGTGGCGGTGTATGCGCCCGATGAGATCAGCGAAGAGGAATTCCAGGACTGGTATGCCAGCCTGCGCCCGCAGGTGGAAGAGCTGCGGCTGAAGTACTGAATGGCGTCGGCCGGGTACCACTACCCGGTGTGAACGCAGCCCGGTTTATAGTTCGCGCAGGCGCGGTGGTCCGCGCGAATCCCGTGGTGCGCCGGCTTGTCTTCCCGTCCTTTCCGTTCCTTCCTGCGGCCGCTGGCCTGGGTGATGCTGTTGGCCTGGCTGGGCATGGCGCCGCTGGCGTTGGCCCAAGCCGATAGTGCCGGCGATCCCGATCCGATTGCGCAGCTGGCGCTGGCCGACAAGGAGCTCCGGCAGGTGCAGGCGGCCGTGGACACGGCCGATACCCCCGACACCCTCAAGAGCCTGTCCGACCGGGCGCTGGCCGTGCAGCGCGATGCCGACGCGGCGCGCAACGCGCTGCAGCCCCAGTTGGAGCAGATGGACGCCCGCGTGGCCCAGCTGGGCGAGGTCGCCGAAGGCACCGTCGAGCCGCGCGACATCGCCCTGCAACGCAAGGCCCTGAACCAGCAGCGCGGCGACATCGCCTCGGCCATCGCCCGGGCCAAGCTGCTGGCCGGCGATGCCAGGCAGCTGGGGGCGGACATCGAGAAAATGCGGGTCACCCAGTTCAGCGAGGAGCTGGCACGCAAGGTCAGTTCGCCGCTGTCACCGTCGTTGTGGAAGCAGTTCGCCACCCATGTGCCGGCCGACTACGGACGGCTGGTGCTGTTGTACCGGCAGGGCGAAAGCGCTGCACGCAAGGCGATCGCGCAGCATGGCTGGGGCGCGCCGTTGACCGGGCTGGCACTGGCGCTGCTGATGTTCTTCCCGCTGCGGCTATGGCTGCGCGCGCTCGGGCGCCGCTATGCCGCCTCCGAACGCGCCCCGGACGGCCGCCTGCGCCGGTCCGGGCTGGCGGTGTGGCTGCTGGCGGTGGGCACGTTGCTGCCGGGGTTTGCCGCCGTGGTGCTGGTGGCATCGCTGGACAGCATCGGTGCAGTTCCGCCGCGGCTGCAACAGCTGGCGATGCATTTCCAGGTGGCCACCTTCGTGGCGGCGTTCATCACGGCGCTGAGTGCGTGCCTGCTGGTACCCAAGCGACCGTCGTGGCGGCTGCTGACGCTCGATGACAGCGCGGCCTGGCGGTTGCGCAAGTACGCCTGGGGGGCCGCGGGGCTGACCTTCATCGGCATCCTGCTGGTGGAGATCAATCGCGCCGCGCGCACCAGCGAGATCACCACGGTGGCGGTGGATGGCCTGATCGCGATCACCTATATGGCGCTGATCATCGCCATCCTGGTGTCGCTGGCGCGCCTGCACCGACGCCAGGCCGACGAAGCGCAGGCCAAGCTGGACGCGCAGGCCGAATCGGGCGCAAAGCAGCCCCGGGCGCCGGTACGCCGTAGTGGCTGGATCGTGCTGGCGCGGCTGGCCGGCCACGTGGTGGTGGCCGCTGCGGTCATCGCCACGTTGCTGGGGTATCTCAATTTTGCGTTGTTCGTGGCCCAGCAGCTGGTGTGGGGGGCGGTGGTGCTGCTGGCCGCCTCGTTGCTGCTCAAGTTCGCCGATGACCTGGCCACGTGGCTGTTGTCGCCGACCAGTCGGGCCGGGAAGAGCATCGTGCTGACCACCGGGCTGACCGAATCCCGCGTGGAGCAGGCTGGCGTGCTGCTGTCGGCGCTGCTGCGTGTGGGCGTGATTGTGCTGGCGGTACTGGCCCTGGCGGCGCCATTCGGCAACCTCAACGCGTTTTATGGTGGCCTGGACTCGCTGTCCAACGGGCTGACCATCGGCAAGACCACCCTCAAGCCGAGCAGCGTGCTGTACGCGCTGCTGGCCTTCCTGGCGGTGTGGGCGGTGATGCAGGCCTTCCAGAACTGGCTCACCAACACCTACCTGCCCAAGACCGAGCTGGACGCCGGCGCGCGCAACTCCATCAGTACGGTCACCCGCTACCTGGGCATCATCGCCGCGGTGCTGTGGGGCCTGACCGCCCTGGGTATCGGCTTTGAGCGGCTGGCGCTGCTGGTCAGCGCGTTGTCGGTGGGCATCGGCTTCGGCCTGCAGGCGATCACCCAGAACTTCGTCTCCGGCCTGATCCTGCTGGCCGAGCGGCCGGTCAAGATTGGCGACTGGGTCAAGCTGGGTGACCAGGAAGGTGATATCCGCCGTATCAACGTGCGCTCCACCGAGATCCAGGTGGGCGACAAATCCACCCTGATCGTGCCCAATTCCGAGCTGATCACCAAGACCATCCGCAACATGACGATGGGCAATGCGCAGGGCCGCATCCAGATCCAGTTCGCGGTGCCGCTGAGTACCGATGCGGCAGCGGTGCGGCAGATTCTGCTGGACAGTTACGCCGAACACGTAGCGGTGCTGGATGAGCCGGCGCCGTCGGTGTTCATCGATTCGATCGCCAACGGACAGATTGCGATCAACAGCTTTGCCTATGTGTCTGGTCCGCGCGCGGTGTACGGCGTGCGCAGCGATCTGTACTTCACGATGCTGCAGAAGTTCGCGGCGGCGCATATCGCGCTGTCCTCGCCGACCGACATTCATCTGGTGCGCGACCCGGCGGCGCCGCAGGAACCGGCGGTCTGACGCTGCGGCCGGTACCGACCGTGGGTGGGTACCGGCATTGCACCGACCAACGGCCGGTACCTACCCGCGGTTGCCGCGCGGCGCCCGCACCAGGGCGAAGTTGTCCACGGCCAGTTTCTCGGCGTGGTTCAACCAGGCGCGGATCTCCAGGTCGTCCACTTCGTGGTCCAGCCCGAACGGCACGCTGATGCGGCCCTGTGCATCGGGCTGCACCCACTGCTGGGCGACCACCACCTTGCGCTGCGAAGACACCGCCTCGATCCAGAAGCCACGGTCGGGCGACTGCTTGGCCACCAACTGCAACATGTACTGGCCGGCGCGCGTGCGGCGACCCTTCTGGGTGATCATGTGCGCCTGGCGGATGCTCGGGCGCGGGCCGTTGAACGGCTCCAGCGGGCCATCGACGGCAAAGCCGCTGCGCAAGGCATCATCGCGATACAGCTTGATGCCCTTGTCGCGGTTGACCAGCATCGCGCACCAGTCGCCATCGGCCGAGCCATCCTCGAAGGCGGTACAGCGGTCGACATAGGCCAGCGTGTTGGTAGGGTCGGCCTGGTCGAACTGCTTGGAGGTGTTTTCCAGGTACACCGATTTGAGATCGAAGTGCTTGTCGTACTCCAGCAGCACCGGCGGCTGCACGTGCTGCAGGCCGATCACCACCTGGTTGTCTTCGTCGATGCGCAGCTGGCGGGTCTTGTCGCCCAGCCACAGCGAGCGTGAGAATGCCAGGTAGCGCGGATAGTCCTTGCCGTTGTCGCGGAATGCCGCCGCGCTGGCACTGTCGGTGCGCTTGGGGTCCAGCAGCGAGCGACCGAAACCGATGGCATTGATGTCCGGCTGGATCAGGCTGAGCAGGGTAGCGCCGGAATCCAGCGTGGAGCCGGCGGTGGTGGCCAGCTGGCGCGGGGCGATGTCCTTGCCCAGGAACAGCAGCAGGTTTTCGCGCGTCTGCTTGGCCAGGATATGGCTGAGATCGTTGGGCATGGCCAGGTGGTCGGAGGCGATCACGATGAGCGTGTCCTCGCCGTAGGGACTGGCGCGGATGCGATCCACCAGCTTGGAGATCAGGCCGTCGGTGCATTTGAGCGCGTTGAGCATGCCGATGTTGCCGTACCCGCTCTGGTAGCGGGTGCGTTTGCACGCCACCGGCAGGTGCCCGGCCGGGTGGTGGGTGTCCATGGTCAGCGTGGTCAGCATGAACGGCTGGCCCTGCCTGGACAGCTGCACGAAACGATCGTAAGCCTTGTCCAGCAGCACATCGTCATGCACGCCCCACGGCGAGAAGTGCGCGCGCGCCACCTTCTGCTGCTTGAACCAGGTCAGGTCATCGACGGCATCGAAGCCATGCGTGGCCAGGAACTGGCCCTTGCCGGCGAACTGGCCGTTGGCACCGCCCAGGTAATGGTTGGTGTAGCCCTGCTGCTTGAGGTAATCGCCCAGGCAGACTGCTTCAGGCAGGAAGCTGCCCATGCGCCCCATGCTGTTCTCATCTTCCTTGGCGGTGGTCAGCGGCACCCCGCACATCGAGGACACCAGCCCGGCGATGGTCCAGCCTCCGCCTTCGGCCGAGACCAGCCCGCGCACGTCCAGCGCCTGGCCGGCCAAGCGGTTGAGGTTGGGCATCAGGTCGGGGAAGGTGGTTTCATCCAGATAGGTGCGCTCCAGGCTTTCGCCGTAGATCCACACGATGTTGCGCGGCTTGGCCAGCGCCTGCTGCGGAATGCGGTATTCGGGCGCGATGACGGTGTAATCCACCGGGCGCATCTGCTGGTACAGGCGCAGGCCATCGCTGTACAACGGGCTGACCAGGATGGCCAGCAGCCACATCGCCACGAACCCGCCAAACACCGCCTTGCCGTGTTCGATGCGCCGCCAGCGCTGCACCCGCACCAGCACCAGCGGCAACAGTGACACCAGCAGCAGCGCGACGTAGGCGGCGATATAGCCCTTGAAATCGGCGATGCCGGCGCCTTCCATGTCCGCGCCCAGGTGATACAGCGTGGCCGCGTTGAGCCCATCGCCGGACAGCTTGTTGATCAACCACCACGTACTGAGCAACAGCAGCAGCACCGACATCAGGCTGGCCTTCCACCATATCCACTTGCGCGAGGCGAGCAGCAACCAGGAAAGCAGCAACAGAGTCAGCAGCAGGATCCAGAGCATCGGCGGTATCGGTAGCGGAGACAGTTGGTGATGGACGCCATGACGACGTATTTCCCATCCGATCGGCTGTCCAACCACACCTGCATGACAAGCCGATGACCCGATCATGCATGCGCGAACCTGACTGAAATGTTTGTTCGTTGCAGATTGTGAAGACCTACAACGCAGCGTATTTCAAGGTGTAAAACGAGCGTGAAGAAATGCATGCCGCTGCACGCACGCAGAAATTTGCGGGACGAGGTGAATGCGCGGCGCCGTGTTTCAACGGTGCCCGCGTTCTTCCTTCGAGCGTGCGCGACGATCGAAGATCAGCGCGCTGAGAATGATGCCAAGACCCAGTGCGACGCCGATCAGCATCAGGGTGAATGCGATGGCCGGATAGCCGAACAGGTGCCAGCCGGTATCCACCTTCATCATCATCGCCGCAGCGAGTATCAGTGCGGCGGTGACGATACCGGCCGACACCCGGTTGGCGATCTTCTGCAGGTTTTCCATCAAACGCGACTCTTCCAGCCCGGTCACCTTCATCTGCAGGCGGTTCTCGGCCAGCAACGCCAGGATGTCGGACATCTTGCGAGGCCCTTCGCGCAGCAGTTGTTGGATCTCCATCGCCTCACTGGCCAGGTTGGCCGCCGACAGCGATTTCTTCAGCCGCGCGCGCATCACGTGCTGCAGCTGTTTTTCCACGATGCGGCGGGTGTCCAGGTCCGGGCACAGCAGCCGGCACACGGTTTCCAGGTTGAGCAGCGCCTTGCCCAGCAGGCTCAGTTCCGGTGGCGTGCGCAGCCCGCTGGCGGTGGCGATGCGCACCAGGTCGAGCACCACGCGGCCTTCGGAAAAACTGCTGTTGGCCGCATAAC
Source organism: Bacillus subtilis subsp. subtilis (assembly GCA_021733645.1). Lineage (GTDB taxonomy): Bacteria > Pseudomonadota > Gammaproteobacteria > Xanthomonadales > Xanthomonadaceae > Stenotrophomonas. The sequence goes on along the minus strand of JAHREJ010000041.1, from coordinate 31,939 downwards.
GCGCAATCATCTGCCCGGTTTCGCGCAGGTAGCGTTCTTCATCGAACGACTCCAGCCGCGTGCTGATGCCGATGATTTCATCGGCCACTTCCTCGCCACGCCCGTCCACGGCGGCGAACAGCAGCTTGAGCAGGCGTTCGCGCAGGCGTGGCGGCATGTGCGCGACCATGCCCAGGTCGAAGATCGCCAGCTTGCCCTGCGGGGTTACGCGCAGGTTGCCCGGATGCGGATCGGCGTGGATCTCGCCATGCACGAAGATCTGGTCGATGTACCCGCGGATGAGGGCGGCGGCCAGCGGCGCCATCGGTTCTTCGGTGCGGTGCACGTCGGGGATCATGTCCACGCGCACGCCGTTGGCCAGCTCCATGGTCAGCACGCGGTGGCTGCAGTAGTCCCAGATCGGTTGCGGCACCCACAGCGGTTTGAACGGCTTGAGATGCTGGCCGAAGCGCTGCAGGTTCTCGGCTTCGGCCTGGTAGTCCAGCTCCTGCATCAGGGTCTTGGCGAATTCATTGAGCCAGTCGCGCAGGCGCACCCGGCGGCCCACCTGGGTGAGGTGGTCGGCGGCCAGGGCGAAACTGCGCAGCACCTCCAGGTCCGAGCGCAGCTGCGCGGCCACTTCGGGCTTCTGCACTTTCACCGCCACGTCGCGGCCATCGTGCAGCTGCGCGCGGTGCACCTGGGCAATGGAGGCGCAGCCCAGCGGCACCGGGTCGAAGCTGGCAAACAGCTTGGACACCGATGCGCCCAACTCCTGCTCGATGATCTGGTAGATGCGCTCGACCGGGATCGGAGCCACCTTTTCCTGCATGCGTTCCAGCGCGGTGGCGAACTCCACCGGCACCATGTCCGGGCGGGTGGACAGCATCTGCCCGAGCTTGACGAAGGTGGGTCCGAGCGATTCCAGGTCGGTGACGAACTGTTCCGGATTGCCCTCCGGCGGCACGTCGTGGACCGCGCGCGCATCCAGGTTCATGCCCGAAAACACCCCGGAGTTCCGGTAGCGCAGCAGCAGGCGCAGGATCTGGCTGCGGCGGTTCATGCCTTTTACCAGCGATGGCGAGCCAGGGGCGACGGGCGTGGTGTTCAAGCAGGGCTCCAGCACAAAGGTCACCGGCAGTGTGCGGGCAGCCAGGTCGTGGGGCAGTGAATCCGCCGGCATCTACCGCGAACGGGTCAGGATCGGGCAGAATCCACGCTTCCCGCTCGATCTATTGGATTGTCATGGCCGGTGCCAGCCTGTTTGCGTTGCTCGATGATATTGCCGCGCTGTTGGACGACGTGTCGGTGCTGACCAAGGTTGCCGCCAAGAAAACCGCCGGCGTGCTGGGCGACGACCTGGCGCTGAACGCGCAGCAGGTGACCGGGGTGAACGCCAACCGTGAGCTGCCGGTGGTGTGGGCGGTGGCCAAGGGCTCGCTGGTGAACAAGGCGATCCTGGTGCCGGCCGCACTGGCCATCAGCGCGCTGGAAGCCTGGCTGCGCGGCAAGGGCTACCCGGTGCCGATCGTGGTGCCGCTGATGATGATCGGCGGCGCGTTCCTGTGCTTTGAGGGCGTGGAGAAGCTGGCGCACCGCTTCCTGCATTCCGAGCAGGAGGACCAGCAGCACAAGGCCGAGCGGGTGAAGGCGCTGGCCGATGAACAGGTGGATATGGTGGCCTGGGAAGGCGAGAAGGTGAAAGGCGCGGTACGCACCGACTTCATCCTGTCGGCCGAGATCATCGTGCTGTCGCTGGGCGTGGTGTCGGCGGCGCCGTTCCTCAACCAGGTCACCGCGCTGGTGGTGATCGCACTGGGCATGACCGTGTTCGTGTACGGCTTGGTGGCCGGCATCGTGAAGCTGGACGACCTGGGCCTGTACCTGTCGCGCAAGGGCGCCGGGTTGGCTGCACTCGGCCGTGGCCTGCTGATCGCCGCACCGTGGCTGATGAAGTTCCTGTCGGTGGCCGGCACCGCGGCGATGTTCCTGGTGGGCGGCGGCATCCTGGTGCACAACGTACCGGCGCTGCACCATTTCGTGGTGGGCCTGGGGGGCGAAGGCCAGTGGGGCTGGCTGATCAACGCGCTGGCCAACATGGTGGTCGGCGTGATCGCCGGCGCGATCGTGCTGGCGGCGGTGATGGGCGTCCAGAAGCTGCGCGGGAAGAAAGCCGCGCACTGAGGTGGACGCCGCCGGGCAGAGCCCGGCGCTACGATTAAGCCGCGCTCCACCCCCGTAGCGCGTCCAGTTCGGCGCGCGCGCGGGCCAGGCGACGCCCGGAAAGGCTGTCGATGGCCCGTTGCAGGCGCGGCGAGTGCGGGGCGCGCCGCTGCCAGCGCCGTGCCAGCACCAGCAGGGCGGTCATCAGCGCGATGCCAGCCACCAGGGAAATCCACAGCACGCCGGCGACATACACCGACAGGTCCACGCCCCACAGCTGCCAGAACAGCAGTATCGGCACCGCCAGCCACAACCAGCACCACGGCAGGCCCAGCAGCAGTTCGCCCACGGCGGTCTGCGTGCGCAGCGCGGCCAGGCGGCGGGATTGTTCCAGCACCGGTTGGTCGGGCCGCAGTTGCCGGCGCAGGTGCAGCCGCGCCACGCTGGCGATGATGACCGCCACGCAATAGCCATGCAGCGCCATTGCGCTGACCATGACCGTCAGCGACGGGCGTGACCACCAGATGCTGCCGCAATAGATCGCCAGCCCCAGCCAGAACAGCAGCTGCATCACCTGCACCGCGCCGAACGCGGACAACTGGCGCTGGACGGCGTGCTGGCGGTGGCGGCGCCAGGCGTCCATCGCTGCGGCTTCTTCGCTGTCCGCGTTGCCGTCGTGCTGCTGCCACAGGTGCTTGAGGGGATCGGTGTGCATGGCCATAACCTCAGGGCGTGGGGTCGAAACGTGCGCGCAGCTGCTGGCGCAGACGGTGCAGGCGGGTGGAGACGTTGGCGCTGCTGATGCCCAGGATGTCGGCGATCTGGCGGTGGTCGTAGTCGTCCAGGTGCAGCAGCATCAGGGCCCGGTCCAGCGGTGGCAGGGCACGGATCGCCGCTTCCAGCTGGTGCAGCGCGTGGCGCTGCTCGGCCGGGGCAGCTGCATCGGCCGGCAGGGTTTCCTCGTCCAGCGGGGCGTGGTGGCGCTGGCGCAGCTGCTGCCGGCGCAGCTGGGAGATGGCCACGTTCAACGCCACCCGGTACAGCCAGGTGGAGAAGCGCGCCCGCGCCGGATCGAAGCTGTCGAACGCATCCCAGGCCTGCACGCTGATGTCCTGGATCAGGTCGAGCCGGTCTTCCTGATGGGCGCAGTAGCCGCGCGCGATCTTCAGCACGATGCCACGATGCTGCGCCAGCAGGCTGGCGAAGCGGGTTCGGGGGTCGTCGGTGGTCATCGTCATGGGCATACCGGGATGATTCGCACCGGCGCGGCCGATATCACAGCCCGGCGATGATCAGCTGGGGGCGTCGGCGGCGTGCACGCGGTTCTTGCCGATCCGCTTGGCCGCATACAGCGCGGCATCGGCGCGGCGCAGCAGGGCATCGGCACTTTCGCCGGGCAGCCATTGCGCCACGCCTGCGCTGAAGTGCACCGGCACCCGTTGCTCATCCAGCGGCAGCGGGCGCTGGGCGAGCGAGCGTTGCAGCCGTTGCAGGGTGGACATGCTGTCTGCGCCCGGGGTTTCCGGCAGCAGCAGCACGAATTCGTCGCCGCCAAGCCGGGCGATCGCATCGGTACTGCGCAGGTGCAGCTGGCACACCGCCACCAGGTGGCGCAGCACCGCATCGCCGCCGGCATGGCCGTGTGCGGCGTTGGTCTGGTGGAAGTCGTCCAGGTCGATCAGCGCCAGCGCCAGCGGGTGTGCATGGCGGCCGGCACGGGCCAGTTCGCGCTCGACCAGCTCATCGAAACCGCGGCGGTTGAGCGCGCCGGTCAGCGGGTCGGTGCGCACCAGCCCGGACACATCGCGCAGTTCCTGCTCCAGCTCGGCGATACGCGCTTCGGCCTGCTCCACCTCGCGGCGGGCATTGCCCAGGTGGTCGCGTGCCTGCAGCGCCTGTTCCTGCACGCGGCCGGTGTCCTGCAGCACGTCCTGCAGCAGCTGGTTGAGGTCGGCAATGCTGCGCGCTTCCTTCAAGGCCAAGGCATAACTGCTGATGCGGTCGTGGTACTCGCCGGTGCTGACGGCCATCCCGTCCAGGCGTTCGATGAAGCCACCCATCACGCCTTTCATCGCGGCCTTGGATTCGCTGATGCCCTGCTTGAGCAGGCCCTGTTTGTAGATGACTTCGCGCAGGTTGACCCGCGCCTGTTCGACCGAGTCGCGGTCCAGCGGGCCGCCGATCAGGGCACGTACCGCGTGTACCTGGCCGTGCAGCCAGCTGCTGTCGTCCAGCAGTTCGCCAATGTTGTCCAGCAGCAGGTCGAACAGACTCAGCAGCAGTTCCTGCTGTTCCTGCCAGCCGTCGCTGCGCACCCCGATCTGGTGGGTCAGTTCGCGCAGGCGCAGCTCCAGCGGCTGCAGCGGCTGGCCGGGATGCCAGTGGCGCAGCTCGGCGGCGATCTGCACCGGCTCGTCTTTCAGCTCGGGCATGTTCTGCAGCAGGCTGGCCACCGTTACGCCCAGGGTGTGACGCAGCAACTCGCGCAGGCGCACGCTGTCGGGCTGGCCATCGGGGGTTTCCTGCTCGATGGTGCGGATGTACTTGTCGATCAGCTGGCGCATGGCCCGGCCGTAGCTGACCCAGTCCGCGCTGCGCTGGGCCGACTGCAGGCGCAGGCCCATGTCGCCCAGTTCACCGGGCAGGGTGGACATGCCGTGGGCGAAGGCGGCCAGCAGTGGCTCGGGGCTGTCGGCGCCGGCGAACAGGCGCTGCAGCATCGCGCTGGAACCGCCTTTGGGGCCGGGAGCCGCCACGTTGCCGGCGTCGATCACCGCGGTCTGGGCCTGGCGCCGCGACAGCAGCCGGCCCACGGCGGTGCCGGGGCTGGGAGGGGCGTCATGCGGGTCGGTCATGCGGCAGGTCCTTGGCGGATGACCGGCGTCGGTCGCCGGGGCGGTAGGGAGGTTGGAACAGTATCGGCGCCGAGCAGGCTGGCTTGAACGCATGCCCGCCACTGCGGGTATGCCACGATGGTAGGCAATCTGATGGCAGGAGCGTGCGATGAAGGTGATGCTGGTGGGTGCAACCGGGCTGGTGGGCGGGCAGGTGCTGCAGCAGGTGCTGGACGACGCGCGCTGCGACGCGGTGATCGCCCCGACCCGGCGCCCGCTGGAGGTGACCGACCCGGTCCTGCACAACCCGGTGGTGGACTTCGAGCGGCTGCCTGTCGATGCGCCCTGGTGGGCGGTGGATGCGGTGATCTGCGCGCTTGGCAGCACGATCAGGCAGGCCGGCAGCCGCGAGGTGTTTGCCCGCATCGATCACGACTACCCGCTGCAGGTGTCCACCCTGGCCCAGGCGCACGGCGCGCATGCCTTCGTGCTGAACTCGGCGATGGGCGCCGATGCCGGCTCTCGGATCTTCTACAACCAGGTCAAGGGCCGGCTGGAACAGGACCTGCGCGGCCTGGGCTACCCCTCGCTGACCCTGGTGCGGCCGGGCCTGATCGGCGGCGAGCGCGCCGAGCGGCGCACCGGCGAACACCTGGCCAGCGCCGTCCTGGGGGTACTGGGCCCGGTGTTGCCGCGTGCCTGGCGGATCAATCCGGCGGCCAACATCGCCGCGGCAATGGTGGAGGCCGCACTGGCACCGCGCCCGGGCGTACACATCGTCGACTCTGCCGCCCTGGCCTGAAACGGGTAGTGCCGAGCCATGCTCGGCAGAAGCCTCACACGTAAACCAAACCGCCCGCGCAGAGCGCAGCCGAGCATGGCTCGGCTCTACCGTGTGGGGGGCAGCAAGGCCACCGGTAGTGCCGAGCCATGCTCGGCAGAAGCCTCACACGTAAACCAAACCGCCCGCGCAGAGCGCAGCCGAGCACATGGCTCGGCTCTACCGTGTGGGGGGGGCAGCAAGGCCACCGGTAGTGCCCAGCCATGCTCGGCAGAAGCTCCACACGCACACCAAACCGCCCGCGCAGAGCGCAGCCGAGCATGGCTCGGCGCTACCGTGTGGGGTGTGCCGGTGTTCGCAAACGACAACGGCCACCTTGCGGTGGCCGTTGTCATTTCCATCATTGTCTGCCGAACAACCGCCGACAACTACCGCATCAGCTGGCCAACGCCAGGTCATCCAGCATCGCGCGCAGGAAGCGCGCGGCTTCGCCGCCGGTGGCCGCGCGGTGGTCGAAGGTCACCGACAGCGGGATCACCTTGTGCGCTTCCACGCCGCCCATCACCGGGGTCATCTGGTGGCGGGCGCGGCCGGCACCGACGATGGCCACGCACGGCGGCACCACGACCGGGGTCGCGTAGCGGCCGGCGAACATGCCGAAGTTGGACAGCGAGATGGTGTAGCCACTCAGTTCGGAGGCGGCGATGGAACGCGATTCCACCTGCTCGCGCAGACGGTTCACACCTTCACGGATGCCGCGCGCGTCGAGCATGTCGGCATTGCGCAGGGCGGGCACGAACAGGCCGTCGTCGGTGTCCACCGCGATGCCGATGTCCACCTGGTTGTGCAGCGTGCGGGTGAGCGCATCGCCGTCGAACCACGCATTGAGCGCCGGTACCTTCTGGCAGGCCGCCACGATCGAGCGCACCAGGCGCGCGGTGACGTCGTTGCCCGGCACCCAGGCGTGGATGTCGGCGTCGTCGTTCAGCGTGGTCGGCACGACCTTGCTGTGCGCATCGGCCATCACCCGTGCCATGTTGCGGCGCACGCCCTTGAGCGGTTCCGGCTGGCCCTTGGCGACCACGCCCGGCGGCTGGGTGCGCATCGGACGGCCTGCGGCCGACAGCGGCGTGCGTGCTTCGGACGTGCGTGCGACCGGGGCGGCGGCAGCGGCAACCGGGGCGGCCACGGCAGCGCGCGTCGGGGCCGGTGCGGCACCCACCTTCGCACTGCCATCGGCAGCAGCCTGCTTGACGTCGGCCATGGTCACCGCGCCATCGGTGCCGGTGGCACGTACACGGGTGAGGTCCACGCCCAGTTTGCGCGCGGTGGCGCGCACCGCCGGCACGGCCTTGACCCCGCCAACGGCCACGGCCTGTTCGGCGTGCACGGCATTGGAGCTCTGCATCGCACCGACCACGGTGCCGGCGTCATCGCGCTCGGGCTTGGCTTCTTCAGCCGCTACCGGTACCGGCGGCGGGGTGGGCGCGGCCGCCGGAGCAGCATGCCCGTGGCTGTGGCCGGTGTCCTGGCCATCGGCGCGCTGGGGCATGTTCGGGTCCAGTTCGAACTGGGCCAGCACGCTGCCGGTGGGGATGATGTCGCCTTCACCGCCGGCCAGCGCCAGCACCTTGCCCGAGAACGGGGAGGGCACTTCAACCACGGCCTTGGCGGTCTCCATGGAAACCAGCGGCGCGTCCAGCGCGATCACGTCGCCTACCTTGACGAACCACTCCACGATGGTGGCGTCGGGCAGGCCTTCGCCGAGGTCGGGCAGGTGGAAATTCTTGTTCTCACTCATGTGCAGTTCTCTTCCAGCAGTTCGAGATCGCGGGCCGGCAGCCAGCCCGTCGCGCCGTTCGCGCGCTCGGACCACCACCAACCACCGTGTTCATGATGCAGTTTGACTAGTTCACCGCTGTCCACGTCCAGTTCGCGGGCGTCATAGTCGCGCAGGGCCTCTGCGCGACCATCGTCCAGCAACTGCAACCACGCCACCGGTGCCCAGCCGGCACGCCCGTCATCGGTGCGTACCCAGGCAAATGCCGGCCATTCCTCGTCACGAACACCCAGTTCGACGATCTGGCCGGTGCGGAACCGGAGCGGGTTGGGATACTGGCTGCGGTACGGGCCTAGCAGGCGGGCCCGCATGTCAGCCTGCCGCAATGGCGCGTTTGGCCGCGCTGACGATCCGGTCCACGCTGGGCAGGTACTTCATTTCCAGGCGGAACAACGGAATGTGGGTGTCATAGCCGGTGACGCGTTCGACCGGGGCCAGCAGGTCGTACAGCGATTCCTCGGCCAGGCGCGCGGCGATCTCCGCACCGAAGCCGGCCGTCTTCGGCGCCTCCTGCACGATCACGCAGCGTCCGGTCTTGGCTACCGATTCGGCGATGGTGGCAAAGTCCAGCGGACGCAGCGTGGCCACGTCGATCACTTCGGCACTGATGCCTTCGCCGGCCAGCTTGTCGGCCGCTTCCAGCGCTTCCTTCACCTGTGCGCCCCAGGTCACCAGGGTCACGTCGGTGCCATCACGCAGCACGAAGCACACATCCAGCGGCAAGGCTTCGCCGTCGTTGACGACCACTTCCTTGTACTGGCGGTAGATGCGCTTGGGCTCCATGTAGATCACCGGATCCGGCTCGCGGATCGCGGCCAGCAGCAGGCCATAGGCACGCTGCGGGGAAGACGGCAGCACCACGCGCAGGCCCGGCACGTTGGTGAAGATGGATTCGTTGGCTTCGCTGTGGTGTTCCGGCGCACGGATGCCGCCGCCCCACGGCACGCGCAGCACCATCGGGCAGTGCAGGCGGCCACGGGTGCGGTAACGCAGGCGTGCGGCGTGGCAGATGATGTGGTCCACCATCGGGTACATGAAACCATCGAACTGGGCTTCGGCCACCGGCTTCATGCCCTGCGCGGCCAGGCCGATGGTCAGGCCGGCAATGGTGGTTTCATCCAGCGGGGTGTCCAGGATGCGGTCGGCACCGAAGCGCTGCTGCAGGCCGGCGGTGGCGCGGAACACGCCGCCGTTGACGCCCACGTCTTCGCCCAGCACCAGCACCGACTTGTCGTGCTCCAGCTCCCAGGCCAGGGCCTGGGTGATGGCTTCGATGAGAGTGATCGGGGTGGTGGTCATGGCTTCTTCTCCGCGCGCGACGGCGGCGCTGTCGGCGGCGTTGGTCTGCGCGCCGGAGGCGCCGTTCTTGATCTCATCCATGACGCTGCTCCAGGGCGATGGCCTGGGCACGCTGGGCCAGCAGGTCCTGCGGCGGATCGGCGTAGAGGAAGTCGAACATCGCCTCCACCGGCTGCACCGGGGTATTGAGGTACAGGTTCACTTCCTCGTCCACGCGCTTGCCGCACTCGGCGGTCCAGGCCGCTTCCTCGGCTTCGCTCCACACCCCGGCGTTGGTGAGGTACTTGCGCAGGCGCAGCATCGGCTCGCGCAGCCAGGCATCCTTCACTTCGGCGTCGTCGCGATAGCGGCGGGCGTCATCGGCGGTGGTGTGGTCGGACAGGCGGTAGGTCATCAGTTCCAGCACGGTGCCACCGTCGCCGGCCAACGCACGCTCGCGTGCCTGCAGCATGGCAGCCATCACGGCGATCAGGTCGTTGCCGTCCACCTGCAGGCAGAACAGGCCGCCGGCCAGGCCCTTCTGGGCCAGCGTTTCGGCACCGGTCTGGGCCGAACGCGGCACCGAGATGGCCCAGCCGTTGTTGACGATGCACAGGATCAGCGGGAGCTTGTAGGCACCGGCGGAATTGAGCGCGGCGTAGAAGTCGGTCTTGGAGCTGCCGCCATCGCCGCACACCGCCACCGCGATCTGCTTTTCGTTGTTGAGCTTGAACTTCAGCGCAGCGCCGGCGGCATGCAGGCACTGGGTGGAGATCGGCACGCAGAACGGGAAGTCCTTGGCCGCGTTGCCGCCGTAATCGTTGCCCCGCTCGTCGCCGCCCCAGTACATCAGCACGTCGTGCGGGCGCACGCCACGCATGAACATCGCGCCGTACTCGCGGTAGGACGGTGCGAACACGTCGTCCTTCTGCATCGACGCGCCAATGCCCACGTGCGCGGCTTCGTGGCCCAGGCAGGCCGCGTAGGTACCCAGCTTGCCGGTGCGCTGCAGCGCGATGGACTTGCCATCGAACACGCGCACGAACAGCATCTGCTTGAACATCGGCAGCAGCGCGCGCGGGTCGCGCAGGGCATCGGGCAGGTCATCGCGGACGAGCGTGCCGTCCGTGTCCAGATACTGCAGGTATTCAATCTTGAACTCAGCGGCAACCGTCATTGCGTACTGCACCTTCGACAGGAAGTTACAAATGATATGAATTGCCATGTTAAGGAAGACGTACGAAAAAGCCGTCTTGCGCCGCAGCAAGTGTCCCGGTGGACATTGCCCCGGTATACCCCATCAGCGCCGTGCAATGCCAATGACTGCAACGTATTCAGTTGCTGCAACCGGGCATGAGCGGCGTGCGCGCGGGCCGGCCGGGGAGCGCCGTCAACGGCCTGGCCGCGCAGAAAACAGCGCCGGCCGGGCACCACACGCCGCCGCATGGGCCTGCCCGCCCGGGAGCGCATGCTGTGCGCTACCCTTTGACCCCCTCATTTGGCCCACGCCATGTCCGTCGAGAAGAACCAACGCGACCTTGAAGCCGGCATCCACACCGATCTGGAGGGGCGCCTGACCTACGCCGGCTACCTGCGGCTGGACCAGCTCCTCAGCGCCCAGCAGCCGCTGTCCAACCCGCCGCACCACGATGAGATGCTCTTCATCATCCAGCACCAGACCTCCGAGCTGTGGCTGAAGCTGCTGGCCCACGAGCTGCGCGCGGCGATCGGCTTCCTGCAGCGCGACGAGGTCTGGCAGTGCCGCAAGGTGCTGGCGCGCAGCAAGCAGGTGCTGCGCCAGCTGACCGAGCAGTGGTCGGTGCTGGAAACCCTGACCCCGTCCGAATACATGGGCTTCCGCGACGTGCTGGGCCCGTCGTCGGGCTTCCAGTCGCTGCAGTACCGCTATATCGAGTTCCTGCTGGGCAACAAGAACGCGCAGATGCTGCAGGTGTTCTCGCACGACCCGGCCGGCCAGGCCCAGCTGCAGGAAGTGCTGGATGCGCCCAGCCTGTACGAGGAATTCCTGCGCTACCTGGCCCGCTTCGGCCATCCGGTGCCGGCCGAGTACACCGGCCGCGACTGGCAGCAGCCACACGTGGCCGACGACGCCCTGCACCCGGTGTTCGAGCGGATCTACCAGAACACCGACCGCTTCTGGCGCGAGTATTCGCTGTGCGAGGACCTGGTGGACCTGGAAACCGCCTTCCAGCTGTGGCGCTTCCGTCACATGCGCACGGTGATGCGGGTGATCGGCTTCAAGCGCGGCACCGGCGGCTCCAGCGGGGTGGGGTTCCTGCGCCAGGCACTGGAGCTGACCTTCTTCCCGGAGCTGTTCCAGGTGCGCACCACGATCCGCAACGACGACCCGATGCCACCGGACGCCTGATCGTCTGCCGGGGCCGATTGCCCCATTCATGATGACGCCCTGATGACCGTGGGGCTGGCCGCAGGCCCCGCCGTTGCTGCGCCGGGGGCTGCGGGCCGGCAGTTTCAGATGCAAGTTCATCGAGCAGGCCACCACCTGCAGGGATCGGCGTGTATTTGACGTGAACGCCGTTGGTCTGGGATTCTCCCGCGCTGTTCGCACATCGGACGTGCATGTCTTCCACCGAACCCAGGAATCCCGCATGAGCGTAGACGCCGCCGCGAAATCCATTCCCGACCCGGCGTTGCCGGAGTTCAAGACCACGCTGGGCCATCCGCGCCCGTTGTGGATGCTGTTCATGACCGAATTCTGGGAGCGCTTCGCGTTCTACGGCATCCGCTGGGCGCTGGTGCTGTATATCGTGTCGCAGTTCTTCGAAGGCGACTCGGCCGGCCAGGCCGCCGCCAGCCGCACTTACGGTGCCTATCTGGCGCTGGTCTACGCTGCGGCCATCTTCGGTGGTTATGTGGCCGACCGGGTACTGGGGTACCAACGCTCGATCCTCACTGGCGCGGTGATCATGGCCGCCGGCCTGTTCATGGTCGCCATGCCGAACAAGGAAGTGTTCGAGCTGGGCCTGGCCACGATCATCATCGGCAACGGCCTGTTCAAGCCCAACATCTCCACCATGGTCGGCAAGCTGTACGGCCTGAAGGATGAGCGGCGCGATTCGGGCTTCACCATCTTCTACATGGGCATCAACATCGGCGCGATGATTGCCCCGGTGCTGACCCAGTGGCTGGCCGAGCAGGTGTTCGGCACCCAGGCCATGCCGTCCTACAAGATGGTCTTCATCGCCTCGGGCATCGGAATGCTGGTCAGCCTGGCGTGGTTCTACGTCGGCCGCGCCGGCCTGAAGGGCATCGGCGCGCCGCCGGTGGGCGCCGAAGGGTACGGCCGCATCGTCATGGTGTTCGTGGGCGCGATCGTGGCCATCCCGGTCGCCTTCTTCCTGCTGTCCACCGGCGCCACCGCGCTGGCCTGGATCCTGGGCGTGATGTTCATCGCGCTGGGCGTGCTGCTGCTGGTCGAAGGCATCCGCGAAGGCAAGGTCCAGCGCGACCGCGTGATCGCCATGCTGATCATCTTCGTCTTCAACGTGATGTTCTGGATGTTCTTCGAACAGGCCGGCAGCTCCTTCACCTTCCTGGCCGATGAGATCGTCAACCGCAAGCTCGGCGGCTGGACCTTCCCGACCGCGTGGTTCCAGTCGGTCAACTCGGTGGCCATCATCACCCTGGCCCCGATCATCGCCTGGATCTGGATCAAGCTGGGGCGCGCCAATCCGTCGATCCCGCGCAAGTTCGGCCTGGGCCTGCTGTTCAACGGCGCGGCCTTCGCGCTGCTGATGCTGGCCCTGTCGAGCATGGTGGTGGACGGCAAGATCCCGTTCTGGACGCTGTTCATGGTCTACGTCATCCAGTCGGTCGGTGAGCTGTGCCTGTCGCCGATCGGCCTGTCGATGGTGACCAAGCTGGCACCGGTGCGCCTGGTCGGCTTCGGCATGGGGGGCTGGTTCCTGTCCACCGGCATCGGCAACAACCTGTCGGGCATCTTCGCCGGCGTGGTCAGCGGCGAAGGCGGCATGACCGTGGAGTCGGCGCTGAAGGGCTACACCTTCGGTTTCTGGGCGTTGATCATTTCCGGCGTGCTGCTGTTCGTGCTCGCCCCGCAGATCAACAAGCTGATGCACGGCGTCAAGTGAGGTCGGCGATGCGCATGCAGGCATGGGGGTGTTCGCTGATCGTGGCCGGGCTGCTGGCTGCCTGCACACCGTCGTCGGCGCCCACCGCTGCGCCTGCGCAGCCGCTGGATACCGCGCAGCAGACGCCACCAGTCGCCGATCCCGGCGCGCCGGTGGCATCGGGCGATACCCCGGCGGCCGCGGATGTGGCGGCCATTGCCGCGCTCAACGCGCAGTTCGATCCGGGCCGCGACCCGGTCGCCGACCTGGCCACGGCCAAGGCCGAGGCCCAGCGTAGTGGCAAGCGGATCGTGCTGGATGTGGGCGGGGAGTGGTGCTCGTGGTGCCACCTGATGGATGCCTTCATCGAGGGCGATGCGCAGATCCGCAGCTTCCGCGATGCCAACTTTGTGTGGATGAAGGTCAACTACAGCGAAGACAACGAGAACGCGGCGTTCCTGGCGCAGTTCCCGGCGATCAAGGGCTACCCGCACCTGTTCGTGCTCGACGCTGACGGCACGCTGCTGCACTCGCAGTTCACCGGTGAGCTGGAGGCGGCCAAAGGTCAGCCCAAAGGCTACGACCGCACGCGGTTCTTCGCCTTCATGAAGGACTGGGCGTCGCCCAAGGCGCCGTAACCGAAAAAGCCGCGGATTCCGCGGCTTTTTTTTGGTTTTTCGCCTATATGTGAGGCAATCAGAAACGTGCCTTGACGCTTTCCAGGCGCAGCCGTTGGTGGGTCGGGCGCTGGGCCGCTATGCCCTTGGAGGCGAAGTAAAGGAGGAGGGGGCGGCCGCAGGCCGACGCCGGGGGACATTCGCCGGAAAGGGCATAGCGGCCCAGCGCCCGACCCACCAACGGCCATCAAAAAGGCCCGGCTCCCCGCCCGTACCGCAAGCCGAGCCCCGTAGCAGCCGATAGGCTCCTGGGCAAAATAAAGGAGGAGGCCGCCACGCGGCCGGGGGACATTTGCGCCAGGGGCCTACCGGCTGCTACGGGGCCCTCACGCGCGCGACCGGCCCGATCGGAGACGCCAGCCGATCCAAGCGGCGCCTGCACACTCGGTCACCCGCGTGCCACCCGCCTAGCGTCGTGCTCACGTTGCAACGGCCCTTGCAACAAGGTGCTCCCCTCAGAGGGAAGAAGGACCTTCTTGGGGACGGTGTCTGCGCTTGGGTCCCGCGCGCGTGAAGCGCCCCGTAGCGGCCGGCATTCTCCTGCGCACATGTGCCCCGGCCGGAAAAACGTCTTCCGGGCGGCATGCAACCTCAATGTTCCGCTGCCGCTGCCGTTATCTCCAAGGACCTCATGCCGCGCTGTCAGTGGCGCACAACCGACGGATCGATACGCATGCAGCCGGGCACCAGCGACAACACCACCGACACCCTCCTCGATGCACCGACCGGCGTAAGCCTGCCGCCGGTGGAGACGCTGCTGGACGATCACGGCGCGCTCGACACGCCCGACCCGGAGGCCGACACGCCTGCCCCCGGCGCCATCCGCTACCGCCTGCCGCTGGTGGCCGTGCCCGACAACGTGCTGCTCAAGGCGGCGGTGCAGAAACTGGTGGAACAAAAGACGCAGCTGGACGTGCTGGCGCGCAACCCGGCGCTGGCTGGCCTGCTGCCGGTCGAGTGGCAGGGCAACGGCCTGCGCGCGGTGGACCTGCAGGCGTTCGTGCTGTCGGTGTTGCCGTTCCTGCAGAACGCCGCCAAGGCAGAAACCGCGCCGGCCCGGCTGCCACTCAAGCACGTGCTGGGGGACGCGGGGCGGTGGGACCGTGACGACGTGGACGAGCCCAAGTCGCTGGCGTTCTTCCTGGCCAGCGACGACCGCGCCAACGCCGGGGTCAAAGACCCGGCCGAAGCCTACCTGGTGGGCGCGCTGGGCCTGGCCTGGGCGCATGAAGGCCGCACGCGGCCGGGGTTCCTGCGCCAGATGGGCTATGACAGCATGGCCGCCCGGGTCAGCATGTTGCCCTATCCCGAACCGGGCCAGCTTGCCCTGTATGGGGTGGTCGCCAATGGCGTGAGCCAACTGTGGTGCGTGCTGGACCGGCGCAAGCTGCGGCCGCTGCTGGCACCGTGGATCAGCGTGCCGCTGTTGACCGCCTATGGCGTGACCGCGCCGGCCACCTGGCCCACCTCGTTTCCACCGGTGGACGAAGTGGCGCAGATGCTGGCCAGTGCGCGCACCGGCAAGGGCCCGGTGGAAGTAGACCTGACCAAGGTGGCGGCCAAGGTCAAACAGGACGCCTCGGCTGAAACCTGGATGCCGGTCAGCCTGCTCCAGGTGGGCACCTGGGCGCCGCGCTGGGGCTACTTCATGGCCACCTTCATCGGCTTGCCATCGGCGCTGCTGGTGCTGGCTGCCCTGGCCCTGCCCAATGCCATTGAAGCGGCAGTGGTGGCCGCCTCGCTGGCGTTTGCCGGCGGGGCCATCGGCGCGCTGGCCGCCCCGTGGGTGCATGCGCGGCGCAAGCATCTGAGCTGACCTGCAACCACCAACGGTCGTTGCCTACCGGGGTAGGTACCCAACGGTGGTGGGTACGCTGTCTGGAGGAAAGCCCCCTGGAGTTCAAGGGTGCGCGCCGAAGGCGCGGGCATGGATGATGCTGAGGAGGCGCGTCTTGCGCAGCAAAGCGTGGGAGCGGAAGCGCGAATGCGCTATCGCTACCGCCTGTCTCAACCCTCGTCCATCTTCTGCAGGCCTTCCCCGGCCAGGCGCAGGATCAGGGTTTCCAGCATCTGCTCCTCGTCCTCGCTCAGTACCGACATCAGCTTGCGGGTGATCTCGATCACCAGCGGGGCGATGGTCTCGTACACCTCGAAGCCGGCCGCCGACAGTGCCAGCACCGAGCGGCGGCGGTCATCGCCGTGGGTTTCACGTTTGATGAAGCCCCGCTCGAGCAGTCTGGCCACGGCACGGCTGACGGCCACCTTGTCCATCGCGGTGCGGTCGGAGACCTCGCTGGCCGAGGAGCCCGGATACAGCGCCAGGATGGTGATGACCCGCCATTCCGGGATCGCCAGACCATACCGGTCCCCATACAGCTTGGCGATATTGCCGCTGACCCGGTTGGACAACACGCTCAACCGGTACGGCAGGAACTGCTCCAGGTCGAGCAGGGCGTGCGAGGCGCGGATGCTGTGGCTGCTGGGATCGGGCGGGCTCATGCTGCGGTGCACCTTGATGGTGGTTTCATGTGAAACTATAAACCTTAGTTCCGGACTCCGCATTCTCGCGGGTCTGCCCGCCTCCCGCACCTGGTTTTTTCCGATGCGGACCTGTTTTGGAGCCACATCATGACCAGCCAACTGAGCACCGCATCCCACGCACCCGATCCGGGCATGCAGGTCACCACCTTCGAAAACCCGATGGGCATCGACGGTTTCGAGTTCGTCGAGTTCGCCGCGCCGGCCGGCCGGGGCGCTGAACTGCACGACTATTTCCGCAGGATGGGCTTCACCGCGGTGCTGCGCCACAAGCAGCGTGCGATCACCGTGTACCGCCAGGGCGACGTCAACTTCCTGGTCAATGAAGAGCCCGATTCGTTCGCCTCGGACTTCGCCGAAAAGCACGGCCCCTGCGCCTGTGGCTTTGCGATCCGGTTCCAGAAGCCCGGTGATGAGGTCTTCCAGATGGCGCTCGGCAACGGTGCCGAACCGATCGACTTCAAGCCGGAAAGCAAGGCGGTGCCGGCCCCGGTGATCAAGGGCATCGGCGACTGCATGCTGTACCTGGTGGACCGCTACGGCAGCCACGGCAGCATGTTCGATGCCGACTACGCGCCGATCGAAGGCGTCAATCCGCGCCCGACCGGGTTCGGCCTGACCTTCATCGACCACCTCACCCACAACCTGTACTTCGGCAACATGCAGCAGTGGTCGGATTACTACGAGCGCCTGTTCAACTTCCGCGAGATCCGCTATTTCGACATCAAGGGCCTCAAGACCGGCCTGGTGTCCAAGGCAATGACCGCACCGGACGGCATCGTGCGCATCCCGCTCAACGAATCGTCCGATCCGAAGAGCCAGATCAACGAATACCTGGACGCCTACAAGGGCGAGGGCATCCAGCACATCGCCTGCTTCACCGACAACATCTACGACACCGTGGAAGCGATGCGCGCGCAGGGCGTGGAATTCCTGGATACCCCGGACACCTATTTCGACGTGATCGACCTGCGTGTGCCCAACCACGGCGAAGACGTGGCGCGCCTGGCCAAGAACAAGATCCTGATCGACGCCGATCCGGAAACCAAGCAGCGCAAGCTGCTGCAGATCTTCACCACCAACGCGATCGGCCCGATCTTCTTCGAGATCATCCAGCGCAAGGGCAACGAAGGCTTCGGCGAAGGCAACTTCACCGCGCTGTTTGAGAGCATCGAACGCGACCAGATGAAGCGCGGCGTGCTGTAACGTAACGCCGGCTGTAGCGCCGGGCTCTGCCCGGCCGCACTTCTCCCAGGCCCCGCCAGGACACGCACAGATGAGCACCTCCATCACCGCCCGTGGTTACCAGACTGGTTTCGGCAACGAGTTCGCCACCGAAGCCGTCCCCGGCGCCTTGCCGGTAGGTCGCAACTCGCCGCAACGGGTTGCGCACGGGTTGTATGCCGAACAGTTGTCGGGCACCGCCTTCACCGCACCGCGCGGCAGCAACCGGCGCAGTTGGGTGTACCGGATCCGTCCGGCGGTGGCGCATGGCCAGTTCAGCGCCTATGCCCAGCCGCACCTGCACGGCGACTTCGCCACGGGCGCGGTGTCACCCAACCAGTTGCGCTGGGACCCGTTGCCGTTGCCCGGCACGCCCACCGATTTCATCGATGGCCTGTACACCGTGGGCGGCAACGGCTCAACCGATGCCCACCACGGCGTGGGCATCCACCTGTATGCGGCCAACGCCGACATGCAGGGCCGCTATTTCTACAATGCCGATGGCGAACTGTTGATCGTGCCGCAACTGGGCCGGCTGCGCCTGCTCACCGAGTTCGGCGTGATCGAGATCGAACCGCAGCAGATCGCGGTGATCCCGCGCGGCGTACGCTTCCGCGTCGAGCTGCCCGATGGCCAGGCGCGCGGCTATATCTGCGAAAACTTCGGCGCGCTGCTGAAACTGCCCGACCTGGGGCCGATCGGCTCCAACGGCCTGGCCAACCCGCGTGATTTCGAAACCCCGCAGGCCGCCTTCGAAGACCTCCAGGGCGACTTCGAACTGATCGCCAGGTTCGGTGGCCAGTTGTGGCGCGCGCCCATCGATCATTCGCCGCTGGACGTGGTGGCCTGGCACGGCAACTACGCGCCGTACCGCTACGACCTGCGCCGCTTCAACACCATCGGCTCGATCAGCCACGACCATCCGGACCCGTCCATCTTCCTGGTGCTGCACTCGCCCAGCGATACGCCCGGCACCAGCAACATGGATTTCGCGATCTTCCCGCCGCGTTGGCTGGTGGCGCAGGACACGTTCCGCCCGCCGTGGTTCCACCGCAACATCGCCAGTGAATTCATGGGCCTCATCCACGGTGCCTACGACGCCAAGGCGGCCGGTTTCGTGCCTGGTGGTGCCTCGCTGCACAACTGCATGAGCGGGCACGGGCCGGATGCGGCCACCTTCGACAAGGCCTCGGCCGCGGACCTGAGCAAGCCGGACGTGATCAAGGACACCATGGCCTTCATGTTCGAAACCCGCGGGGTAATCCGCCCGACCGCGCAGGCGATGGAGGCCGCGCACCGCCAGCGTGACTACCAGCAGTGCTGGCAGGGCTTGAAGGCGAACTTCAAGGCGTGACCGCCGAGCTTCCGCAAACGCCGCTGGCGCTGCTGCACGCCGCGTCAACGGCGTTGACGCTGCCCGCCAAGTCACGCTTGGTGGGCGAGCAGATCGTGGATCTCCAACTGCGTGGGGCAGCCCTGTCAGGCCCCATCTTCGAGGCATGCACGCTGCAACGCTCGACCTTCGAGCGTTGCGACTTCTCCGGCGCGCGGTTCTTCGCGCGCAACATCGTCGATGCCTGCCAGTTCACCCGCGTCGATCTGGGCGCCAGCGGGCTCAATGACACCGTGTTCCGCCAGTGCGTGTTCGAACGCTGCGATTTCCGCCAGAGCCGGTTCGACGGCTGTGTGCTGGAGGACTGCACCTTCCTCGACTGCCGGATCATCGACACCGGGTTTCCCGCCGCCGCTACGACCGGATGCCGCTTTGAGGGCGTGCTGAGGGAGGTCCGCTTCAGCGCCTCGGCACCGGTCCGGCTGGACGCGGATTTCAGCGCCTGCGTGCTGGATTTCGTGTCGTTCGAGAACTGCCGGCTGGACACGATCATTCCGCCACGCGATCCGCGCCATGTGTTCCTGCCCGATGTGGCGGCACGCGCGCGCCGTGCGCTGGCGGCACTGTCGACCGTGCCCGAAGACGCATCCACCAAAGTGCTCACGCGCCGCCTTCGCCGCTACGCGCAGCTGCAGGGCGATATCCTCAACCTGGACAACCTGCGCCACGTTGAAGAACCGGCAATTGCAGCGGCCCTGATTGCGGCGCTGACAGGGCCCTGATCAGGCGCTGCCGCTGTAAACCCCGGCAACCGGCATCGTTCAATGCGCGATCACGCTGACAGCGTCTGGAATCGGTCGACCTGTTCCTTGGGCAGAACTTCCAGCAACCGCTGCCGGACCCGCTCGGCATAGCCGGCCGAGGTGAGCACAGGCAGTGCCGCCAACGCGGTATGCAGGCCGGCGACCACCGCATCATCGCTACGCGCCTGCTGCAGCGCATGCAGCAGCGCGGCGGCCTGCGGGTGCCGCTGCAGTTCCAGGATGCCCAGCACGTAGATCCGCGCGGCTACCAGTGAGCGGCGGCGCTCGGTCGGCGGCGCCACCGGGGCGGCCCCTGCGGCTGCCACGCGCTCGGGTGCGGTCGACCGGGCGGGATCGGGTTCGGCCGCCGACTGCAGGTACCCGGCCTGGATGAGCTGGATCACCATGACCGACGCTTCCGGCCCGATCATGCCGGTGAGCTGGGTCAGGTCGCGCTGGCCATCGCACAGGATCAGCAGGCGGCGCTGGCGCATGTCCAGCGGCGCGCGGTGGGCCTGCAGGGCGGTACGGGCGAGGTCGGTCTTGCGCGGTTGCATGGGCGTGGGGTCGATGCGGTGCAGGCCGAGCCTGAACGCGGTAGGTGAAACCGCGATGACAATCACGTTCCTGCATGCAGTCGTTGCACAGGGTTCGCGCTAGGCTGCCCGGCACTGATCGCAGGAGACGCACATGAAGCAGCTGGCAAGCGTTATGGCCTTGGGCATCGCACTGGCATTGGGCGGCTGCGACCGCAGCCCGGAAACCCCGTCGAAGGACGTCGAAGCGGCGGTCCCGGCCCCGGCGACCGGGGCCCCTGTTGCGCCCCCCCTGCCCGCTGCCGCGGAGGCGCAGGCCAGCCCCGGTCCGGCCCGCCTGGACGGTTATGGCCCGCTGGCCCTGGGCAGCACGCTGGATGACGTGCGCGCGGCCTGGAAAGCGCCACTCCAGGGCGAGGTGCCCGACGATTACTGCCATGCGCTGCGACCGCAGGGCGCGCAGGCGGATGATGTGATCCTGATGATCGAGGGCAAGCGTCTGGTCCGCTACGACGTGCGTAACGATCGCATTGTCGCGCCCGGTGGCGGCAAGGTCGGCATGTCGCTGGGCCAACTGCAGACGCTGTACCCCGACCGTGGCGATGTCACCCCGCACAAGTACGACGAGAAGGGCCACAACCTGCGGGTGCGGCCGGCCATTGAAGGGGGCGCGCTGATCAACTTCGAGATCAATGGCGATGGCAACGTCATCGCCTGGCGGGTGGGGCAGACCCCGCAGGTGGACTACGTCGAAGGCTGCTCGTAAGCCCCCGTCGGCGCGCCGCCGGGGCGGGTCGCGGCGCCGGGCCAGGCCGTGGCCCGGTTCCTCACCCCCTGCGCGTGCTCTGGCCCTAGAATCGGCGCATTGACGCTTGGGGATGTGCCGATGCTTGCTGCCACTGCTTGGTTCGCGCTGGGATTGCTGTTGCTGGCGCTGGGAGGCGATTCGATCGTCAAGGCCGCGTCCGGCCTGGCCCAGCGCTTGGGCGCCTCGCCGTTCGTGGCCGGGTTGCTGCTGGTGGCCTTCGGCACATCACTGCCCGAACTGGTGGTCAACGCACGTGCCTTCGTGGTGGGCGCCGAAGAGTTGGCGTTGGGCAACGCGGTGGGCAGCAACATCGTCAATGTGGGCCTGACCCTGGGCCTGGCGGCGCTGGCCGCGCCCCTGCTGGTGCGCGCACGGCTGTTGTCGCCGCTGCTGGTGCTGCTGGCGGTGGCCAGCCTGGCGCTGATCGTGTTCGGTCTGGACGGCGTGGTGACGCGCTGGGAGGGCGGCTTGCTGCTGCTCGGCTTCGTGGCCTCACTGGTGTTCGTGCTGCGCCGCGCACGGCTGGAATCCGAACCGGTGCGCGAGGCCATCGCCGGCTATGCGATGACCCGTACCGGCCTGTTCCTCAATCTTCTGCGCGTGGTCTTTGCCGGGCTGTGCCTGTACTACGGCGCGCGCTGGATCGTGCAGGCCGCGCCGGTATTGGGTGCCGGGCTGGGCTGGTCGCCGCTGCTGGTGGGCCTGCTGCCGGTGGCCATCGGCACCGCGCTGCCGGAGGTGGCCGCGGCGATCGCGGCGGCTCGCCGGGGGCAGGGCGACATGGTGCTGGGCCACGTCATCGGCTCGAGCCTGTTCAACCTGCTGGTGGTGGTGGGCGGCATGGCCGCACTACGGCCGCTGCCCGTCCCGGCCTCGTTCGTGCGGCTGGAGCTGCCGGCCGCCATTGCCTTCGTGCTGGTGCTGTACCCGATGCTGCGTGGCGACCTGACCATCAGCCGTCGCGAAGGTGGCGTGCTGCTGGTGGCGTTCCTGGGCTGGGTGGCACTGGAGCTGGCGTTGGTCTGGGGAGGCTGAAGGTAGAGCCGACCGTTGGTCGGCTGCTCTTTGGCACGGTGTGGGGCAGCCGACCAACGGTCGGCTCTACCCGGCCCCGGCCTGGAACCACGCGGATCGCCGATTACGGCGCCTGTTCGTCTTCCGGGCGCGGCGGCGGCAGCTGTTCTTCCTTGGCCGTTTCGTGGCCCGGCAGGCTGGGACGCTTTTCCATCATCAGCGACAACGCGGCCTTGGCCATCATGTGCGCGCTGATCGGCGCGGTAATGAACAGGAACACGGTGATGAGCAGCTCGCGCGGCTGCGGATCCTGGCCCAGGAAGATGTGGTAGCAGACCGACCCCACCAGCACGCAGCCCACGCCCAGCGTGCTGGCCTTGGTGGGGGCATGCAGGCGCTTGAAGAAGGTCGACAGCTTCACCAGGCCCAGCGCACCCACCAGGATGAAGAAGCAGCCGAACAGCAGCAGGATCGACAGCACGATCTGGATGAAGGTGATCATTCCACGATGTCCCTTCGCAGCACGAACTTGCTCAACACCACGGTGCTGCCAAAGCCGAGCATGGCAATGATCAACGCCGCCTCGAAGTACACCGCCGAGTTGAGGTACATGCCAAACAGCATCAGCTCGGCGATGGCCGTCACCGACAGGGTGTCCAGCGCCAGGATGCGGTCGGGCACGGTCGGGCCGCGCAGCAGGCGCCAGGTGGCCAGCAGCATGGCCAGCCCGACCACGTGCATGCACACCACCATGGTGGTCTGGATGAAGGTGTAACCGGTCATGGGAAGATCTCCATCAGCGGGGCTTCGTAACGTTGCTTGATCTGCCGGATCAGCGCGTCCGGGTCGTCCAGGTGCAGGACGTGCACCAGCAGGTGGCGGCGGTCGTCGGACAGCGCCGCCGATACCGTGCCCGGGGTGAGCGTGATCATGCTGGTCAGCGCGGCGATGCCGTGGATGTTGGCAATATCCAGCGGCAGCCAGATGAAGCCGGGATGGATGCGGCGCTCCGGCCCCAGTACCTGGATGGCCACGCGGATGTTGGAGACCAGGATGTCCCACAACGTTACGCAGAGCAGCTTGGGCAGCGGCCGGAGCGAGCCGATGCGGGCGAACTCGCGGTCCAGGCGCGCGGCGAACAACGGCACCACCAGGCCCAGCAGCATGCCCAGCACGAACTGGCCGAAGGTGAAGCTGTCGGACATCAGCAACCAGAAGGCCACCACCATCACGCTCAGCGACGGCGAGGGAATCAGGCGCTTGTACAGCGAAGGCTTGCGCGTCATGGCTGGCGGATCTCCGGCACGGTGGCGCGCAGTTCACCCACATACTCGCCGGGATTGAGCAGCTGGGCGGCCATCGCATCGGTGTGCTGCATCAGCGGGCCGGCAAACAGGCTCATGGCGATGCCATACACCAGCAGCAGCGCCGCGGCGAACAGTTCCACGGTGCGCGTAGGCGCCTTGCGCGGCGGCGGCACGCCTTCCTCCTGCACCGGCACGCGCCAGAACAGGCGGATACCGGCGCGGGTGATGCCCACGATCACCATCAGGCTGCTGCCCAGGACCGCCGTCCAGACCACGGCGGTGTACTGCGCTGGCATGCCGGCCAGCAACGCGGCCTTGGCCAGGAAACCGGACAGCGGCGGCAGGCCGGCCACGGCCACCGCGCCCACCAGGAACAGCACCGCCGGTGTCTGCTTGCCCGGCATCGGCGCGATGATCTCCTTGCGGTCACTGGCGCCGCCGCGACGGCGACGGATCAAATCGGCGATCAGGAACAGCGCCGCGGCCACGAACGTGCTGTGCGGCAGGTAATACAGGCCAGCGGACAGCACCTGCGGGGTACGCACGGCGAAGGCGATGAACAGCGTTGCCGCCGACACCACCACCAGGTAGGAGATCATCACGCGCAACCGCGCGGCGGCCAGCACGCCCAGTCCGCCCAATACCAGGGTGGCCACGCCGGCCCACAGCAGCCAGTCGCTGCCATAACCGGCCATCGGGCCGGCATCGGCACCAAACCACAGCGTGCTCACCCGCAGCACCGCGTACAGGCCGACCTTGGTCATGATCGCAAACAGCGCGGCCACGGCGGCCGGCGCACGTGCATAGGCTTCGGGCAGCCACAGGTACAGCGGCATCAGCGCGGCCTTGCTGCAGAACACCAGCAACAGCAGCCCCATCGTGGCTTTGACCAGCACCAGGTGCGAGGCCGGCACTTCGGCGATGCGCTGGGACAGTTCAGCCATGTTGAGCGAGCCCAGCGAGGCGTACAGCAGGCCAAGCGCGATCAGAAACAAGGTCGAGGCAGTGACGTTGAACACCACGTAATGCAGGCCGATACGCATGCGCAGGCCGCGCCCGCCGCTGAGCAGCAGGCCGTACGAGGCGATCAGCATCACCTCGAAGAACACGAACAGGTTGAAGATGTCACCGGTGAGGAAGGCGCCGTTGAGGCCCACCAGCTGGAACTGGAACAAGGCGTGGAAGTGCGGCGCGCGCCGGTCCCAGCCCGAGCAGGCGTGCAGCAGGCAGGGAATGGCCAGCAGCAGTGTGGTCACCAGCATCCACGCCGACAGCCGGTCGGCCACCAGTGCAATGCCCAGTCGCGAGGGCCAATCGCCGAGCAGGTATACCGCGATGCTGCCCTCGGCGGTCTGTGCAAACAGCAGCGCCACCGCGGCGGCCAGCGCGGTCAGGGTGGTCCACGCCACCGCGCGCTGCACCTTGGGCCCATAGCGGCGGTGTTCGACGAACAGCGAGCATGCCGCACCGAACAGCGGAATCAGGATGGGCAGGATCACCGCATGGTTCATGCGCCGCCCTCCCGGCCCGGCGCGGTATCGGCCGGTGCATCGTCGGCGTCCTCTTCGTGCGCGTCGACGTGGTCGCTGTGGTTGTCGCTGCGGCTGCGCATGGCCAGCACGATGCTCACGGCGGTCATCGCAAAGGCAATCACGATCGCCGTCAGCACCAGGGCCTGTGGCAGCGGATCGGTGTAGTTGCCCAGGTTGCTGTCGATGCCCTCACGCAGCACCGGCGCCTTGCCCATCACCAGGCGGCCGCCGGCGAAGATCAGCAGGTTGGTGGCATAGGACAGGAAGGTCATCCCCAGGATGACATCGAAGGTGCGCGCGCGCAGCAACAGGTAGATGCCGATCGCGCTCAACACACCAATCGCGCTTGCCAGGGCCAGTTCCATCAGTGCATCTCCCCGGTCTTTGCCGAACGTCGGTTGGGATCGATCTCGCCCTTGCGGGCGTTGCGGGTACGCGAGGGCTTGATCGTGCCCATCATCGACAGGATCAGCATCGCCCCGCCGAACACCACCAGGTACACGCCGGTATCAAAGCCGATCGCGCTGGCCAGCGGCACCTGGCCGATCAACGGCAGATGCAGGTCCAGGTGGCCGCTGGTCAGGAACGGCACGCCGAACAACATCGAGGCGCTGCCGCTGACGATGGCGATCAGCAGGCCGGCACCGATGCAGCGGATGTAGTCGAAACCAAAGCGCGATTCCACCGAGGTGGTGCCCTGGATGACGTACTGGATCAACAGCGGTACCGCCAGCACCAGGCCGGCGATGAAGCCGCCGCCGGGCGCGTTGTGGCCGCGCAGGAACAGGAAGATCGACACGGTGAGCGTCAGCGGGAACATGATCTGGGCCAGGTCGGCCGGCACCGGCAGCTTGATCGGCGGGCCGGGCATGATCTGCTCCGGGGCCATGCGCGAACGCCGCAGCATGGCGTGCACCACCAGCGCGGCGATGCCGAACACGGTGATCTCACCGAAGGTATCGAAGCCGCGGAAGTCGACCAGGATCACGTTGACCACGTTCTGCCCATAGGCTTCGGGCAGGGCGCGCGCGACCAGCTCGCCGGCCATGGTGTTGGGCGGCAGGGTCATCGCGGTGTAGGCCAGCGCGGCCAGGCCGCCACCGCCGACCAGCGCAATCACCGCATCGCGGCGCTTGCGCCAGCGCGAGTGTTCCGGCGGCGACTGCGCGGGCAGGTAGTTCATGCCCAGCAGCATCAGTACCAGGGTGACCATCTCCACCAGCAACTGGGTCAGCGCCAGGTCCGGGGCAGACAGGAACACGAAGGTCAGCGACACCATCAGCCCGACGCCGCCCAGCACCAGCACCGCCAGCAGGCGCTGCCGATACACGAACAGCGCGCTCACCGCGCACGCCATCATCACCGCCCACAGGGTCCAGCCCAGCAGCGGCAGCGGCTGCGGTGAGGGCCAGTTCGGTGAGCCGGGGTTGGCCACGAACGGGGCCAGCGCCACCACAATGGCCACCACCACCAGCGCCATCAGCATGCGCTGCAGGCTGCCGTTGGCCAGCGCCTGGGTCAGCCGGTGGGCGAAGCCGAACACCAGGTCCAGCTGCTTGTGGAAGAGATTGCGCCCGATCGTGCGGGTCACCACGGCGTGCAGGTTGATCAGGCGGCGCAGGCCGAAGTACAGCGCGATACCGCCCACCACGCCGGCGATGCTCATCATCAGCGGCAGGTTGAAGCCGTGCCAGACCGACAGGCTGTAGGCCGGCATTGCCGGGCCCAGGATCGATGATGCCGCCGCGTGCAGTACCGGGGCAACGGTGATGGCCGGGGCCACGCCGACCGCCACGCAGAGCACCACCAGGATCTCCACCGGCACCTTCATCCAGCGCGGCGGTTCGTGCGGCACCCGGTCCAGGTCATGCGGTCCCTTGCCGAAGAAGGTGTCGTGCACGAAGCGCAGGCTGTAGGCCACGCCGAACACGCCGGCCAGCAGTGCGGCGATGGACATCGCCACGCGCATGGTTTCCGGGCCGCCGGCGGTCAACGCTTCGGCAAACAGCATCTCCTTGGACAGGAAGCCGTTGAGCAGCGGAATGCCGGCCATCGCCAGCGAGGCGATGATCGCCAGCGCGCTGGTGAAGGGCATCAGCCGCCGCAGCCCGCCCAGCTTGCGCATGTCGCGGGTGCCGGTTTCGTGGTCGATGATGCCCGCGGCCATGAACAGCGAGGCCTTGAAGGTGGCGTGGTTGAGGATGTGGAACACGCCGGCCACCACCGCCATCGGCGTGGACAGCCCGAACAGCATGGTGATCAGGCCCAGGTGCGAGATCGTCGAATAGGCCAGCAGGCCCTTGAGGTCATGCTGGAAGATCGCGTTCCAGGCACCGATCAACAGCGTGATCGCGCCGATCCCGCTGACCGTATAGAAGAACAGCTCGGTGCCGGCCAGCGCCGGGTGCAGCCGCGCCAGCAGGAACACGCCGGCTTTGACCATCGTGGCCGAGTGCAGGTACGCCGACACCGGGGTGGGGGCGGCCATCGCATGCGGCAGCCAGAAATGGAACGGGAACTGCGCGCTCTTGGTGAAGATGCCCGCCAGCACCAGGAACAGCGCGTAGGGGTACAGCGCGCTGGCGCGGATCAGGTCACCACTGGCCAGCACCGCGTCCAGCTCGAAGCTGCCCACGATGCGGCCGATCAGCAGCACGCCGCCGAGCAGGGCCAGGCCGCCGCCGCCGGTGACCACCAGCGCCATCCGCGCGCCTTCACGCGCATCCTGGCGGTGCGACCAGAAGCCGATCAGCAGGAACGAGCTGATGCTGGTCATTTCCCAGAACACCATCAGCAGCAGCAGGTTGCCTGACAGCACCATGCCCAGCATGGCGCCCATGAACAGCAGCAGGTAGCAGTAGAAGCGGTGGGCGCTGTCGCGCGCGCTGAGGTAGTAATGCGCATACATCACCACCAGCGCGCCGATGGCCAGCACCATGCCGGCGAACATCCAGGCCAGGCCGTCCAGGCGTAGCGAGAAGGCCAGCCCGATCTGCGGCAGCCACTGGCCGAAACTACGGACGACACCGCCATCCATGATGGTCGGGGTCAGGGTGGCCAGCAGCGCCAGCCCTCCCAACGGCGCTGCCGCGGCCAACCAGGCGGCCGTGGAGCGGGAGGTGTGACGCAATGACGCGACTGCCACGGCCATCAGGAAGGGCAGGGCAAGCAGCAGGAGCAGGCTGGGATTCATGCAGGGAATACGGGATTCACGAGCAGGCCGTTTAGTCTATCAGGCAGTCAATTGCTGCCGATAGACCCGAATACGCCCCCAATTGCATGTAACGTGCGTGATTCATTTTTTCAGCCCTTGTATCGCGCCCATTCGAGACCGCTGGAGGGCGTATGGATCGAGGTCCTCGACTTTGCCGGATCTGGCCCCTCGAGCGGGTCCGGAGCCAGCAATGGCAGGGGCTGCACCCCTGCACGAAGATGAACGCCGGGTGCATGAAATTGCCCGCCCACGGTGATGCTGGACGTCCCGGCGTCGCGTGCCGGTGAGCATCCATCCTGTTCAGAAAAAGGGGAGCACCCGGGGCAATGGCCTCACCCTTGGGTAGCTGCCGACCGTGGGTCGGCCGGAGTCCTCAATACGGCACGCCCAACCGCCGATACAACTTGGCCATGACCCAGGCCGGCCCGATCAGCAGGTACGTCAGATCCGTCAGGAAGCTGGGTTTGCGGCCCTCGTACTTGTGGCCCACAAACTGCGCCACCCAGGCCACCACGAATACCCCGATGGCCACCCAGAGCAGGTTGTGCAGGCCGATTTCGGCCTCCAGCAGGCGGCACAGGCAGCCGAACACGAAGAGCATCGCCAACATGCCGATCCCGAGCGGACGCGACAGCCGGTTGTAGAAGCACCAGGCGGCGAACATCGCAAACGCCGACCAGATCCCGTTCTGGAACCAGGTGATCAAGGGCGGCAGGCACCACAACAGGGCCACCACCGACCACAGGATCGCCGGCACCGCCACCACGTGAATGCGCTGGTTGAGCACATTGCGGTGGTCGTCGGAGTAGCTGGCGAAGTAGCGGTCGATCGGGCGTGCAAGCTGGGTGGTGGTCTGCATGCCGCCAGCATACTCCCGCAAGGCCTGGGGGTAGAGGGGGCGCTCGTAGAGTCGACCGTTGGTCGACTGCTCTTCGCCCAGACAACACCCCTCGCGCTGCGCGCGATGGTCGACCGACGCCCCCGACCATGACAGCCGGGGGCGCAGGCGACTCAGTCGACGCTGATCCCGGCCAGACGCTGCAGCGCCTCGGCGTATTTGGCGCGGGTGCGCTCGATGATGTCGGCCGGGATGGTCGGGCCCGGGGCGGTCTTGCCCCAGTCCAGCGTCTCCAGGTAATCGCGCACGAACTGCTTGTCGTAGCTCGGCGGGCTGGTGCCCACTTCGTACTCGTCGGCCGGCCAGTAGCGCGAGGAATCCGGGGTCAGCATCTCGTCCATGATGTACAGGCGGCCGTCGGCATCGGTGCCGAACTCGAACTTGGTGTCGGCCAGGATGATGCCGCGCTCGCGCGCGTAATCGGCGGCGAACTTGTAGATGCGCAGGGTGGCATCGCGGACGCGCTCGGCCAGGTCTGCACCCACCGCCTTGACCATCGCATCGAAATCGATGTTCTCGTCATGGTCGCCCACGGCGGCCTTGGTGGACGGGGTGAAGATCGGTTCGGGCAGCTGCTCGGCCTGGCGCAGGCCGTCGGGCAGGTCGATGCCGCTGATCTTGCCGGTGCGCTGGTAATCCTTCCAGCCGCTGCCGATCAGGTAGCCGCGCGCAATGGCCTCCACCGGGACCGGCTTGAGCTTGCGGGTGACCACCGCGCGCTTGGCATACAGCACCGGGTCCACGCCCTCGGGCAACACGCTGGCCACGTCGATGCCGGTCAGGTGGTTGGGCATCAGGTGGGCGGTCTTGGCGAACCAGAAGTTCGACACCTGGCAGAGCATTTCGCCCTTGCCCGGGATCGGATCGGGCAGCACCACGTCGAAGGCCGACAGACGGTCGGTGGCGACCATCAGCAGATATTCCCCCGGCGGTGTGCCGGCGGGCAGCCGGTCGCGCGGAATGTCAAAAACATCACGCACCTTGCCGCGATGGCGCAAGGGCAGGCCGGGGAGATCGGATTGCAACAACGTGGTCGGCACGGGCACTCCTGGGGCTTGTCATGACAGCCGTCCAAGGGACCCTGAGGGCCCGCACAGACAGCGGGCGGCCTAGTGTAAAGCGGGTTGGGCCCGCTGTGACGTAAAATGGGGCTCCTTTGTTGCCACGGCCGCCCAGACCCCATGCGCTGGTACGGAAAACTGCTCGGATTCATCGCCGGGGCCCTGCTGTTCAGGCCCAATCCGCTGTTTGGTGCCGTGGTTGGCCTGCTGATCGGGCATGCTTTCGACGCCGACTGGTTCCGCCTGAACAAGGAGAACCCGTATCGCGAACTGGGGCTGACCTCCGAGGCCACCGATGCCGAGGTCGACCTGGCCTACCGCCGGCTGATGTCCCAGTACCACCCCGACAAGGTTGTCGGCGCCGCCCCGGAGCTGCGCCAGCAGGCCGAGCGCAAGTCGCGCCTGCTCAACGCCGCCTACGACCGCATCAAGACCCTGCGCAAGCGCTGATCGCGCGCGGCGCTACCCCCTTTCCAAGTACTGAAGGCCCGGCCATGTCCAACTGCATCATCGCCCCGTCCATCCTGTCCGCCAATTTCGCCCGCCTGGGCGAGGAAGTGGACAACGTGCTCGCCGCCGGTGCGGACTGGGTGCATTTCGATGTGATGGACAACCATTACGTGCCCAACCTGACCATCGGCCCGATGGTCTGCCAGGCCCTGCGCAAGCACGGCGTCACCGCCCCCATCGACGTGCACCTGATGGTCGAACCGGTGGACCGCATCATCCCGGACTTCGCCGAGGCCGGTGCCACCTACATCAGCTTCCACCCCGAAGCGTCGCGCCACGTGCACCGCACCATCCAGCTGATCCGTTCGCTGGGCTGCAAGCCAGGCATCGTGCTCAACCCGGCCACCCCGCTGGACATCCTGGACTGGGTGCTGGACGACCTGGACCTGGTGCTGCTGATGTCGGTCAACCCGGGCTTCGGTGGCCAGGCGTTCATTCCCTCGGCGCTGGACAAGCTGCGCGTGGTGCGCCAGAAGATTGATGCCAGCGGCCGCGACGTGCGCCTGGAGATCGACGGTGGCGTGAAGGCCGACAACATCGGCGCGATCGCCGCGGCCGGTGCCGACACCTTCGTGGCCGGCTCGGCGATCTTCAACGCCCCGATCGGCTACAAGGACGTGATCGACCAGATGCGTCACAACGTTGCCAAGGCGAGGGGCTGAACCATGACGGTGGCTGCCGTGACCCTTCGCGAGGCCACCGCCGACGATGCGGCGCTGATCCTGCGCTTCATCCGCGAACTGGCGATCTATGAAAAGGCCGAAGCATCGGTGCAGACCGACGAGGCCGGCATCCGCGCCAGCCTGTTCGGACCCGATGCCAAGGCGCATGCGCTGATCTGCGAAGCCGGTGGCCAGGCCATCGGCTACGTCGTGTACTTCTACAACTACTCCACCTGGCTGGGCCGCAACGGCATCTACCTGGAAGACCTGTACGTAAGCCCGGAGCATCGCGGCAGCGGGGCGGGCAAGGCGCTGCTGCAGCACATCGCGCGCATCGCGGTGGCCGAAGGCTGTGGGCGGTTCGAGTGGTCGGTGCTGGACTGGAACACCCCGGCGATCGAATT
This sequence comes from Bacillus subtilis subsp. subtilis, assembly GCA_021733645.1. GTDB lineage: Bacteria > Pseudomonadota > Gammaproteobacteria > Xanthomonadales > Xanthomonadaceae > Stenotrophomonas. Next base: position 431 of record JAHREJ010000041.1, on the reverse strand, counting down.
CTACGAAGCCGTCGGCGCCAGGCCGCAAAGCGAGTGGACGGTATACCGGATGGACGGCGAGGCGCTGCGCGCGTTCGCGGCGAGCTGACCGCACCGTGCGCCGGCGGTAGCCATCGACCGTTGGTTGATGCGAACTCGGTGTGTTGCGGCTATCCAGATACGTGCGGCGCTTCCGTAGCTGGATATGGTCAATAGGCCGTGTACCGCGCCGCCGCGCGCGGCCACGATTCCCCGCTCGTGCGGGTGTGCCCTCAGCGGCCTTGAATCATGGCCTGCAGATGATCATTGGCCTGTAGCGCCTTCCGCGATCCGCCGCGGCGATTTGTCCCAAGCCGCACTGGAACGGAACCCGGCCCACCGCAGCGGAGTCGCAGCGAGTCGCCGAGGTTTTGACAGTAGTCAGGAACTCACGCGGTAGCCACGATGAGATG
>JAHREJ010000040.1 GCA_021733645.1 Bacillus subtilis subsp. subtilis | reverse complement strand
TACCGGGCGGCCCCCCCACCCTTGGCTTCCGCCAGACGCGTAGAGCCGAGCCATGCTCGGCTGCGGGTTTACCGGGAGTGCTTCTACCGAGCATGGCTCGGCACTACCGGGCGGCCCCCCACCCTTGGCTTCCGCCAGACGCGTAGAGCCGAGCCATGCTCGGCTGCTCCGTCAACGCTCCGTCTCGGCTGCGGGGTAGAGCCGAGCCATGCTCGGCTGCTCCGTCAACGCGCGGGCAAATGCGCCAGCAGCGTCTGTGCCAACCGGTCGTAATCGCCCTTGAAATGATGGTCGCCCGGCAGCTTGATCACCTGCGCATTGCCGGCCGGCAACGACGGACACAGCGCGTCGTCATCGTCCTCGCCATACAGACACACGGTCTTTCCGGCGGGAAGCTTGGCAATCTCCGGCGCGATGGGAATACCACCGCCCCCACCGCCCAGCCAGTTGCTCACGTGGAATTCGTAATCGGCATTCTTGCCCACCGACATCAGGCCGATCATCGCCAGGTTCGCACGGGTGGCCGGTGAGAGTTGATTGATCGCCGCCGGCAACACATCGGCGCCCTGGGAGAAACCAACCAGCACCACCCGCTTGCGCTGCCACTGCTGGCTGTAGTGGGTGGCAATCCGTTCCAGGTCGCGCGCGAAGCCCTCCGGGGTGCGCGCGGTCCAGAAGTAGCGCAGCGAGTCCACGCCAACCACCGGCACGCCGGCTTCGCCGAGCGCGGCGGCTACTTCCTTGTCCAGCCCGGCCCAGCCGCCATCGCCGGACACGAAGATCGCAAATGTATCGCCGGGTTTGCTGGACGGCACTTCCACCACCGGCAAGCCCTTGAGCGCATCCGGCGGCGGCGCCAGGCTCACGCCCTTCTGCGCCCCGATCACCTGCGCGGCAGCCAGCAGGCCCGGCAGTTCATCGCCGCTGCCGGTGCGCTGGAAGTCCCGGCCCATCGCCACCTTGCGCACGAACGTCGCCGCATTGCCCACGGCGCAATGGCTGTCGCCCGCCGCGTTCAACCAAGGGAAACTCAGTTCGGCCGGTTGCAGGCGGCCGTGGCTGCTGCCGGCACCGCAGACCTTGCGCTCGCGCGCGTGGTCGGGGCAGAAACCGGTGGTGAGCAGGCCGGCGAAGACCTGCGTATCGGCCTGCGCCGCCACCGCATAGGCCAGCTCGGCGCCCTCCCCATCCCCACCGATCAGGGGCAGGTGGTAGCCGGGGATGTGCAGGTAGGCCTGGAACCAGCGCGAAAAATTCTCCACGTCACCGGCCCCGAACGCGCAGCTGCCGCCCCCTTCGCGGGCCAGCACCTTGCGCAGCCGCGGCACGTCGACCTGCGCGACCAGCGCGCCCTGCGCTCGCAGCGCCTGGATCCGCTGGCTTGAGCGCGCAGGCTCCTTGCCGCCGTCGAACCACACCACCACGCGTTGCGTGTGCCCTGCCGGCAGGTACACCGGCACGTCCTGGAAACGCCCATGACTGACCGGTTGCGGCGTTGCGGCCAGCGTTGTGCACGCCCACCCACCGATCACCAGACCCAGCATCTTCCCCCATCCGGCTCGCCGCATCGTCATCCATCCCAGTCAATTGCACACCACGATACGCCGGTCCCCTGCCAACGGCATGTACACAGACTGGCTGCAGCGGCCGGCGGCCGGCGCGGTCAGGGGCGCTGCGGGCCGCCGCTGCGCCGCGACTGCCGCCACGCCTGCAGCGCCACCGCCAGCAACCACACCACGACCGCGGCGATCACCAGCTTCTGGCCGGCCCCCCGCGGCGGACCGCGCCAGAGCACGTGCAGCCACAGCAGCACAAAACACAGCCATGCCCACCACCAGGCCGGTGTGGCCCAGCGCGACCACTGCGGGTCGGCACGCAGATACCAGCTCTGCAGCAGCATCGCCACGCTGGCGCAGAGGAAGGCGGTGTTGGCCGCCACGCCATGCACCAGCGGGGCCAGCAGCGGCGCGTGCACGGGCAACCAGCTGTCACCCACCGCAACGCCCAGCAACCCCAACCCGGCCACGCAGAACAACAATGGCGCGGCCGCGCTGCGCCGCCGCGAACCGCTGCTGGCATGCAGCGACCATGCCAGCAACGCGATCGCCAACGCCAACACCGCATAGGCCGTGCGCAATGCCAGCCCGCCCGGCCCGTGCAGATACAGGCTCAGGGTGGCATGCACCCAGTCCAGGTCCGGGCGCGCCCACTGAGTCCACACCGCCGTGGCAAGGAACAGCAGCAGCCCGCACACGGCCACACCTGCCGCCTGGCCATGCCGTCGCGAAGGGGCGCGCGCAACCGCGGGCACGGGCATCGTTGTGGAATCCAGCTCAGGCATCGGCATCGGGATGGCGCAGTTTCCATGCCGCCAGGGCGGCCCGATAACGCTGCAGCTCGTCGCTGTACAGGTCCAGCACGCACAGCGGGCAACCGCTGCCGCAGCACTCGTTGGGGCCGGGTTCTTCAGGCGGCTGCGGGCGCGGATCGGCGCCGGGATCAGGGCTGGGCACGGGCATGGGCAGGGCGAAGACGGTCACCTGACTAGTGTACCCATCCCGCGCCCCGGGCTAGCCGATGCGGCGTCGCAGATTGGCGCGCGCGGCGTGATCGAGACGCTGATGGAAAAAGTCGCTCAGGAAGATGCGCGGCTTGAGCAGCAGCTGCTTGAGAAACCGGCGTCGGTTGAGCCGGAACAGGAAGCCCGGCACATGACCGGCGTATTCTTCGGCAATGCCGCGGTCATAGGCGTCAAACACCGCCGCCGGCGCCCCCAGGATGGCCATGTCGCAGTCCAGGAACAAGGCTGCATCCGCATCCAGGTCGGCGGCGGTCAAGGCCCCGTGGCGGGCGGTCAGTTCGATCAGCTGCGCCACCCGCGCCACGTCGATACCGGCATCGGGCAACCCGCGTTGGATCGCCTCGCGCGCCAGCATGGCCGAGCGCGCCTCGTTGTCGCTGCGCCCGGCCTCGTAGATCGCATCGTGGTAAAGCGCCGCCAGCTGCACTTCACGCGGCTGCTGCCAGCCCGGCCCCTCGGCCACCGCCTGGCAGTGCTGCAGCACCGCCTGGACGTGCGAAAAATTGTGGTACGCCCGCGGCGGCATCGCGTAGGCCGCCTCAAGGTCGGCCTGCATGGCCGCTGGCAATGGCATGGGTTCAAAGCGCATGGGCCAACAGTGGCGCGCCGGTCGGCTACTGGCAAGCAGGTTGCGATGGTGGTTTTTTGATCACCCCATGCAAACGCTTGGCGCGCGGTGCGTGCGCCGCGTTATCCACAGGTTTGCCCATGCCTGGTCCACACCGGCTGTGGATGGACGATCGCGCCGACGGACGGCACGCCGATGGCCCGGCGCCGGCCTAGACTGGGGTCGGCAACGACCGATGCCGGGAGATGCGTGACATGTCCGCCTGGAAAGCCCTGAGTGTGCTGGCCCTGCTGCTGGTGCTGTCGGCACCATCGGCCAGCGCGGCCGAGCCGCCGCCCGCGCCAGCGGCGTCCATCGCCGCCGCCCCCCCCACCCCCGAGCAGATCCTGGCCATCCCACCCGGCATGCAGGCCATGCTCAAGCAGCGGGTGATCGCGCCGGTGTATTCGCGCGAGCAGCGCGTGCAGCGGCTGGTGCACATGATCTTCGACGAGGACGGCATGCACCTGTCCTACGACCCCTATGCCACCCAGACCCTGACCGAGACCTGGCAGAACCGGCGCGCCAACTGCCTGTCTTTCACCCTGATGTTTGTGACCCTGGCGCGCGCGGCCGGTATCGATGCGCGCGTGCAGGAGGTGGCGCAGGTGGTCACCTGGTATGAAGACCAGGGCGCCATCTACAACATCGGGCATGTCAACGCCGGGGTGAACCTGGACGGCCGCATCGCGCTGGTCGACCTGGACCGCAACGTGCTCTACGACCGCTTCGGCCCGCAGCAGATCGACCAGGCGCGTGCGCTGGCGCACTTCTACAACAACCGTGGCGCAATGCGCATGAGCGACGGCGACCTGGGACAGGCACGCGCCTATTACCTTGCCGCACTGGCACAGGACCCGGCGTTCGTGGCTGGCTGGAACAACCTGGGCGTGCTGGACGCACGCAGCGGCCGCCTGGCCGATGCGGAACACGATTACCGCACCGCCCTGCAGCTCAAGCCGCGCAATGCGGCCAGCCTGACCAATGCCACCGCGTTGTATCGCCGGCTGGGCGATACGCGCCAGGCCGCGCTGCTGGCCAGGCGCCTGCAGCAGGTACAGCGCAGCGATCCGTTCGTGCAGTTCCGCCTGGGCAACGAGGCCGAGCAGCGCCAGGACTACGCCGAGGCGATCCGCGCCTACCGCCGCGCGGTCAGTCTGTATGGCACCGCGCACCAGTTCCACTTCGGGTTGGCCCGGGCCTACTTCCTGGCCGGCAACAACCGCCGCGCATCGGTGGAAATGGCCAAGGCGCGCGACCTGGCCGGCACCAACGCCGACTCGCTCAAGTCGCAGTACCAGGCCAAGCTGGACAGCCTGCACCGCCTGCGGCAAGGCACCGCGGCGGTCAATTGAACGGTGATCAGGCCTTTTTGAGGAAGCAGGTCTTCAGCACCAGGCCCTTGATCTTGTCCGAGTTGCCTTCGATATGCTCGGCATCGTCCTCGACCAGGCGGATGTTGCGGATCACCGTGCCCTGCTTGAGCGGGATCGAGGAGCCTTTGACTTTCAGGTCCTTGATCACGGTGACGGTGTCGCCGCTGGCCAGCACGTTGCCGTTGCTGTCGCGCACCACCACCCCATCGGCACTGGCTTCGGCCGCCGTCCACTCGTGGCCGCAGTCGGCGCAGATCCACAGCGCGCCGTCGGCGTAGGTGTTTTCCAGGGTGCATTGCGGACAGGCGGGAGCAGCAGACATGGTGAAACCTTCAAAAACTGAACAACCCCTAGTGTAACGCCCCCACCTTCGCCTCTTGCACCGCCCGCCGGCTTGCCGCACAGTGCGCGCCCCCTGACCACCGGCCCGGCCCCGCATGAAAATCGGCATCGACTTTGGCACCAGCAACTCCGCCGCCGCCGCGGTGGTGGACGGCGCGGTGGTGCCGATCCAGTTCGGGCAGGCCGAGCAGTTCCGCACCACGGTGTATTTCCCCGAGGTGATGCGCGACCCCAACGACTTCGAGCTGACCCCGGCGCTGGAACACGAGCTGGCCCGCCTGATCGACGCGGCCGCGCGCGACGCACGTGCCGCCGGCCAGGAACGCGCCCCGGACGCGCTGCGCCGCGAAGCGCTGCGCGTGGTGCGACGGCAGTGGATGGAAGAGCAGATGCGCGCCCCGCTCACCTCCACCAAGCTGCTGCAGAACGCGGTATACGGCGATGAGGCGCTGGAAGCCTACTTCGAAGAGAACGAAGGCAACCTGGTGCAGAGTCCCAAATCGATGCTGGGTTACAACCTGCATCCGCGTGCGCGCCAGACCATCACCGGCATCGCCACGCACATCCTGGAACACATCCGCCTGACCGCCTCGCGCCAACTGGACCGCCCGGTGCGCACGGCCACCTTGGGCCGGCCGGTGCAGTTCCGCAGTTCGATCGGGGCCGCGGGCAACGACCAGGCGCTGGAGATCCTGCACAGCGCAGCCATCGCGGCAGGCTTTGACGATGTCGATTTCCTCGAGGAACCGGCAGCGGCGGCGATGCATTACCACGCCGAAAGCCAACAGGAGCACGAGGCGATTGTGGTGGACATCGGTGGCGGTACCACCGACATCGCGCATGCGCGGGTGGGCGGGCAGCACGCGCCGAAGATCCACCGCGCGTGGGGTATCGCGCGCGGCGGCACCGATATCGACCTGGCGCTGAGTCTGGGCGCCTACATGCCGCTGTTCGGCCGGGGCGTCAGCCGGGTGCCGGCGCACCACTACGTGGAAGCGGCGATGGTGCAGGACATGACCCGCCAGCGCGATTTCCGCCAGCACACCTACCGCGACGCCGAGGCCCCTTGGGGCAAGCGCCTGCAGGCACTGCAGGACACCGGCAACACCGCGCGGCTGTACCGCGAGGTGGAGCGATGCAAAATCGCCCTGAGCAGCGAGGCCCGGCATGACAGCGCACTGGATTTCATCGAGCGCGGGCTGGCCGTGCAGGTGGATCGTTCACGCCTGGAAACGGCGGCAGGCAACTATCTGGGCGAGCTCGCCGGCCTGCTGGAACAGGTGCGCGCCGACATCGGCCACGATCCGGCTGCGGTGTTCCTGACCGGCGGCATGTCGCGCGCGGGGTATCTGCAGGACGCGGTGGCCGCGGCGTTCCCGGGGGCTACGCTGGTTCGCGGCAATCCCTCGTTCGGTGTGGTGCATGGGTTGGCGTGGGCAGCGTCGGAACCGCGGTGAATCTGCGGCGGGGTTGACGGCTTTCTGATTCGGGTCGGGCACGGCAAGACCGGGGCGGGGCGTCCTGCCCAACCCGTCCGGCGCGTGCGCCGGACCCCGGCGGCTCAGGGTCCCGCCCACCCCGCCCATCGACGGCTGGCCGATGCACCGCCGCCGCTTTTCCTGGATTCTTCTCCCGTCCGCGTGGCAAGCACGAAGTGCGCTGTGAACCCTTCCAGGCGCGGCCGCCGGTGGGTCGGGCGCTGGGCCCGCAGAAAGGCCCGGTTTTCGCGTGGGCCTGCCGCACGGCGAGCCCGCCGGGGCAGGCAGGTCCCAGGGCAAAGTAAAGGAGGAGGCCGTCGCCGCAGGCGGCGGCCGGGGGACATTTGCCCAGGGGCCTGCCTGCCCCGGCGGGCTCGCCGTGCGGTAAGCCCACGCGAAAAGCGCACAAGTACGACGCATGCGTGGGACGGGCTGGGCAGAACGTCCAGCAGCGCACCCTGCCCCCCCCCCCCCCCAGGAACATGCAGTTCAGCGCGTCGGGTATCGGGTGCCGGGCTTGATTTTCCACCTTCCCACCCTCATCAAAGGGAAGACAGGAAACCCTGAAAGCCTTGCCCCGCAAGGGCTTTGCCCTGAAACGTCCGAGCATTAACAAAACGTTACGCAAAAAGCGCTATCATCTTTCGGCGTCATTGCGCAATGCGCATGTCGCCCCGGGCCGGGTTCAGGCCACCGTCCTTCTCGATGCTGCCGCCTACGGATCCGTCCCGGGCGCCGGGATCGCTTTTACGCTGTGATCCGGCTCGTTCCCAGCACGTAGCGCCCCTGAGCCGCCAAGAGAGATTCGATTGGGCGAACGCCTGGTTGTACCAGCCCCAGTGTCCACCGCCGAACCCGACCCCATCGACTGCCGCCGTTGTGACGCAGTCTGTTGCCGGCTTTCGGTGACCGTCATGCCCGACGACCGCGTTCCCAGCTACCTGCTGGATACCGACGAAGCGGGCCGCACCGTCATGGCGCGCAATGACGAAGGCTGGTGTGCGGCCATCGACCCCTATCACCTGCGCTGCACGATCTATTCGCAGCGTCCCGCCATCTGCCGCCAGTTTGACATGGGCGGCGATGACTGCCGCCTTGTGCGGCAGGACTACCGTCGACAACAGCACGATCTGTCGACGCTTTTTCCCTCGTTCCAACCATGACAGGAGCATCCATGGCTCGTACGCCAAAGACCTCCCCCAAGGCAGGCAACACCGTTCGCGTCGACCGTAAGCAGGGTTCCAGCACGGCCGTCAACAGCACCAGCATCGCAGCCGACCTGGCCGCGTTCCGCAAGGGCGGTGGCAAGATCGAAGTGCTCGGCAATACCCTGGCACTGAAGAAAACCGGCTGACCTGCAGCCGTCCGCACCGGCCCAGCGCCGGTGCGGTGGCCGCACTCAACGTGCGCCCAGCCCCACCCGCACGCTGCCCGAATGGGCATTGATCGCGATGTCGCCATCGCCCCCCCCCAGCTTCGCATCCAGACTGCGGCCAGGCCCGTAACGCGGCTTCTCCACGTTGCCTGCGTCAGACTGGATATCGCCACTGAACGTCTTCACGCTCAGCTGCGCCGACACCGACCGCGGCAACTGCAGCCCGATCGAGCCGCTCACCGTCTGCAAGGTGACCTTGCCGCCTGGCGCCAGTCCTGCCGCAGCCACATTCACGCTGCCCGACACGGCCTCGGCCGACAGCCGCTGCACCCGGCCTGCATCCACCTTGATGCTGCCCGACACGGTTTCCAGCGCCACCTCACCCGACGCACCGCCACCGGCCTGGATGCCGCCACTCACCGCGCGCAGGTCCAGCCGCGAGGTCTGCACCTGCGAACGAATCCCACCACTGACCGTGGTCAGTGCGGTCTCGCCACTGCGCCCGGCCGCTGAAATGTCGCCGCTCACCGCATTGGCCTGCAACCGCCGCACGTCCACATCGGTCACCTCGATGTCCGCACTGACCGTGCCCAGCTGCACCTCCACCGCGCGCGGCACCCGCAGTTCCAGGGTCGCGCCACCGCTGCTGCGGCCACGCGGGTACACCACCTCCCAGCGCACGCGGTTGGCGCTGCGGTCCTGCTTGAGGGTCAGCCCATCGGCCAAGGACCCGCTCAACGCCACCTCGTTGCGGTCCCAGCCGCGCACGCTGACTTTGCCGGCGATGTTGCTCACCTCCACCCGCCCGCCCGCCCCCAGCGGGGCGCGCTCGTCGACACGGGTGGCCGCCTGCGCTGCCAACGGCAGCAGCAGGGCCAGAGCTGCGATCAGACGCAATGAATGGTGCATGGTGTTGTCTCCTTCAGGATGGCAGGCCAGCGGCCATCACGGCCTGCTGGGTAAGTTCAAGGCGCAGCGCGTAAGTGCGCTGCAGTTGCCCGAGCAGAACGCGCGAGCGGGGGTTTTGACTGAGCGCGGCGCGGATGTGGTCAACGCTGCTGTCCAGCTCATGCAGCGCCGGCTGCCAATCGCCACCGACCTGGGTGGCCGGCAATGCGGCGATGGCCTGCTGGTACTCGGCAACCATCGCATCGGCCTGGCGCTGCACCAGCGTCGGCGGCGGCGTCTGCGGTACCGGCGCGGGCATCACCATCAGCAGGCCCAGGCCAGCGGCCAGGCCCAGCCCGATGCGCAGCGGCCAGCGTCGGCGCGGCGCGAGCACCGCCACCGTTGCCGCAGGCCGTGGCAGCACGGCGGCCGGCATCGGCATCGCCGGCAACTGCGCCGCGATGCCCTGCCACACCCGTGCCGGCGGCACCCGTTCGGCCGGCAACGCGCGCAGGCGGGCCTGCAGGTCGTCGTGGTCGTCGTGATTGATGGAATCGTTCATGCGGTTTCTCCCAAGCGGGCACGCAACAAGCCGCGCGCACGGTGCAACTGAGCCTTGGAGCTGCCCACAGCCATGTGCAGCTGTTCGGCGATCTCCTGGTGTTTCCAGCCTTCGATATCGTGCAGCACCAGCACTGCCCGGGCACGGGGCGGCAGCGTTTCCAATGCGCGCTCCAGGTCCAGCGACGTCCCCACGCAGCGGTCCACCGCGGCACGCGTGGCCAGGCTGTCCCAACCTTCCTCGCCGGCGTCGCAGGCCTGTTCGCTTGCCTGGGCGCGCAGTTCCATCAGTGCCGCGTTCACCCCCAGCCGATGCAGCCAGGTGGCCAGGCTGCTGTCGAAGCGGAACCCCGGCAAAGCCTTCCATGCCTGTAGAAAAGCGTCCTGGAGGGCATCCTCGGCGCGCGCGGCGTGTCCGCCGCACAGCCGCCACAGCACCGCATACATCCGCGGCGAATGGCGTCGGTAGATCCGTTCGTAGGCGGCCATGTCGCCGCCGACCGCGGCGCGGACCAGGGCATGGTCGTCGACGGGGTCGGCCTCGGCTGGGGCGCGGGATACGGGCATGGTGGCGTTGAGCATATCCGTTGGATGCGCGGTCCAGCGAAAAGGTTTAAACCGGCCGCGACAAAAATTGCCGGCGCCGCCTCTAAACCTTTTCGGCTGCCGCCGCATCCAAGCCTGCATACCCCACCGGCCATCGCCAAGGAATTGCCATGTCCACCCACTGCCTGCTCCTGCTGCTGTCGCTGGCCAGCAGCTGCGCCCTGCCTTGGAGCCCGGTGAGGATCCATCTGTCGATCCCGCCGCAGGCCGACCTGTGCGTGCAGTACGCCGCGCACGCTCCGGTGTGCCTGTCCACGCTGATCCAGACGCTGGAAGCCCAGCCGCTGGTGTGGATGGCCGTGGCCAATACCGGGGGTAAGGCGGATTAAGATAGGCGCATACCGCACTATCGCTGCAAGGATCCACGCGCCACATGAAAGAACATCTGCCCACCTGGACCCACGGCTGGTTGCACTACGGGGTCCCTGCCCTGCAGATCCTGCTCACCCTGCTGGTGGCATGGCTGTTGCGCCTGGTCGCGCGGCGGCTGATGCGGCGCGTCGGCGAGCACTACACGCTGCCGCCGGAAATGATCATGGGCGTGCGCCGTGCCTTCAGTTTCGTGGTGTACAGCACCGCGCTGCTGGTGATTCTCAGCATCGTGGGGGTGAAGGCCAGCGTGTTGTGGACGGCGTTCACCGGGTTCGCCGCGGTCGGCGCGGTGGCGTTCTTCGCGGCATGGAGCGTGCTGTCCAACATCTTCTGCACGCTGCTGATCTTCACCACCCGCCCCTTCCGCCTGCACGATTACATCGAGCTGCTGGAGAACGGCGAGAAGCCGGGACTCAAGGGGCGGGTGATCGACGTCAACCTGATCTACACCACGCTGCAGGAAACCGACGGCCATCACGAAGGCACGGTTCTGCAGATTCCCAACAACATGTTCTTCCAGCGCACCGTGCGCCGCTGGCGCGATCCATCGCAGGCGCCGGGCGGGATCCAGGGAGACGGCTGAAGCGCGGCGCGGCCCACACGCCCGCCGCCGGCAATCAGCGAAGCTGGCTGTCCTTGCTGCCACGCCGGTTGTAGCCGCCACTTTCGTGCTGGGCGGCATCTTCTTCTTCCTGGCAGCGCACGCAGGACCGCACGCCGGGGACGGCCTTGCGCCGTGCCTCGGGAATGGGGGCATCGCAGTGTTCGCAGCGGGTGAGTCCCGGGCCCTGCTTCAGCTGCGCCCGGGCGCGCTGGATGGCCTCGTCCACGGTGGCATCGATCTGGTCCTGGACCGCACCGTCGCCTGCCCAACCTGTCGCCATGACCTGTCTCCCATGCCGGTGTCAGGCCACCAGCATAGACCTGGCCCGGCGGGCCCAGCCGACGTGCGGCTGAACACCCCGGCAGCGGCGTGAATGCTTCAGACGGCCGTCACCAGACCAGGTCGTCGGGCACCTGGAACTGGGCGTAGTAGGCATCGTCATCGGCGTTGCCGGTGCTGGGCTCCGCGCCGGGTTGGGCGTTGTCGAGCACGATGGCGCTGGCGTCACGCTCGCGCACCTTGTCGGCGGCAGCACGCGGCAGCAGTTCGAAGCCTTCACCCAGGCGGGCGATGACCAGCGCGCCGGTGGCGAGCTGCCGGCGCAGGGCGGCGTTCACCAGCAACGTGCGGATCACGCTGCCGTCGTTGAAGCGGTACTCGCTTTCGCCGTCACGCTTGACCTTGTGGGTCTCGATGATCTGCCGTGCCTGGGCCTGCAGCTCCTGCCCGCGCGCTTTTTCCTTGCGCTCGGCTTCCAGCGCGCGGTCACGTTCCGCTTTTTCCACGCGCAGCCGTTCGGTCTCGCGCTGGCTTTCGCTGGGCGCCACCGGGGCCTTGCCGTGCCGGGCCTTGACCTGCTCACGGGCGGCCTGGGAAACCTGGGATTTCTTGACCAGCCCGGCCTTGAGCAGCTGTTCCTGCAGGGGATTTGCCTTTGCCATACGCTTGCATCTGTTGTTGCCCGATTCCGGGGGCCATCATACTGCTCTGCCCGCCCAGTCCCAACCGTCGTCCATGACCGCCCTGAAATACCTAGCCGGTTACCCCGAGGCCCTGCAGCAGCAGGTCCGCGAGCTGATCGCGGGCGATCGCCTGGGGCCGTGGCTGGAACGCCGCTACGCGGACCTGCATACGGTGCGCAACGATCGGCAGCTGTACGACTACACCCAAGGGCTGAAAGAGCGTTACCTGCGCCAGTCGGCGCCGCTGTCCAAGGTGATCTACGACAGCCGGCTGCAGGTGCTGAAGCATGCGCTGGGCACGCACACGACGGTGTCGCGGGTTCAGGGCAGCCGGCTGAAGGCGAGCCGGGAGATCCGCATCGCCACGGTGTTCCGCGAGGCACCGGCGCCCTTCCTGAAGATGATCGTGGTGCACGAGCTGGCCCACCTGAAGGAATCGGACCACAACAAGGCCTTCTACCAGCTGTGCACGCACATGGAAGCGGATTACCACCAGTTGGAATTCGATCTGCGTCTGTACCTGACCCACCTGGAACGCCCCGCCGGCTGACCGCCCGATGCGGTAGTGCCCGCCGCTGGCCGGCTGCCAGCTAAGGCCAAAGCAACGGCAACGGCAACGGCAACAGCAACAGCAATAGCAACAGCAACAGCAACAGCAACAGCAACAGCAACAGCAACAGCGTCCGGCGCAACGTTCGCTGGATTGGGCGGGTGCGTGTGGGTTCACGGGACACGCCGCAAGTACGTCCGTGTAGGCTCGTGAGCGCCATCCATGGCGCCCAACGGTCCCGTGAACCCACACGCCCCCACCCCAGACAGACTGCCGGTGGCCTGTGAAGCGCCAGAAGCGGGAGCAAGGGCAGGCAAAGGACCAAGCCAAAGCCAAAGCCAAAGCCAAAGCCAAAGCCAAAGCCAAAGCTTCAACTCCAACCTGAATTCCAATCTACTTTCAATCTACTTTCAATCTACTTTCAATCTACTTTCAATCCACTTTCAATCTCAAATTGAACTAAAATTTGAAATTGAATTTGAAATTCAATTAGAAATTCAATTAGAAAGTCAGATTCAAACCAGCCATCAGCTTCAGCTTTCAAACCGTGCGCCCAGCCACCAAGGCCGCCCGTCTGCCTGAAAGCTCCGCCATTCGCCATTGCCCTTCCAAAAGGCCACCAGTCAACTGTCGGGGCCGGGGGTGGGTGGGTTGGCGGGACCGTTGGGCGCCATGGATGGCGCTCACGAGCCTACACGGACGTACTTGCGGCGTGTCCCGCCAACCCACCCACCCCCGGCCAACCCAAGCCGGCCGGCCAACCGGCTGTTGCTCCGGCTGTCGAAGTCGCTCTGGCTCTGGCTCCGGCTCCGGCTTCAGCTCCGGCCCAGCCGGGCCCACCACACCCCACACCCCACTCCCCACCCCCACCCAGTACACTCCCCGCCCGCATCCCGCTTTCGTTGCCCGCCCCATGACCGATCCAATCCGACTCGACAAACGCCTGACCAGCCTCATCGGCTGCTCCCGTGGCGACGCCCAGCGTTACATCGAAGGCGGCTGGGTCACCGTTGACGGCCAGGTCGTCGAACAACCGCAGACGCTGGTCACCGACGAGGTCATCGTGCTGCGCGACAACGCCGAAGCCACCCGCACCGAAACTGTGAGCATGCTGCTGCACAAACCGGCCGGCATGCGCGCCGACGAACTGAGCGCCCTGGTCACCCCCGACAGCCGCAGCGAACTGGACGCCACCGGCGTCACCCTGCTCCAGCGCCATTTCCACGCCCTGCAACTGGTCATGCCCCTGGCCGACGAAGACAGCGGCCTGGTCGTGGTCAGCCAGGACGGCCGCATCGTTTCCCACCTCAAAGACCGCGGCGCCACCCTCGAACAGGAATACCTGGTCGAAGTCAGCGGTGAACTGGTGCCCTACGGCATGAAACGCCTCGCCCACGGCCTCAGCTTCCGCAACTGGCCCCTGCCCCCGTGCAAGGTCAGCTGGCAGAACGAAACCCGCCTGCGCTTTGCCATCAAACCGGTGCAACCGGGCCAGCTGCGCGACATGTGCCGTCAGGTCGGGCTGGAGGTCATCAGCGTGCGCCGCCTGCGCATCGGCCGCGTGGCCATGGGCAAACTGGCGCCCGGCCAGTGGCGCTACCTGGCCCCCGACGAGCGCTTCTGATGCCTGCGGCGCGGCCCGGCACTCGCCGTCCAGGTCGCGCCGGCCTAGCATCGGCACATGACTGAAAAAAAGCCGCTCTGGCGCCGGATGCTGCGCTGGCTGGGAATCGTGCTGGGGCTGCTGGTGCTGCTGGTACTCAGCGGCCTGCTGCTGGCCGACCACCTCACCCCCAAGGCCATCGGCGCGCCCAGCCATAGGCTGCCGGTGCAACCGGCGCAGACCGTGATCGACCGCGAAGTGGCGCGCCTGCAGGCCGAACACCCCGGCCAGAGCGGCGTGGCCTTCCTTGCCGATGGCCTGGATGCCTACGCCGCGCGTGCAGTCATCACTGCCCATGCCGGGCGCAGCCTGGACCTGCAGTACTACATCTGGCACGACGACCTCATCGGCCACCTGATGGCCCAGTCACTGCATCAGGCCGCCGAGCGCGGCGTGCGCGTGCGCCTGCTGCTTGATGACATGAACGCGCAGGACAAGGATGCCTTGTTGATGGCGCTCGACGCCCATCCCAACATCGAGATCCGCCTGTACAACCCCTTCCGCAACCGCGGCGGACTGTGGCGGCTGGTGGAAATGGTCCAGCGCTTTTTCAGCGTCAACCATCGCATGCACAACAAGGCGTGGATCGCCGATGGCCGCGTGGCCATCGTCGGCGGCCGCAACATCGGCGAGGAGTATTTCAGCGCACGCGCGGACGTGAACTTCCGCGACCTGGACCTGCTGGTGGCCGGCAAGGCCGTGGACCAGGCCAACGGCATTTTCGATGAGTACTGGAACAGCGAAACCGCCGTGCCGATTGCCGCACTGGCACGGCATACCCCTGCCCAGCTGCAGCGGTTGGTACGCCAATCCGAAC
Organism: Bacillus subtilis subsp. subtilis; assembly: GCA_021733645.1. GTDB lineage: Bacteria > Pseudomonadota > Gammaproteobacteria > Xanthomonadales > Xanthomonadaceae > Stenotrophomonas. Next base: position 28,687 of record JAHREJ010000040.1, on the reverse strand, counting down.
TCGACGCCAGACTGGGGGCCGCGCAACCCTATCTGGACCGGGTTGAACGCTCGCAGTCGGCGCGTTCGTACTACCGCGACGCAGTCGCGCTGCACTGGTCACCGAACGTAGAGATCGTTTCCGACCCGCCAATGAAGCATCGCCGTGACGACCAGGCCAATTGGCTGGTCTCCCGGCTGGTGCGCGAACTGCAGGCCGCCACGCACAAGGCGCTGCTGATTTCACCGTATTTCGTCCCCGGCCAGGAAGGCACCGACGGCATGGCGGCGATGGTCCGGCGTGGCGTCACCGTTGGGGTGGTGACCAACTCACTGGCCGCCAACGACGTGGCCGCCGTGCATGGGGGCTACATGCACTACCGCGCGCCGCTGCTGCGCGGCGGGGTCCACCTGTATGAACTCAAGGCACACCGAGACGGCGACCGCGGCGGCCTGTTCGGCAGCAGCGGTGCCAGCCTGCATACCAAGGCGTTCATGCTCGACGACCGTCGCGGCTTCGTCGGCTCGTTCAACCTGGACCCGCGCTCGGCCTACCTCAACACCGAAATGGGCGTGCTGTTCGACGATGCGGTGCTGGCGGCGCAGTTGCGAGCCGAGTACCTGCGCCTGGCCGATCCCGTGCAGAGCTACTGGGTGATACTGGACGCACAGGACCAGGTCCGCTGGCTGGATCGCGCCGCCCAACCACCGGTACTGCTGGACCACGAACCAGACACCTCATTCTGGCTGCGTGCCAGCGCGCGCGCCATCAGTTGGTTGCCCCTGGAATCGCAGTTGTAACCCTTGGCCCGGAGCGCCACGCCCCGCGTGGCGGCCCTGTGCCCCTCACCCTTCCACCCGCTCGTCGGCGTCCTGGGTTTCCACCGCGCGCCCATGCAGGCGGCGCCAGATCCACTGCAGCGCGTGCGACGGCGTGGCGTGCTGCTGTTCCAGGATCGCCAGCGCCTGGGCCTGGCCGATCAGGCCGTGGCGACACAGCAGGCTGGCCGCGGCGGCGGCCCGGGCGAAGCGCAGGCTGCCCGACAGCCCGCCCTGGGCGGTATCGGCATCGCGCAGCAACGCCTCGTGCACCGCGCGCGGCAGTTCCCATGCCGCCGCGATCCGCCCGGCCACCGGCAACGTCCATGCATCCAGCACCTGCGTGGCCAGCGTGCGCGATGGCAGCGCGTCGTCCTGCCCGGCGCAGGTGTCCAGCAGCTGTCGCATCACCAGTGCCGCCCCCAGGCCCTGGGTCAGGCCCAGCCACTGCGCAGCGAAGGCGTCTTCGTGGGTCACCAGCCGCGCGTGGTCGGCCGCCGCGCGCGAGGCCAGCAGCGCGTGCTCCCAGATCACCGTGCCGAATTGCGGAAACGCTTCGCAATGCAGTTGCATCACCGGCTGTACCAGCACCGCGCTGATGATCTGGCGGATGCCTTCGGTGCCCACCAGGGTCACCGCGCGCTGCAGCGTGTCCACCGGCTTGGCCTGCAACCGGTACACCGGGCTGTTGGCGATGCGCAGCAGGTTGCCGGTCAGCACCGGGTCCTGGCCGATGATGGCGGCCATCGCACGCGCGGAGGCATCGCTGTCATTGACCGTCTGGATCAGCTGCGGCAGCAGCTGCGGACGGCGCGGCAGATGCCGGGCCGACCAGTCGCGCTGTTCCAGCGCCGCCACCACCGCCGCGTGCAGCACGCCATCGCCGGGCCGGTCGGCAGCGTCGGCATCGCCACTGCGCGGCACCAGCGCCAGCGCATGCAGACCGGCCTGCAGTAGTTCCGCGGGCGCAGCCGGCGCCCCCGTCCCGGCTGGCGGAGAGGCCGGCAGCGGCTCGCCCAGGCGTACGCGCGGCACCGGCGCGGCCGGACGCGCCCTGCGCCGCCGCACCGCCAGCCCCACCGCCCCCACGCCCAACAGCCCGGCTGCCACGAACGCGATCATGCCCATCGGCGCCGCCGTGCTGGCCGGCACCGTATCTGTGTTGTCACTGCACCCACGTCGTCCGTCCTGGCATTGCTGGTACTGCGCACCGTTGCCACGGCATCGGCGCCATCTTCAGCAACTTTAATGACCATCGCTTCTCTGGGTGGACAGAGCCCCTGCCGCCCCGGTGCGCCGTTCCCTGACAACACCCTCCGGCGGAATGCACTAGAATGGCGCCGCGCGACCCGTCACCTGATCCGACGAAGTCGCTTTTTTTGTTTTACAACCCACCTTTTGCTGGTTCGTTCGCCGCTGTTCGCCACCGTTCGCACCATCGGAGCCACCATGTTATTTGAAACCCTCGAATCTTCCGGTCACGAACAAGTGGTGTTCTGCCACAACCGCGATGCCGGCCTGAGGGCGATCATCGCCATCCACAACACCACCCTGGGCCCGGCCCTGGGCGGCGTGCGCATGCGCCCCTACGCCAGCACCGATGATGCCCTGGCCGACGCGCTGCGCCTGAGCCGCACCATGACCTACAAGAACGCCCTGGCGGGATTGAACGTGGGTGGCGGCAAGGCGGTGATCATCGGCGACCCGCGCCAGGACAAGACCGAGGTGCTGTTCCGCGCGTTCGGCCGTTATGTCGATTCGCTGGGCGGCCGCTACATCACCGCCGAGGATGTGGGCACCGACGTCAATGACATGGAAAACATCTACCTGGAAAGCGAGTACGTCACCGGCGTGCACCAGGTTCACGGTGGCTCGGGCGACCCTGCCCCGTTCACCGCCTATGGCGCGCTGCAGGCGCTGATGGCCTCGATGCAGCACAAGCTGGGCCACGAAGAAGTAGGCAAGGCCAGCATCGCGGTGCAGGGCCTGGGCCACATCGGCATGGAACTGGTGAAGCTGCTGCGTGATCGTGGCGCCAAGCTGTTTGTCACCGACCTGGACAGTGCGCGGGTGGAGCGCGCGGTCACCGAGTACGGTGCCGAGGCGGTCAAGCCCGACGACATCTACGACGTCAACGCCGATGTGTTCGCGCCCTGCGCACTGGAAGGGGCGATCAACCCGCAGACCCTGCCGCGGCTCAAATGCCGGATTGTCTGCGGCACGGCCAACAACCAGCTGTCCAGCCTGGAAGTGGGCGATGAACTGCACGCGCGCGGCATCCTGTACGCACCTGATTACGCGGTCAACGCCGGCGGCGTGATGAACGTTTCGCTGGAAATCGACGGCTACAACCGCGAACGCGCGATGCGGCTGATCCGCAGCATTTACCACAACCTCGGCAAGATCTTCGCACTGTCCCAACGCGAGGGCATCGCGCCCCAGCGCGCCGCCGACCAGATCGCCGAAACGCGCATCCGCTCGATTGGCAAGCTGAAGATGCCGCTGGGCCGCGCCACGCCGCGCCTGGGTACGCTGCGCGGCAACTGATTGGTTTGGCCGCCGGCAACCAGGAAGGGCGCGATGACATCGCGCCCTTCTTCGTTTCAGTTCGGCGCGCGTTGCGTGTCCGGGTTCAGAACGCGGCCGAATAGCGCAGCGCGACCTGGCTGAGGCTGCCTCGCGGCCCGAAGCGCTGGTCATACCCGAATGCCACGCGGGAATGGCGGCTCAACCACGACTCCACCGACACCCCCAACAGCCCTCCCGACCGTGCCGGTTGCAGGCCGGCCAGCGGCGCCCAGGCATCGACCCCCACAAAACTGGCGTCCTGGACCAGGCCATCGCTGGCCAGCAGCTGCTGCCATTCGGCATAACCGCGCAGTGCCCAGCTGCCCCACTGGCGCTCGGCGCGCATACCGGCCAGCGCCTGGCTGCGCGTGGCAGCGCCGCCCTGCGTGCGCAGGCCAAAGCCGAGCCCGCCCTGTTCGCTGAAGCGGTCGTTGTCCACCCGCGCGTAGTCCGCGCCCAGGTATGGGGTCAGCGAGGCGCGAGCGCTGCCCAGGCGGTAGCCGGCTTCGACGCTGGCGGCGCTGAAACTGCCGCCATAGCGCGCATTGACACCGTACTGCCCCGCGCCGAGCAGCAGCTGGCGGTCGATCTCGCGATTGAACTGGCCGGCACCCACCTGGCCCAGTGCATAGGCTCGGCCCGTCCCCCAGCCGGCATACAGTTGTGCCTGCGACTGCCGGTCGCGGCCGCGATCGCTGCCCCAGTCGCGATTGTTGTAGGTGCGGGTTTCGCCGAAGGCAAAGCCCAGCACGCCTTGGCTGCCCCAGGCCATGTCCTGGCCCATCATCCAGCCGCGGGTATCGGCGCCGCTGGCCGAGAAACTGCCCTGCCCGACCTCGCCCAACGTGTTCTGCCAGGCCCCGCGCAGGCGCGGTGCGCCCTGTACCTGGCCGAAGCGCGCCGACAATGCGCGGCGGTTGAGATCAACGCTGTCGAAGGTGGCAGCGGTGGCCAGCGCGTGTGCCTTGCCCGACAGGCTGTCCAGGCTGGCCTGCAGGGCCTGGTCACCCTGCACCTGCTGCAGTTCGCCGGCGCCGTTGGCAAATGCGCTGCCTGCCAGATGGCCACGGTCGAGCACTTCGAACGCGCTTTCCACCCGCGCCGCCGATGCAAGCGCGGTGCCGCCCAACCCGGCGTTGATGCTGGCACTGGCGATGCTGATCTGATCGGTGGTCAGGGTGACCGTGGTACTGGTCTGCTGCAGCGACATCTGCAGCAGCGTGGCCTGGGCAAGGCTGTGGGTGACGCCGTCGAACTGCCCGCTGATGCCCTGGCCAACCTGCAGCACCGTCTGGGTGCGGCCATTGGCCGGCACGTAGCCGCTGACAATACTGCTGACATGCACGTAGCCGGCCAGGGTGGCCGCACCGGTGACAGTGAGCGCATTGGCGCCCAGCGCGATCATCAGCTGCGCGCCGGGGCGCTGGGTGTAGTTGCCTTCGATGGTGGCCGAGCTGTTGGCATCGCGCACGATCACGCTGGCACCATTGTCGACATCGCCCTTGACCCGGCTGGTTCCGGTCATGAACTGCAACGCCGCGTTGTTCGGGCTGCCGCCCTGGGCCACCACCACCACGTTGGAGGTGATCGAGCCTCCGCCGCGCAGCGCCAGCGTGCCCTGCTCGATGCGGGTCGGCCCGGTGTAGGTGTTGGTGCCCGACAGCCCCAGCGCCCCCACACCCTGCTTGATCAACCCACCGCTGCCGGTGATGGAGTTGCTCCACACCGAATCCAGCCCCGCCTGGTTGACGTTGACCGTGGTGTCACCCCAGTCCAGGCGACCGGGCCCGTTGATCGCCTTGGCGATATTGAGCAGGCCATAGCCGAAGGTGCTGTCCACGCCGGATGCACCCAGATCGGTGGCGGTCCCCAGCAGCGTCTGGCGCACCAGGTCGTTGCTGAAATACGGGTATTTCTGCCACACCAGTGCCGCCGCGCCGGACACCAGCGGCGCGGCGAACGAGGTGCCGTAGTTCCACAGGTAGTTCGGGTTTGCGCCGGTGGACGCCGGATCGACGTACACCGCCGCGCCGGGGGCGGCCAGGCAGTAGCGCGCGGCCACGCCGCAGGCATTGGCGTAGGACGCCAGCTTGGTTGGATCGGTGGAATCCACGGCGGTCACGCTCAGCCAGCCACGCTCCAGGTCTGCCGCCGGCAGCGTGCCGCCGGGACCGGGCTGGCTGGGCAAGGCGGCCATGCTGGATGGATTGGCCTTGCTTTCATTGCCGGTGGCGAACACCACCAGCCCCCCGTTGGCAAGGATGAAGGGGCGGTATTCCTGCGCGATCGGGGCGGTGGCCGCCGGGTTGGTCCAATACAGCCCGCCCCAGGAGTTGTTCATCACCTTCACACCTTGGCTGATGAGGTCCTGGTGGACATCGGCCAGGCCCAGCGCGCCATTCACTTCGTTGCCGCTGCCCGAGCCATCGTCGGTTGGACGCTGGTCGGCGATGATGCGCGCCGATACGATCTGCGCGCCCGGCGCGATGCCGCCCGGCCAGCTGCCAAGCGCTTTGCCGGCGGCCAGTTCAGCCACTGCGGTGCCGTGACCGACCACGTCATCGACGTTGATGTTGTTGGTGCGCGGGTCGATGTAGGTGTAATTGGCCAGCACGCGCCCGGCCAACGTGGGGTGGTTGCGCATCACACCGGAGTCCACCACCCCGATGCGCACGCCGGTGCCGTCCAGCCCGGCGGTGCGTGCCGCGCCGGCCTGGGTGATGGTCAGGTGTGCGTCGAACGCCGGCTGCTGGGGTTTGGCCGGGGTGACTGGTGGCGTGGTGGGCGGCGTAGTGGGTGGCGGCGTGACCGGTGGCGGATCAACCCGCACATTGCCGCCGCCGCCCCCGCCACCGCAGGCGCCCAACGCCGCTGCCATGGCCGTGACCAGCACGCACCGCCCCACTGCTGCCTTGTTCATCCCTGCATCCCCGTTGACGTGGTTGTACCGCCCACCGATGGGTCCTCCTGGACCCGCCCCGGCGGCAAGTGCCAAGCCTCTATACTTGGCCGGTAGTCCGCAGTCTGCCGGGAAAACCCGCTGCCGCCAATGGCACGCGGTCCCACTCTTGAAACCTGCTCACGCACCAACGAGATTGCCCATGTCCAACATCGTCATCGCCGCCGCCAAACGCACCGCCATCGGTTCCTTCCTGGGCCAGTTCACCGGTGTGCCCACCCCGACCCTGGGCGCCACCGCCATCGGCGCGGCGCTGCAGCAGTCCGGCATTGCGGCGGCCGATGTGTCCGAAGTGATCATGGGCTGCGTGCTGCCGGCCAACCTCGGCCAGGCGCCGGCCCGCCAGGCTGCGATCGCCGCCGGGGTACCGGTGTCCACCGGCGCCACCACCCTCAACAAGGTCTGTGGTTCGGGCATGAAGGCGATCATGCTCGGGCATGACCTGATCAAGGCCGGCTCGGCCAGCATCGTGGTGGCCGGCGGCATGGAGTCGATGTCCAATGCCCCGCATCTGATCCCCAACTCGCGCACCGGCAACCGCTTCGGCAATTTCCAGGCGATCGACCACATGGCCCACGACGGCCTGGTCAACGCCTACGACGGCAAGGCGATGGGTGAATTCGCCGAAAGCACGGTGGACAAGTACCAGTTCAGCCGTGAGGAACAGGATGCTTTCGCGATCGAATCGGTGCGCCGTGCACAGGCCGCGCAGGCCGCCGGCGCCTTCGACGGGGAGATCGTCGCGGTGAAGGTGGCCACCCGCAAGGGCGAGGTCGAATTCAGCCAGGACGAACAGCCCGGCCGCTCGGACATCGCCAAGATCCCGACCCTGCGCCCGGCCTTCAAGAAGGATGGCACGGTCACCGCCGCCAGCTCCTCCAGCATCTCCGATGGTGCCGCCGCGGTGGTGCTGCTGGCCGAGGAAGACGCTGCCGCGCGCGGGATCACCCCGCTGGCACGGATCGTGGCCCACGCCACCCATTCACAGGCGCCGGAATGGTTCACCACCGCGCCGATCGGCGCCCTGCACAAAGTGCTGGAGAAGGCCGGCTGGTCGCTGGACCAGGTTGACCTGTTTGAAATCAACGAAGCCTTCGCGGTGGTGGCGATGGCCCCGATCCGCGAGCTGGGCATCCCGCACGCCAAGGTCAACGTCAACGGCGGTGCCTGCGCGCTGGGCCATCCGATCGGGGCTTCCGGCGCGCGCCTGGTGGTGACCCTGGTCAACGCCTTGCGCACGCGCGGCGGAAAGCGTGGCGTGGCTACCCTGTGTATTGGTGGCGGCGAAGCAACAGCCATTGCCATCGAATTGATTTGATTGGATTTAACGCGCATTTCTCAAAAATGAATGCGCGATCGCTTGACAGCCAAACGTGGCTTGTCATCATGTTGCCGGGCGCGCAATAGCGCGTTGCCTAATCTAACGACGAGGATTCACACAAATGAGCATCAACAAGCTGCTGATCGCGATGGCCCTGGGCCTGGCTCTGACCGCCTGCTCGAAGCAGGAACAGGCTGCTGACGCTGCTGCTTCGGCCAACGAAGCTGCCGCTGACGCCCAGGTCGCCGCCGACCAGGCCGCTGCTGCTGGCGCCCAGACCGCCGACGCTGCCCAGGCTGCTGCCGACACCGCCGCCACCGCTGCCAACACCTCGGCTGACGCCGCTGCCCAGGCTGGCGCTGCTGCCACCGACGCTGCTGCCGACACCGCTGCAGAAACTGCCAAGGCCGGTGAAGCCACCGCCGAGCAGGCCAAGGACGCTGCTGAAGAAGCCAAGAAGTAATAACTTCTTTCTTCAAGCAAGTCTGAGAAAGCCGCTGGTTCGCCAGCGGCTTTTTCTTTGGGCGCGATCCGACCCGACGGGCACGCACCCACCCTGTCTTCACGCAGGGATGAATAGGCTGGCTTCCCCTACGATCACCGTATTGGAGACCGCCATGAAGATTCGTCCGTTCACCACGTCCCTGCTGGCTGCCTCCCTGCTGCTCGGCCTTGCCGCATGCAAGGGCCCGGAGGCGGAGAAGGCCCGCGACGATGCGGCCCAGGCCGCCGACAGCGCCAACGCGGCCGCGCGCGAAGCCGTGGACAAGGCCGCCGCGTCCACCCGCAATGCCGCCGATGATGCTGCCGCAGCGTCCGAGCGCGCCGCCGCCGAAACCCAGCAGGCTCTCGACCGCGCGGCTGCGGCCACCTCTGAAGCCGCCGGCGAAGCCAAGACCGCGGCCAAGGATGCCGGTGCGCATGCCAGCGACGCCACCGCCAATGCCGCACAGAAGGTTGCCGACAAGGCGCGCGATGTTGCCGACCAGGCCAAGAAGAATGCCGACGAAGCCAAGCGCTGAGTCAGTGGGTCACGCTTGACCAAAAGCGCCCCTTCGCAGGAAGGGGCGCTTTTTTGCTTTCTCTCCGATGCGCAGGCCCCCTCTCACTCCATCGCTGGGGCGTACCGCACGGCGCGCTTGCAGCGGCCGGCAGGCCCCTGGGCAAAGTAAAGGAGGCGCTTCTTCCCCCGTTATCTGGATCGCTCAGGGCAACGCGCGGGCCAGCATCGCCGCCACGTCCAGATCCGCCGGCAACGTCCCGAATGCCATCCCATGCTCACCACCCAGCCGCGAGCGCACGAATGCGCTGGCAACCGGGCTGTTGGCGCGCAGCAGCACGGCCGCCTGCAGAAGCAGCGCCAACTGCTCGGTGATGCGGCGCGCCTGCGCCTCGCCCGGCGAGCCCGCCAATGCGCTGCGCAATGCCTGCAACGCCGCATCGAAGCCGCCATCGCGCCCCGCCACGCTGTCCAGTTCGGCGTCCAGCGCCGGCAGCACGTTGGCCTCGCGCGACAATGCACGCAGCACGTCCAGGCACTGGATGTTGCCGCTGCCCTCCCAGATCGAATTCAGTGGCGCCTGACGATACAACCGCGGCAGCATCGACTCCTCCACATAGCCCGCCCCGCCCAGGCATTCCTGCGCTTCATTGACGAACACCGCCGCGCGCTTGCACACCCAGTATTTGCCCACTGCGGTGGAAATACGCGCGAACGCCGCTTCAGCCGGGTCGCCACCGGCACGGTCGACCGCCCCGGCGACACGCATGGCAAAGTGGGTAGCGGCCTCGGATTCGAGCGCAAGATCGGCCAGCACATTGGCCATCAACGGGTGGTCGCACAGTCGCCGGCCGAAGCTGCTGCGGTGGCGGGTGTGGTGCAGGGCCTGGGCCAGCGCCATGCGCATCTCCGCTGCCGCCCCCAGCATGCAGTCCAGCCGGGTCATCATCACCATGCCGATGATGGTGGCCACCCCGCGCCCCTCCCCACCCACCCGGCGCGCCCACGCACCGCACAGCTCCACTTCGCTGGAGGCGTTGGACCAGTCACCCAGTTTGTCCTTCAACCGCATCAGGCGGAACGCGTTGCGGTTGCCATCGGCAAGACGGCGCGGCATCAGGAAGCAGCTCAACCCGGCCGGTGCCTGGGCCAGCACCAGGAAGCCATCGGACATCGGCGCGGAGAAGAACCATTTGTGCCCCACCAGACGATAGCTGCCGTCGGCCTGCGGCTCGGCGCGCGTGGTGTTGCTGCGCACGTCCGAACCGCCCTGCTTTTCGGTCATGCCCATGCCCAGGGTGATGCCGTGTTTGTCGGCCAGCGGCACGTCGCGTGGGTCATACCGGGGCGCGGCGGCCTTGTCGGCCCACTCGGCCAGGGCCGGGTCCTGGCGCAGCACCGCCACCGCCGCGTGGGTCATGGTGAGCGGGCAGCTGGTGCCCGCGTCGGCCTGGTGGTGCAGGTAGCTCAACGCAGCGCGCGCGACGTGCGCACCGGGGCTGCCGTCGTGCCAGGACAGGCCGGCCACACCATGCGTTTTGGCCGTGTCCATCAGCTGGTGGTAGGCAGGATGGAAGTCGACCGTGTCGATGCGATGGCCCTGCGCATCGTGCGTGCGCAGCCGTGGCTTGTCACGGTTGGCATCGAACCCCAGCCGGTACAGCAGGTCGCCCGCCACCCCGCCGTAGTGCGCCAGAAGCATACTGAAGGCCGCGCCGCCTTCGCGCTGTACCGCCTCGTCCAGGGCGACATCGTCGGCCCACAGATTGCGGCCGCCGAAAGGCGGTGGCTGGTTGAATACCTCGTGGGTGTCGAATGCGGGCAGTGCAGAGGACATCACAACGGCCTCCAGGCCTTGGGTTGCCTCGATTCTGCCGCATCGGGATGCAGTGCGCCGTTCAGGCGGATTCTCACCTCCTGCACGAGCGCGGCGGCACAGTGCAGCCATGAGCCTTGGCAGCACGAACAATGACCTGGTGGTGCTTCGACCGGAAGGGCTGTACTGCCCCGCCGGCGATTTCCACATCGACCCGTGGCGGCCGGTGCCGCGCGCGGTGATCACCCACGGCCACGGCGACCACGCGCGCAGTGGCATGGGCCAGTATTACTGCGCCACCGGCAGCGTGCCGATCCTGCGCTGGCGGCTGGGCGATGTGCCGCTGCAGGCGCATGACTACGGGCGCCCGTTCCGGCTCGGCGATGTGGAGGTATCGCTGCATTCGGCCGGGCACGTACTGGGTTCGGCGCAGGTGCGCATCGATGATGGCCGACAGGTCTGGGTTGCCTCCGGTGATTACAAGCGCCAGCCCGATCCCACCTGCGCCCCGTTCGAGGTGGTGCCCTGCGATGTGTTCATCACCGAGGCCACCTTCGCCCTGCCGATCTACCGCTGGCAGGACACCGCCGAGGTGGCCGCCGGGATCGTGGCGTGGCGACGCGAGTGCGCCGCGCGCGGCGAAGCGGCGATCCTGCTCTGTTATGCGCTGGGCAAGGCGCAGCGGGTGCTGGCCGAACTGCTGCCGCTGGATGACCAACCGGCGTGGCTGCATGGCGCCATCGCCAACGGCGTGGCGGTGTACCGGCAGGCCGGCATCGCCATGCTGGACACCCATACCGTGGCCGAGCAGGGCCGCGAACCCGACGCCGCCGGAAAGCTGATCCTGGCACCGCCTTCGGCCGCCGGCACGCCCTGGATGCGTCGCTTCGGCAAACATCAGCTGGGCTTTGCATCGGGCTGGATGCGGCTGCGCGGCAACCGCCGCCGGCGCAACTACGACCGTGGATTCGTGGTGTCCGACCATGCCGACTGGCCCGCGCTGCTGCAGACCATCCAACAGACCGGTGCGCGCCGGGTGATCGCCACCCACGGCAACACCGATGCGCTGATTCCGTTCCTGCGCGAACGCGGCATTGCCGCCGAAGGCTTCCGCACCGATTTCGGGAGCGAGGAATGAAAGCCTTCGCCGCGCTGTACCAGCGCCTGGACCGCAGCACGGCCACCTTGGACAAGCGCGCCGCGCTGGTCGCCTATTTCCGCGATGCGCGACCGCACGACGCGGCGTGGGCGCTGTACCTGCTCAGTGGCGGCAAAGTGGGGGGCGCGCGCCGCAAGATTGCCGCCAGCGGCGAACTGCGCGCGTGGATCAGCGACGCCACCGGGTTGCCGCCGTGGCTGGTGGCCGACAGCTACGACCAGGTTGGCGACCTGGCTGAAACCCTGACCCTGCTGCTGGACGATCCAGGCCAACGCCGCCCGGATCGTCCGCTGGCCGACTGGATCGAAGCGCATCTGCTGCCGGTGGCCAACCAGGCCGAACCGGTGCGCCACGCCGCGGTGCTGGAAGGGTGGCGGCAACTGCCCGCCGACGAACGCCTGGTGTTCAACAAACTACTGACCGGCGCGCTGCGCGTCGGCGTGTCGCAGCGCCTGGTGCAGCAGGCATTGGCCGAACTGTCCGGGATCGACATCGCGCGTATCGCCCAGCGCATGCTCGGCGACTGGGTACCCTCGCCCGGGCTGCTGGCCGCGTTGCTGTCGCCACAGGAACGCCCCGAAGACCGCCAGCAGCCGTACCCCTTTTTCCTTGCTTCACCGCTGGAAGCGCAGGTGGACAGCCTTGGGCCGATCAGCGACTGGGTGGTGGAGTGGAAGTGGGATGGCATCCGCCTGCAGTTGCTGCGGCGCCAAGGTGAGGCCGCGCTGTGGTCGCGCGGCGAAGAGCGGCTGGACGGGCGCTTCCCGGAAATCGAAGCGGCGGCGCTGGCGCTGCCCGATGGCTGCGTGATCGATGGGGAGTTGCTGGCCTGGCGCGACGGCGATGCGCAGCCGCTGCCGTTCACCGCGTTGCAGACCCGCATCCAGCGGCGCAAGCCGGGGCCCAAGACACTGCGCGACACACCGGTGCGCGTGTTGGCCTATGACCTGCTGGAGGCCAACGGCGACGACCTGCGCACGCAGCCATTGCACCTGCGCCGCGCGCGCCTGGCCGCCCTCCTGGACGAATTGGGCGACACCCGCATCGTGCTTTCTCCCGCGCTGGCCGTGAGCGACTGGCAGGCAGCGGCGGCACAGCGCGCGCTGGCACGCGAACGGGGCGTGGAAGGGCTGATGCTCAAACGCCACGACTCGCCGTACCAGAGCGGGCGTCGACGCGGCGACTGGTGGAAATGGAAGATCGACCCGCTCACCGTCGATGCGGTGATGATCTACGCGCAGGCCGGCCACGGCCGGCGCAGCACGCTGTATACCGATTACACCTTCGGGGTGTGGGACGGCGACACGCTGGTGCCGGTGGCCAAGGCCTACTCGGGGCTGGACGACAAGGAAATCCTCGCACTGGATCGCTGGATCCGCGCCAATACCGTCGAGCGCTTCGGCCCGGTGCGCAGCGTGCGTGGCGAACAGGTGTTCGAGCTGGGTTTCGAAGCCGTCAACCGCAGCACCCGGCACAAATCCGGCATCGCGGTGCGCTTCCCGCGCATCCTGCGCTGGCGGCAGGACAAGCCGGCACGTGAGGCCGATACGCTGGCACAACTGCAGGCGCTGGCGCGGTGACCCGTCGCGAGGCGATGGCGCGGCTGGCCGCCTGGTTTGCCAGCCGCGGCTGGGCCCCGTTGCCGTTTCAGAAAACCATGTGGCGTCATTACCTGTCCGGCGCCTCCGGGCTGCTGCATACGCCCACCGGCAGCGGCAAAACGCTGGCGATGTTTGGTGGGCCGCTGCTGCAGGCCTTGAGCAACCCGTTGCCCCCGGTCTCGGGCACGCGCACGCGCAAGCCGGTACCGATGCTGCAGGTGTTGTGGATCACCCCGCTGCGCGCGCTGGCAACCGATACCGCGCGCGCGCTGCGTGAACCGCTGGCGGCACTGGGGCTGGACTGGCAGGTGGCGCTGCGCACCGGCGATGCCAGCGCACGCGACAAGCGACTGGCACGCGAGGGTCGCGTGGAGGTGCTGGTGACCACGCCCGAATCCCTGGCGCTGCTGCTCAGTTATCCCGACGGCATGGCCCGGATGGGCCACCTGCGCTGTGTGGTGGTCGATGAGTGGCACGAGCTGCTTGGCAACAAGCGCGGCGTGTTGCTGCAGTTGAACCTGCGCCGCCTGCGCGACGCGCTGCCGGCACTGCAGGTGTGGGGCCTGTCGGCGACGTTGGGCAACCTGGAGCAGGCGCGCGAGGTGCTGCTGCCCGACATGCCCGACGCGCCGCTGGTGGCCGGCGCGCGGCCGCGCCCGGTGCGCTTGGAAACCCTGCTGCCCCACCACGGCGAACGCTTCCCGTGGGCCGGCCACCTGGGCCTGTCGCAATTGCAGCGGGTGCTGGAGAAGCTGCTTTCGGTGGGCACCAGCCTGCTGTTCACCAATACCCGCGCCCATGCCGAACTGTGGCACCAGGCGCTGACGGCGGTCTGGCCGGAAGATCCCGCCACGCTGGCGCTGCATCACGGCTCGCTGGATCCGGCATTGCGCCGGCAGGCCGAGCAGGGCCTGCGCGAAGGTCGCCTGCGCTGCGTGGTAGCCACCTCCAGCCTGGATCTGGGCGTGGACTTCCCGGCAGTGGACCAGGTGCTGCAGATCGGCAGCCCCAAAGGCATCGCGCGGCTGCTGCAGCGCGCCGGGCGTGCGCGCCATCGCCCGGGCGAATCGGGACACATCGTGTGCGTGCCATCGCACGCATTGGAACTGGTGGAATACGCCGCGGCCCGGCGCGCATTGGCGGACGGGGTGATCGAAGCACGGCGACCACCGCGCATGTCGCTGGATGTGCTGGCCCAGCATTGCGTGAGCTGTGCACTGGGCGGCGGCTTCGATGCCGATGCCCTGTTCGAGCAGGTCCGGCGTACGCATGCCTTTGCCGCGCTGGACGTGGCGCACTGGCAGGGCGTCCTTGCGTTCATCGTGCAGGGTGGGCGCGCGTTGTCGCAGTACCCGGATTTCCACAAGGTGGTCCGCGATGGGGAGGGTGTGTATCGCGTGCATGATCGCCGCATAGCGCTGCGCCACCGGTTGTCGATCGGCACCATCACCAGCGATGGCAGCGTGACCGTGCAGTTCCTGCGCGGCGGCCGGCTGGGTGCGGTTGAAGAACAGTTCCTGGGGCGGCTGCGCCCGGGCGATCGCTTCCAGTTCGCCGGGCGCCTGCTGGAGCTGGTGCGGCTGGAAAACCTGACCGCCTACGTGCGCCTGGCCAAGGGCGGCGATGGCCTGGTGCCGCGCTGGCAGGGCGGACGGCTGCCGTTGTCCGACGCGCTGGGGCAGGAAATGGAGGCGGTGTTCGCCGCGCCGGCGCGATCGCCGGAGATGCAGTGGCTGGCGCCGTTGCTCCAGCTGCAGTCCCGCGTGTCGGTGCTGCCCGGGCCATCGCTGCTGCTGGTGGAGGTTGTACGCCGGCGCGAGGGCCAGTTCGTATTCGTCTATCCCTTCGCCGGACGCCAGGTCAACGAAGGCATCGCGGCGTTGATGGCGATGCGCCTGACCCGGCTGCAGCCCAACACCCTGGGCTACGCCGCCAACGACTACGGCTTCGTGCTGGCGCCGGCACGGCCGGTGGCGTTGGACGCGCCCGGCGTGCGCCGGCTGCTGCAGCCCGACGGCCTGTTCGAGGATCTGCGCGACAGCCTCAACCTGGCCGAACTGGCGCGCCGCCAGTTCCGCGACATCGCGCGGGTGTCGGGCATGCTGGTGCCGGCGTTGCCCGGGCGTACCCCGCGCAGCCTGCGCCAGCTTCAGGCCTCCAGTGGCTTGCTTTATGACGTGCTGCGCCAACACGACCCCGACCACATCCTGCTGGGCCTGGCCGAACGCGAAGTGCTGCACGGCCAGCTCGATCTGGCCAGCCTGGCCAGCACGCTGCAGCGCCTGCAGGGGCGTACGCTGCGCCTGCAGGCACCGCCCACGCTGGGACCGTTGTCCTTCCCGCTGTGGGCCGAGCGCCTGCGCGGCCAACTCAGCAATGAAGACTGGAAAACCCGCGTAAAACGCGCCGCACAGCAATTGGAGACCCGTCATGGCACCTGAGTTGCCCACCGTCCTTGCCGGGGAAGACATGCGCCTGCTCGGCGCGCGGGCGCTGTACTGGCCGGCGCGCAAGGCGCTGCTGATCGCTGATCTGCACCTGGGCAAGGCCGACGTGTTCCGGCGTGCCGGGATCGGGCTGCCCAGCGGCGGCACCGGCGAAGACCTGCAACGGCTGTCGGCGCTGCTGCTGCAGCATCCGGCAGACACCTTGTGGATCCTCGGCGACGTGCTGCATGGCGCAGCGCATCGGGCGGCGTGGTACCGGCAATGGCAGGGATGGCGTGAACAGCATGCCGCGTTGCAGATCGGTGCCTTGGCCGGCAATCACGACCGCGCGTTGCCCAAGGCCGATCTGGGCATCACCCTGCTTGGCGAACGCCTGCAGGTGGGACCGTTCCTGTTGCGCCACGACCCACAACCGCACCCGACCCTGCATGTACTGTGCGGCCACGTGCATCCGCTGGCCCGATTGCCGGGCATGCAGCGCCGCTGGCCGGCATTCTGGTTGCGCGAACGGCTCACCGTACTGCCGGCGTACTCGCGTTTCACCGCGGGCATCGCCCCGGTGCTGGGCACCGGCGAACGCCTGGTGGCGTGCGTGGAAGACCACGCCATCGCGCTGCCCGCCCGCCCCGGTTCGAGCGGGGGGCGCTAGAACTCAGGCGGCCGCCAGTACGCCAGGCATCAGCCGGATGGCGGAACGACGCGGATCGGGCCGAACCGGCCGCCGTTGAATGTCGGTCAGCATCTCGTGCGCGGCATCGCGGATGCGCCGGTGATGCTCGGGCGCGGTATGGGTGATGAGGCTGGTGACATGGAACTCGAAAATGTCGTGCATCACATCAGGCTGATCCTCGTGCAGCATCTGCAGCAGCCCACGCAGTTTGCAGATCTCAGCATCCAGGATTTCGGCCGGGAACAGCATGTCCATCTCCTTCAGGTAGCGATTGGCCGGTGCACAGGTGTGCGGCGCCAACCGGTTACTTGTGGCAGGTTGGAGGTGAGTTCGTCGTCAATGAATGTTAATTGCCTCTTCACCTGGGTCATCGCGACCACTACGCCGGGGTATCGGCAGGGGCCCGCGTGGCGGCATGGACGGCCATCGCCTCGACGAATCCGGGCGTCAGCGCCAGTTTGCCCAGCCAGCCACGCTGGGTACCACTGAGCACGCGCAGCATGTGGCCGTGGCCGCCGGGCATGCGCCCCATCGGCTTGAACAGGACGTCTCGGGCGCGCGCCAGCGTGTCGCGATCAGATTGAAACAGCGGGGTCAGCCAACGGCTCCAGAAATGGTAGACCGCCACGTGCGCCCGGCGTTGGGCCGCATAGGCCTGCAGCGCGGCATCGCGGTCGGCGTGCGCCCGCAATGCATCGCGCAGCGCCAGCGCGTCCATCAGCGCCATGTTCACGCCCTGCCCCAGCTGTGGGCTCATCGCGTGGGCTGCATCGCCAGCCAACACCAGCCGCTCGCGGCTCCAGCGCGACATCACCGCATCGCGGTAACCGGCGCGCGCCAGTTGCGCGCTGTCGCATATCCCGTGCAGGCGTGCATGCGCCTGCGGCCACAACGCGGCAATCTCGTCCAGCCAGCGTTGCAGGCCGTCGCGTTCCCATTGCGCGAACTGATCGCGCGGCAGGCTCCAGAAGAAGCTCAGTCGTGGCTGCAGATCGCCCGGGCGCGTTCCCACCGGCAGCATTCCGATCATCTTGCGTGCGGCAACGTAGCGCTGGCGCAGTTCTTCGGGGAAGGCCCAGTCGCCACGCGGCAGCAGGCACCACAGCGCGCCCCAGGGATACTCGCGGTCCAGCTGGGTGCCCTGCACGTGGTTGCGCAGCGAAGAGGCCGCGCCGTCGGCGGCGATCACCAGGTCGTAGGGGCCGTGCCAGCGTCCCTGCGCGTCGCGCACACGCCCCTGCGCGGCATCCACCTCCACGATGGAGGTGCCAGCCTGCAGGTTGCCAGGGTGGGCCCATGCCTGGGCAAGCAGGGTAAACAACGCGCCGCGCTGCATGCCGATGCCATGCAGGCGCGCGTCCAGACCGGCATACCCCATGTCCATCACGGTGCGTCCGCAGGGCGTGTCGCCGTACAGGCGGCGCACGGATGCCCCGTGGGCGAGCACGTCCGGCAGCAGGTCCATCTGCCACAGCACATCCAGTCCGCTGGGCTGCAGCAGGAAGCCGGCCCCCACTGGCCCGGGCGCGGCGGCACGCTCGAACACGTGCACGTCGTGATGGTCGCGTGAAAGCAGGACCGACAGTGCCTGTCCCGCGGTGCCGTAACCGACGATGGCGATGGTGCGTCGTTTGGCGTGCATGTGGGTCCTTGTAACGTGATGGCCATCACCCGGTGCGCACGCCGCAACCGCGGCGCCCGCGTTCCGGGGTTTCAAACCGGCATCGAAAAGCAAAAAAAACCCCGCCGAAGCGGGGTTTTCAATGCGCAGCGCGAGATTTACTCTGCCGGCACGATGTTCGAGGCTTGGGCGCCCTTCGGGCCCTGGGTCACGTCATACGTGACACGCTGGCCTTCCTGCAGACTGCGGAAGCCCTTGGAGTTGATCGCGGAGAAGTGCGCGAAGACGTCGGCGCTGCCGTCCTCCGGCGAGATAAAGCCAAATCCCTTGGCGTCGTTGAACCACTTGACGGTACCGTTCGGCATGGTGATGCGAGACCTTCTTCAATGAATGGGTGGTGTACGCTCAACCAGCGCACTGGCGGAGTATGCAAAGCTTGCTCCGCAATGACAATCACCCCCGTGCCAATTCGCCGATCAGTTCCGGCAATCCGGCCGAGGCGGCGTCCACGTTGGCCAGCACTTCGGCCATCGTGATTTCGTCCCCATCGCCACAGCCGGCGGCCCAGTTGGCCACGATCGCCAGGCAGGCGTAGTCCAGCCCGAGCTCACGCGCCAGGCTGGCTTCGGGCATGCCGGTCATGCCCACCAGGTCGCAGCCATCGCGGCGCATCCGCGCGATTTCCGCATTGGTTTCCAACCGCGGGCCCTGCGTGGCACCGTAGCAGCCACCGTCATGCAGGCGCACGCCGGTGACCTTGGCCGCGGCCAACACCTTGCTGCGCAGCAGCGGCGTGTAGGGGTGACCGAAGTCCACATGCAGCACCTCGCTGCCGGGCTCTTCACTCAACGTGGAGATGCGGCCCCAGGTGTAGTCGATGAGCTGGTCCGGGCAGGCCAGCACGCGCGGTCCGCAGTGTTCGGTGATGCCACCGACGGTATTGAGGGCCAGCACGCGCGTGGCACCGATGTGCTGCAGCGCGGCAAGGTTGGCGCGGTAGTTGATCTTGTGCGGCGGCAGCGAATGCCCTTCGCCGTGCCGCGCCAGGAACGCCACGCGCTGGCCCAGCAGCGTCC
Organism: Bacillus subtilis subsp. subtilis; assembly: GCA_021733645.1. Classification (GTDB taxonomy): domain Bacteria; phylum Pseudomonadota; class Gammaproteobacteria; order Xanthomonadales; family Xanthomonadaceae; genus Stenotrophomonas. The sequence goes on along the minus strand of JAHREJ010000040.1, from coordinate 9,652 downwards.
CCACCCGGATCGGGCCGGACGGGGTGCCGTAGCGCGTGTCCACCTGGTGGCTGCTGACATCGTCGAGCTGGGCCAGTTTGTAGACGCCGGTGCCGCCGATGACGGCCAGTGCGATGTGTTCCATCATTCCTTCATCGCGTAGATGGCCGGCACGCAGCGCAGGGTTTCGTTGACGTCCATCCCGAAGCCGAACACATAGCGGTCGGGCAGGTCGATGCCGGCGTAATCGGCCTTGACGTCCGGCAGCGCGCGGTCGTGCTGCTTGACCGTCAGCGCGGCGATGCGCACGTCGGTGGCGCCCTGCTCCAGGCACCAGGTGCGCACGCCCTGCAGGGTGAAGCCCTCATCGAGGATGTCGTCCACCAGCAGTACGCGGCGGCCAAACAGCGCGGTGGCAGGCTTGTGCTTCCACACCAGCTCACCGCCGGTGGTTTCACCGCGGTAGCGGGTGGCATGCAGGTAATCGAACTGCACATCCTGGCCGCGTGCGCCCAGTTCCAGCGCGAGCTGGCCGGCGAACGGCAGCGCGCCGTGCATGATCGACAGGAACAACGGCACTTCGCCCTTGTAATCGCGCGCGATGGCCTCGGCGATGCCAGCAATGGCCTTGTCGATGGTGGGACGGTCGACCAGCAGGTCGGCCTGGGCAAGGGCCTGGGAAATGGTGAGGTTGGGCATCAGACGGTTCTTCCAAGGGTGTCAAGCAAACGGGATTGGGTAGTGCCATGCCGGGCATCGGCCAGCAGGCCGTCCCAGCCAAGCGCGCCACGGCCGATCAGGCCGAGCAGCGCAGCGGTATTGAGGGTGCGCGGCTGCACCGCGCGCAGCGATTCATCGACCAGCTCGGGGTGGCACACCAGCACCACGTCGCAGCCGGCATCCAGGTGCGCATCCATGCGCGCCTTCACGCCACCGGCGGAGAACGAGGCGGCCATGCCGATGTCGTCGGAGAACACCACGCCGCCAAAGCCCATCTGTTCGCGCAGGATCTGCTGGATCCAGCGCGGCGAGTAACCGGCCGGCTCGGGCGCCACCTGGGGGTAGACCACGTGGGCCATCATCACCGCATCGGCACCGGCGTCGATGCCGGCCGCGAACGGAATCAGGTCCAGCGCGCGCAGTTCGTCCAGCGAGCGCGGGTCGGAGGCATCGTTGAAATGGGTGTCTTCGCGCACCGTGCCGTGGCCGGGGAAATGCTTGAGCGTGGCCGCCATGCCAACGCTGTGCATGCCGCGCACGTAGGCGGCGGTGAACGCGGCCACCACCTGCGGGTCGGCGCTGAAGGCGCGGTCGCCGATGGCCAGGTTGCCACGGCCCAGGTCGACCACTGGCGCAAAGCTCAGGTCCACGCCACTGGCGCGCACTTCGCTGGCCATCAGCCAGGCGTGTTGTTCGGCCAGCGCCAGGGCGGCCTGCGGGTCCTGCCGGTACAAGGCGTCAAACCCCTGCAGCGGCGGCAGCGCGCTGTAGCCCTCGCGGAAGCGCTGCACCCGGCCGCCTTCCTGGTCCACGCAGATCAGCTGCGGGCGCGGCGCGGCGGCACGGATCGCCGCCGACAGCTCGGCCACCTGCTGGCGCGAGGCGAAATTGCGCTTGAACAGAATGACCCCGGCCACGGCGTCATGCTGCAGCCAATCACGTTCCTGGGCGGTAAGTTCGGTCCCGGCAACGCCGATCACGAGCATGGTCGATCTCCAATACGGGGCGCCATGATGGCGCACCGCCGCATTGTCGCAGAACCCGCGTGTACTGGGCCACGCCCCGATGGCGTGGCACCCGGGGCTACGGGCAACCGTCCACGCCGCAGCGGTCGCCCTGCCCGGGCGCGGCGGCATCGGGCATTTCAGCGGCGATCTGGCGCAATGCCTGGGCAAAGGCCTCCGGCGGCTGCGCGCCCTGGATGGCGTACCGGTCATTGACCACGAAGGTCGGTACCGACTGCACCCCCAGCGCCTGGGCCTGGGCAAGCTGGGCCTGGAGGTCGGCCAGCCCCTCGTCCCCGGCCAGCAACGCGGTAACCCGTTCGGCCGGGATGCCGCCTGCGGCGGCCGCGTCGATCAGGGTCTGTGGGTCGGCCAGGTTGCGGCCCTTCACGAAATGGGCGACGAACAGCGCCTCGCCCACCGCGTCCTGCACCCCGTCGCGCCCGGCCAGCCACAGCAGACGGTGCGCCGGCAGCGTGCTGACCCGCACCTGCCCCTGGTCGAAGTCCATCGGAAGACCTTCGGCACGGGCAGTGGTCTGGGTCTGGGTCAGGATCTGTTCGGTGCGCTCGGCGCTACCGAACTTGGCCACATACGCCTCACGCAGCGGCACCGGGGTGGTACCCGCCTCGGGGTCCAACAGGAACGGATGCCAATGCACCTCGACCGTGGGGGCGTCATCGCCCAGCAGGGCCAGGCCCTGCTGGAAGCGATGCTTGCCGATCCAGCACCACGGGCATACCACGTCAGACCAGATATCGATTTTCATCGCACCAGACTGTGGGCCGCCCCGGGGGAATACAAGGTGGGCCTCAGCCCCGTTCAGCGGCCGACCAGCGCGCGAAGGGATGCGCGGCGAGGGCCAGGTTGTAGTAGCGCACCTGGTCGGTGACTTCGGCGCCGGCCCAGTCGGGTTTGTCGATGGCCTGGTCGGCGTGTTCCAGCTCGACCTCGGCCACCACCAGCCCGGCGTTGTCACCGAGGAATTCATCCACTTCCCATACCAGCCCGGCATGGTTCACTAGGTGCCGGCGCTTGTCGATCAGCCCGCCCACGCACAATGCCAGCAGCGCGCGCGCATCGTCGACCGGGATCGGGTAGTCGAACTCCTGGCGGGTGTGGCCGATCTGGCGCGACTTGAAATTGAGAAACGCCTGCTCGCCCTGGATGCGCACGCGCACCGAGGCCTTCTGTGCGCCACTGTCCAGCGCGGCGGTGTCGTTGATGTAGCCCTGCGCCATCGGGACCACCGCGTGCGCGGCGGTGCGCCAGCCATCGCAGGTGACGAGGAATTTGCGTTCGATTTCAATGCCCATGTGCACAGTATGGCGAGCGGGTCCGGGCCTGCCTACCCGTGCGGCGACGCTGCGCCTACACTGCGCGCCCCATGTTGGAAGGACCCGGTTGAGATGCCAGGCTGTCACCGTTCACTGCGCTGCTTGCTTGCCCTGCCCGCATTTGCCTGGGCCACCGCCGGTGCGACCGCGCCGGAGGCCCCGACCCTGCAGCAGGCGCAGGCCGCGATGGATCACCTGTTCGACCAGGCTATCGCCGATCGCCCGGCCAGCGACAGCAGTCGCCTGGTGGCCGACGCGTTCCGTCCGCGCCTGCAGGCGCTGTCCAGCTGCCTGCCGGTGGCCGCTGCCACCGTGTCGACAGTGGACTGCATCGCCACCGCCCAGGCCGGCCCCGAGGCGGTGCATCGCCTGCTGCGTTTCAGCGTGGTGCACGACCAATGGACGCTGGACTACGCCCAACGCAGCATCCCGGTGCCGGTGCCGCCCACGGCGCGCGTACAGGTCCTGCTGCGCGCAACCTTCAGCGCGCGCCTGGCGCGCGAAACCGACCCGGTGCTGCGTGCGGACATCGCGCAGGCAGCGCGCACGGCCGAAGTGTTCGGCGTTGAGGACTGCGAGGTCGGCGATGATGCACCGGTGATCGAATGCACGGTGAGCGCGGGCGCCGGCGGCGAACGCGGCCAGCAGACCATGACGTTCACCTGGGAAGATGGGCAATGGCAGAACGCCGCGCCGCCGTAGGCCGCAATGGCGGCACGGCGCGGCGCCAGCAACGCCGCACAAGGGATGGCCATCGCAATGGCGGCCGGGCAGAGCCCGGCGCTGCACCGCCACCGCGTCAGCGGCGCTCGAACACCGCGATGCTTTCCACGTGGGCGGTCTGCGGGAACATGTCCATCGCACCGGCGCTGACCAGGGTGAAGCCCTGCTCGTTGACCAGGTAGCCGGCATCGCGGGCCAGCGACCCGGGATGGCAGCTCACGTACACGATGCGCTTGAACTGCTTCAGCGGCAGCTGTTGCAGCACTTCGATCGCCCCCGAACGCGGCGGGTCCAGCAGCAGCTTGTCAAAACCCTGCCGCATCCACGATGCCTGGCGCTGGTCCTGGGTGAGGTCGGCGGCAAAGAACTGGGCGTTGGCCAGGCCATTGCGGTCGGCGTTTTCCTTGGCCCGTGCCACCAGCCCGGCATCGCCTTCCACGCCCACCACCTCCCGCACGGTGCGCGCCAGCGGCAGGGTGAAGTTGCCCAACCCGCAGAACAGGTCGAGCACGCGCTCGTCCGGGCCGGCGTCGAGCAGCTCCAGCGCCAGCGCGATCATCTTCACGTTGAGCGAGGCATTGACCTGGATGAAGTCCAGCGGGCGGAACGCCAGTTCCACATCCCACGGCGCCAGCTTGAACGACAGCGGCACTTCGGCCGGCCACAGCGGCTGCACCGACTCCACGCCGCCGGGCTGCAGGGAGATCGCAAAGCCATGTTCCTGCCCGAAGGCGGTCCAGGCGGCGCGATCGGCCTCCGTCAGTGGCTGCATGTGGCGGATGGTGAGCATGATCGCCTCGTCACCGGCGATGAACTCGATCTGCGGGATGTCGCGCTTGCCGTCCAGGGTCTCGATGAAGGTCGCCATTGCCCCGACCTTGCTGCCGATTTCCGGGATCACGGTCAGGCACTGGCTCAGGTCGGCCACAAAACGCGGGTCCTGCTCGCGGAACCCCACCAGGGTCTTGTCCTTCTTTTCCACCCGGCGCACCGAGAACCGGCCCTTGCGGCGGTAGCCCCAGCTGTCGCCGACCAGCGGCGGCAGCACGGTGCCGGGGGTGACGTGGCCGATCCGGGTCAGATTGTCCGTCAGTACCCGTTGCTTGGCCACGATCTGCTGCGACGCCTCCAGGTGCTGCAACACGCAACCGGCACACACGCCGAAATGCGGGCACTGGGGGGTCACCCGCTGCGGCGACGGCTTGAGCACCTCCAGGGTGCGTGCTTCATCGAAATGGCGGTTGCGCGCGGTCGGTTCGGCGCTCACCACTTCGCCGGGCAGAGCGCCGGTGATGAAGGTGACCTTGCCGCCGTCGCCATCACGGCGGGCAACGCCGCGGCCGTCGTGGCTGAGGTCGAGGATGTCGGTCTGGAAGGGCGTACGGTCGAGGCGGGAGCGGGATCGGGCCACGTGGCAACAGGCTGCGGGCAAAAAGGGTGCGTATTGTCGCAGATACGCGGGTCGGACTGCCGCCAAGGGCGTTGGAACCGCTTGCAGCGCGCGCCGGCATGATTAATATGGGCACATAGCTGACATGGAGGCAGCCACAAATGCAGATGACCCCTCGGGATTCAATGCCCCGATTCCTGCTCGTCGAGGACGACACCATCAGCCGCGGCTTCTTCAAGGCCGCGCTGGAAACCCTGCCCGCCCAGGTGGACACCGCTGATTCCCTGGCCACGGCCATGGACCGCGGCCGCAGCGGTCAGCACGACCTGTGGCTGATCGATGTGAACCTGCCCGACGGCAATGGCACCCAGTTGCTGCAGGCGCTGCGCCGCTCACGCCCGGACACGCCCGCGCTGGCCCATACCGCCGATGGCGATACCAGCATCCATGCCCGGCTGCGCGATGCCGGGTTCAGCGACACCCTGGTCAAGCCGCTCACCGGCGAGCAGCTGCTCAAGGCCGTGCGTCGGGCCCTGGTCAACAGCCCCGGCACCGCCCCCTCGGCACTGGGCGGCAGTCTGGAGCCGGAACGTGAAGACTGGGATGAAATCACCGCGCTGGCGGCCCTGAACGGGCAGCGCCACCACCTGATCGCGCTGCGCGAGCTGTTCCTGGCCGAACTGCCCGGGGTGCGCGATGCCGTCGCCCAGGCGCTGCTGCAGCAGGACCTGCGCGCCCTGCAGGGGCAGCTGCACCGGTTGCAGGCCAGCTGTGGTTTTGTCGGTGCGGCGCGGTTGGCACGCGCGGTGCGGCAACTGCATCAGATGCCCGATTCCAGTGGCGCCCATACCCAGTTCCGGGCTGCGGTGGAATCGCTGCTGCATTGAGGCCACGTCAGCCGGGTAGCGCCGGCGGCAGCGCCGACCGCCGTAGAGCCGCCATTTGGTCGGCTGGGGCCTGGCTATCGAACGTTCCGGCCGGACAGCCGGCTGAACGTCGGCTCTGCCTGTAGGCCCCGCAAGCCCGGCCGCCCCATCGACCCTGCCAGCCCCGACGTCACCGGCGGGGCGACAATCGGGTATCGGTTGCGCAGTGGGTTCCCGGCGACGCGCCTACCGCAGCGCCGCCGCCGATCAGGGGGTGCGACGCCGGGTGAGGTCTTCCAGCATCTCCCAGGATTTCAGCCCGCGCCCGCCCAGGTGGTGCAGCAGCACCGCGCGCATGCCACGGCGCAGGCTGGCCAGGTCGTCGGGGCCGGGCTGGCGGTCCTCGGCCAGGGCCAACAGCGCGCTGCCGGTGGCGGTGCCACGGCGCGGATCGGTGCCGCGTTCGCTGAGCAGGCGCTGCGGCCCCTCCTGCGGGTCCAGCGCATAGCGCGCGGCCGGATCCACCGGCTCGCCATCGCTGCCGTGGGCCAGGTCGAAGCCGAAGCCGATGGTTTCCAGCAGGTCCCGCTCGAAACGGCGCAGCGTCCAGGCCAGGGGTTCGCCCTGGCGCAGCCGCTGGCGGACCACGCCGTAATGGTCATACAGCTCGGGCAGCGGGTCCTGGCGGGGAACCAGGCGCATGAGCAGCTCATTGATGTAGAAGCCGGCAAGCATCGCCTCCCCGCCCAGCCGCGGCGCGGCATCGAGCGCTTCGGCGCCGCGCAGCTGGGCCAGTTCGCCCCGCTGCACCGCCGCAAAGCGGATCCACTGCAACGGCTGCAACGCGGCCCGCAATGCCTGGCTGCGCGGGCTGCTGAGTCCCCGCGCCAGCAGCCCCATGCGCCCGTGTTGTTCGGTCAGCACTTCCACCAGCAGGCTGGTTTCGCGCCAGGGCCGGGCATGCAGCACGAAAGCCGGTTCGTCATCGATGCGCATGGCGCAGCCGTCTACGGCCCGGCTTACTCGTAGCCGAAGGCCTTCAGTGCGGCTTCGTCATCGGACCAGCCTTCACGCACGCGCACCCAGGTTTCCAGGAAGACCTTGGCCCCGAACAGGCGCTCCATCTGCATGCGCGATTTGGCGCCGATGTCCTTCAGGCGGGTGCCGCCCTTGCCGATCACGATCGCCTTCTGGCCTTCGCGTTCAACCCAGATCACCGCACCGATACGCAGCAGGTTGCCGTCTTCGACGAACCGCTCGATCTCCACCGTGGTGGCATACGGCAGCTCTTCGCCCAACTGGCGCATCAGCTGCTCGCGGACCAGCTCGCCGGCCAGGAAACGCTGGCTGCGGTCGGTGATTTCATCCTCGCCGAACATCGGCGGGGCTTCGGGCAGCAGCTTGAGCAGGTCGCGCACCAGCGCTTCCAGGCCGTTGCGCTTCTGCGCCGAAATCGGGTGGACCGCCGCGAAGGTGCGGCCTTCGGTAACCTGCTGCAGGAACGGCAGCAACGCGGCCTTGTCCTTGAGCCGGTCGACCTTGTTGACCACCAGCACCACCGGAATGCCTGAGTCGTTGAGCACGTTGAAGGCCAGGGTGTCTTCCTCGTCCCAGCGTCCGGCTTCGATCACCAGCATGCCCGCGTCCACGCCTTCCAGCGAGCCGCGCGCGGCGCGGTTCATGACCCGGTTCATGGCACGCTTCTGCACGCGGTGCAGGCCGGGGGTATCCACCAGCACCAGCTGCCCTTCCGGGTAGCTGGCAATGCCCAGCAACCGGTGCCGCGTGGTCTGCGGGCGGTTGGACACAATGCTGACCTTGGCGCCCACAAGGGCGTTGGTCAGGGTGGATTTGCCGACGTTGGGGCGGCCGATGACCGCCACGCTGCCGCAATGATGGGGGATTGCTTCGCTCACTTGGAATCCAGTTGCTCGAGGGCGGCCGCGGCCGCCTGTTGTTCGGCCAGCCGTCGCGAGGCACCTTCGCCTTCGGTGCTGACAGCAGGATCGGCTACGCCACAGCGTACCCGGAAGGTCTTGGCGTGATCGTCACCCGCCTCTGACACCAGCTCATACAGCGGCAGGGTCTTCTGGCGGGCCTGCAACCATTCCTGCAGGCGGGTCTTGGGGTCTTTCTCAGGCTTGCCGGTGGCCGGCAGCGCCTCCATCGAGGCGCCGAACCAGGGCAGCACCACCGTGCGGCAGGCGTCGAAGCCGACATCCAGGTAAATGGCAGCCACCACGGCCTCCAGCGCATCGGCCAGGATCGAGTCACGGCGGTGGCCGCCGGTCTTCATTTCGCCCGGCCCCAGGATCAGCCGGTCGCCCAGCTCCAGGGTGCGGGCGATCACCGCCAGCGCGCCTTCGCGCACCAGTTCGGCACGGGCGCGGGTGAGCGCCCCCTCGTCAGCCTTGGGCCAGCGCTCGTACAACGCCTGGGCCACCATCATGTTGACGATGCTGTCGCCGAGGAATTCCAGCCGCTCGTTGTTGGGCGTGCCGGCACTGCGATGCGTCAGGGCCTGCTGGAGCAGGCCCGGGTCAGCGAAGGGGTGGCCGATCAGGTCACCACGTTTGAAAGTCTTAGTCGACACCGGCGAGGGTCAATTCCTGGTTCGTATCAAATTTGCCAACCACGTCGAGGTTGCCGATCAGTTCGCGGCGTACCTCGTAGTTGACCTTCATGTTCCAGCCACCGTCGATGCGATCGAACTTGACGTTGGCCGGCTTCACGTTTTCCGAGTAGTTGATGTACAGCCGCTTGAAGAACAGGTCCTGGACGCGCGCCGGCTCCATGTTGCCCACGCCCGGCTCCTTGGCCAGGCTCTTCATCGCCGAGCGCACCGAGTAGTACTCCTGGTACATCGGGAACAGCTTCATCCCGACATACAGGCCGAACGCGACCACGATCAGTACCGCCAGGAACGAGGTCAGGGTCATGCCGCGCTGCGTGTTCATCGTCTTCATTGCGTTCTCCCCAGATACGCTTGTGTGGTGGATCAATTGATGCTCGAACCGATCCGCGACGGTTCGAAGCCGTCCTTGCAGAACCAGCCCGAGCAGTTCAGCCAGATCAGGAAGGCCTTGCCGCGCAGGTTTTCTTCCGGCAGCAGGCCCCAGAAGCGACCATCATCACTGTTGTCGCGGTTGTCGCCCATCACCAGGTACTTGCCGGCCGGCACCGTCCACTGGCCTTCGCCACGCGGGTAGTCGGTCTCCAGCACGGTATGGGTACGGCCCGGCAGGTGCTCCACCAGCAGCGAACTGCCCTCGCCCTGGCCGCGGTGGCCGGCATACAGGCCCTTGTTGTCGTACTTGACCGGCTCGCCGTTGAGGATCAGCCCGTTGCCCTGGAACACGATCTGGTCACCGGGCACCCCGATCACGCGCTTGATGAAGTTCTCACCCTTGGCCGGATCGCTGTCCGAATGCCCCGGGAAGTGGAACACCACCACATCACCACGCGCGGGTTCGCCGAACGGCACCACCTTGGCATTGTTCAGCGGCAGGCGCAGGCCGTAGGAGAACTTGTTGACCAGGATGAAATCGCCGATCAGCAGGTTGGGCATCATCGAGCTGGACGGAATCTTGTACGGTTCGGCGATGAAGCTGCGCACCACCAGCACGATTGCCA
>JAHREJ010000039.1 GCA_021733645.1 Bacillus subtilis subsp. subtilis | reverse complement strand
GCCACGCGGCCGGGGGACATTTGCACAGGGGCCTGCCGGCCGCCAAGGGGCCCTCACGCTCGCGGCAGGCCCGAGCGGAGACAGCTTTACGATCCAAAAGGAGGCGTCTCCCGCAGTTGGGCGAAGAACCTGAAGAGAGGCGCTCCGCAACCACGCCACGGAAACCACACGCCCGCCGGTTTTTCGACGCCGGACAACCGTCGCCACCGCCGCGTCACCCCGTCGCAGCGGCATTCCGTCGCAGCCCCGGCGCTGCCCCGCCGGCATCGCCCCGCAAGCGCCCGTCATCACTACATCGCTGAACGACTCAGGCGTTTCGGCACGCCCCTTGCAACGTATTCACCCGACACCCCATCCCAGCTTCGGAACGTTCCAGATGTCGCACTCCGTCACCTCCGTCCTTTCCCAGATCCGCTCCTTCCAGACCCAGATCGCGCAGCCCGCGGTCAGCCCGCTGGCCGAAGCGCCCAAGAGCAATGCCATCCAGGGCCTGGTCTCCCCCCAGGAAGTGCAGGGCCCGAGCTTCACCGAAACCCTGCGCGGCGCCATCGCCGGCGTCAACGAGGCCCAGCAGAAATCCGGCGCGCTGGCCAAGGCGTTCGAACTGGGTGAACCCGGTGCCGACCTTGCCAAGGTGATGGTCGCCTCGCAGCAGTCCCAGATCGCCTTCCGCGCCACCGTGGAAGTCCGTAACCGTCTCGTCCAGGCTTACCAGGACGTGATGAACATGCCGCTGTAAGGATAGAAACGCATGGCCCTGTCGCTCTCCAAGGAATCCCTGAACGCCGAAAAGGCGGGCCAGTGGTTCGACCGGCTGCAAAGCCTGCAGATCACCCGTCGGCTCGGACTGATGGCGATGATCGCCGTGGCCGTGGCGGCAGGCCTGTTCGTGTTCTTCTGGTCGCAGAAGCCGGGCATGGTGCCGCTGTACACCGGCCTGGACCAGAAGGCCACCGCCGAGGCCACCGACCTGCTGCGCACCGCGCAGATTCCGTTCGAGCTGGACCCGGCCACCGGTGGCATCACCGTGCCGGAAAAGAACCTGCACGATGCACGCCTGAAGTTGGCCGGTTCCGGCCTGACCGACAGCGGCCGGCTGGGCTTTGAGCTGATGGAGCGCGACCCGGGCTTCGGCGTCAGCCAGTTCATGGAGAACGCCCGCTACCAGCATTCGCTGGAAACCGAACTGTCGCGCACCATCAACACGCTGCGCCCGGTGCGCGATTCACGCGTCCACCTGGCCATTCCCAAGCCCAGCGCCTTCACCCGCCAGCGCGACGTGGCCAGTGCCTCGGTGGTGCTGGAACTGCGCGGCGGGCAGCAGCTGGAACGCGGCCAGATCGATGCGATCGTGCACATGGTGGCCGCCAGCATCCCCGACCTGACCCCCGAGCGCGTCACCGTGGTCGACCAGAGCGGGCGCATGCTCAGCGTGAGCGATCCCAACAGCGATGCGGCGATGAATGCCGCGCAGTTCGACCAGGTGCGCCGCCAGGAAACCTCGTTCAACCAGCGCATCCGCGAACTGCTCGAACCGATGACCGGCCCGGGACGGGTCAATCCGGAAACCAGCGTGGACATGGACTTCTCGGTGATCGAAGAAGCCCGTGAGCTCTACAACGGCGAGCCGCAGAAACTGCGCAGCGAGCAGATGAGCGAAAACAGCAGCAACGTGCCCGGCCCGCAGGGTGTGCCCGGTGCCGCCAGCAACACCCCGCCCGGCCCCGCCGCTGCGCCGGCCACGGCCGCCGCGCCCACCGAAACCTCGAAGAACGCCACCCGCAACTACGAGCTGGACCGCACCCTGCAGCACACCCGCCAGCCGGCCGGCCGCATCAAGCGCGTGTCGGTAGCGGTGCTGGTGGACAACGTGCCGCGTGCCGGCGCCAACGGCAAGACCACCGAGCAGGCGCTGTCGGCGGCCGAACTCACCCGCGTGGAAGCGCTGGTCAAGCAGGCGGTCGGTTTTGATGCCGAACGTGGCGACACCGTGTCGGTGATGAATGCCCCGTTCGTGCGCGAAGTAACCCCGGTGGAAGGCCCCAAGTGGTGGGAGCTGCCGCAGGTGCAGGACGCCCTGCGGCTGCTGCTCGGCGCGATCGTGGTGCTGGCGCTGGTGTTCGGCGTGCTGCGCCCGGCGCTGCGCTCGATCACCGGCCAGAACAAGAAAGACAACGGCGACGCGCTGGAACCGCACAGTGCCGACGTACAGCTGGTCGACGACGGCGAAGGCCTGCCCGCGCTGGGCAGCGAACGCCTGAACGCGGCCGGACACGAAACCCTGGCGCTGCCGGTGGACTCCTACGAGGAACGACTGCGCATGGCGCGTGAAGCTGTAAAGACCGATTCCAAGCGCGTGGCCCAGGTGGTCAAGGGCTGGGTGGCCAATGACTGACACCCCCGCCGCGCCACTGACCGGCGTACAACGCGCCGCCGTGCTGCTGCTTTCGCTGGGTGAACTGGACGCGGCCGAAGTGCTGCGCCACATGGAGCCCAAGGAGGTGCAGAAAATCGGCATCGCGATGGCCACCATGACCGACATCACCCGCGCCCAGGTGGAAGGGGTGATGGACCAGTTCAGCAGTGAACTGGGCTCCAAGACCTCGCTGGGCGTGGGCTCGGACGATTACATCCGCAACATGCTGGTACAGGCGCTGGGCAGCGAAAAGGCCGGCAACCTGATCGACCGCATCCTGCTTGGCCGCAACACCACCGGCCTGGACGCGCTGAAGTGGATGGACCCGCGTGCGGTGGCCGACCTGGTCCGCAACGAACACCCGCAGATCATCGCCATCGTGATGGCCCACCTGGAAACCGACCAGGCCGCCGACGCGCTCAAGCTGTTGCCCGAACGCACCCGCGTGGATGTGCTGCTGCGCATCGCCACCCTGGACGGCATTCCGCCGAACGCGTTGAACGAGCTCAACGAAATCATGGAACGCCAGTTTGCCGGCAACCAGAACCTGAAGTCGTCCAACATCGGCGGCGTACAGTGCGCGGCCAACATCCTCAACTTCATGGACAGCGGCCAGGACCAGGCCATCCTGGGCGAGATCGCGCGCATCGATGCGCCGCTCAGCGGCCGCATCCAGGACCTGATGTTCGTGTTCGACGACCTGGTGGACCTGGACGACCGCGAGCTGCAGCTGGTGCTGCGCGAAGTCAGCGGCGAACGCCTGGGCCTGGCCCTGCGTGGCGCGGACATCAAGGTGCGCGACAAGATCACCCGCAACATGTCCCAGCGCGCAGCGGAGATCCTGCTCGAAGACATGGAAGCACGCGGTCCGGTGCGCCTGTCGGATGTGGAAGTGGCGCAGCGCGAGATCCTGGCCATCGTCAAGCGCATGGCCGATGAGGGCACCGTCACCATCGGCGGCAACGCGGAGGCGATGCTGTGAACAATGCCGTGCGCTGGCTTGCCCCGGACCTGCTGGCGGTGCCCGAACCGGCACCGGAAGCGGATGTCGAACTCACCGAACCGGACCTGGACCACGAACCGGAACCGTTGCTGCAGTTGCCCACCCTGGAAGAGATCCAGCAGATCCAGGACGACGCGGAGAAGGAAGGCTTCGAACGCGGCCATGCCGACGGCCAGGCCCAGGGCCAGGCCGAAGTGCGCCGGCTGATCGCGCAGATCGAAGGCATCCTGGACAACTTCAGCCGGCCGCTGGTGCGACTGGAGAATGAAGTGGTGGCCGCACTGGGCGAGCTGGCGGTGCGCATTGCCGGCACCCTGGTCGGGCGCGCCTACCAGGCCGACCCGGCGCTGCTGGCGCAGCTGGTGGACGAGGCGGTGGACGCGGTGGGCGGTGCCAACCGCGAGGTCGAAGTGCGCCTGCATCCCGATGACATCGCCGCGCTTGCCCCGCTGCTGCAGCTGTCGCCCACCCAGCGCCTGACCGCCGACCTCAGCCTGAGCCGCGGCGACCTGCGCGTGCATGCCGAGGCGGTACGTATCGACGGCACCCTGGAAGCCCGCCTGCGGGGCGCGCTGGATGCGGTGCTGCGCCGTTCCGGAGCCAGCGCATGAATACCGAACCCGTACCCACCCCCGCCCCTGCTGCCGACTGGGCCGCCGCGCGCAACCTGCGCCTGGCCGCACGCCTGGACGGCATCCAGCCCGACGGCAACCACGGCCGTGGCCTGATCCGCGAGGGCGTGCTGCGCCGCGCGGTCGGGCTCACGCTGGAAGCAGTCGGCTGCGAATCGCCGATGGGGGCCAGCTGCAAGGTGGAAGTCGCCGATGGTGGCTGGGTGGATGCCGAAGTGGTCGGCTTTGCCGGCGAGCGCACCTACCTGATGCCCAGTGCCGAGCTGCATGGCCTGCTGCCCAACGCGCGGGTGGTGCCGGTGCTGGGCCGCGGCGGCGTGGAAGTGGGCGAGGGCCTGCTCGGCCGGGTCATCGACAGTGACGGGGTGCCGCTGGACGGCAAGGGGCCGATCCGCGCCGAAGGCACGGTTGGCATGGCCGGGGTCTCGATCAACCCGCTCGCCCGCGAGCCGATCACCCAGCCGCTGGACGTGGGCGTGCGCGCGATCAACGCGCTGCTGCCGATCGGCCGTGGCCAGCGCGTGGGCCTGTTCGCCGGCTCCGGCGTGGGCAAATCCACCCTGCTGGGCATGATGACCCGCTACACCGCTGCCGACGTGATCGTGGTGGGATTGATCGGTGAGCGCGGCCGCGAAGTGCGCGATTTCGTTGAAAGCACGTTGGGCGAGGAAGGCCTGCGCCGCGCGGTGGTGGTGGCCAGCCCGGCCGATCGCCCGCCGCTGGCACGGCTGCACGGTGCCTACCGTGCTACCGCCATTGCCGAGTGGTTCCGCGACCAGGGCCTGAACGTGCTGCTGCTGATGGATTCGCTGACCCGTTTTGCCCAGGCCCAGCGCGAAATCGGCCTGTCGGTCGGTGAACCACCCACCACCCGCGGCTACCCGCCATCGGTGTTTGCCAAGCTGCCGGCGCTGGTTGAACGCGCCGGCAACGGGGCCAAGGGCCGCGGTTCGATCACCGCCTTCTACACCGTGCTGACCGAGGGCGACGACCCGCAGGACCCCATCGCCGACGCCGCCCGCGCCATCCTTGATGGCCACATCCTGCTGTCGCGCCGCGTGGCCGACAGCGGCCTGTACCCGGCCATCGACGTGGAATCGTCGGTCAGCCGCGTGGTCACCGAAATCGCCGACGAACCGTGGCGCCTGCGGATCCGCAAGCTCAAGCGGCTGGTCTCGGCGTATTCGTCCAACCGCGACCTGATCGCCATCGGCGCCTACCAGCGCGGCAATGACCCGGCCACCGACGAAGCGCTCGAGCGCTGGTCGGAGATTGTTGAATTCCTCGGCCAGGACGTCGGCAAGGCCGCCGACCTGCCGCACAGCCAGGCCGCACTCAAGCGGCTGGTGGAACCAGAGAGCTAAGCCATGACCCAGTCCAAGCGCATCGACCCCCTGCTCAAGCGGGCCCAAGACCACGAAGACGAAGTCGCCCGTGACCTGGCCGAACGCCAGCGCACGCTCGACACCCATCTGTCGCGCCTGGACGAACTGCGCCGCTACGCCGATGAGTATGCCAATGCGCAGATGGCCGCCACCAGCCCGGCGCAACTGCTCAACCGGCGTGCGTTCCTGGACCGCCTGGACAGCGCGGTGGCGCAGCAGCGCCAGACCGTGGACCACAACCGCGAGAAGGTCGAAGCCGAACGCGCGCGGCTGATCCTGGCCAGCCGCGACAAGGCCGTGCTGGAACAGCTGGCCGCCAGCTACCGCGCGCAGGAAAAAGTGGTCACCGACCGCCGCGACCAGCGTGAGATGGATGACCTTGGCGCACGCCGCAGCCGCCTGGCGCGGCGTGAAGACACCGACACCGGAGGCACTCCGTGATGCCCCCCGCCCTGCAGGGCAGCGCCAGCACCGGTGCCAGCAAGAACACCGGCACCCCGGCGCGCAGCGAGGTCGCCAGCGGCGGCAGCCGCCAGGACTTTGACGCCCTGCTCAAGGGCGACACCGACACCGCCGCGTCGGCACCGGCGCGCCCCGCCGGCAAGCCCGGCAAGCCCGAGGCCGCCGCCAAGCCGCGGGCCGAGACGGACCCGGGCGCCGCCACCGATGCTGCCAAACGCCCCGCCGCTGATGACGGCAGCGAGCCCAGCACCGACCCCGCCACCGCCGGTACGCCGACGAGCAAGGCCGGCACGGCCGACGCTGCGGACGAGACCGAGCCGGCGCCGTGGCCGCCGCTTGGCCTGGCCGGGCTGGCGCTGGCCGGGGCAACCCCGGCCATACCTGCCCCGGTGCCTGCCGTGCCGGTAGCCGATACCGACCCGCTGCCGGCCCCGGCCACCACCGCCCCGGCGCTGCCGTTGGCGGCGGTCGGTGCTGCCGCCGCAGAGCCAGGCGCAGTGTCCGGAGCAGCGGCCGCGATCACGCTGCCGCCGGGCACCGAAGCACCGGTATCGGCCGACGATGTCCCCATGCTCAAGCTGGTGACCGACGCGCTGGCCAGCAGCGACGGCGGCGAGGCGCCCGCTGCGTCACTGCTGCACGCCCTGCACGCCGCCGCCGAGCTCAAGAGCAGCGCCGTCACCGCCGCCTTCACCGGCAGCCCCACGGCCACCCCGGATGTGGGCGCCGATGACTTTGGCGATGCGATGAGCGCGCGGATCGGCTGGCTGGCCGACCAGAAGATCGGCCATGCCGTGATCCGGGTTACCCCGCACGACCTGGGCCAGATCGAAGTCCGCCTGCAGATCGACGGCGACAAGGTGCATGCCAGCTTCAGCAGCGCCCATGCCGAGGTTCGCCACGCGCTGGAAAGCAACATGCCGCGCCTGCGCGAGATGCTGGGCGAGCAGGGTTTCCAGCTGGGCAACGCCGATGTCGGGCAACAGCACACCGCGCAGGATGGACAGGCCGGCGGCGGGCAGTCCGGCGCGGCCGGTGGCGACGGCGAACCGGCGCTGACCGAGGTGACGGTGTCACCGGGGCAGTTGATGCGCCAGCGCGGGTTGGTTGACGCATACGCGTAGGCGCATGCGCGCTTACGCTCCCACGCATTGCTGCGCAACGCGTGGGCCCCGTCTTAACTTTCTTCCAATCCCCCGCCGCTTCGCGGCCGCCCCCTTACTCAGGGGGCTCCCCTCTGCGTCATGCCGTTGCGCCCGCAACCCCGTTACACATTCGCCCTCGTCAAATTTCCGGCAACCGCCCGCCGCGGCATTCAGGCACACCCTTTGCATGTAGCCAGGAAGCAATCCAATGGAGCTTCCCCTCGTGGCCGCAGCCGCCGACAAAACCAAGAAATCCGCCGACAAGGACAAGGCCGCCAAGCCGCGCAGTCCGTTGTTGATCACAGCCCTGGTGGCCGTGCTCGCCGCAGGCGCCGCCGGTGGCGGTGCCTGGTATGTCGCCAAATCCCAGCAGCCCGGCACCGCCGCCGCCAAACCGGCCGCCAGCAAGGCCGTGCCGGCACCGGCGCAGTACTTCGGGCTGGAACCGCCGTTCGTGGTCAACCTCAACAGCAGCTTCGACGGCCCGCGCTACCTGCAGGTCGAAGTGCAGCTGATGACCCGCGACCCGGCCGCGTTGGAGGCGATCAAGCTGCACGCCCCGGCCATCCGCGCCAAGCTGCTGATGCTGTTTTCGCAGGTCGAGCCGGCGCAGATCGCCGACCGCGCCGGCAAGGAACGCCTGCAGGCCGACTCGCTGGCCGAAGTGCAGAAACTGCTCAAGGCCGAGACCGGCAACAAGGGCGCCGACGAACTGCTGTTCACCAGCTTCGTCACCCAGTAAGGGCACACCATGAATGACCTGCTTTCCCAGGACGAGATCGATGCGCTGTTGCATGGCGTGGACTCGGGTGCGGTCGAAACCGAGGTCGACGCCGCCACCCCCGGCGAGGCGCGCAACTACGACTTCGCCAGCCAGGACCGGATCATCCGCGGGCGCATGCCGACCCTGGAGATGGTCAACGAGCGTTTTGCCCGGCTGTGGCGGATCGGCCTGTTCAACCTGATCCGGCGCTCGGCCGAACTGTCGGTGCGTGGCATCGAGCTGATCAAGTTCAACGACTACATGCACTCGCTGTACGTGCCCACCAACCTCAACCTGATCCGCTTCAAGCCGCTGCGCGGCACCGGGCTGATCGTGTTCGAGCCGACCCTGGTGTTCGCCATCGTGGACAACTTCTTCGGCGGCGACGGGCGCTACCCCACCCGCATCGAAGGACGCGAGTTCACCGCCACTGAAATGCGCGTGATCCACCTGCTGCTCAAGCAGACCTTCGCCGACCTGCAGGAAGCCTGGGCGCCGGTGATGGATGTGGAACTGGAGTACATCAACTCCGAGATCAACCCGCACTTCGCCAACATCGTGACGCCGCGTGAGTACGTGGTGGTCTGCCGCCTGCACGTTGAACTGGATGGCGGTGGCGGTGACATCCACGTCACCCTGCCCTATTCGATGCTCGAGCCGATCCGCGAGCTGCTCGACGCCGGCATCCAGAGCGACCGCAACGACCGCGATGCCAGCTGGGGCGTGATGCTGCGCGAGCAGCTCAACATCGCCGAAGTCACCCTGTCCAGCGTACTGGCCACCAAGCGCATGAGCCTGCGCGAGCTGACCCGGCTGAAGATCGGCGACGTGCTGCCCATCGACCTGCCCAAGCAGGTGCCGGTGTGCGTGGAGAACGTACCGGTGTTCACCGGTGAGTTCGGCGTCGCCAACGGCTTCAACGCGGTGAAGATCACCGCCACCCATCCCCCGGGCACCCGCCCGCGCGTTCCCGTACTGCAGGAAGACCCGCAATGAACGATATCGACACCAACGAACCGGCCCCGGCGCAGTTCACCCAGCTGCAGTCCGACCACAACACGATCGGCGACGAACTCAACCTTGACGTGATCCTGGACGTGCCGGTGACGCTGTCGCTGGAAGTGGGCCGCGCGCGCCTGCCGATCCGCAACCTGCTGCAGCTCAACCAGGGCTCGGTGGTGGAACTGGAACGCGGTGCCGGCGAATCGCTGGACGTGTTCGTCAACGGCACCCTGATCGCACATGGCGAGGTGGTGGTCATCAACGATCGCTTCGGCGTGCGCCTGACCGACGTGGTCAGCCCCAGCGAACGGATCCGGAGACTGCGTTGATCGCATCGCTGCTCATCGCCGCCGGCACCCCGGCGGCCAAGGTCGGCCAGCACGCGGCCGCCGCACCGAGCATGTTCGGTGCGGTGCTGGCGCTGCTGGCGGTGCTGGCCTTGATCGTCGGCCTGGGCTGGCTGCTCAAGCGCATGCCCGGCAGCGGCTTCCGTCCCGCCGAAGGCATGCGCGTGGTGGCCAGCCTCAACGTGGGCGCCAAGGAGCGCGTGGTGGTGGTCGAAGTCAATGGTGAGCAGCTGCTGCTGGGCGTCACCGCCGGCGGCATCAACACCCTGCACCGCCTGCCCGAACCGCTGCCGACCCCGGCCCCGGCACGCCTGCCGGACCTGAAGAACCTCCCGAATTTCGCCCAGCTGCTGCAACAGCGGCTGCGCAAGGAACCCTGAACATGCGTGGCCCCAACGCTTCCTGGACCCGTTACCTGCCGTTGCTGCTGATCCTGTTGCTGTGCGCGCTGCCTGCCCTGGCCACGGCCGCCCCCGGCCTGCCCGGCACGCCGGCGCTGCCGGACATCAACGTGGGCAAGATCGGCGGTGCGCCGGTCAGCCTGCCGTTGCAGACCCTGCTGCTGATGACCGCGATCACCCTGATCCCGTCGATGCTGCTGGTGCTGACCGCCTTCACCCGCATCATCATCGTGCTGGGCCTGCTGCGCCAGGCGCTGGGTACCGGCCAGACCCCGTCCAACCAGGTGCTGCTGGGCCTGGCCCTGTTCCTCACCGCGATGGTGATGCTGCCGGTGTGGCAGAAGGCCTGGGGCAGCGGCATGGCGCCCTACCTCAACGGCGAGATCGATTTCCAGACCGCCTGGACGCTCACCACCCAGCCGCTGCGCGCCTTCATGCTGGCCCAGATCCGCGAAACCGACCTGATGACCTTCGCCGGCATGGCCGGACATGGCACCTATTCCGGCCCGGATGCGATCCCGTTCCCGGTACTGGTGGCCTCCTTTGTGACCAGCGAACTGAAGACCGCATTTGAAATCGGCTTTTTGATCTTCATCCCGTTCGTGATCATCGATCTGGTGGTTGCCAGCGTGCTGATGTCGATGGGCATGATGATGCTCTCCCCGATGCTGGTGTCGGCGCCGTTCAAGATCCTGCTGTTCGTGCTCGTCGATGGCTGGGTACTGGTGGTGGGCACCTTGGCAGCCAGCTTCAACGCGGTGCAGTGACATGACCCCCGAACTTGCCCTCACCGAACTGCGCGGTGGCCTGATCGTGGTGCTCTGGGTGGCCGGCCCGCTGCTGCTCACCGTGCTGATCGTGGGCGTGGTGGTGGGCGTGGTGCAGGCCGCCACCCAGCTCAATGAGCCCACCATCGCCTTCATCGCCAAGGCCGCCGCACTCACCGCAGTGCTGTTCGCCCTGGGCAGCCTGCTGCTTGGCCAGCTGGTGGAGTACACCACGCTGCTGTTCCAGCGCATCCCGCACCTGATCGGGTAGCACAGGCATGGATTCCGCCACCCAGATGGCCGCCGATGGCCTGCAGGCCTTCGGCATGATCGGCACCATCCTGTGGACCATGCTGCGCATCGGCGCGATGCTCATGGCGATGCCGTTGATCGGCACCCGCGCGGTGCCCTCGCGGGTGCGCGTGGTGCTGGCCGGCGCGCTGGCCGTGGCATTGTCGCCGCTGCTGCCGCCGGTGCCGGCGTGGACCGGGTTCGATGCGGTCACCGTGCTCAGCATCGCGCGCGAGCTGGCCATCGGGGTATCGATCGGGTTCCTGCTGCGGCTGGTGTTCGAAGCCGGTGCGATGGCCGGCGAACTGGTGGCCCAGGGCACCGGGCTTGCTTTTGCGCAGATGAGCGATCCCCTGCGCGGCGGCAGTTCCGGGGTGATCGGGCAGTGGTTTTACCTGCTGTTTGGCCTGTTGTTTTTCAGCACCAACGGCCATCTTGCGTTGATTTCGCTGCTGATGGACAGCTACAAGGCGGTACCGATCGGCGCTTCGCTGCCGGATATCGACGCCTTCCTCAGTGCCGCGCCCACCTTCGCACTGCAGGTGTTCCGCGGCGCGCTCGGCCTCGCGCTGCCGCTGACGGTGGCCATGCTGGCCATCAATCTGGCCTTCGGCGTGCTGGCCCGTGCCGCGCCTGCATTGAACCCCATCCAGCTGGGCCTGCCGGTGGCGCTGCTGCTGGGACTGTTCCTGCTGACCGTGCTGGCTGGCGAAATGGGACCGCCGGTACAGCGCCTGTTCGATGCCGCCTTCCAGGCCGCCGACGGCGTCACCCGGTAGGCGTGCGGTTCGCGCCTGGGATCGGGCGCTGGGCCCCGATACCCTTTCCGGCGAATGTCCTCCGGCGTCGGCCTGCGGCCGCCCCCTCCCCCTTTATTTCGCCTCCAAGGGCATCGGGGCCCAGCACCCGACCCCAACGGCCACCAAAAGAGCACGGCTTCTCGCCTGCACCGCAAGCCGAGCCTCGTAGCCGCCGGTAGGCCCCTGGGCAAAATGAAGGAGGAGGCCGCCATGCGGCCGGGGGACATTTGCGCCAGGGGCCTACCGGCGGCTACGGGGCCCTCACGCGCGCGGAAACCTGTAACGGAGACATCTCCAGGAACCACAGCCAGGCGCAGACGGAAAACAAGTCGCCCCGACACTTGCGATCCCCCCGGGTGCTGGGGTTAGTCTGTGGTTGCCGCGCGCAGACCAGGCGCGGTGACGATGCACGCCGGGGAGTGGCGGGCCTGCGCCGGATGTCCAACACACCATTGCAGATGTGCTGACCAGGGAGAGTCATTGATGCTCGTCGGCAGCTACACACCGTGGTTGGTCGTGGTTTCACTGTTGGTCGCCATACTGGCCTCGTTCACTGCACTGGACATGGCCAACCGCATCACCACCGCGCCCAGCGCGCGACTCAGCCTGCTGTGGCTGCTCGGTGGCGGCTGCGCGATGGGGCTTGGCATCTGGTCGATGCATTTCATCGGCATGCTGGCCTTCCGCCTGCCCATTCCGCTGGGCTACGACGTGGGCTGGACCTCGGTATCGTTGTTGGCCGCGATCGCCTCGTCGATCTTCGCGCTGTGGCTGGTGTCCCGGCCCACCTTGCCGCACTCGCGGTTGGCGCTGGGGGCGCTGCTGATGGGCAGTGGCATCGCCGCCATGCACTACCTGGGCATGGCCGCCATGCGCATGCAGCCGGGCATCGATTACCACCCGGGCTGGCTGACCGCTTCGCTGACGATCGCGCTGGCCGCCTCGTGGACCGCCCTGTTCGTCGCCTTCCGGCTGCGCCACAGCCAGCGCCGGTTGCGCCATCGCGTGCTGCCTGCGGTGTTGCTGGGCAGCGCCATCGTGGGCATGCACTACTCGGGCATGGCCGCCGCACGTTTCCCCGCCGACAGCCTCTGCGGCGCCGCGGCCGGCGATGGCCTGCAGGCCCAGTGGCTGGCGGCCATCGTACTGGTGCTCACCACCGCGATCCTGGCGGTGGTGCTGATCGTGTCGTGGCTGGACCAGCGCATGCAGGCCCAGCTGCTGCGGCTGCGCAACGAAACCCTGCGCAGCTCGCTGCACGATGCCCAGGCCGAGCTGACCCAGGCGGCCCTGCACGATCCGTTGACCCGCCTGCCCAACCGCTTGCTGCTGCAACAGCGCATCGAGCAGGCCCTGGGCGAGGCAGAGCAGCGCGGCAGCCGCTTTGCGGTGATGTTCATGGACCTGGATGGCTTCAAGCAGGTCAACGATGCCTACGGCCACCAGACCGGCGATGCGCTGCTGGTGGCCGTGGCCGACCGCACCCGCCAGTTGCTGCGGCCGGCCGACGTGCTGGCACGGCTGGGCGGTGACGAGTTCGTGCTGGTGGTGCGCATCGACCACGACGAAGATGTGGCCCTGTTGGCCAGCCGTATCCTGCAGGCCATCGGCGGCGGCCCGTTGTTGCCCGACCACGACCTGCAGGTCACCGCCAGCATCGGTATTGCGATCTGTCCCGACCATGCCGCCAGCGAACGCCAGCTGATGGGCTTTGCCGATGCGGCGATGTACCAGGCCAAGGAAGCTGGCCGCAACGCCTTCGCGGTATTTGCCGACTGGATGAATGACAGCGCCGAGCAGCAGTTCCAGCTGCTGGCCGACCTGCGCCACGCAATCGGCACCAACCAGTTGTTCCTGCACTACCAGCCCAAGATCCGCGTGGCCGGCCACGGGGTCAGCGGCGCGGAAGCCTTGATCCGCTGGCGTCATCCCGAGCAGGGCCTGATTCCGCCGGACCGGTTCATCCGGTTGGCCGAACGCAGTGGTGTCATCAACGACATCGGCCGCTGGTCGCTGGACGAAGCCTGCCGCCA
Source organism: Bacillus subtilis subsp. subtilis (assembly GCA_021733645.1). Taxonomy (GTDB): domain Bacteria; phylum Pseudomonadota; class Gammaproteobacteria; order Xanthomonadales; family Xanthomonadaceae; genus Stenotrophomonas. The sequence continues at coordinate 31,004 of JAHREJ010000039.1, read as the reverse complement.
GCTGCGCCAGTGGCAGGATGCCGGGCATGACAGCTGGACGGTGTCGGTGAACCTGTCGCCCATCCAGTTCGGCTCGCCGCACCTGCTGCAGGAAGTGCGGCAGGCACTGAAGACCCATCGCCTGGAACCGCGCCGGCTGGTGCTGGAGATCACCGAAAGCACGGTGATGCGCGACACCGATGCCAGCCTGAAGCTGCTGCAGAGCATGGCCAGCCTGGGCGTGGGCATTTCCATCGACGATTTCGGTACCGGTTACTCCAGCCTGCTGTATCTCAAACGCCTGCCGGCCACCGAGATCAAGATCGACCACGCCTTCGTGCGCGACCTGGAGAACAGCTCCGAAGACGTGGTGATCGTCTCGGCGATCGTGGCCCTGGGCCATGCGCTGGACATGGACATTGTGGCCGAGGGCGTGGAAACCGCCGGCCAGCGCGCCTACCTGGAACGCCTGGGCTGCGACTACCTGCAGGGCTACCTGCTGGGCCGGCCGGTGGACCCGGAGCGCTTCATGCAGCTGCACGATCATCCGCGGCCGCGGGTGGAAGTGGCCGAAGGCTACAAGGCGGGCGCACGCGCAACCCGGTAGGGGCGCGCCCCGGCCGACTGCCGGCCATCGCCCACCGCTCGGTAGCCAGGCCCGGCAGCGCCCCGCCTTCGGCCGCCCGCCCGCGTCACGGAACAGTTCTTGCACCACTCCGGGCAATCCCCCCGCGTTGTGCAGCTCATGTCCGAGAACGAACAAGCCGGCGAAAAGACCGAACAACCCACCGAAAAACGCCTGCGCGATGCCCGCGAGCAGGGCAACATTCCGCGTTCGCGGGAGTTGGCCACCGCGGCGGTGTTCGGGGCCGGGGTGCTGGCGCTGATGGCGTTTTCCGGCGGTATCAGCAGCAGCGCCCAGACCTGGATGACCCTGGCACTCAGCCCCGAGCCGGGCCTGCGCATGCACCCGCAGGCGCTGTTCGGCCATTTCGGCCACCTGCTGCTGCAACTGCTGGTGGCGATGTGGCCGCTGGTGCTGATCTGCCTGCTGGCCAGTTTCGTGGGGCCGGTGCTGATGGGTGGGCTGCGCTGGTCGAACAAGTCGCTGATGCCCGATTTCAAACGCCTCAGCCCCTTGGCCGGCATGAAGCGCCTGTACGGGCCGGAGGCCATCGCTGAATTCACCAAGTCGCTGCTGCGCATTGCCTTTGTCGGCACCGCCGCCGGGTTGGTGGTGTGGCACGGCGTGCGGTCGCTGCGCGACCTGCTCAACCAGCCGCTGGAAACGGCCATGGTGCACGGCCTGGGCTTCACCCTGAAGCTGATGCTGGCCACCGGCGGGGCCATGATGCTGTTGGCCGCCTTCGATGCGCCCTACCAGCGCTGGAACTGGATGCGCAAGCTGAAGATGACCCGGGAAGAGCTGCGCCGGGAAATGAAGGAAAGCGAAGGCAGCCCGGAAGTGAAGGGGCGCATCCGCCAGCTGCAGCAGCAGCTGTCCAACCGCCGGATGATGGAAGCGGTGCCCACCGCCGACGTGGTGGTGGTCAACCCCACCCACTATGCGGTGGCCCTCAAATACGAGGGCGGCAAGATGGGCGCCCCCACCGTGGTGGCCCTGGGCGTGGACGAAACCGCCCTGCGCATCCGCGACGTGGCCGACGGCAACAAGGTTGCCATTGTCGCTGCCCCGCCTTTGGCACGCGCCTTGTATCGGGAAGGTCAACTTGGAAAGGAAATTCCCGTGAGACTGTATTCGGCCGTGGCCCAGGTCCTGTCCTACGTTTACCAGCTGCGAACCTGGCGCGGCGGGCCGATGCCGGCTGCGCCCAGCATCGATGTGGATGAATTCGGCAAGGGAGGCCGCCCATGAGCGCCCAGAATGTCGGCACCGGCATGAACGTGCGCAAGGCGCTGGACATGATCCGCAATGGCCTGGGGGCCCCGCTGATCGTGCTGGCGCTGCTGGCGATGGTGGTGGTGCCGCTGGCCCCGCCGGTGCTGGATGCCCTGTTCACCTTCAACATCGCCATCTCGCTGATGGTGCTGCTGGCCGTGGTGTATGTGAAGCGCCCGCTGGACTTCACCATCTTCCCGATCGTGCTGCTCATCACCACCATGCTGCGGCTGGCCCTGAACGTGGCCTCCACCCGCGTCATCCTGCTGCACGGCCAGAACGGCCACGAGGCGGCCGGCAAGGTGATCGCCGCCTTCGGCGAGTTCGTGATCGGCGGCAACTACGCGGTCGGTATCGTGGTGTTCGCCATCCTCACCATCATCAACTTCGTGGTGATCACCAAGGGTGCCGGCCGTGTGTCCGAAGTGACCGCGCGCTTCATCCTGGACGCCATGCCCGGCAAGCAGATGGCCATCGACGCCGACCTCAACGCCGGTTTGCTGACGCGTGAGGAAGCCAAGGCCCGGCGCGAGGAAGTGCGCGAGGAAGCCGACTTCTACGGTGCGATGGACGGCGCCAGCAAGTTCATCCGCGGCGACGCCATCGCCGGCATCCTGATCCTGTTCATCAACCTGCTGGGCGGGCTGGCGGTGGGCGTGCTCCAGCACGGCATGCCCTTCGGTGATGCGGCGGCTACCTATACCCTGCTGTCCATCGGTGACGGTCTGGTGGCGCAGCTGCCGGCCCTGCTGGTGTCCTCGGCGGTGGCCATGCTGGTCACCCGCGCGTCGCGCTCGCAGGACATGGCCCAGGCCATGATGGGCCAGGTGTTCGGCCAGTACCGCGCATTGACCATCGCCGCGGCGATCATGGGCGTGGTCGGCCTGGTACCGGGCATGCCCAACGTCGCCTTCTTGACGCTGGCGGCCATCCTTGGCGTCGTGGCGTGGAAGGCCTGGAAGAAAAGCACCGCCGCCGCTCGCGCCGCCGAGACCCCGGCGGCCGGCCGCAGCGACGCCCTCGGCCTGCCCGGGGCAGCGCCCTCGCCCACCGCCGAGCTGACCTGGGACGAACTGCGCCCGGTCGACCCGCTGGGCCTGGAAGTGGGTTACCGGCTGATTCCGTTGGTGGACAAGAACCAGGGCGGCGAGTTGATGGCGCGCATCAAGGGCGTGCGCCGCAAGCTCACCCACGACATCGGCTTCCTGATTCCCTCGGTACACATCCGCGACAACCTGGAACTGCCGGCCACCGCCTACCGCCTGCTGATCCACGGGGTGCCGGTGGCCACGGCCGAGATCCATCCCGACCGCGAACTGGCGCTGGACCCCGGCAGCGCACTGGGCGCACTGGACGGCATCGCCGGCAAGGACCCCGCGTTCGGCCTGGATGCCACCTGGATCCAGCCGCACCAGCGCGCCCACGCCGAGACCATGGGCTACACCGTGGTCGATCCGGCCACCGTGGTGGCCACGCACCTGTCCCACCTCATCCGCGAACACGCCCCGGAGCTGCTCGGCCACGAGGAAGTGCAGCAGCTGCTGGCCAACCTGGCCAAGAGTGCGCCCAAGCTGGTGGAAGACCTCACCCCGAAATCGCTGCCACTGTCGGCCGTGGTGCGGGTGCTGCAGAACCTGCTGATCGAACGCATCCCGATCCGCCAGCTGCGCAAGATCGTCGAATCGCTGGTGGAGAACGCCCCGATCAGCCAGGACCCGGCCGCGCTGACCGCCGCCGTGCGCAATGCGCTGGGGCGCTTCATCGTGCAGGAGATTGCCGGAATGTCGCCGGAGCTGCCGGTGTTCACCCTCAACCCGCAATTGGAACGTGTCTTGCAGGAGTCCACACAGGGCAATGGCGCCGCGCTGGAACCCGGACTCGCCGAGCGACTGCATCAAAGCCTGGCCGAATGTGTCAGCAAGCAGGAAGCAAAGAACGAGCCGGCGGTCGTGCTGGTACCTGGCCCGGTGCGTGCCGCGCTGGCACGGCTGGTGCGCCACAGCGTCCCCTCGCTGTCGGTGCTGGCCTACAGCGAGGTGCCCGAGGACAAACGACTGAAGCTGGTCGGCACGATCAGCTGAAGCCGGAACCCCGACGGCAATGCGCCAGAAAACAGACACACCCCCATTCGATATCAACGCAGCAGGACATAGAGGGAAACCCGGACCGTGCAGACCACCGACAACCAGCGCTTCCCTTCCACCACCCCGCCGCCCCAGTCCCGGTACCACAGCATGAAAATCAAACGCTTCGTCGCTTCCGATATGCGCTCGGCCATGAACCTGGTACGCAAGGAACATGGTCCTGATGCGGTGATCCTGTCCAACCGGCGGATCGAGGAAGGCGTCGAGATCGTGGCGGCGGCGAACTATGACGAAGGCGCGGTGCAGCGTGCGCTGGAAGCGGCGCGCAAGGACGTGGCACCGGCCCCGGCACCGCGTCCGCGCAACGCCGCCGATGCGGTGATTGCCGCAGTGACCCGTCGCAAGCCGGCCGTGACCGCCCCCGAACCGGTGGCGGCCACCACCTCGGCCGTGGCCGCGCTGGCCCGTGCGGCGGTCGGTGCCACCGGCCGCACCCTGGACACCGCCAACGAAATCGTGCCGCCGCCGGGCAGCAGCGGCTTTGCCGCCACCCTGGCGCGGGCCGCCCTGGTCCCGGCCACCGGCATGTACGTGCTGCCGGAACAGATCTTCGCCCCGTTCAACGTCGAGCAGGCCGCCGCCGCATCGCCGTCACCGGCCGACACCGTCGCCGTCGAACCGGCCCCGATCAACCGCGCGCGCTTCATCATCGACCCGCCGCTGGACGAGGTACCGCACGTCCAGATGCACGTGCCCAACGCCGCCGTGGCGATGCCGCCGCTGCCGGTCAGCGTCACCACCCCGCCGGACCTGCCGGTGGCCGATGCGGTCGCAGCTCCAGCACCGCCGGTCATTGCCATGCTCGCCGAGGCGGGCGTCGAAAATCCGGCGCCGCCGGCCCCCCGCGAACCGGCGCAGGCCCAGCCGCAACCGGCCGCCGAACTGGTGGTGGTGCAGCGCGATGACGAAGAGATCCGCCAACTGCGCCATGAAGTGGCCGGCATGCGCCATGTGATCGAGCGCGAGATGCACCGCTTCACCGATGAGCGGCTGCGCGGCTCGCCGGTGCGGGCTGCCGCGCTGGACCTGATGGACGAGTACGGCTTCGATGCCGGCATCAGCCGCGACGTGGCCATGCAGATCCCGCTGGACACCGAGGCCCATCGCGGGCGCGGCCTGATGCTGGGGCTGCTGTCCAGGAAGCTGCCGATTGCCCCGGTCGACCCGCTCGAGGCCGGCGGCGTGATCGCCCTGGTCGGCCCCACCGGCGCCGGCAAGACCACCACCATTGCCAAGCTGGCCTCGCGCTTTGCCGAAAAGCACGCCGCCCGCGACGTCGCCCTGGTCACCACCGACACCGGCCGCATCGGCGCCCGCGAGCAGCTCTACGGCTTCGGCCGCCAGCTGGGCATCGCGGTGCATGAAGCCAGCAGCGGCAGCGACCTTACCCAGCTGCTGGAGCGCCTGAAGGACTACAAGCTGGTGCTGATCGACACCGCCGGACTGGGGCCGCGTGACCGCGCCCTGGCCGCCCAGCTGCAGTGGCTGCGCGCCGCCGAGCAGATCCGCACCCTGCTGGTGCTGCCGGCCAACACCAGCTTTGGCGACATGGACGAGGTGGTCCGCCGCTTCAGCGCCGCCAACCCGCAGGGCGTGGTCCTGAGCAAGCTGGACGAGACCGGCCGCTTCGGCACCGCCTTGTCGGTGGCCGTGGACCACCGCCTGCCGATCACCTGGGTCACCGATGGCCAGGACGTTCCCGAAGACCTGCACCGGGCCAGTGCGGCCAATCTTGTACTTCGCCTTGAAGATTTGCGCCGCGCGGCCGATATGCCCTGCAACCCGGAGTTGAACCATGCCGTCGCGTGAGTACGCCAAGCTGACCAAGACCTTCCCGTTGTCTGCCACCCGCAGCCAGCCGCTGGGCCCTGTGCGCACCATCGCCGTCACCGGCGGCAAGGGCGGCGTGGGCAAAACCAACGTGTCGGCCAACCTGGCCGTGGCGCTGGCCGACATGGGCAAGCGCACGCTGCTGCTGGATGCCGACCTCGGGCTGGCCAACATCGATGTGATCCTGGGCCTGCAGCCCAAGGTGACCCTGGCCGACCTGGTCGCCGGGCGCTGCACCCTGGACGAAGTGATCCTGGAAGGCCCCGGCGGCGTGCTGGTGGTGCCGGCCGCCTCCGGCCGGCGCCACATGGCCGAACTGCAGCCGGCCGAACACGTGGGCCTGGTCAACGTGTTCTCCGAACTGGAACGCGAACTGGACTTCATGGTGGTGGACACCGCCGCCGGCATCACCGATGGCGTGCTGACCTTCTGCCAGGCCGCGCAGGACACCGTGGTGGTGGTCTGCGACGAACCGGCCTCCATCACCGACGCCTACGCCCTGATCAAGGTGCTCTCGCGCGAGCGCGGCGTGGACCGCATCCAGGTGGTGGCCAACATGGTGCGCGACCCCAACGAAGGCCGCGTGCTGTACGAAAAGCTGACCCGGGTCTGCGAGAAGTTCCTGGCCGATGTCTCGCTGAACTACCTGGGCTGCGTGCCGCAGGATGACTGGTTGCGCCTGTCGGTGCAGCGCCAGCAGCCGGTGGTGAAAGCCTACCCGTCCAGCCCGGCCGCCCAGGCGATCACCGAGATCGCCCGCCGCACGGCCCGCTGGCAGGCCCCGACCGAGCCGCGTGGCGGCGTCGAGTTCTTCCTGGAACGCATCCTCAAACAACGCGGGGTGGCCGCATGAAAGGCGCCGCACAGTACAAAGAGGTGCAACGCACCGCGGCCAACGAGTGCATTGCCCAGCACTCGGACCTGGTGCGGCGCATCGCCCACCACCTGGCCGCGCGCCTGCCGGCCAGCGTGGAAGTGGATGACCTGATCCAGGCCGGCATGATGGGGCTGATCGAGGCCTCGCGCAGCTATGACGCCGACCAGGGTGCCTCGTTTGAAACCTACGCCTCGATCCGCATCCGCGGCTCGATGATCGACGAGATCCGCCGTGGCGACTGGGTGCCGCGCTCGGTGCACCGCCGTGCACGCGATGCGGCCTCCACCATCCGCCGCCTGGAGCAGACCACCGGCCGCGCCGCCAGCGCCACCGAAGTGGCCGCGGCCATGGACATGCCGCTGCCGGACTACCTGCGCCTGATGGAAGACGCCGCGCGGGGCCAGGTACTGAGCCTGGAATCGCGGATCGAAGACCAGGGCGAACTGGATACCGTCGCCCAGGGCGGGCCCACCCCGCAGCAGGTGCTGGAGCGCGGCGAGTTCGGCCGCGAGCTGGGCAATGCCATCGGCCTGCTGCCCGAGCGCGAGCAGCTGGTGTTGTCGCTGTACTACGAGCAGGAACTGAATCTCAAGGAGATCGGGGCCGTGCTGGGGGTCAGCGAATCGCGCGTGTGCCAGATCCACGGCCAGGCCGTGCTGCGCCTGCGCGGCCGTTTGAAGATCTTCGAGGCGGCCGACGCCGGCCTCGCGAACAATTGATACCGAGGAAAGTGCTTTGAACAAGAACATGCGGATCCTGATCGTCGACGATTTTTCGACCATGCGTCGTATCGTCAAGAACCTGCTGGGCGATCTGGGCTTCACCAATACGGCCGAAGCCGAGGACGGGCATGCTGCGCTGTCGATGCTGCAGAGCCAGCCGTTCGATTTCGTGGTCACCGACTGGAACATGCCGGTGATGACCGGCATCGACCTGCTCAAGGCAATCCGTGCCGACGCCAAACTGAAAACCTTGCCGGTACTGATGGTGACGGCCGAAGCCAAGCGCGAGCAGATCATCGAAGCGGCGCAGTGCGGCGTGAACGGCTACATCATCAAGCCGTTCACCGCGCAGACCCTGGAAGAAAAGCTCGGCAAGATCTTCGAGCGCCTGGCAGCGAGCGCCTGATGGAAACCCTCAGCGACAAGTCCGCGCTGGTGCAGCGCCTGCAGGACGCCCTGGCCGCGCTGGAAAGCGGTGACGAAGCGGGCTGGCGCCAGGAAATCGACGCGCTGGCAGCGCTGCGCACCCAGCCGATGATGGCTGGATTGAACCGGCTAGCCCGCGAACTGGGCCAGGCGCTGGGCGAACTGCCCAGCCTGCCCAGCGAAGCCGGCGAACTGGACGATGCCTGCGCGCGCCTGGACCATGTGGTGGCCATGACCGAACAGGCCACCCACCGCACCCTGGACCTGGCCGAGGAATGCCGGGCACTGACCGAGCAGCTGCGCGCCAACGGCCTCACCGCCGACCAGGACAAGCAGCTGGACCGGATTCGCCACAACCTCACCGAAATTGCACTTACCCAGAGCTACCAGGACCTCACCGGGCAGATCATCCGCCGCGTGGTGGGCATCGTACGCCGCGTGCACGAAGGTTTCGGTGCGCTCGGCCTGCCACCGCAGGACGACAGCGCGCACAAGCGTGACAACGGCCTGGCCGGCCCGGCCGTGAATGGCCTGGACCGCCACCAGGTATCACAGGTGGATGCCGACGACCTGCTTTCGGATTTGGGGCTGTAAAACCATGAGTGCTGTTCCAGACGATATTGCTGCCGATTTCATCCTCGAGGCCCAGGAAATCCTGGACCGCCTTGGCGAACAGCTGGTGTCGCTGGAGCAGTCGCCCCAGGACAGTGACCAGCTCAACGCGGTGTTCCGCGGCTTCCACACGCTCAAGGGCGGTGCCGGGTTCCTGGGTATCCAGGCCATGGTGGAGCTGTGCCACGCCGCCGAAGAAACCCTGGGCATGGCCCGCTCGGGCAAGGCCACGCTGCAGGCGCATCATTTCGATGCCGCGCAGCAGTCGCTGGACTACCTGCAATCGATGCTGGATTCGGTATCGGCCGGCACCGAACCGGGCTATGCCCCGCCGGAGCTGATCGCGCAGTTCGACGTCAGCGGACCGGCAACCCCGGCCCCGGTGGCAGTTGCCACGCCGGGCCACGGCGGGGAGCTGATCAGCGATGACGAGTTCGAAGCCCTGCTGGACCAGCTGCACGGCGGTGCCGCCCCGACCGCCGTGGCGCCACGCCGGAACGCCGATGACGGCCTGATCGGCGAAGACGAATTTGAAGCCCTGCTCGACCAGTTGCACGGGGGCGCCGTACCCGGCGCCACGCCGGCAGCGATCGCCACGCCGCCGCCCCGCGCGCCGGCCGCACCGGCACCGGCACCGGCAGCCAAGCCGGCGGCCGGCAAACCGGTCGCCGAAGCCGAGCACACCGTGCGCGTGGACACCAAGCGCCTGGACGCCATCGTCAACCTGATCGGCGAACTGGTGTTGTCACGCAATCGGCTCAAGACCCTGCGTGCACGCCTGCACGATGAAGAGCTCGACCGCGCCGTGTCCACCCTGGATATCGCCACCGCGCGACTGCAATCGGCGGTGATGCGGACCCGCATGCAGCCGGTGGGCAAGGTCTTCTCGCGCTTCCCCAAAGTGGCCCGCGATGTGGCCCGCAACCTGAAGAAGGAAGTGGAGCTGGAACTGGTCGGGGCGGAAACCGAACTGGACCGCAACCTGGTCGAAGCACTGGCCGATCCGCTGGTGCACCTGGTGCGCAACGCGATCGACCACGGCGTGGAGACGCCCGAGCTGCGTGAAGCGCAGGGCAAGCCGCGCAGCGGCCATGTGCGCCTGTCCGCGCAGCAGGAAGGCGACTACGTCAGCATCGAAGTGCAGGACGACGGCGCTGGCATCGACCCTGAGCGGCTGCGCCAGAAGGCGCGCGAGAAGGGCCTGATCGACCCGGAAGCCGCCGCCCGCCTGACCAGCGAGGAATGCCTGCACCTGGTGTTCCTGCCGGGCTTCTCGACCAAGCAGGAAGTGACCGACATCTCCGGCCGAGGCGTGGGCATGGACGTGGTGCAGTCGCGCATCCGTGAACTCAGCGGCCAGATCCAGATCCAGTCCGAACTGGGCCGTGGCAGCCGCTTCATGATCCGCGTGCCGCTCACCCTGGCGATCCTGCCCACGCTGCTGGTGCAGGCCGGCGAAGACGTCTACGCCCTGCCGCTGGCGCGCGTGATGGAGGTGCTGCATGCCCCCAACACCTCGCTGGGCTGGTTTGACGGCCGCGCCGTGCTCGACCGCAAGTCGCACACCCTGCCCCTGGTAGACCTGCGCCACTGGCTGGCGGTGGCGCCGGCGGCCTCGCCGCTGCTCACCATCGTGGTGCTGCAGGCCGGCGAAGCGCGCTTCGGGCTGGTGGTGGACCAGGTGCGTGGCCGCGAGGAAGTGGTGATCAAGCCGCTACCCAAGGCCCTGCGCGGCCTGCGTGGCTACGCCGGGGCGACCCTGATCGGCGACGGCCGGATGTCGCTGATCCTGGACGTGGACGGGCTGCGCACCCCGCACGACTGACCGCTCAACCGCCTCAAAAGTGTGACCGCTGCAACACCTGCCGCCGTCGGTGTCTCAAGTCCCATTCACACAAGCCGATAACGGACCCATGGACAGACTCAGCCTCATTGGACTTTTCCTCGCCCTGGCCTCGCTGGTCGGCGGCAGCATCCTCAAAGGGGCCGGCCTGGCGTCGCTGTGGTCGCCGGCCGCCTTTGTCATCGTGATCGTCGGCACCATCGCCTCGATCCTGCTGCACACCTCCCCGGCGGTGTTCAAGCACGCCTTCAAGATCGTGCGCTGGGTGATCCTGCCCCCCAGCAGCGACCGCCACGAGCTGATCAAGCAGATCGTGGAATGGAGCAACATCGCCCGCCGCCAGGGCCTGCTGGGCCTGGAGGCGCAGGTGGACGCGCAGAGCGACCCGTTCCTGCGCAAGGGCCTGCAACTACTGGTGGACGGCGTGGAGCCGGAAACCATCCGGCACATGATGGAAATCGAACTGAGCAGCCAGGAGCACCAGGACCTGGCCGCCTCCAAGGTCTTCGAGGGCATGGGCATCTACGCCCCTACCCTGGGCATCATCGGCGCGGTGCTGGGCCTGATCGCGGTCATGAAGAACCTGGCCGACCCGAGCAAGCTCGGCCACGGCATCGCCGCGGCGTTCACGGCCACCATCTACGGCATCGCCTCGGCCAACCTGCTGTTCCTGCCGGTGTCGGCCAAGCTCAAGAGCGTGATCCACCACAACAGCCGCGACCGCGAAATGATCATCGAAGGCCTGATCTCGATCGCGCAGGGCGAAAACCCGCGCAACATCGAAACCAACCTGTCCGGGTTCCTGCACTGACATGGCCCGCCGCAAGCACCACGAAGAGCATGCCAACCATGAGGCCTGGGCGATCCCCTATGCCGACCTCATGACCCTGCTACTGGCCTTCTTCGTGGTCATGTACGCCATTTCCTCGCTCAACGAAGGCAAGTACCGGGTCATGGCCGATGCGCTCACCACCGCCTTCGGTGGCGCGCCGCGCACCATCAACCCGGTCCAGGTGGGCAACCAGCAGGTGCAGGGTGGCGGCTGGGACAGCCCCTCGGTGATCAAGGCCGGCAACCGCGTTGGCCCGGCCGCGCCGGCCCCGTCCAACGACCCTACCCTGCTGCCGGCGATGGCCTCGCAGATGCGCATGCCGGTGTCGGTGCGCAACCAGGAACAGCTGCAGCGCGCCGAGCGCCAGCTCAACACCATCGCCGACCGCCTCACCGCCACCCTGGCCCCGCTGATCGAGCGCGGCATGATCACCGTGCGCCGTACCGAGCTGTGGATCGAGGTGGAGATCAACAGCGACATCCTGTTCCCCACCGGCTCGGCCGCGCTGGACGTGCATGCGCGCGACACCCTGTCCAAGCTGGCCCAGGTGCTGCACGACGCGCCCAACGGCGTGCGCGTGGAGGGCCATACCGACAACGTGCCGATCGCCACCGCGCTGTTCCCGTCCAACTGGGAACTTTCAGCCGGGCGCGCGGCCAGCGTGGTGCACCTGTTCGCCGACCAGGGCCTGCAGCCCTCGCGGCTGGCGATGGTCGGCTACGGGCAGTTCCGCCCGCGCGAGGACAACGCAAGCGCCGAAGGCCGCAACCGCAACCGGCGGGTGATGGTGATCATCCTGGCCGACACCTCGCAGGGCGTGGACCCGATCGGCCCGCAGCTGACCGCCGAGTCCAACCCGGCCGCGCCGGGTGCGCGCCCGCCTGTTACCCCCATCGCACCGGTGCAGTTGCCACCGGTGCCGGCCGGCAGCCGCGTGGGCGCCGCCGTTTCCCCTGCAATGAAGGAGTGAACCGAATGCGCATCTGGGCAATCGCCAACCAGAAGGGCGGCGTGGGCAAGACCACCACCAGCCTGGCCCTCGGCCGCGGCCTGGCCACCCTTGGCCATCGCGTGCTGCTGATCGACCTCGATCCGCATTCGTCGTTGACCCGCGCCTTCGGCGTGCCACTGGACCCGCCGCCACAGGGCGTGCTGGAACTGTTCGGCGCACCGCCGGCCGAGCTGTCCGCCCTCAGCCACCACAGCGACATTCCCGGCCTGGACTACGTGTGCGCGCAGGCCGCGCTGGCCACCCTGGAACGGCGCAGCGCCAACCAGCCCGGGCTTGGCCTGGCCCTGCAGAATGCCTTCGGCCGCCACCAGGGCCAGCACGACTACATCCTGCTGGACTGCGCGCCCACCCTGGGCCTGCTGATGATCAACGCATTGGCCGCCGCCGACCGCCTGATCATCCCAACCCAGGCCGAACCGCTGGCCCTGCACGGCTTGGATGGCATGGTCCGCACCGGTGAAATGGTCGAGCGCTCGCGCCGTCGCCCCTTGCCGATGTCGATCCTGCCGACCCTGTTCGACCGCCGCACGCGCGCGGGGAATGAAACCGTCAAATCCATGCAGGACAAGCATGGCCACCGGGTCTGGGAAGATGCGATCCCGGTCGACACGCGTATCTGCAATGCAGCCAGCCTGACCGTTCCTGCCCAGTCCGAGGATTACCCCGGGCGCGGCCTGGCCGCCTACCGGCGCGCACTGGAATGGATCCTGGCCGACGACGCCCTGCAGATGGAGCGCGCGGCATGAATGCCGCCGGCGTGCTCGATGACTACCTGGAGCAGCTGCTTGGCGATGCCATGCCGGCCGCGCCGGTGCGGGTGGACCTGTCCATCGCCCCGGCAGCGGCAGTAGTGGCGCAGGATGGCGCGGAGGCTGAAGGCGTCGCCCTGGCGATCAGCGCCGAGTTCACGCCGCCGACCGCGTCGGATGAAGACGCCGTGCGCGCTGCTGCGATCCAGGCGGTCACGACCGCGCATGAAACACCGACCTCGCCCGGCTCCCCGGCAAACCTGGCGCTGCTCGACGAGTTGATGAACGATCCAGCGCTCGGCCCGCCGGTCGAAAAACTCGCGCCCGCGCACGCAACGCCCACTTCGCCCGGCTCCCCGGCAAACCTGGCGCTGCTCGACGAGCTGATGAACGATCCAGCGCTCGGCCCGCCGGTCGAAAAACTCGCGCCCGCGCACGCAACGCCCACCTCGCCCGGTTCCCCGGCAAACCTGGCGCTGCTTGACGAGCTGATGAACGATCCAGCGCTTGGCCCGCCCGCTGGCACCGAGCCACGCTCGGCTGCTGTTGCGGTTGCCGCCACCGACGCTGCCCGCCCCAGCTGGGACGACCTGCCCGACGCGGTGTTGCACGACAGCGCGCCCGCCGCCGCCGCCGCCGTCGCCGTCGCGGCGGTGGCGCCCGCGCCGATCGCCCCCGCTTACACCCCGATGCCCGCCGCCCGTGCCATGCCGACGTCGATGCCGATGACCGCTCCAAGCGCCCGCACCGCCGCCGCCCCGGCGCACACCCGCCCTGGCAGCTGGCAGGAACTGCAGGCGCAAGCCCGCAATCCCGCGTCCAGCCCGCGCGAAAACCGCCGCGCCAGCGAGCGCACCTCACGCTGGCTGCGCCTGCGCTGTGGCGCGCAGGCCTATGCACTGGAACTGCTGAAGGTGCAGGAGGTGGTGCTACCGGTTCCCCTGCTGCCGCTGCGCGGCACGGCCGAGGCCATGCTCGGCATCATGAATCTGCGCGGCCAGGTGGTGCCGGTGATGGACCTGGGCATCCATCTGGGTGCGGGGCCGGCCCAGGAAGATGCCAACACCCGCATCGTGGTGCTTGAAGAAGACGGCGAAACGATGGGCCTGCGCGTCTCGGCCGTGGAGGACGTGGCCAACCTGACCGATTCGCAGATCGAACCGCCCGATACCGCGCGCATCTGCCAGATCTCCAACGACCTGTTCCGCGGCGTGGCCCGGGTCACCGCGCAGCCGATGATCCTGCTCGATGCCACGCAACTGTTGAACTGACCGCCCCGTAGCGCCACGCCAAGCGTGGCTGCGGCCCCTTCCGGCGCCAGCGGAGCCTGACCGGCGATGCGGGTGGCTGCGCCGATCCCCTGGCTGAACCGGCCGCATCCTTGTCGATTCCTGGCATGCCTCGATCCCCCCGGCCAACCGCCCGGATGCCCGCGGATCCACGCCCTGCGCGGCCGCCCCTGGCAACCCGCCCTAAAGGTTCCTGGAAATGCGCCGTTATAGACCTTGGAACCGTTTGTCCGGAGCAACGATGAGCACTTTGGCCCTGGGTGGTGATCTCGGTATCGAGACCAGCACCGAGCTGAAAACCCGCCTGGCCCCGTTGGTGGACCAGGCCGGCGAACTGACGCTGGATGCCAGCCAAGTCAGCCGTATCCATACCGCAGCAATGCAGGTCCTGTGCGCATTCGTCGACGCCCGCCGCCAGGCAGGCCACCCGACCGGATTCGACGGTTGCACTGCCACCTTCCGTGACGCCGCGCGCTTGCTCGGCGTCACCCAGGCCCTGGGCCTGGACGCAACCCATGACAATCTGAAATCTGTGGAGAACGCTGCATGAGCGCACGAATCTTGGTGGTGGACGACTCGGCGTCGATGCGCCAGATGGTGTCCTTCGCCCTCACTTCGGCCGGCTTCTCGGTGGAAGAGGCCGAAGACGGCGCCGTCGCCCTGGGCCGGGCCAAAGGCCAGCGCTTCAACGCGGTGGTCACCGACGTCAACATGCCCAACATGGACGGCATCTCGCTGATCCGCGAACTGCGGCAGCTGCCCGACTACAAATTCACCCCGATGCTGATGCTGACCACCGAATCGGCCGCCGACAAGAAGTCCGAAGGCAAGGCCGCCGGTGCCACCGGCTGGCTGGTCAAGCCGTTCAACCCCGAACAGCTGGTCGCCACGGTCCAGAAAGTCCTGGGCTGATCCGGCCGGCACGTTCCGCAACACCCTCCCTCCCTTCGCAACCGGACCCCACGCACCATGAGCATGGATCTGCAACGTTTCCACGCCACGTTCTTTGAAGAAAGCCGTGAGGGGCTGGATGCCATGGAGGCGGGCCTGCTGGCGCTCGAATCGGGCCAGCAGGACCCGGAGATCATCAACTCGGTGTTCCGCGCCGCCCACTCCATCAAGGGCGGTGCCGGCACCTTCGGCTTCGACGCGATCGCCGCGCTCACCCACGTGCTGGAAACCCTGCTGGACGAGCTGCGTGCCGGCAAGCGCGCACTGGAAGCCACTGCGGTCGACGCCATGCTGTCCTCGGTGGACGTGCTGCGCGCCCTGTTGCGTGAGGCCGAACACGGCCAACCGGCCGATCCGCAGGCCGTTGCCGCCATCAAGGCACGCCTGGAAGCGGTGCTGTCCGGCCAGGCCGCGGCCAGCGCCCCGGTGGCCGCCGTCCAGGTGGATGACACGCCCGAAGCGTGGCAGATCGGCTTTGTGCCTTCGCCGTCGCTGTTCATGAGTGGCAACGACCCGCTGCGCATCATCCGCGAGCTGGAACACCTGGGCTCGCTGCAGGTGGCTGCGCGGCTGGACCGCCTGCCCGGCTTCGACCAGCTTGACCCGCTTGAAGCCCACCTGGCGTGGGACCTCGGCCTGGTCGGCAAGGTGCCGCGCAGCAAGATCGAAGACACCTTCGCCTGGGTCGTGGACGATTGCGAACTGGACATCCGTCCGGCCGCGCCGCCCAGCCTGGCCACCAGCGCCCCAGCGGCCCCCGCTGCCCCGGCACCTGCTGCGGCCACGCCGGCTGCCGCCGCGCCTGCAGCTGCCGCACATGAAGCAGAAACCTCGATCCGCGTCGCCGTGGAAAAGGTCGATGCCCTGATCAACCTGGTCGGCGAACTGGTCATCACCCAGGCCATGCTCAAGCAGGTCTCGCATGCGCTGGACCCGGTGCATGCCGAACAGCTCTTCGCCGGCCTGGACCTGCTGGAACGCAATACCCGCGACCTGCAGGAAGCGGTCATCGGCGTGCGCATGCTGCCGGTGGATGCGGTCTTCCGCCGCTTCCCGCGCCTGGTCCGCGACCTGTCCTCGCGGCTGGGCAAGCAGGTCCGCCTGCGCACCATTGGCGAAGGCACCGAACTGGACAAGGGCCTGATCGAGAAGATCGCCGACCCGCTGGTTCACCTGGTCCGCAACTCCATCGACCACGGCCTGGAAATGCCCGATGTCCGCCGCGGTGCGGGCAAGGACGAAACCGGCACGATCACCCTGGCCGCTTCGCACCAGGGCGGCCACATCGTGATCGAAGTCAGCGACGACGGCCGCGGCCTGAACCGCGACAAGATCCTGTCCAAGGCGCTCGAGCGTGGCCTGAGCGTGCCCGACAACCCCACCGACGCGCAGGTCTGGGACCTGATCTTCCAGCCCGGCTTCTCCACCGCCGACGCCGTCACCGACCTGTCCGGGCGTGGCGTGGGCATGGACGTGGTCCGCCGCAACATCCAGGCGCTGGGCGGTGAAGTGCAGCTGGAAAGCAAGGCCGGCAACGGCACCCGCGTGCTGATCCGGCTGCCGCTGACCCTGGCCATCCTCGACGGCATGACCGTGGCGGTGGCCGGTGAAACGGTGATCCTGCCGCTGGCCTACGTGCTTGAAGCGTTGCAGCCGCAGCCTGAAGACGTGCGCACCATGGCCGGCGAAGGCCGCGTGCTGCGCGTGCGTGGCGAGTACCTGCCGATTCTGTCGCTGAGCGAGTACTACGGCTTCGGCGGGCGCACCAAGGACGATTCGCTGGTGGTGGTGGTCGAAGGCGATGGCCAGAAGATCGCGCTGGAAGTGGACGAACTGGTCGGCCAGCAGCAGGTGGTGGTCAAGAACATCGAGAACAACTACCGCCGCATCAGTGGCGTGTCCGGCGCCACCATCCTTGGCGATGGCCGGGTGTCGCTGATCGTGGACATCGGCGGGCTGGTGCGCTCGCTGCGGATGCCACAGGCGGCGTAAATCTCCGCAGGCGCGAAGACTTCCCGGGGTTTGCCGCGCAAACCCCGGGCCCCGGCTTACCCGCACCCCACTCCCCCGCCGTCGGCGCCTCCCGGTATGCCCTCGCATACGCGATGGCGCCCCATGTTCGGCTTCGCAGAACGCGGGCCCCGGCTTACCCGCACCCAACACCCCCCGCCGTCGGCGCCCCCCGGTATGCCTTCGCATGCGCGATGGCGCCCCATGTTCGGCTTCGCAGAACGCGGGCCCCGTCTATCAGCCCCCAACACCGCCCGCCGTTGGCGCCCCCCCGGTATGCCCTCGCATGCGCGATGGCTCCCCTCGTTCGGCTTCGCAGAACGCGGGCCCCTTCTTATCAGCCCCCAACACCCGTTTGTGGCGCCGCATTCGGTAGTGCCGTCGTGGTGCGTGGCGCGCCGTTTCTGAAACTGTGATGTTGATCGGCGGCGATACGTTGGCGTACTGAGGCGCCTGCGCGGGCTGCGAAGCGAAAGCCTTGCCGTTGCTTGCTTATGCAACCAACGCGGGTTTGCGCGGCCTGGCGGCATGCCACGAAAAAATGTGACATCGAACACTCAAGTTGCGCCGTCGCATCGCCGCTATCCCGGGAGAGCGATGACATCACCGTCACGCGCCCCTCGCCCATCCCACCTTCGTAACGACCTTTCGCCCAGCACCCCCACGGCTGCGCGCCACCGCCCTGCCCGGAGTTCCTGCCATGAAGTGGTTCCACGATCTTCCCATCGCCCGAAAACTGGCGGTTGGGTTCACCCTCACCACCCTGATGACCGTCGTGCTGGGCGCCTTCGCGCTGGTCCGCCTCAACGGCGCCAATGCCGAGCTGCGCGCGATGGCCAGCAACGACATTCCCTCGGTGCAGCACCTGGGCGAGATCCGCTCGCAGCTGGGGGAGTTCCGCACCTACGAAATGGCACAGGTCAGCATGTTCGACCAGCCCGAAAAGGTGGCCGACTACAACAAGCGCATGGACGCCACCGCCAAGGTGGTCCGCGATGAACTGGCTGCCTATGCGGCACTGCCGGCGGGTGAGCGCGAGCGCGCCCTGTTCGCCAAGGTAGCTGCCGACACCGATGCCTACTTCGCCGCCAACACCGAACTGCGCGCGGCGGTCGGTGCCGGCGACGGCGCGCTGGCCCGCCAGGTCTCCGACGAGAAATCGCGCCCGGCGCGCCGCCAGCTGTTCGACGATCTCAAGGAACTCGGCGCCTTCAGCAACAGCCTGATGGAAAGCAAGATCGCCGCGGCCAATGCCACCCACCGCACCAGCGTGATCGCCATCGTCAGCTGCATGGTGCTGCTGTCGCTGGTGGCCGCCGCCCTGGCCTTCATGATCTCGCGCATCATCACCCGCCCGCTGGGCCAGGCCGTGCACGCCATCAAGTCGGTGGCGCGTGGCGACCTCAGCGTCACCATTCGCGCCACCGGGGCCGACGAGGCCGGGCAGATGCTCGCCGCGACCGCGGAAATGACCAGCATGCTGCGCCGCTACTCCGAGGAGACCCGGCAGATGGCGGCCATGCATGCCGGCCCGGATATCTCCCACCGCATGCCGGTCGATTTCCCCGGTGTGTACGGTGAACTGGCCATCGGTACCAACACGGTGGTGTTCGACCACCTGGATTCGATCAAGGACGCCATCGCGGTGCTGAACCAGTACGCCGCCGGCGACCTGTCCCCGGATGCGCGCCGCCTGCCCGGCAGCCGCGCGATCCTGCACGAATCCATGGATGCCGCCAAGGCCAGCCTGTTGGCCATCAACACCCAGATCCAGTCGCTGGCCCAGTCCGCCGCCGCCGGTGACTTCAGCCAGCGCGGCGACGCACTGCGTTTCGATCACGATTTCCGGGTGATGATCGAGCACCTCAACACCATGATGGAAGTGGCCGACGGCAACCTGTCCCAGCTCTCGCACCTGCTGCAGTCCATTGCCGCCGGCGACCTGACCGCGCGCATGCAGGGCCAGTTCCACGGGGTGTTTGCCAGCATGCGCGATGACGCCAACACCACGGTGGCCCAGCTGACCCAGATCGTGGGCCGCATCCAGCACGCCTCGTCCAGCATCAGCACTGCCGCCGGCGAAATCGCGTCGGGCAACAACGACCTGTCGCGCCGCACCGAGCAGCAGGCCGCCAACCTGGAAGAAACCGCCGCCTCGATGGAGGAACTCACCTCCACCGTGCGCCAGAACGCCGAGCATGCCCGCCAGGCCAACCAGCTGGCCATCGGCGCACACGGCGTGGCGTCGCAGGGTGGCGACGTGGTCGGCCGCGTGGTCACCACCATGCACGAGATCGACGCCTCCTCGCGCCGCATCGCCGACATCATCACCGTCATCGACGGCATCGCCTTCCAGACCAACATCCTGGCCTTGAACGCTGCGGTGGAAGCGGCGCGTGCCGGCGAACAGGGCCGTGGCTTCGCCGTGGTGGCCTCCGAAGTGCGTACCCTGGCGCAGCGTTCGGCCAGCGCCGCCAAGGAAATCAAGGGCCTGATCGACGAATCGGTCGGCAAGGTGGCCGAAGGTTCGGCCCTGGTCAACCAGGCTGGCCAGACGATGGATGAAATCGTCGCCTCGGTGCAGCGCGTGACCGACATCATGGCCGAGATCTCCGCCGCCTCGCAGGAGCAGTCGGCCGGCATCGAGCAGGTCAACCAGACCATCACCCAGATGGACGAAACCACCCAGCAGAATGCGGCACTGGTGGAGGAAGCCACCGCGGCGGCACGCTCGATGGAAGAGCAGGCCGGCCACCTCACCGATGCGGTGGCGTTGTTCAAGCTGGACGGCCAGGCCGCACCACTGGCAAGCGCCCCGGCCGCCAGCCGTGCCCCGGCTGCGGTGGCCGCTACCCGTGCCCGCCCGGCGCCCGCACCGGCGCGACGCGCGGCGGTGCGCGAGCCGGTGCTGGCCAATGACGGTGACTGGCAGGAGTTCTGACCGACCCGGCCAGCGCCGATGCTGCTCCACGACACCCCGCTTCGGCGGGGTGTCGTGCGTTTGCGCCGGCCAATCCGCCATACCCGCATTGCCCCTACATTAATGTGAACCGCTGCCGATAAACGGACAGAGCCCCGGTAAAACCCGCCGGTGGCGCCCACTCATTCCAACAAGCATCCATGTCCGACGGCAGCCTTGACGCACACGACGACCCCCACGCCACCCATGACGACGGCGCGGACGATCGTTACCTGGTCCGCAATCCCCGGCAGATCCGTCAATTGCTGCAGGCATTGATCGACCAGCGCTCGCTGATCAACGCCCACCTGGGCGGCCGGGATCAGTCGTTCCCGACCGCGATCCTGGAGCTGGACGAAGACGACGACATGCTGCTGCTCGACGGCAGCCCGTCCGAACCGGCCAACCGCGCCGCCGAGGACGCCGGGCATCTCTTGTGTTTCGCGCAGCTGGACAAGGTGATGGTGCGGTTCCGGCTGGACCACCTGGAGCGCGTGGGCCACACCCACCACGTGGCGTTCCGGGTGGCATTTCCGAGCGAGCTGGTGCACCTGCAGCGCCGCGAGCTGTACCGGCTGGAGACACCGATCACCGATTCGCCGCACCTGTTGTTCCCGATCAACGAGGACCGCAGCGAGGCATTGAGCCTGCGCGTGGTGGACATCAGCGGGGGCGGCCTGGCGGTGACGGTGCCGGTGGACTGCACTGTGTTCTCGCTGCAGAAGCGCTATGACGCGCGGCTGGACATGCCCGAGGGAGGGCCGCTGCAGATTTCGTTGATCGTGTGCAACCAGTTGGCGGTGAAGCTGCCGAACGGGGTGGAGATGAAGCGGATCGGGATGCGCTTCGACGGGTTGCCGCGCGGCGGCGACAGTGCGATCCAGCGCTACATTTTCCGGATCGACCGCCAGCGCAGTGCGCGGAAGAACGGGGAGAGTTGAGGGTTGCTGTTTTTGAGGCAACGTCAACTGCAACACCAACAGCAACTGCGGCAGTTCGGTCTGGCGGGGCGGGTCGGTACGGGTGAGTTGGCGGGACACGCCGTGAATCCATCCCTGGAGGCTCGTGGGCGCCATCCATGGCGCCCAACGGTCCCGCCAACCCACCCGTACCAACCCAACGCAGATGGCTTTCGCCGCGTTGAGATCAAGAGCACGCAGCGCCTGAGGGGTGGGTGTAGGTGCCGAGCGTCGCTCGGCACTACCCTCCTCCACCACCACGCGGCTTTATCCAACCGCTCACGGAATCTGTGGGGCGGGCGGTGCCAGGCCCTGCCGGGACCGTTGGGCCGCATGGATGCGGCCCACGAGCCTCCATGGACGGATTTACGGCGTGTCCCGGCAGGGCCTGGCACCGCCCGCCGTCCATCAGCAACGAATAGCTGAAAACAGCCAACCACACCCCGTCTAAAGTCGCCCGACTCCAGGCCGATATTGAGCGTGACGCCCGGTTTTTCCTTACCGCCACGCCCGACCCAGGATCCCCTCGATGAACGACAGCAACCCCAACGCCGCCAGCAGCGGTGGCGAGTACCTCAGCTTCACCCTCGGCGCCGAGCACTACGGCGTGGACATCCTCAAGGTGCAGGAAATCCGCGGCTACGACTCGGTTACCCGCGTGCCCGACGCACCGGACTACATCAAGGGCGTCATCAACCTGCGCGGCACCATCGTCCCGGTCATCGACCTGCGCCTGAAGCTGCGCCTTGAGAAGGCCACCTACGACGCCTTCACCGTCATGATCGTGCTCAACGTGGAAGACCGCGTGGTTGGCATCGTGGTGGACAGCGTCTCCGACGTCATCCCGCTCAGCGCCGACCAGATCCGCCCGACGCCCGAGTTCGGCGCCGCCGTCGACACCCGTTTCATCTCCGGCATCGGCACCCAGGACGACCGCATGCTGATCCTGCTGGATATCGAAACCCTGCTCGACAGCGCCGACATGGGCCAGCCCGCCCACGCCGAAGACGCCGCCGCCTGAGCCTGACCGTCCGGCCCGGCCCAGTGCCGTGGCCGAAAAAAGTTCTTCAGTTCCCCCCGCGACGGCCGATAGCTGCTTCAGGACCCGGCTGTGTGGGCTGCCCAAGGCCGGGCCAACTCGACCAATTTCCCCCGGAGATTTTCCCGATGAAGTCCCTGTTTGCGCTGTTCTCGGTTGCCGTTCTCGCTTCCTCCGCCTCGTCCGCCTTCGCCCAGTCGGCCGAGATGATCCCGCCGGAAATGGCACCGCGCTCGGTCGGCAAGGACGGCATGGTCTGCGGCAAGGTCGAAAAGGCCCGTTACGCCGAAGGCTCCGAAGGTCAGCCGACCTTCCTGTACATGGGCGGCGCCTTCCCGCGCCACACCTTCTCGGCCCGCATCGCCGGCGCCAACCGCGGCAAGTTCAGCTTCCCGCTGGAAAGCCTGGAAGGCAAGACCGTGTGCGTGATCGGCAAGATCGCCCGCGACGCATCGCGTGCTGAAATCGAAGTCAGCTCGCCGGCCGGCCTCAAGCTCGCCAACATCAAGTAATCCGCCGTACGCCCTGCCACGCCGGCACCGGCCGGCGTGGTCGCTGCAACCGGGTACCACGCCCGGACGCGTTTGCCACTGGAGACCGCACCGCCCATGCCCTGGATCAACAACCTCAAACTGATGCCGAAGTTGATGCTGACTTTCGGCGTCCTCCTGCTGGTGATGCTGCTTCAGGGCATCGTGGCGTATCGCGGCCTTTACTCGCTCAACAATGTCACCACCGAGCTGGCCGGACATCGGATGGAAAGCATCCGCACCGCCGGTGAGATCCGCGGCATGGTCGGCGAATATCGCAACTCGGCCTACCAGGGCCTGATCCGTGCCAGCGACGATGTCAAGGCCGACGCGAAGAAGCGCGCCACCGAACTGCGCGGCAAGATCGAACTGGCCGTCAAGAAGTACCCCGAACTGATCGACAATCCCCAGCAGCAGAAGCTGTTTGACACCTTCGCCAAGGATTGGAAAGACTCGCTGGCCTCCTACGATGCCGTCACCGAGATGCTGGATCTGGATCTCCCCGATGACGCCGTGGACACCTTCGTCGGTGAAACCCGCGCCAAGCACCTGAAAGCCTCCGCCGCGCTCGAAGCCCTGATCGCCGAAGACAACCGCCTGGCGCGCGCCTCGCGCGAAGAAGCCGAATCCACCTATGCCGCCTCGGCCACGCTGACCGTCATCACCCTGCTCGGCGGTGCCGCACTGGGCCTGGTGCTGGTGTACCTGTTCGCCCGTTCTCTGGTGGGCAGCATGCGCGGCGCGGTGTCGGTGGCCAATGATGTGGCCAGCGGCAAGCTCGACGGGCATATCGATGTCACCCGCAAGGATGAAGTGGGCGACCTGATGCAGGCCATGCAGCGTATGCAGCGCGACCTGCGCGAGCGTACCGAGACCGACCAGGCCATCGCCCGCGAGAACCTGCGCATCCGCACCGCGCTGGATTACAGCTCCACCGGCGTGTACCTCACCGACAACCAGCTCAACATCGTCTACGCCAACCGCGCGCTTGAGCAGAGCCTGTCCCAGTACCAGGATGAGCTGCGCAAGCACCTGCCCGATTTCGATGCCGGCACGTCGCTGGTGGGTCGTCCGCTGACCGTGCTCGAACACCGCGGCGAGATGGATGCCAACCTGCTGAACAACCTCAAGGCCAACGGCGTGGCCCGACGCGCCATGCAGTTCGGCGATGCGCAGTTCGCCCAGGTGGTCTCCACCATCCGCAACGAAGAAGGCGAGAGCGTCGGCCACGTGGTGGAGTGGCGTGACCGTACGCCTGAAGCACTGGTCGAAGCCGAAGTGGCGCGCGTGATTGCCCAGGCCGCCGCCGGCGACCTGTCCGGCCGCATCCGCGCCGATGGCAAGGAAGGCTTCTTCCTGCAGCTGGCCCAGCAGATCAACGGCCTGCTGGACGCCAACGCGGCCAGCATCGAGCAGATCTCCGGCCTGCTCACCGCGCTGTCGCAGGGGGACCTCACGGTGCGCATGCACGGTGATTTCCAGGGTGTGTTTGCCACCATGCGCGACGACGCCAATGCCACCGCCGAACAACTCAGCGGCATCGTCACCAAGATCAAGCATTCCAGCCAGGCCATCAGTTCGGCGGCCAGCGAGATCGCCACCGGCAACAGCGACCTGTCGCGCCGGACCGAACAGCAGGCGGCCAACCTGGAAGAAACCGCCGCTTCGATGGAAGAACTGACCTCCACCGTGCGCCAGAACGCCGAGCATGCCCGCCAGGCCAACCAGTTGGCGATCGGCGCCCACACCGTGGCCTCGCAGGGCGGCGACGTGGTTGGCCAGGTGGTCACCACGATGAGCGCCATCCAGACCTCGTCCAAGAAGATCGCCGAGATCATTTCGGTCATCGACGGCATTGCCTTCCAGACCAACATCCTGGCATTGAACGCGGCGGTGGAAGCGGCCCGTGCCGGTGAACAGGGCCGTGGTTTTGCGGTGGTGGCCTCGGAAGTGCGCACGCTGGCGCAGCGCTCGGCCGGTGCGGCCAAGGAAATCAAGGGCCTGATCGACGATTCGGTGGGCAAGGTCAACGACGGTTCGGCGCTGGTGCACAAGGCCGGCGCGACCATGGGCGAGATCGTCGCGTCGGTGCAGCGCGTGACCGACATCATGGCCGAGATCTCCGCCGCCTCGCAGGAGCAGTCGGCCGGCATCGAGCAGGTCAACCAGACCGTGGTGCAGATGGACGAAACCACCCAGCAGAATGCCGCGCTGGTGGAAGAAGCCACCGCCGCTGCACGTTCGATGGAAGAGCAGGCCGGTCACCTGAGTGATGCGGTGTCGATCTTCAGGCTGGACGAGCACGAGGCAATGGTGCAGCCGGTTGCAGTGAGCACGCCGGCCCCGCGCGTGGTGCGTGCGGTGGCCGTCGCACCGGCCCCGGTCCGCCGCGCAGCGGCCCGCCCGGTTGCCACCGAACTGGCAGACGGCGACTGGCAGGAGTTCTAAGCGCGTCACGCGCTTGCAGACCTGCAACGCACAGGCCCCGATGCTTCGGCATCGGGGCTTTTTTGTGGCTCATCCCCCGCCGCGCGGCAGGCACAAAGCGGCCCCTGAATCTTTCCAGCGCGGCGGCCGGTGGGTCCAACGCGCGGCCGCAGAAACGTCCGCTGCCCGCTCAGGTCGACCGCAATCTGAATACGCTCAGACACCCCACCTCAATAGGTGGACGGTGCGGCCGATAACAGCATTGCCGCGACACGTTCGTCGACCAAAGATGCCCTGCCCATGAATCTGATCAGCCGCTGGAACCAGTACTTCTCCAACCTGTCCGTCAGGCGCAAGCTCAACCTGCTCACCGCACTCATCGCTGTGGGCGTGATCGCCCTGGCGGTGATTGCCGCCCGCATGCAGTATCTGGACCTCACCGACACCCGCAAGGACAGCCTGAAGATCCAGGTCGAACTGACCTACGGCATCCTGGAGCACTACCACCGCCTGGCCGAAACCGGCGAGCTCACCGAGCCGGCCGCCAAGGCCGCCGCACTGGAAGCGCTCGCGCGCATGCGCGCCGACAGCGATGCCTACTACTACAGCGTCTACGACACCCAGTACCGCGTGCTGATGCATCCGTTCCGCAAGGACCTGATCGGCAAGGACATGCAGGCGTTCCGCTCCGAAGACGGCGTGCAGCTCTTCCATGACCTGGTCCAGGTCGCGCGCCAGGGCGGCGGCGTGGTCTCCTACAAGTGGGCCAAGGCCGGTGCCGAAGGCACCTACGACAAATCCTCCTATGCCGGCCTGTACAAGCCCTGGCAGTGGGTGATCAGCAGCGGCGTCTATATGCAGGACGTGCAGCAGCAGGCCCTGGTATTCACCGCCATCATGGCCGCCAGCGGCGGCGCGCTCGTGCTGATCGTGCTGGCCCTCAGCTGGCTGATCGGCAACCGCATCACCCTGCCGTTGCGCCAGGCCACCCACGTGGCCGAAAGCATCGCCGCCGGCAAGCTCGACAGCCGCATCGGTGAGCAGGCCCACGACGAACCCGGCCGCCTGCTGGAAAGCATGGCACGCATGCAGAACCAGCTGCACGCGGTCATCAGCGGCCAGCGTGAGATGGCCAGCCGCCACGACGCCGGCCAGACCAGCTTCCGCATGGACGAACGCGCCTTCCCCGGCGAGTACGGCCTGATGGTCCATGAAACCAACACCCTGGTCGGCGCACACGTGCAGACCATGCAGAACGTGCTGCAGGTCGTGCAGCGCTATGCGGTGGGTGACCTGAGCGCCGACATCGCCCGCTATCCCGGTGAAAAGGCCGCCATCACCGAGACCGTGGACACGGTCAAGCAGAACCTGGCCAGCATCAACGCCGAAATCAAACGCCTGGGCGCGGCCGCCGCAGCCGGTGATTTCAGCCAGCGCGGTGACACCGACCGTTTCGATCACGATTTCCGCCTGATGATCGCCAACCTCAACGCCATGATGCAGGTCAGCGACGACAACCTGGGCAAGCTCTCCGAGCTGCTCTCGGGGATCGCCGAGGGCGACCTCAGCGTGCGCATGCACGGCGATTTCCAGGGCGTGTTTGCCCGCATGCGCGACGATGCCAACGCCACCGTGTCCCAGCTCACCCAGATCGTCGGCCAGATCCAGACCGCTGCCGGCAGCATCAACCAGGCCGCCGGCGAGATTGCCAGCGGCAACAGCGACCTGTCCCGCCGCACCGAGCAGCAGGCCGCCAACCTGGAAGAAACCGCCGCCTCGATGGAAGAACTCACCTCCACCGTGCGCCAGAACGCCGAGCATGCCCGCCAGGCCAACCAGCTGGCCATCAGCGCCCACGGCGTGGCCTCCAAGGGGGGCGACGTAGTCAGCCAGGTGGTCACCACCATGAGCGCCATCCAGGCCAGCTCCAAGCGGATCGCCGAGATCATCTCGGTCATCGACGGCATCGCCTTCCAGACCAACATCCTGGCACTGAACGCCGCCGTGGAGGCCGCCCGCGCCGGCGAACAGGGCCGCGGCTTTGCCGTGGTCGCCTCCGAAGTGCGCACCCTGGCGCAGCGCTCGGCCGGGGCCGCCAAGGAGATCAAAGGCCTGATCGACGACTCGGTGGCCAGCGTCGCCGACGGCTCCGCGCTGGTGCACACCGCCGGCACCACCATGGGCGAAATCGTGGCCTCGGTGCAGCGCGTGACCGACATCATGGCCGAGATCTCCGCCGCCTCGCAGGAGCAGTCGGCCGGCATCGAGCAGGTCAACCAGACCGTGGTGCAGATGGATGAAACCACCCAGCAGAACGCCGCACTGGTGGAGGAAGCCACCGCCGCCGCACGGGCGATGGAAGAACAGGCCGGCCAGCTGTCCGACGCGGTGGCCATCTTCCGCCTGGACAACCACGTAGCCGCCGCCGTGAGTGCGGTGACCGCGCGCGTGGTGGTGCCTGTTACCGCGCGCCCCGGCCCCCGACCGGCCGCAGCCCCTGCCCGCACCCCGCCAGCACCGCGCGCGCAGCGCAGCAGCAGCCCGGTCGATGACGGCAACTGGCAAGAGTTCTGAGCCTTCGCAGTGGCCACCCGGCCACCGCCTTCCCCTCCCCTTCGAGTGCGCCCGTGTCCACGCCTTCTGCCCCTGCCACCACCGCCCAGAACGGCCGCGAATTCGAGTTCGCCGATCGTGATTTCCGCCGCGTCTGCGACCTGATCTACCAGCGCGTCGGCATCTCGCTGGCCCCGGCCAAGCGCGACATGGTCTACGGCCGTCTGTCGCGGCGGCTGCGCGCGCTGGGCCTGCGCAATTTCCACGACTACCTGGACCAGCTCGAAAAAGACGGCGGCGAGGAGTGGCAGGCGTTCACCAACGCATTGACCACCAACCTCACCGCGTTCTTCCGCGAGCCGCACCACTTCGAAAAACTCGACACCGAACTGCGTGCGCGCGCCGGCCACGGCACCCTGCAGCTGTGGTCGTGCGCGGCCTCCACCGGTGAAGAGCCGTATTCGATGGCGATCACCGCCTGCGAAGCGTTCGGCACGCTCAAGCCGCCAGTGCGCATCCTGGCCACCGACGTGGACACCCAGGTACTGGCCACCGCCAGCCGTGGCGTGTATGCCATCGACCGCGTGTCCGGCCTCGACCCGGCGATCAAAAAGCGCTACTTCCAGCGCGGCAGCGGCCCCAACGAGGGCCATTGCCGGGTCCACCCGGCATTGCGCGAGCTGATCGATTTCCGTCCGCTCAACCTGCTCAGTCCCCGCTACGACGTCGGCGGCCCGTTCGATGCCCTGTTCTGCCGCAACGTGATGATCTACTTCGACAAGCCCACCCAACGCGGCATCCTGTCGCGGCTGATCCAGCACATGGGCGAGGACGGCCTGCTCTACACCGGCCATTCGGAAAACTATCTGCACGCCGCCGACCTGATCCAGCCGTGCGGGCGCACCCTGTACAAACGCGCCCCTGGAGCACCGGTATGAATGCCGTGGTCCGCACCGACGATGTGATGCGTTACTTCGACAGCCGCTTCAAGGTGACCGCCGCCAAGCTGCTGCCCACCCAGTACCTGGTGGTGGACGATGACACCGCGCTGACCACTACCCTGGGCTCGTGCGTGGCCGCGTGCCTGCGCGACCCGGTGCTCAAGATCGGCGGCATGAACCACTTCCTGCTGCCCGAGGGCAACGTCGGCGACGGCGCGCCTGCGCGCTACGGCAGCTACGCCATGGAACTGCTGATCAACGACCTGCTCAAGCGCGGCGCGCACCGCAAGCGCCTGGAAGCCAAGGTGTTTGGCGGGGCCAACGTGCTCAAGGGCTTCACCAGCAACCCGGTGGGCACCCGCAACGCCGAGTTCGTGCGCCACTACCTGCAGGCCGAACACATCCCGGTGCTGGCCGAAGACCTGTGCGGCATCCATCCGCGCAAGGTGTGGTTCTTCGCCGACACCGGCCGGGTGGTGGTGCAACGCCTGCCGCACGCCCACGAAGCCGAAGTAGCCGCCACCGAATCGGCGGTGCGTGCCCGTCTGTCCAAGGCCCCGGTCACCGGTGGCGTGGAGTTGTTTGAATGACCCAGACCGGCCCCTGTCGCGTGCTGATCGTCGACGACTCCGCCGTCGTGCGGCAGATGCTCAGCGAAATCCTCGCCAGCGACCGCGACATCGAGGTCGTCGGCACTGCTGCCGACCCCTTGCTGGCACGCGAGAAGATCAAGCGCCTGGCCCCGGACGTGATTACCCTGGACGTGGAAATGCCGCGCATGGACGGGCTGGCGTTCCTGGAAAACCTGATGCGCCTGCACCCGTTGCCGGTGGTGATGATTTCCTCGCTGACCGAGCGCGGCGCCGACACCACCCTGCAGGCACTGGCGCTGGGCGCGGTGGATTTCGTGTCCAAGCCTAAATTCGACGTCGCCCGCGGGCTGCAGGCCTACGCCGAGGAGATCATCGGCAAGGTCAAGATGGCCGCGCGTTCGCGCGTGCGCACCCTCGCCCGCCCGGGTGCACCGCGCCTCACCCTGGATGCGGTGGCCCCGGCCGCCACGCCGCGCGCGATCCAGTTCCGCACCACCGACCGCCTGATCGCCATCGGCGCCTCCGCCGGCGGCACCGAAGCGCTGCGCGTGGTGCTCGAAGGCATGCCGGCCGACGCGCCCGCCGTGGTGATGACCCAGCATCTGCCCGCCACCTTCAGCACCCCGTTTGCCGAACGTCTCGACCGCCACTCGGCCATGTCCGTGCGCGAAGCCAGCGACGGCGAAGCGGTGCTGCCCGGCCACGCCTACCTGCCGCCCGGCGGCAAGCACCTGCGCATCATCCGCGACGGTGCGCGCTGGCGCTGCCGCGTGGATGACGGCCCGGCGGTGAACCGCCACAAGCCGGCGGTGGACGTGTTGTTCCGTTCGGTGGCTGAAAGCGCCGGCAGCAATGCGATCGGCGCCATCCTCACCGGCATGGGCGACGACGGCGCCCGCGGCCTGCTGGAACTGCGCAATGCGGGCGCCCCCACCCTGGTGCAGGACGAGGCCACCAGCGTGGTCTGGGGCATGCCCGGCGCGGCCTACAAGCTGGGTGCAACCGAAGAGATGGTGCCGCTGGAACGCATTGCCGAGCGATTGATGGCTCTGGCGCGCGGGTAAGCGGTCTCGCCGGTCAGCGCCCGGCGCGACCGGGTCAGGGCTGCTTGAACACCACCGGAATCCGCACCGTGCCCGCCACCGGCTGGCCGTTCTCCAGCGCGGCGATGTACGTCCAGTTGGCGCTGGCCTGCAGCGCCGCCTGGTCCAGCGCGGCCGATCCACTGCTGCGGATGATCGTGGTGGCCGTGCGCTGTCCCTGCGCATCTACATGGACCTGGATCCACAGCTCGCCCTTGATGCCCGCACGGTATTCGGTGGACGGGTAGATCGGCGGATTCAGGTTCTTCGAGGCGATATCCACCGCAGCACCCAGGCGTCCGGCCTGCGCGGACACAGCGAACGCAACGGCGCACAGAAGCGCGGGAATCAGAAGCGCGCGCACGGCGAGGCGAACAAGGGAATGCAGGGAGGAACGGCAACGGGGCATGGCGGTCTTCAACGTTATGGCCGGCCATGATCACCGCTTGGTGTGCGCATCACAACGAAAAACCCCCGGCTTTCATCCTTGATCAGCTTCGAGGCATCCATCTTGGCGGCGGTGCCACCTGCGGCTTGGTCGGATCTCTGAACGACTGATGGCAATGGCGCGCGTGTCAGCCGCGACTTGAGCGGTCATTCAAAACAACGCTAGTAGAATTTCAATGTACCGGGATCGGGAGATACCAGCGGACGACCGTCCCAACGAATCATCTCCAACTCGTAGAGCCGCCCGTTGCCGTCCGCATACAGAACGGCCGTCAGTTCGCGGCCATAAGAATCACAC
>JAHREJ010000038.1 GCA_021733645.1 Bacillus subtilis subsp. subtilis | reverse complement strand
AAAACCCTTCGCGTCGTTGAACCACTTGATGGTAGATCTTCTGATCCGCTGCATCGATGCACCTCGCTTCCCCCTTGCTGTCAGCCGCCTGTCAGGGCGTATCCAACAACAAGACAGTCAGGGAGTAGCTGAGATGGCAGAGAAGGGCACCGTCAAGTGGTTCAACGACGCGAAGGGTTTTGGTTTCATCAGCCGTGAAAGCGGCGAAGATGTGTTCGTGCACTTCCGCGCGATCGAGTCGCAGGGCTTCAAGAGCCTGAAGGAAGGGCAGGCGGTCGAGTTCGAAGTCGTGACTGGCCAGAAGGGCCTGCAGGCCGACAAGGTGAAGCCGCTCTAAGCGCACGCCGGTGCATGCCGGTGTGTAACAAACAAAGGGCCCGCTCGCGCGGGCCCTTTGCTTTTCAGGCATGTGCTGGACGCCGTGCGATCAGCGCAGGATCACCTTGCCGTTGACCACGCGGACATAGGTGTTTTCGCGGATGCCGCCAAGATCGCGCTGGTTGACCACCACGGTACGGCCATCGTCCATGCGTACGGTGATGTCGAAGGTGTCGCTGGTGACGTTCTTCTGGATCTGGTTGCCGGCCAGTGCGCCACCCACGGCACCCGCGGCGGCGGCGATGTTCTGGTTGCCCTTGCTGCCGCCGGTATGGTCGGAGATCTCATGGCCGGCGACCGCGCCGACGATGCCGCCCAGGATCGCACCGGTGGCCGACGGCGCCGTGCGCCCCGAGCCGATCTGGTTGATGCGGGTAACGATGCCGCAATCGGCGCAACGGTTGTTGGTGTTGTTGTTGTAGCCCCCGTTGTTGCCGTAACCGTTGTTGTAGCCACTGCTGCCGTAGCCGGGCGAAGTGGTCGCGCAGCCGGCCAGTGCAACGGTGGCGACGGCGGCGGCAGCGATGAGTTGGATCTTCATGGTGGTTCTCCTGGCCAGAGGGGTGGTCGAATGCGTCTGGGGCGCATGCCGCAGATCGTGTCCTGTGTTGTGTGAACAGCGCGCCAATCCGTGGCGGCCAGCGTGGCTGGCAGATGAATCAGCGGAAATCCTGGTGGCAGGCTTTGCAGTCGGCCTGGATTTTCTCGACCAGCTTGCCCATCCCGATGCAGTCGGTGGGTGGGGCGGCCAAGGCCTGGTTGAGCGTGGCGCGCAGGGTGCTGGCGTGCTGCTGGAAGCCCTGGCTGTCCTTCAGCCCGGGAAAGGCCAGGTCCAGGTCGTTGGACAGCGAGCGCAGGGTGTGCAGGCGCGGCACGCTGTCGGCCAGGGTGCAGCGGTTCTGGGCCTGGGCGCCCTGCAACAGCTGCACCTGGCGGTTCATCACGTGCATGAGGGCGTCGGGGAAGGGATCCTGGCGGGCCTGGATCGCGCGCGACACCATGACGGTGGCGATCAGGCCGACCACCAGCCCGAGCACACCGACAAACAGGTAACGGTAGGCGGCCGAGGGGCGGTGGGGCGTGGCAGGCTGGTTCATGCGTGGCGTCCGTGTGGGTGGCTGGGCCTGATCTTACGGTGCGTCCTGTCCATGCGGCGTCCCGGGCGGGCTGCAGACCGTTAAAATGCGCCGATGAACGACGTACTGCGCGAACGATTTGCCGGCATCGACCGGTTGTATGGGGTAGGCACCGTGGACCTGCTATCGACCCGCCGGGTGGCGGTGGTCGGCATGGGCGGGGTCGGCTCGTGGGTGGTGGAGGCGCTGGCGCGCACGGCGGTGGGGCATATGACCCTGATCGATGCCGACGACATCTGCGTGTCCAACACCAATCGCCAGCTGCCGGCACTGGCCGGGCAATACGGCCGCAACAAGGCCGAGGCGATGGCCGAGCGCTGCCGGGCGATCAACCCGGACATCGAGGTGGATGCGATCGCCGCGTTCCTGACGGTGCCGAACATGGCCGAGCTGTTGGACCGCGATTTCGATCTGGTGATCGATGCCTGCGACAGCTTCCGGGTGAAGGTGGAGACCATCGCGTGGTGCCGGCGGCGCAAGCTGCCGATCCTGACGGTGGGCGCGGCCGGCGGGCGCACCGACCCCACCCTGGTAAGGATCCGCGATGTGTCGCGCACCGAGCACGACGCGATGATGGCGTTGATCCGCAAGAAGCTGCGCAGCGACTTCAACTTCCCGAAGAACGCATCGCGCTATTTCGGGGTGCCGGCGGTGTATTCGCTGGAGAACGTGAAGTACCCGCAGGCCGATGGCAGCGTCTGCGGCATCCGCCCGCCGCTGGGTGCCGATGCCGCGCTGAAGCTGGATTGCGGCGCCGGGCTGGGCGCGGCGACGCACATCACCGGCGCCTTTGCATTTGCCGCGGTGGGCAAGGGGTTGGAGATGTTGATGAAGAAGCGCACGTAGCGCCAGGCTTCATCCGGCTGGGAGTGGCGATGGCCGGGCAGAGCCCGGCGCCACGGTGTGCGGTCAGGGCAGGTTGAACAAGCGGTTCGCGTTGGCGGTGGTCTGCGCGGCGATCTCCGCTGCCGGCTCGCCGCGCAGGCGCGCCACCGTGTCCAGGATCACCGGCAACCGGGAAGGCTCGTTGCGCGCGCCGCGGATGCCCGCGTCGGGCTGGTCGGGTGCGTCGGTCTCCAGCAGCAGCTGTTCCAACGGCAGCTGCGCCACCAGACGATGCAGGCGCTGGGCGCGGTCATAGGTCAGCGGGCCGCCCAGACCCACCAGGAATCCCAGTTTGTGGAGCTGCGCGGCTTGTTCCGGGCTGCCGGAGAAACTGTGCACCACCCCGCGCAGACCGCCCACCTGTTTGATGGCCGCGATCACCGCATCCACCGCCCGGCGCGCATGCACGATCACCGGCAGGTCGAATTCGCGCGCCAACCGCAGCTGACCGTCGAAATAGAACTGCTGCAGCGCTGGATCCAGACCCTCGACGAAGAAGTCCAGCCCGCACTCGCCCACCGCACACGGGCGCTCGCGCTCGATCCACCCGCGCAGGTCGTCCAGATGCCCGGGCCGGTGCGCGTCCAGGAACATCGGGTGCAGACCATAGGCCGGACGCAGCCCGTCGGCGAGCAGACAGGTGTCACGGAGCTTGGGCCAGCTCGCCGCCGTCACCGCCGGCACCACCTGGGTGCGCACACCCGCCGCGCGGGCGCTTGCGATCACCTCGGAACGGTCGGCGTCGAACTCGGACGCATCCAGGTGGCAGTGGCTGTCGACCAGCCTCACGCGCGGCGCTTGCCCGGCAGCACCGGCGGCAGCGATTGCCCGCGGTTCTTCCAGTTGGCCAGCAGCAGCGTGCCCAGGCCAAGCAGGATCTCGTCCACGAACGGCAGCGGATCGGGAATGAACAGGGTCAGCGCGAACAGGCCGGCGGTGATCTTGAACAGGGTGGGGTAGCGCAACCGGCGCGCCCATTCCAGCACCGGCAACAGCAGGGGATTGGCCATGACGCTCTCCTCGACAGATGCTGTAAACGCTATCACGGGCCACAGCGACACAGAACCTGAATGGGTAACGGCCGCGTGTACGCACTGTGGAGATTCCGTTCAGGCATGGCGTGCTGGAATCCGCTCAAGAACGTTGCGGATCGTCCGCAGGGAGCCGGATATGAAAAGTACTACCACCACTGCTCTGGTCGCCGCTGGCGCGCTGCTTGTCGGCGGCATCGCCACCGCTGCCTTCATGAAGAGTGGCTCGTCCTCGCCGGATCCGGTGACCGCGACGCAGACCCGGCCCACCCTGGACACCACGCCACTGGCCGACGACGGTGCACGCACCGATGCCCTGGCGGTCGAGGACAAGGCCGGCAAGCTGGAATACGCCGACATCGTCAAGGTCGATCCACTGACCAGGAAGGAAAAGGCCTACGCCACCGTGATCGGTACCGAACCGGTGCGCGAGACCTCCACCACCCAGACCCCGCATGAAGTCTGCCAGGACGTGGTGGTGCAGGAACGCCTGCCCGAGCGCGACGGCAACGTTGGCGGCACGGTCGCCGGTGCGGTCATCGGTGGCCTGCTGGGCAACCAGGTGGGTGGCGGCAACGGCAAGAAGGCCGCTACCGCGGCCGGCGCCGTGGCCGGCGGCCTGATCGGCAACCAGGTCGACAAGCGCCACGTGGGTGGCCGCGTGGTCAACCGCACCGAGCGCCAGTGCCACACCGAAACGGCGACCTCCGAGTCGACCAAGGTCACCGGCTACAACGTGACCTACCGCAATGAAGATGGCACCACCGGCACCATGCGCATGGCCGGCAAGCCGGGCAACCGCATCCCGATGGGCACCAACAACGCGGTCACCGGTTACAACGTGACCTACCGCTACGATGGCGTGGAAAAGACCGTCAAGATGGACAACAAGCCGAGCAGCGATCGCCTGCCGGTCATTGATGGCCAGCTGGTCACCCAGACCGCCGCGCTGGATTCGAACAAGCAGTAACTCCGCGCGGATGGATCGTGCGAGCAACAGGCCGGCGTCGTCCGGCCTGTTGCGTTTTGCGGGGCCCGCCACAACGTGCAGCCCGGCCCGCTGCGATGATGTGTGCCTGTGTCCCGACGGCCATCGCGATGAGCATCTTCGACCTGCAGCTGGAAACCGATCGCCTGATCCTGCGCCCGCCGCGTGTGGAGGATTTCGACGCCTTCCTGCGTTTCTGCACCGATCCTGACGTGATGCAGCACCTGGGCGGCGTGCAGGCACCCTCGCAGGCCTGGCGCAGTTTCAGCTGCCTGGCCGGCAACTGGCACCTGTATGGGTTCTCGATGTTTTCGGTGATTGAAAAAAGCAGCGGCGACTGGGTCGGTCGCATGGGGCCGTGGCAGCCGCTGGACTGGCCCGGCACTGAAGTGGGCTGGAGTATCCGCCGCGAAAGCTGGGGCCGCGGCTACGCGCCCGAGGCGGCGGTGGCCAGTATCGACTGGGCCTTCCACGCGCTGGGTTGGGAAGAAGTGATCCACACCATCGATGCGGCCAACGAAAATTCCAAGGTCGTGGCGCGCAAGCTGGGCAGCACGCTGCTGCGCATCGGCGAACTGCCGCCGCCCCATGACGGCAAGCCGATCGAGATATGGGGCCAGTCGCGCGACCAGTGGCGGGCCCGCCGCGCCGGTTGAGCGCGCATGCTGCACCCGCGCTTGGCAACCGGCGCAGGTTGCGGCCAGACTCCCGGCGTGGCCGCCTGGGCCGCGCGTCACGGAGGCTGATGGATGTTTGCCGTGGTTCCCGATCCGATTCCCGCACGCATGAAAGCCCTCAACCGGGCCGAGATCTGCGATACCAATTTCATCGAATTCGTACAGCAGTGGCGGGGTGATCCCGCGCCACGGCCCGCGCCGGACGCGCCGATCCTGCCCGGCAGCACGCTGGATGCGCAGGGCTTTGACGCCTTGTTCGAGTCGCAGCTGGTCAGCCGCCACCTGGACCTGATGGCACGCGTGCTGCGCGTACAGAACAAGGTCTTCTACACCATCGGGTCATCGGGCCATGAAGGTAACGCGCTGGTGGCGCGGCTGGCGCGGCATACTGATCCGGCGTTCCTGCATTACCGCTCCGGCGCGTTCATGGCCGAGCGTTTTGGCCAGTTGCCCGGCATGGATCCGGTGCTGGATGCGGCGCTCTCGTTCGCCGCCAGCTGCGACGATCCCGCCAGTGGCGGGCGGCACAAGGTGTGGGGCAGCAAGCCGCTGTGGGTGCTGCCGCAGACCTCCACCATCGCCTCGCACCTGCCCAAGGCGCTCGGCACGGCCATGGCGATCGAAAGCGCACGGCGCATCGGGCACGCGCTGCCGATCCCCGAGGACAGCGTGGTGATCTGCTCCTTCGGCGATGCCTCGTCCAACCATGCCACCGCGCAGACCGCGTTCAATACCGCCGCCTGGGCGGCCTACCAGCGGTTGCCGGCCCCGGTGTTGTTCGTCTGCGAAGACAACGGCATCGGCATTTCGGTGAAGACCCCCGATGGCTGGATCGCACAGAACTTCAGCCATCGCCCCGGCCTGGATTATTTCTTCGCCGATGGCCTGGACCTGGCCAGCGGCCATGCGCAGGTGCAACGCGCGCTGGAGCATTGCCGGCGCACGCGGCGGCCCACCTTCCTGCACCTGCGGACCACCCGGTTGATGGGCCACGCCGGCACCGATTTCGAGATCGAGTGGCGGCCGTTACCCGAGCTGTGCGCGGCCGAGGCCGCCGATCCGTTGCTGCGCTCGGCGCAGATTGCGCTTGAATCGGGCTGGCTGGACCCCGCGCAGGTGCTGCAGCGCTACGAAGCGATGCGCGTGCGCTGCTTTGCCGCCGCCGCCGAGGCTGACCGCCGATCAAAGCTGGAGGGCCTGGCGCAGATCATGGCGCCGCTGGCCCCGTATTCGCCGGCGGCAGTGCAGGCCGAAGCCGGTCGCGTGGCCGATCCGGCGGCGCGCCTGGCCGCGTTCGGCAGCGAGGCGCAGCTGCCCGAGCGGCTGCCGCCGCGACACCTGGCCATCCAGATCAACCAGGGCCTGCACGAGCTGATGGCCAAGTACCCGTCCACGCTGCTGTTTGGCGAGGACGTGGCGCAGAAGGGCGGGGTGTATACGGTCAGCAAGGGGCTGCTGAAGGCGTTCGGACCGCGCCGGGTGTTCAACACGCTGCTGGATGAAACCATGATCCTGGGCATGGCCCAGGGCCTGGCCAACCTGGGCATGCTGCCGATCCCGGAGATCCAGTACCTGGCCTACCTGCACAACGCCGCCGACCAGCTGCGCGGCGAAGCCTGTTCGCTGCAGTTCTTCTCCAACGACCAGTACCGCAACCCGATGCTGGTGCGCATTGCCGGGCTGGGCTACCAGAAAGGCTTCGGTGGCCACTTCCACAATGACAACTCGATCACCGCGCTGCGCGACATCCCCGGCCTGGTGGTGGGGTGCCCCTCGCGCGGCGATGACGCGGCGATGATGCTGCGCACCCTGGCCGCCCTCGGGCAGGTGGATGGGCGGGTATCGGTGTTCCTGGAGCCGATCGCGCTGTACATGACCAAAGACCTCTACGAACCCGGCGATGGCCAGTGGCTGTTCCCGTACCCGTCGCCGGAGCAGACCCTGCTGCCCGGGCAGGGCCGGGTGTACCGCGCGGAGGCCAACGACCTGGTGATCTTCAGCTATGGCAACGGCATCCCGATGAGCCTGCGTGCGGCGCGCACGATCGAGGCCGAGCTGGGCTGGCAGGTGCGGGTGGTGGACCTGCGCTGGCTGGTGCCACTCAATGCCGACTTCATCGCCGAGCAGGCCGCCGACGCCCAACGCGTGCTGGTGGTCGACGAGGGCCGGCACAGTGCCGGGGTAGGCGAGGGCATCATCACGGCACTGGTGGAAGCCGGGCTGGGCCACCTGCCGGTGCAGCGGGTGTGTGGGGCCGATACCTACACCCCGCTGGCGGGGGCAGCAATGTGCGTGCTTCCAAGCGACAATGCGTTGGTAGGCGCCGCCCGGGTACTGGCGCAGGATCTCTGACGTATGTGTGGATTGGCAGGAATGCTGCTGCCGGCTCCGGTGATGGAGCCGGCGGCACTGGAACACTTGGCGCGGCGCATGGGCGACGCGCTGGTCCACCGTGGCCCGGACGACAGCGGGGTATGGGCCGATGCGGGCGCGGGCATCGCGCTGGCCCACCGGCGGCTGAGCATCCTGGACCTGTCGCCACTGGGCCACCAGCCGATGGCCTCCAACGATGGCCGGTATGTGCTGGCCTACAACGGTGAGGTCTACAACTTCGCCGCGCTGCGTGCCGAGCTGGAAGGGCTCGGGCACGCGTTCCGCGGGCATTCGGATACCGAGGTGCTGCTGGCCGCGTTCGTGGCCTGGGGGCTGGATGACACCCTGCAGCGGGCCAACGGCATGTTCGCCATTGCGCTGTGGGATCACGCCGAGCAATGCCTGTGGCTGGCCCGCGACCGGGTTGGCAAGAAGCCGCTGTATTACGGCTGGGCCGGTGATGCCCTGGTGTTCGGGTCGGAGCTGAAAGCATTGTGGCAACACCCGGATTTTGACAACGACATCGACCGCGACGCGCTGACCCTGCTGCTGCGGCTGGATTACATTCCCGCGCCGCATTGCATCCACACGGGCACCTTCAAGCTGATGCCCGGCCGCGCGCTGCGCCTGGATGCGGCCGCGGTGGCCGCCGGTGCCGCCGCGCACCGCCCGGACCAGCAGCAGATACCGTTCTGGAATGCGCGCGAGCGCATGCAGCAGGCACTTGCGCGGCCGTTCATCGGCAGCGACGACGAGGCGGAGGCGCAGTTGGATACCGTGCTGCGCGACGCGGTCGGGTTGCGCATGGTGGCCGACGTGCCGGTGGGCGTGTTCCTGTCCGGCGGCACCGATTCGTCGGTGGTGGCGGCCTTGATGCAGGCCCAGTCGGCGTCGCCGATCCACAGTTTCAGCATCGGCTTCCAGGGGTCGGACCACGACGAAGCGCCGTTGGCCAAGGCGCTGGCGCAGCATCTGGGCACCGACCACACCGAGCTGTATGTCAGTGGCGCCGACGCACTGGCCGTGGTGCCGCAGCTGCCGGCGATGTTCGACGAGCCCTTCGCCGATGCGTCCCAGGTACCCACCGCACTGGTGGCCAGGCTGGCGCGCGGTTCGGTCACCGTGGCGCTGTCCGGCGATGGCGGCGATGAACTGTTCTTTGGCTACAGCCGCTACCAGCGTGCGCTGCGCAACTGGTCGCTGCTGGGCAAGGTGCCGGCGCCGCTGCGGCGCTGGATGGCCACCCGGGCGCACACCCAGGGCGAAGCCTCGCGGACCGGCGGGCTGGCGGCACTCCTGGCCGAAACCGGGGCGCGCGGGATCGGTGATGTGTACCGCAACCGCATCTCGCGCTGGCGCGACCCGGTGGCGGCGGTGCAAGGCGCGCGTGGGGCGGGCAGCTTCTACGACCTTGCCGACCCGCTGCACGGCGCCGGCTCGCCGGCCGACGCGATGATGCTGGCCGACTTCAACACCTATCTGCCCGATGACCTGCTGTGCAAGGTGGACCGCACCAGCATGGCGGTCAGTCTGGAAGCACGCGCGCCGTTGCTGGACTGGCGCGTGGCCGAGTTTGCCTGGTCGCTGCCGCTGCACATGAAGCAGCGCGACGGGGTCAGCAAGTACCTGCTCAAGCGCGTGCTGGGCCGCTACGTGCCCCAGGACATGGTGCACCGGCCCAAGCGCGGCTTTGGCGCGCCGGTCAGTGCCTGGCTCAAGGGCGACCTGCGGGGCTGGGCCGACGCGCTGCTGGACCCGGCGCGGCTGGCCGCCGAAGGCGTGTTCAACGTCGAGGCGGTGGTACCGCTGTGGCAGCGGTTCCAGCAGGGCGAGCGCAAATGGCACACGCACCTGTGGAACGTGCTGATGTTCCAGGCCTGGCAGGCGCATTGGCGTGCGGTGCGTGCCGCGGTAACGCGCGGCTGATGGCATGCAGCCACCGGTGGGGTGGCTGCACCGGAGCGGTAGCGCCCTGCCAGGCCACGCCTGGCTGTGCTGCCTTCACCGCTGCCGAAGGTGGTCGACCCTAGGCTGGGGCTTTCCCCAAACGGAGAGATTCCCGTGGCCGAAGTGAAGATCGCGGTACTGGTGGGC
Source organism: Bacillus subtilis subsp. subtilis (assembly GCA_021733645.1). Taxonomy (GTDB): domain Bacteria; phylum Pseudomonadota; class Gammaproteobacteria; order Xanthomonadales; family Xanthomonadaceae; genus Stenotrophomonas. The sequence continues at coordinate 34,957 of JAHREJ010000038.1, read as the reverse complement.
AGCCTGCGCAAAGGCTCGCACAACAAGGCGCTGGCCCACGCGCTGGCGAAGCTGGCGGCCGGCAGGGCGCGTTTTGAGCCTGTCGAGATCGGCGACCTGCCGCTTTACAACCAGGATTTCGACAAGGATTACCCGGCACAGGGCGTGCGCCTGAAACAGCAGATCCGTGACGCCGACGCGGTGCTGTTCGTCACCCCCGAGTACAACCGCTCCATCCCCGGGGTGCTCAAGAACGCCATCGACCTGGCTTCGCGGCCGTATGGCGACAGCGCCTTTGCGGGCAAGCCGACGGCGGTGGTGGGCGCCTCGATCGGAGTCATTGGCACCGCGCTGGCCCAGCAGCACCTGCGCAACGTGCTGGCCTACCTGGACATGCCGGTACTGGGCCAGCCGGAGGTATTCCTGCACTTCAAGGAGGGCCTGATCGACGAGGCCGGCAACATCGGTAGCGAAGGCACCCAGGTGTTTCTGCAGGGGTTCGTCGACAGATTCCTGGCCTGGGTGGCTACCCACGGCGGTCAGCATTGAGCCGGGTGCATCTGCGATAATGGCCCCACGGCGGGCGCCGCAAGGGCGCTCGTCGCACGCACTGCGACCGCCGCGGCCGATGCTGCCGGCAGAACGCCGTTATGCCCAGCCCATCCACTGCTTATCCACAGGGTTGTGCATGGCTGCGGCGCGCGCTCCGTGCCTACCATGCCCCACGCTCCACACTGCAGGAAGTACGCCCCCACATGTCCGCCCGCTCTGGCTTCCGTTCCGACCGCAAAGACCGCGGTGACCGCTTCGACCGCGATGAATCGCGGATCGACCAGCTGCGCGTGCCGCCGCATTCGATCGAGGCCGAACAGGCGGTGCTGGGCGGGCTGATGCTGGCGCCGGAAAGCTACGACCGCATCAACGACCAGCTCACCGAGACCGACTTCTACCGTCGCGACCACCAGATGATCTACCGCGCGATCCGCGAGTTGTCCGAGCGCGACCGTCCGTTCGATGCGGTGACCCTGGGCGAGTGGTTCGAATCGCAGGGCCGGATGGAACTGGTGGGCGATGGCGCCTACCTGATCGAATTGGCCAGCACCACGCCGTCGGCGGCCAACATCGCCGCCTACGCCGAGATCGTGCGCGACAAGGCGGTGCTGCGCCAGTTGATCCAGGTGGGCACCGACATCGTCAACGACGGCTTCCAACCCGAGGGCCGCGAAAGCAGCGAGCTGCTGTCGGCGGCGGAAAAGTCGGTGTTTGCGATCGCCGAGCAGGGCGCGCGCGGCCGGACCGATTTCGTGGCCATGCCCGGCGCGCTGAAGGATGCTTTCGAAGAACTGCGCAACCGTTTCGAGAATGGCGGCAACATCACCGGCCTGCCGACCGGCTACACCGACTTCGATGCGATGACCTCCGGCCTGCAGCCGACCGATCTGATCATCCTGGCCGCGCGTCCGGCGATGGGCAAGACCACGCTGGCGCTGAACATCGCCGAGTACGCCGCGATCAAGTCCAAGAAGGGCGTGGCGGTGTTTTCGATGGAAATGTCGGCCTCGCAGCTGGCCATGCGCCTGATTTCATCCAACGGCCGCATCAATGCGCAGCGCCTGCGTACCGGCCAGCTGGAAGACGAAGACTGGAGCCGGGTCACCGGTGCGATCCGGATGCTGAAGGAAACCAAGATCTTCATCGACGATACGCCGGGCGTGTCGCCGGAGATCCTGCGTTCCAAGTGCCGTCGGCTCAAGCGCGAGCACGACCTGGGCCTGATCGTGATCGATTACCTGCAGCTGATGAGCGTGCCGGGCAACAGCGAAAACCGCGCGACCGAAATCTCGGAAATCTCGCGGTCGCTGAAGGGCCTGGCCAAGGAACTGAACGTGCCGGTGATCGCGCTGTCCCAGCTCAACCGCTCGCTGGAAACGCGTACCGACAAGCGCCCGGTGATGGCCGACCTTCGCGAATCCGGCGCTATCGAGCAGGACGCGGACATGATCGTGTTCATCTACCGCGACGACTACTACAACAAGGAAACCTCGCCGGACAAGGGCCTGGCCGAGATCATCATCGGCAAGCACCGTGGTGGCCCCACCGGTTCGTGCAAGCTCAAGTTCTTCGGTGAATACACCCGCTTTGACAACCTGTCGCACGACTCGGTGGGTTCGTTCGAATAACCCCGGGTAGCGCCGAGCCACGCTCGGCGGCGCTTCGGGCTACCACTTCAGTTCCGAGCGCCACCCCTTGCGCATCATGCAGCCGTCCATCTGGTCGCGCCGGCTGTCGGCATTGACGTCCATCGAATAGCTTTCGGTGTGGGGGCGCGACACACGCGCGTACTTTTTGCCATCGCAGTCGGCGGTTTTCCGGCAACGCTCGTACTGATCGGCGTACACGGTTTTCTGGGCCACTTCATTGCGCACCGGAAAGCGTTGCTCGGCTTCGATCGTGCAGCTGGCCAGTGCGGGCTGCAGTGCCACCGCATCGTGGCTGTGCCGGACCCATTGCCACGAACACCCGGTGAGCAGCAGAAGGCTGCCGCCCAGGCCCAGCCGCTGCGTTGCACGCAGCATCGCCTGTGCGGTCTTCCTGTTGGTGTTCCTGTCGTGCATTGCCGTTCCTTTGCCTACGTGAAAGAGCCAGCGAAGATCGTTCACGTGGCCGCTCTGGGGCAAGGCGAATCCCGACAACGGCGATTGATTGTTTCAACCTGGAAGCTGCGATGCGCCCATTCGTCGTGCCAGGGCCGGCTTCAGCGGTCATTGACCGGGTTCTGTCGCAACGGCATTGCGGCGTGCGTGCGACGGGGGCACTGTTGGCCCTGCGGGTACTGACGCCCGATGCCGTCGATGGAGATCGCGATGAAAATCCTGTTGGCCCTGGGCGTGTGGTGCCTGCTGTGGGTGTTGTGCTGGCCGTTGGCGATTCTGGCGCTGGTGGCATGGCCGTTGGTGTGGCTGTTCAGCCTGCCGTTCCGCCTGGTGGGGATCACGTTCTCGGCGCTGTTCGCCTTCCTGCGCGCGTTGCTGATGTTGCCGGCGCGGCTGCTCGGCGGCGGGCGCCCGCTGACTGCGTGACCTGCAGATCCGGGTGATGCCGGTCGCTCGCCAGCGCCTCGACACGCCGGTAGAGCCGACCGTTGGTCGGCTGCCCTTCCTGTCCGCTCCCCGTGTGCCGGCAGAAAGGGCAGCCGACCAACGGTCGGCTCTACCGGGTTTGGCGGTGCTGCGCCTAGACTGGTGGCTGCTTTCAGACAGGGAGGTGGATATGACGCTGCCGGTACAGGCGTTCATCGCGCTGTGCGCATCGCATGGGCTTGGCCGGCATGCCAGTGCGCTGCTGCCGTGGCTGCGGCCGCGCGTGGGGTTCAGCCGCCGGGCGGAGACGGATGCACCGATCGGTGCATCACGGATCGGCGGCGGGCCGGATGTGCCCGCAGGCTTCGCGTGGCCCACCCACAAGGGCAGGGCATTGGACTTCCTGCTGCAGATCAACCTGGCCGACCTGCAGGGTCTGCAGTGCGGGCTGGACCTGCCTGCACAGGGCGTGCTGTCGTTCTTCTACGACACCGATACACAACCGTGGGGCTATGACCCGGCCGATCTCAGTGGGCATAGCATCCAGCTGTTCGAGCCGGGCGAATTGCAGCGGCTGCCTGCGCCGGATGCCGAGGTCGCGCTGGCGCCGTCCGCGCTGGCATTTCACCCGGCCTGGAGCCTGCCGCATTCGTTCACGTCCGAGGGCGAGCAGGTGGCGCAGGCGCTGCGTGACGCCGGACTGGACTGGGACGACGCGGCCGAGGAGGGCTACGACGCGCTGGTGGATGCTGTGGCCGACCTGGGCTCCCCGACGCCGGGCGAGCGGCACAGTCTGGGTGGCTGGTCGCACAACGTGCAGGGTGACATGGCATTGGAAGCGCAGCTGGTCACCCATGGCCTGTATTGCGGCGACCCGAGCGGGTACGGCGATCCCCGCGCCGCTGCGCTGGAGGCCGGTGTGGGCGACTGGACGCTGTTGCTGCAGCTCGATTCGGACGACGAGGCGATGTGGGGCGATTCGGGAATGCTGTACGCCTGGATCCGCCGGCAGGATCTGGCCGCGCGGGATCTGTCGCAGACCTGGGTGGGGCTGCAGTGTTGTTGACGGAATCACGCCGGCACTGACGGCGCGATGGTGGGGGCGAACGCGAGCGGCCGGCAGCGCCGGGTGAACAGGCACAAAAAACCCCGCCTCGGCGGGGTTTTTCGTTACGCGGTCACGGGGCCGATCAGTTGGCCTTGTGGATCGCACGCTTGCTCACGGCCATTGCCGCGTCGTGCACCGCTTCGGACAGCGACGGGTGGGCGTGGCAGATGCGCGCCAGGTCGTCGGAGGAACCGTTGAACTCCATGGTCAGCACGCCTTCGTGGACCAGTTCGGACACGTTGGCACCCACCAGGTGCATGCCCAGCACGCGGTCGGTTTCAGCGTGTGCCAGCACCTTGACGAAGCCGGCCGGCTCGATCATGGCCACGGCGCGGCCGTTGGCGGCGAACGGGAAGCTGCCGGCCTTGTACGGAATGCCTTCGGCCTTCAGCTGCTGCTCGGTCTTGCCCACCCAGGCCAGCTCCGGCTCGGTGTAGATGACCCACGGAATGGTGTCGAAGTTGACGTGGCCCGGCAGGCCGGCGATCAGTTCGGCCACCGCGATGCCTTCCTCGAAGCCCTTGTGCGCCAGCATCGGGCCGCGCACGCAGTCACCAACCGCCCACACGCCGTCCACGCCGGTGTGGCAATGGTCGTCCACTTCGATCTGGCCGCGTTCGTTGATCTTGACGCCGGTACCTTCGGCCAGCAGACCCTTGGTGGCGGCGCGACGGCCAACGGCCACCAGCAGCTTGTCCACGATCAGGCTCTTTTCGCCTTCGGCGTCGGTGTAGGTCAGGGCCACTTCCTTCTTCTTGCCCTTGCCGGTCACCTCGGCCTTGGAGACCTTCGCACTCAGGCGGATATCCAGGCCCTGCTTCTTGAATTCCTTGGCGGCGGCCTTGGCCACTTCGGTATCGGCGGCGGCCAGGAATTCCGGCAGTGCTTCCAGGATGGTCACTTCCGACCCCAGGCGCTTCCACACGCTGCCCAGTTCCAGGCCGATCACACCGGCGCCGATCACGGCCAGGCGGGCGGGGACTTCGGTGAAGTCCAGGCCGCCGACGTTGTCGACGATGGTGTCGCCGTCGAACTTGGCGAACGGCAGTTCGATCGAGTCCGAACCGGCGGCGATGATCACGTTGGTGCCCTTCAGCTCGACGATGGCCCCGTCATGCTGGGTGACCTTGACCACGTTGCCCGGCTGCAGTTCGCCGAAACCGTAGTAGGCGGCAACCTTGTTGGCCTTGAACAGCATGCCGATGCCGCCGGTGAACTGCTTGACGATCTTGTCCTTGCGGCCAACCATCGCCTCGACGTCGATCTTGGCATCCTTGAAGCTGATGCCGTGGTCGCCAAAGAGATGGCCCATGTTCCAGAACTGGCGCGAGGAGTCGAGCAGCGCCTTGGACGGGATGCAGCCCACGCGCAGGCAGGTGCCGCCCAGGGCCGGCTTGCCGTCCTTGCCCAGCGCTGCGTCGATGCAGGCGGTCTTCAGGCCCAGCTGGGCAGCGCGGATGGCAGCGTGGTAACCGGCCGGGCCGGCACCGATGACGACGACGTCGAATTGTTCAGCCATTTGAAAAGTCCTTGATGCTTTCCCGAGCTTCAGCACGAAGCCGGTGGCGCCGTGCGCCGGGGAAGGGGGCGGGGATGCCGCACCCGGAACGACGAACCCCTCCGATGCGGCGCATCGGAGGGGTCGCAGGTCTTACAGGCCGAACAGCATGCGGCCCGGGTTTTCCAGCTGGTTCTTGATGTCCACCAGGAACTGGACCGAGTCCTTGCCATCGATGATGCGATGGTCGTAGGACAGCGCCAGGTACATCATCGGCGCGATCACGACCTGGCCGTTCTGGGCGATCGGACGTTCCTTGATGGCATGCATGCCCAGGATGGCGCTCTGCGGCGGGTTGATGATCGGGGTGGACAGCAGCGAGCCGAAGGTGCCGCCGTTGGTCACGGTGAAGGTGCCGCCCTGCAGTTCTTCCAGGCTCAGCTTGCCGTCACGGGCCTTCTTGGCGTAGTCGGCGATGGTCTTCTCGATGTCGGCAAACGACATGCGCTCGACGTTGCGCAACACCGGGGTCACCAGACCCTTCTCGGTCGACACGGCGATGGAGATGTCCGAGTAGCCGTGGTAGATGACATCGTCGCCATCGATGGAAGCGTTGACCAGCGGGAAGCGCTGCAGCGCATTGGCAGCGGCCTTCACGAAGAAGCTCATGAAGCCCAGCTTGATGCCGTGGGCCTTGACGAACTCGTCCTGCAGATCCTTGCGCGCGGCCGACACCTTGGACAGGTCGACTTCGTTGAAGGTGGTCAGCATGGCCGTGCTGTTCTTGGACTGCATCAGGCGCTCGGCGATGCGCTTGCGGATGCGGGTCATCGGCACGCGCTCTTCCGGGCGTGCACCACCGGCCTTGCCGGCGCCGCCATTGCGGGCGAAGTTGACGATGTCTTCCTTGGTCACCGCGCCATGACGGCCGGTGCCGGACACGTCGGCCGGGTTCACGCCTTCGGTGATGGCCGAGAAGCGGGCGCCCGGGGGCAGGCCGTCGGCGGCGGACTTGGCGGCCGGCGCCGGGGCAGCAGCAGCGGCCGGCGCGGCTGCAGCGGCCGGTGCGGCGTCAGCCTTCTTTTCTTCGGCGGCCGGGGCCGGGGCAGCGGCCACGGCACCTTCTTCGATGATGGCCACGACCTGGCTGGAGGTCACGGTGGCGCCCACCTCGAACTTGATTTCCTTCAGCACGCCATCAACCGGCGACGGCACTTCCAGGACGACCTTGTCGGTTTCCAGATCAAGCAGGTTTTCATCGCGCTTGACGGCATCGCCGACCTTCTTGTGCCAGGTGGCGATGGTGCCGTCGGCGACGGATTCGGGCAGTACCGGGGCTTTGACTTCGGTGGCCATGCGGGAGCTTCCTGGTTTGTCTTTTCTAGAATGAGGGGGAGGTTATTCGGCGAACGTGTCGTTGAACGGGTTGACCAGCGCATCGGCGACCAGCTTCTGCTGTTCGATGATGTGGTCAGCCATGTGTCCAGCGGCCGGCGATGCCGAACGGGCGCGACCGGCGTAGTGCAGGTTCTGGCCATCGGCCAGGCAGAACTGCAGGTGGTGGCGGATCTGGTACCACGCCCCCTGGTTCTGCGGTTCTTCCTGCGTCCACACCACATCGGTTGCCTTGCCGTACTTCTTCAGCTCGGCTGCCAGCAACGCGCGCGGGAACGGATACAGCTGTTCAACGCGGATGATGGCCACATCGTCCTGGCCCCGCTTGGTCTGGTCTTCGAGCAGGTCGTAGTAGACCTTGCCCGAGCACAACACCACGCGCTTGACCTTCTTGGCCTCCGCCTTGGCATCGCCGATCAGGTGCTGGAACTGGCCATCGGCCAATTCTTCCAGGCTGGACACGGCCAGCTTGTGGCGCAGCAGCGACTTGGGCGACATCACAATCAGCGGCTTGCGGGTGGTCATGCGCATCTGGCGGCGCAGCATGTGGTAGGCCTGCGCCGGGGTCGACGGCACGCACACCAGCATGTTTTCCAGCGCACACAGCTGCAGGAAGCGCTCCAGGCGCGCCGAGCTGTGTTCCGGGCCTTGCCCTTCATAACCGTGCGGCAGCAGCAGGGTCAGGCCGGTGATGCGGCCCCACTTGGCTTCGCCGGCAGCGATGAACTGATCGATCACCACCTGGGCGCCGTTGGCGAAATCGCCGAACTGGCCTTCCCAGATGCACAGGGTGTTCGGATCGGTGGTGGAGAAGCCGTACTCATAGGCCATCACCGCTTCTTCGCTGAGCAGCGAATCGATGATGGTGGCCTGTTCCGGCGACTCCACCAGCTGGCGCAGCGGCAGGTAGTAGTTGTCGGTCTTCTGGTCGTGCAGGATCGCGTGGCGGTGGGTGAACGTACCGCGGCCGACGTCCTGGCCGACCAGGCGCAGGCTGTTGCCTTCGTCCAGCACGGTGGCATAGGCCAGGTTTTCGGCAAAGCCCCAGTCGCCCGGAATCTCGCCGGCGGCCATCCTGCGACGGTCGTCGTACACCTTGGCCACGCGCGAATGCAGTTCCACGCCTTCAGGCACGGTGTTGATCAGCTGCGCCAGCTGCTTGACCTTGTCCATGCCCACCGCGGTGGAGATGGCATCGGACAGCTTGCCGTTGAGCAGTTTGGGCCAATCCACGTACATGCGGCTGGTGGCCGGGGTCTTTTCGACCGCAGCCAGCTCGGTGGTCACTTCACCGGCATCAAGCTTGTTGCGGTACGCATCCACCAGCGCCTTGCCGGCGTCGGCCGGAATCACGCCGGTGCCTTCCAGCTTGGCCGCGTACAGCTCGCGGGTGGTCTGGTGCTTGCGGATCACCTGGTACATCAGCGGCTGGGTGATCGCCGGTTCGTCGGCCTCGTTGTGGCCCCAACGGCGGTAGCACATCAGATCGATGACCACGTCCTTGGCGAACTTCTGGCGGAACTCGAAGGCCAGCTGCGCGGCGAACACCACCGCTTCGGGATCGTCACCGTTCACGTGCAGCACCGGGGCGGCGATCATCTTGGCCACGTCGGTGGCATAGCGCGTGGAGCGCGTATCCAGCGGGTTGGAGGTAGTGAAACCGACCTGGTTGTTGACCACGATGTGCACCGTGCCACCGACGGCGAAGCCGCGGGCCTGGGACATCTGGAACAGTTCCATGACCACGCCCTGGCCGGAGAAGGCCGCGTCGCCGTGGATGAGGATCGGCATCACCTGCCGGCGGGCGGTATCGCCACGGCGTTCCTGGCGCGAACGCACCGAGCCGGCCACGACCGGGTCGGCGATTTCCAGGTGCGACGGGTTGAACGCCAGCGCCAGATGCACCGCGCCACCGGGGGTGGACACGTCGGCCGAGAAACCCATGTGGTACTTCACATCGCCGGCCGAGGCGTGCTCGTCGTGCTCGAACTTGCCTTCGAATTCGTCGAACAGCTTGCGCGGGCTCTTGCCCAGCGTGTTGACCAGCACGTTCAGGCGGCCGCGGTGGGCCATGCCGATCACCACGTCCTTGACGCCATCCTTGCCGGCGTCACGGATGATGGTGTCCATCATCGGGATCAGTGCATCGCCGCCTTCCAGCGAGAAGCGCTTCTGGCCGACGTACTTGGTGTGCAGGTAGCGCTCCAGACCCTCGGCCGCGGTGAGGCGTTCCAGGGTGCGGCGCTGGGTGTCGGCGTCCAGGTTGTAGTTGCCACCGGCCGTTTCCAGGCGCTGGTACAGCCACTGGCGCTGCTCGACCTCGGAGATATGCATGAATTCCGCACCGATCGAGCCGGTGTAGGTCTTCTTCAGGCGCTCCAGCAGGTCACGCAGTTTCATGCGCGGCTGGCCACCGACGCCGCCGGTGCTGAACTCGCTGCCCAGGTCGCTTTCGGACAGGCTGTGGAACGGCAGCCCCAGGTCCGGCGGGTTGGTCGGCGGGGTCAGGCCCAGCGGGTCCAGGCGGGCACCGAGGTGGCCGCGCGAACGGTAGGCGGTGATCAGACGGCCGACATTGCGCTCGCGCTCGTCGCCGGCACCGGTGGCCGTCCCGCTGTTGGCAGCGTTCCTGGCAGCGTCGGTGATGTGGGCGATGACGGCCGAGTGCGGAATGTCACCGGCTTCGCGGCCCTTGAAGCCGTCGAAGTAGGTCTTCCATTTGGGATCGACACTGTCCGGAGAAACGAGGTACTGCTCGTACAGATCCTCGATATAGGAGGCGTTGCCGCCGGCGAGCTGCGAAGACTGCGCAAACTGCTTCAGTAGATTGTCCACGATGGAGGGTCGGATTCGCTTGTGGGGTAAGGCTTCGATGATCCGGCAGGGAAAAGTGAATAGCCCTGCGCGGGCGGTATCTAACTCCCCAAATTGTACCCCCATCGGGACAGGAAGGGGCATCGCGGCGGCCGTGGCAGGCCTGCGGTGTCATTCCCAGACAGGTTCGAGCCCGTGGCGTGAGCTACAGGCCGATGGCGCGCAGTTCGCTGCATTCACGCGAACGTTCCCATACGCGCTGCAAACCGTCCTGCAACGGTCGCGAACGTGCTGGCAGCGCGAGCCCGGCTTCGCCGTCGAATCGGTGTCCGCTCAGACGAAAGTAGTAGTCGCCTGCATCGTTGAGCAGGCACGCCGAGGCGGCGGCGCGGTCGATGGGGTCGCTGACCTGGCGGATCCGGAACACGCTGGGCAGGCGCTGCAGCAGGCCCAGCAGGGGCGAGCCGGCCTGGGCGATGGCCTGGGCGTCGTGCACGATCAGCCAGGCCTGCTTGTCATGGCGGGCGGTGCCGAAACGGCGCAACGCCTCCAGCACCGGCGGGGCGTCCAGCAGGCCGGGGTCGAGCAGGCGGCTGTGCACCCAGAGCTGGCGGCGCGCGCGATGGACCAGGGCGGTGGTGATCGCCACGGCCTGGTCGGCGCTGTCGATGCCGACCGCACCGTCCAGCACCCGGCGCATGGACTGGTGGGCGATGCCGGCCTCTTCGAACACCTCACCATCGGGCAGGAAGCCCTGCCGGGCATAGAACACCCGGGCCGGCAGTTGGGCGTGCAGGCTGACCTCACGCCAGCCCTGGCTGCGCGCGGCATCGAGCAGCGCCAGCAGCAGCGCCTCCCCGACGCCGTGCCCGCGCCAGTCGGCCAGCACCGCCATGCGGCCGATCCGGCCGTCCGGGGTGAGCCGGCCGGCACCGATGGGGTCGCCATCGCGGCTACGGGCCAGTACGTGGGTGCTGAGTGGATCCAGCGCGTCGGTTTCCAGCGCGGCCGGCACCTGCTGCTCATCCACGAACACGCGCTGGCGCACCCGGTGCAGCGCCTCGCGCTGCGCCGGGTAGTCCACCCGGTCAACCTGGAAGCGGGCGCTCATGCTCAGGCAGGTTTGCCGTCGTCCTGGTCGTCGCTGTCGTCGAAATCGACAATGACTTCGATGCCGTCTTCGTGGATGGTCACTTCATGTACGTCGGCCTGGACAGTGGCGTCGTGCCGGATCTCGATGCTGTCGGTGCCGTCGACGACGTCGTCGCCATCGACGCTGTCGTCCAGCTCATCGTCGTCTTCGTCATCGAAATCGTCTTCGAAGGCGCTGGCATCGAACAGCTGGTAGTGGCCGCCGGCGACCAGTGCCTGCACGGCGTCGCGGCCCTTGGCCGAGAGCTTCTGGTAGAGCGCATCGCCGAGCTGTTCGGTGGCCGCCAGCAGTTGTGCATCCTTGACCGGCAGGGCGAACGCCAGGCCGCTGCAGTAGAGGCTGGCGCCGCGCTTGGCCCGCCGCCAGGCCATGCGCGCCCACGGGTGGCGCTGCAGGTCCAGCCCGGCCGACAGCGCCGCTTCGATCTCTTCGCGCGGTACCGGATCGCCACCGGCCATCACCTCGCCCGCGGCGCGGTAGGTGGTGATGAAGCGGCCAAACCAGTCGCCCAGCGTGTCCGGGTCGTTCATGCGGATGGCATTGAGCGCGGCGACCACGCGGTTCATCGCCACCACGTCGATTTCATTGGGATCTTCGGGCAGCGTCAGGTCCGGGTCCTGGTAGCGGATCGACTCGTCGGCGCCCTCGATCAGGGTGTCCAGGTAATCGCTGATCAGTTCGGCCGAGGCCGGCGCGCGCATGCCGAAGGAGAAGGTCAGGCAGGGGTCCTGGGCCACGCCGTTGTGCGGCACGTTGGGCGGCAGGTACAGCATGTCGCCCGGTTCCAGCACCCAGTCGTGGGTGGGCTTGAAGCGGCGCAGGAGCTTGAGCTCGACGTCGTCGCGGAAGTCCAGCGGCGGGCGCTTGCCCTTGATCGATTCGCTGGCATCGATTTCCCAGCGGCGGTGGCCGTAGGCCTGCAGCAGGAACACGTCGTACTGGTCGACGTGGGCGCCGACCGAGCCGCCGGTGGCGGCGAAGCTGATCATCACATCGTCCATGCGCCAGCGCGGCAGGAAGTTGAACTGGCTGATCAGGGCGCGCACGTCGGCATCCCATTTGTCCACGTCCTGGACCAGCAGGGTCCAGTCGTGGTCGGGCATGCCGGGGAATTCCTCTTCCTGGAACGGGCCGGTGCGCACACTCCAGCCGTCGGTGGCGCGGTCATGGGTGATCAGGCGCGACAGCGCGGTTTCTTCGCAGGCCAGGCCGGCGAGGTCTTCAGGCTGGACGGGGGTTTCAAAATCCGGGAAGGCGCCACGGATCAGCAGCGGGCGCTTCTGCCAGTAGTCGCGCAGGAACACTGCGGCGGGCATGCCGAGCGGGAGGCCCGGACGGGCCTGGATTTCGATGACGGGGGTCTTGGTCTTGCGGGCAGCCATGGGGGAATCCTGGAAGCGTAGACGGAAAGCGGCGCGCGGCACGTGGCCGGCGCGAACCCGGCCATTGTCCGCTGGTTGGGCCGGATGTGCACCTGCGCCGGGGTGTCGCGGGGTGGGGCGGTGGTCGCATACGTCAACTGCGGCGCTTCGATTGTCCGTGGCGTGAGGTGGCCGGGCAGTGTTCGGCGCTGGCGGGGGGAGCGCGTCGATTCGCTTGGCAGGGTCGCATCCCAATCGACGGCCGATACGGCGCCCACGTCCGGTAACGCATCGCAATGACCGCAGCGGCGGTAGCGCCGGGCCATGCCCGGCTGCCCGGTCGCCCACATCGAAAAAGGGACGCCGGCGGTGCCAGCGTCCCTTCCGGGGTCACGCGATAAGCGCGCGCGTCAGATCGCCTTGGCCAGGTCGGCCGCCAGGCCGATGTAGCCGCCCGGGGTCAGCTCGCGCAGGCCCTGCTTGGCGTCTTCGGGCAGGTCCAGCGATTCGACGAACGCCTGCATCGATTCGGCGGTGATGCCCTGGCCGCGGGTCAGGGCCTTGAGCTGTTCGTAGGGGTTGGGCAGGCCGTAACGGCGCATCACGGTCTGCACGGCCTCGGCCAGCACTTCCCACGACGCGTTGAGGTCGGCGTCCAGGCGCTCGGGGTTCACGGTCAGCTTGCCCAGGCCCTTGGCCAGCGAATCCAGGCCGACCTGGGTGTGGCCGAAGGCGGTGCCGACCGCGCGCAGCACGGTGGAGTCGGTCAGGTCGCGCTGCCAGCGGCTGATCGGCAGCTTGGCGCTGAAGTGCTCGAACAGGGCATTGGCGATGCCGAAGTTGCCTTCGGCGTTTTCGAAGTCGATCGGGTTGACCTTGTGCGGCATGGTCGACGAACCCACTTCGCCTTCCTTGAGCTTCTGCTTGAAGTAGCCCAGGGAGATGTAGCCCCAGATATCGCGGGCCAGGTCGATCAGGATGATGTTGGCGCGGCGCGCGGCGTCGCCGATTTCGGCGACGTTGTCGTGCGGCTCGATCTGGGTGGTATAGGGGTTGAACACCAGGCCCAGGCTTTCCACGAAACGCTTGGCAAACGCCGGCCAGTCCACCGCCGGGTAGGCGATGACGTGGGCGTTGTAGTTGCCGACCGCGCCGTTGATCTTGCCGGTGAGCTCCACCGCGGCGATCTGGCGGCGCTGGCGCTCCAGGCGGGCCACCACGTTGGCCACTTCCTTGCCCAGGGTGGTGGGCGAGGCGGTCTGGCCGTGGGTGCGCGACAGCATGGGCTGGCGGGCCTGGGCGTGGGCGAGGGCGCGCAGGGTGGCGGTCACCCCGTCCAGGCCGGGCAGCAGCACCTCGCGGCGGGCCTGTTCCAGGATCAGGCCATAGCTGAGGTTGTTGATGTCTTCGCTGGTGCAGGCGAAATGCACGAATTCCAGCGCCGGGCCCAGCTCGGCGTCGGCCTTCAGCTGTTCCTTGATGAAGTACTCCACGGCCTTGACGTCGTGGTTGGTGGTGCGTTCGATCTCCTTCACCCGCGCGGCGTGGGCCGGGGCGAAGTCATCGGCCAGGGCGCGCAGGCGGGCGCTGGCGGCAGCCGAGAACGGCGCCAGCTCGACGATGCCCGGTTCGTTGGCCAGGGCCAGCAGCCATTCCACTTCGACCTTCACGCGGGCCTTGATCAGACCGTATTCGGAGAAGATCGGGCGCAGTGCGTCGACCTTGCCGGCGTAGCGGCCATCGAGCGGGGACAGGGCGAGCAGGGCGAATTCGGACATGGCAGGCGCGGGGCTATGACGGCGGGGGCCGTCATTCTACGCTGCCCCGGGTGGCTCGGCCTGTGCCATGCGTACGGTGACGGCCTGGATGCGGTGGCCGGCCATGCGTTTGATGGTGAATGCGTGCCCGTCGATCACCAGCTGCTCGCCTTCTTCAGGCAGGCGCTGCAACTGGTGCACGATCAGCCCGCCGACCGAATTGAGGTGGTCCGGCGCTTCCAGGTCGTGGCCCAGCAGGCGCTCCAGGCGGAAGATCGAGGTCGAACCGGCTACCAGCAGGCTGCCGTCGGCGCCCCGGGTGGGGGCATCCTTGACGATATGCGGGTGCTCGTCCTCGATATCGCCCACCACCACTTCCAGCAGGTCTTCCAGGGTGAAATACCCCAGGATGCGGCCATGTTCCTCCACGCACAGCGCCAGGTGCGTGGTGCCGGTGCGGAAGCGCTCCAGCACGCTCGGCACCGGGGTTTCCAGCGCGATCAGATTGGCCGGGCGCAGCAGCGCGCGCAGGTCGTCGGTGGGATGGCCACGGGCGATTTCCACCAGCAGGTCCTTCATGTGCAGGATGCCGAGCACGTCCTCGCCGTCGCGGTCGAACCACGGGTAGCGGCTGTAGCGGCTTTCGGCGAACTCGGCCATCACTTCGGCCAGGGTCATGCCATCGCGGAAGGCGCGCAGGTGGTCGCGCGGGCGCATGAGGTCACCGGCCACCAGTTCGGGCAGTTCCAGGGCGTGGCTCATCAGGGTCAGGCCGTGGTCGGGGGCGCTGTCGGTGGGTTGCTGGCGGCCGACGATCAGCTTGAGTTCCTCGCGCGAGTAGCGGTGCGAGGTGTGCTCCACGTCGCCCCAGCCGGCCAGGCGCAGCAGTGCGTTGGCGCTGTTGTTGAGCAGCCAGATCGCCGGGTACATCGCCCAATAGAACAGGTAGAGCGGTGCGGCGGTCCACAGCGACATGCGGTCCGGGCGGCGGATGGCCATCGACTTGGGCGCCAGCTCGCCCAGCACGATGTGCAGGAACGAAATCACGCTGAAGGCGATGATGAAGGCGGTCAGGCGCGAGGCGTCGGCGCTCATCCCGAACGCATCGAACAGCGGTTGCAGCAGGTGCGCGAACGCCGGCTCGCCGACCCAGCCCAGGCCCAGCGACGACAACGTGATGCCCAGCTGGCAGGCCGACAGGTAGGCATCCAGGTGCGAATGCACGTTGAGCAGCAGGCGGCCACGCCAGCCGTGCCGTTCGGCCAGGCCCACGGCCTGGGTGTGGCGCAGTTTGACCAGCGCGAACTCGGCGGCCACGAAGAAGCCATTGAGCAGCACCAGGCCGAAGGCCAGCAGCAGTAGCAGCAGATTACCGATCATCGGTGCCCCCGCCGCGTGGTTGCAGTCGTCAGGGCGGAAGGCGCGCGGGGCGCCGGCATCGATGCGCGTGCCGCAGCACGCCAGGAACTACAGTCGGGGTCGTCACCCATGGGGGCGGAAGGCTTTCTGAATGGACATGAATTCCGAGTCTAGCCGATCGCACCCGGTCTTGGGTTTCCGTGCGGCTTGGGAGTATCGTGCGCAGAGCCGCCAGCCAGGGAATCAGGCCCGTTGCCAGCCGCAGGTTCCCTTTCCAAACCGAAAGAATCGCGGAGTAATGCAATGAGCAAGGGTTTCAGGATCGAACATGACAGCATGGGCGAACTGCAGGTTCCCAACGATGCGTTATGGGGCGCGCAGACGCAGCGGGCGGTGAACAACTTCCCGGTATCCGGGCAGCGCATGCCGCGCGGGTTCATCCGCGCGCTGGGGCTGGTGAAGGGCGCGGCGGCGGCGGTCAACGTGGAGCTGGGGCACTTGCCCAGGAACGTCGGCAAGGCCATCGAAGCGGCGGCGGCCGAAGTGGCCGGCGGCCAGCACGATGCGCACTTCCCGATTGATGTCTACCAGACCGGGTCGGGCACCTCGTCGAACATGAATGCCAACGAGGTGATCGCCACCCTGGCCACCCGCGCCGGCAAAGCCGGCAAACTGGCGGTGCATCCCAACGACCACGTCAACCAGGGACAGAGTTCCAACGATGTGATTCCCACCGCGCTGCGCGTGTCGGCACTGCTGGGCGTGCACGAACAGTTGTTGCCGGCGCTGGTGCACCTGCGCAAGACCATCGACAAGAAGGGCCGCAGCCTGCGCAAGGTGGTCAAGACCGGCCGCACCCATCTGATGGACGCCATGCCGCTGACCTTCGAGCAGGAGTTTGGCGCGTGGTCGGCGCAGCTTTCATCGGCCCAGGAGCGCATCGAAGACAGCCTGAAGCGGCTGCGCCGGCTGCCGTTGGGCGGTACCGCGATCGGCACCGGGATCAACGCCGATCCGCGCTTTGGCGAGCGCGTGGCCAAGCTGCTCAAGCAGCAGACCGGGGTCAAGTTCGACAGCGCCGACAACAAATTCGAGGGCCTGGCCGCGCAGGATGATGCGGTGGAAGTGTCTGGCCAGCTCAATGCGCTGGCGGTGGCGTTGATCAAGATCGCCAACGACCTGCGCTGGATGAATGCCGGGCCGCTGGCTGGGCTGGGCGAAATCGAGCTGCCGGCGCTGCAGCCGGGCAGTTCGATCATGCCGGGCAAGGTCAATCCGGTGATTCCCGAGGCAACGGTGATGGTGTGCGCGCAGGTGATCGGCCACCACACCGCGATCACCGTGGCCGGGCAGACCGGCAACTTCCAGTTGAATGTGACGCTGCCGCTGATTGCGGCCAACCTGCTGGATGGTATCGGGCTGCTGTCCAACATTTCGCGGTTGCTGGCCGATACGGCGATTGCCGGGCTGACCGTGCGCGAAGAACGCGTGCGCGAAGCGCTGGACCGCAACCCGATCCTGGTGACGGCACTGAATCCGATCATCGGGTATGAGAAGGCGGCGGCGATCGCCAAGCGCGCCTACAAGGAGCAGCGCCCGGTGCTGGACGTGGCCAAGGAAGACAGTGGCCTGTCCGAGGCGGAGTTGCGCAAGCTGCTGGATCCTGCGGCGCTGACGGCAGGCGGGATCCATGCCGGCGGTGGTGGTGGCGGCTGACCAGGACGTCAGGACCAAACAAAAACGGGCCGAAAGGCCCGTTTTTCTGATTCTTCTCCCCTCTGAGGGAGCGTCTAGTTGCAAGGGCCGTCACAGCGTGAGCGCGACGCTACCCGTATGGACGGGCAGTGCCGGGGACGTGTGGATCTGGTGGCGTCTCCGATCGGGCCGGTCGCGCGCGTGAGGGCCCCGTAGCGGCCGGTAGGCCCCTGGCGCAAATGTCCCCCGGCCGCGGGGCGGCCTCCTCCTTGATGTTGCCCAGAAGCCTACCGGCCGCTACGGGGCTCGGCTTGCGGTACAGGCGAGGAGTCGAGCATGTTTCCAGCCGGTGGATGGGGCGGGCGCTGGGCCCCCATGCCCTTTCCGGCGAATGTCCTCCGGCGTCGGCCTGCGGCCGCCCCCTCCTCCTTTACTTCGCCTCCAAGGGCATGGGGGCCCAGCGCCCGCCCCACCCATCGCCGCGCCTGGCAGGGTTCAGAGCACGCTTCGTGCGGGAGAAGAATATGTTGTACCACCCACTCGTCAGTGCCGGTCGGCCTGCAGGTTACTGAAGGTTTCGGTGTAATCCTTGAACTCCGGGATGCGCTTGACCAGGTCCGGCGGGATCGGCTGCATGCCGGCGGGGACCTGGATCTTCACCGAGCGCTTGGCCGGGTCCGGCGGGGCGTCGGTGAGGGTGTTCTGGCGCAGCACCTGCAGCTGGCCGAACATGCCCTGCAACAGCGCCTGCTGGCTGGCATCAAGCGGAATTTCAATTTCGTCGATCTTCATGTGGCCATTGGGCAGCACGATGATGTTCGGTGCCGGTGCGCGGCGCACGGTCAGCATGCCGTCGCTGACCGTGATCTTCGGCTTGCTGCGCTCGGCGCGGTGGTTGCGGTATTCCTGGTCGCACCCGGTGGCAACCAGGCAGAACAGGGCGAACAGCAGCAGGCACAACTTCTTCATGGGCAGGCAGCGCACAGAAAAACGGGGAGAGGACCATTCTAGTCCTCCCCCCGTGCAGGTGGGCCCGGCTGCGACCGAACGTCGCAGGCAGGGCGCTTACTTGCCGCAGTCGTCGATGTCGCTCTGGTCCATGCTGGCATAGGGCTTGAACGCCGGCAGCGCCGCCGCCAGCGCCTGCTGCTTGGCCATCATGCCCGGCAGCAGCGTGCACAGCTGCTTGGCCTGGGCCTCGATCTTGCTGGCTTCGGCATTCACGCGTTCCTCGATGCCCTGGGTATCGCCGGAGAAGATGCCCTTGAGCGCTTCGCCCGCGGCCTTCACACCCAGGTTGGCCCCGGCCACGCCGATGTCCATGCCGGCGCCAGCCACTGCTTCGACCTGCTTGCGGTAATCCAGCAGCAGGGCGCGCTGGCTGGCGTCGGTGGTCACCGCCTTGCCGTTGATCAACAGCTCGCCCTGCGGGGTGATCTCGGCCTTGTCGGACTGGCCGTTGGACACACTGATGTTGCTCTGGGCCAGCTCCTTGCGGGCCTTGTCGGTGGCGTCCTGCACGGTCTTGCCCACCGTGCTGGTTTCGGCGGCTGGCGAGGCGCTCTTGCCGGTGGCCGGGTCGGTCTTGCCGGCATCATGGTTGCCGCAGGCTGCCAGCGGCAGGCACAGCAGCAGGGTGGGCAGCAGCAGTCGGGTGGTCATGCGCTCGTTCCTGAAAAGAGGGAGGTTACTTGCCGCGCGGCAGCTGCACGCGGCCGCCGATGCTGCTGTGGCGGACATCGCCGCTGCCACTGTGCGACACGGTCAGGTCGCCGCCGACGTCGCGCGCGGTGACATCGCCCGAGCCATGCCGTTCCACGCTGACATTGCCGCCGACGCCGTGCAGATTGACATCGCCCGAGCCCACGTTGCCGATGGCCACGTTGCCCTTGACCTGGCGCAGGTCGGCATCGCCGGAGCCGATCGTGCCCAGCTCCACGTTGCCCTGTACCGCGTCCAGCCCCAGGTCACCCGAACCGACCGTACCGACCTTGACGTTGCCGCGCAGATTGCGTGCCGTGAAATCGCCCGAACCGACCGAGAGCAGGTTCAGCGCGCCGGCACCGTCGAGGATCACATCCCCGGAGCCGACCGCCGCGGTGACCGGGCCCTTGATGTCCTTGAGCATGATGTCGCCCGAACCGACGTCGGCGCTGAGCGAATGCACGCCGGTGACACTGACATCGCCGGAGCCGACCTTCAGCTGCACCAGAAGGTTGTCCGGCACGCTGCCGCGCAGGTCCAGGTAGGCGTAGCTGCTGCCGCTGAGGGTGATGCTGAGGTTCTGCTTTTCACGCTGCAGGCGCACCACCAGCTTGTCGCCGACCTTCTGCTGGGTCACGGTGAGCTGGCGCAGCCAATCGGCGGTGGAGGCGCAGGCGCGGCCGCTGAGGTGGGCCGCACCGGGGCCGGCGGTGAGCACCAGGTCGTGCTGGTTCACCTCGAACACCACCGCCTTGGCGCCAGCCAGGTCGAGCTTGAGTTCGCGCGGTTCATTGAACTTGCACTGCGGCTCGTCGGCCAGGGCCGACAGCGGCAGCAACAGCAGGGACGCAACAGCGAGGGTGCGGATCATGTGCAGCTCCTGGAAGGAATCGGACAAGGCAGAAAGGAGGTCAGATTTCGCCGGCGCGACGACGCAGGCGGATGGCGATGACAATGAACACCACGCCCACCGCGGCGCCGATCCAGATGTCCGGCAGGCTCAGGGCGGCCAGCTGGTTGGACGGGGCCAGCGCGGCCACCAGGTTGTCGCGGTCACCCATCACCGAACGCAGCTGGTCGGCGCGGTAGAACACGTCGCTGCCTGGCAGGGTGCCCAGCAGCAGGCGGCCGACGATGTTCTTCCAGAACCAGCCGCTGGTCATGTCGAACGCGCTCATCAGGTGCGTGGTGCTCACGATGATGCCGGCAAACAGCGGCAGCATCACCGCCCACAGGAACGGCTTGGTCTTGGCCCAGGCCGAGCACATCAGCAGCCAGCCAACGCTCGGCAGCGCCCACAACAGGTAGACCGGAATCCACGACAGGTGACCGGCAACGATGCTCAGCGGGCTGGCCGGCCCCCAGATCAGGGTCATCGGGTTGCCACCGTGGGCGAGCACCACCACGCTGATGATCAGCGCGAAGCCGACCATCGTCAGGATCGAGGCGATCACCGCAATCACCGGTGCCACCAGCAGCGCGCTCAGCGCCTTGGACAGCACGGTCTGGGTGTCCGACAGCGGCAGCGACTTCCAGAACAGGATGCTGCGGTCGCGGCGGTCGTCGTACAGCGCACCCAGGCAGTAGAAGAACACCACGAAGGCCAGCACGATGAACGGCCACAGCGAACTGAGTACCAGGGTCAGGTCCAGCCCGTTGCCCAGGTCATGCATGGCCTTGGCGTCAAGCTTGCTGGTCAGCAGCGCCAGGTCCAGGCCGTTGATGTTGACGTTTTCGTTGTCGATCACCAGGCCGCCAGTGCGGGCGGCGCGGTTCATCGCCAGCAGCCCGAACACGATGCCGATCAGGCTCATCACCAGCGAAATGGCACCGGCGATCAGCGGGGCATACAGGAAGCCGCCGCGGTTCTCCCAGTACTCACGCTTGAGCATCCACTTGAACGTGCTGGCCTTGCTGATGGGATGGTAGTGGACGGTGTTCATGCGTAGGTTCCCTTCATGATGGCCACGAACAGGTCCGCCAGCCCCGGGCTGCGGATCTCGCCCAGGGGCGTGAGCTGGGCGCGTGGCACCCCGTCGAACAACAGCACGGTCTTGCCGAACGGCAGCGCACGTTCGTCGATCGGTCGCAGCGCGCGCGCGGCTTCCAGCGATTCGGCCGACACCAGCACTTCACTGTAGCGGTCGCCGATGTCTTCCATGTCGGTGGTGAGCACGATGCGGCCGTCACGGATGAACATCACGTCGGTGAGGATGTGCTCGATCTCTTCCACCTGGTGAGTGGTGACGATGATCGTCTTCTGTTCGTCGAAATAGTCTTCCAGCAGGCGCTGGTAGAACTCCTTGCGGTACAGGATGTCCAGGCCCAGGGTGGGTTCGTCCAGGACCAGCACCTTGGCATCGATGGCCATCACCAGCGCCAGGTGCAGCTGCACGATCATGCCCTTGGACAGCTCGCGCACGCGCTGCTTGGGCTGCAGCTTGGTGGAGGCCAGGAAGCGCTCGCAGCGGGCGCGGTCGAAGCGCGGGTGCACCCCGGCGACGAAATCGATCGCCTCGCGCACCTTCATCCAGCGCGGCAGCACCGCCACGTCGGCGATGAAGCACACCTCGTTCATCAGCGCATTGCGCTGCACGGCCGGGTCCAGCCCCAGCACCTGCAGTTCGCCTTCCACCGTGGTCAGGCCCAGCAGGGCTTTGAGCAGGGTGGTCTTGCCGGCGCCGTTGGGGCCGATCAGGCCGGTGATCCGGCCGGGGGCGATGGTGAAGCTGGTGTTGTCCAGCGCCACGGTCTGTTTGTAGGCCTTGCGCAGGCCGCGGGCGGAAATGACGACATCACTTGCAACGGCATTCATGAGGATTTCCCCTGGGGCAGCAATTCGTCGAGATTCAGGCCCAGGCGTTGGATGCGCTCCAGCACCAGCGGCCATTCTTCATTGAGGAACCGGTCGCGCTCGCTGCTGCGCAGCTGCGTGGCCGCTTCCTCGGTCATGAACATACCCAGCCCGCGGCGCTTCTCGACCAGGCCTTCGTCAGCCAGTTCCTGGTAAGCGCGCGAAACGGTGATGGGGTTGAGCTGGTACTCGGCGGCCACCTGCCGGACCGAGGGCAGGGCGTCGCCAGGCTTGATGATGCCGTCAAGCATCATGGCGATCACGCGTTCCTTCAGCTGACGGTAAATCGGAGCACCATCGCTCCATTGAATATCGCTCATGGTCAGCTCCGTGGGTTCAGCGACTGTGCGAATGAGAAGTAAGGCATGGACAGGGAGCTGTGCAGCCGGCGGGGGGGCGTGGGGGCGCCGTCGGCGGTCCCTGCCTGGATAACGCCTGCGTCCTGCGGGCCTTCAAACGAACCGGTGGCAGCAGGGCTGCCGATATCACCGGCGGGGGCGCCAAGCCAGCCGAGCAGCAGCAGCGCGGAGGCGGCGGTTACAGCTTTGGCGGAATGGCGGCGGCGCATGCGGTTCATGGGCTTCCCCTGCATCAGGTGACTGGTGTTGTATGCAACTATAACACCGGCACGCCCGAGTGCAACAGGTTGTCGTCCCCAACTGATGGCAGGGGGGTTGCATCGTCTGCGGTTCAAGCTCAAGTGATTGATTTCAATGGCGTTGATGTGGGTTCCTGGTGACGCTGTGCGCTATTGTCCATTCAGCCTGGTCAATGGTAGGCCACCGGGAGTGGCTATTCAGGTGAAGCGGCCGACCGCCAGATTCGGCAAGGCACCGGGCCGGCAGGTTGGAAAACGGCCGGTACAGGGTCGCAACGCGCCCACGCGGCGGCACCGGTCCAGGCGTTGCCGGGCATACGACGTAGCGTCAAAAGTGCCGGTGATATAGTGCGAAACGGCCCTTTTGATCCTTATTCCCGGAGTGTTGCGATGCCCCTGACCCCCCTTGAGCTGTCCCCGCGCCGCGCCGCTGCCTTCCCGGTCCGCCGCTGGGGCGTGACGCTGTTGCTGGGCGGGCTGCTGGCCACCAGCGGTGCCAACGCGGCCGGATTGCTGGACCTGGCTTATCGGCCGCTTGCCGGCAAAGCCGAGGTGAACCTGCAGAAGCAGTACGGCGGCAAGGTGCTGCTGGTGGTCAACACGGCCAGCAAGTGCGGCTTCACCCCGCAGTACGAAGGCCTGGAGGCGTTGCAGCAGAAATACGCCGCGCGCGGGTTCTCGGTGCTGGGTTTCCCGTCCAACGACTTCAAGGGGCAGGAGCCGGGCGATGAGGCGCAGATCCAGGAATTCTGCACGCTGACCTACGGGGTCAAGTTCCCGATGTTCCAGAAGGTGCAGGTCACCGGGCCGCAGGCCACGCCGTTGTACCAGCGGCTCACCGCCGCGACCGGGGTGGCGCCGGGCTGGAATTTCCACAAATACCTGATCGGGCGCGATGGCCGGGTGGTGGCGCAGTTCCCCAGCAAGGTCACCCCGGATGACAAGGCGCTGGTAGCCGCGATCGAACGTGAGCTGTCCGTCACGCCGGCAACGCACTGACCACCTCGACATCTCGCATGTGCGTGCGACAATGATCGCTTTCGCGCCGACGTCGGCGTCCAGTCACTTCCAGGAAAGCAGCGAATGAAGATGGGAATGCGCGGCGCCGCGGCGTCGGTTCTGATTCTGGCGATGGGTGCCACCGGTACCGTGATGTCGCAACAACCGGCCGCACGTGCGGCTGTCAAGGAGACTTCCGCTTTGAACTCCCAACGGGAAAAGCTCGGCTACGCCATCGGTATCGATGTGGCCAACTCGTTCGCCCCGATCTCCAGCGAGATCGACCTGGCCGCCCTGCGCCGTGGCGTGACCAATGCCTTTGAAGGCAAGCCGCCGCTGATTTCGCAGGAAGAGGCGCAGAAGACCGACGCTGCCCTGCGCCAGGCGATGATGGCCAAGAGCGGCCAGCCGGTGCCGGGCGTGGCCCCGGGTACCGCGCCGCCGAAGGTGGACCGCGAGAAGGTGGGCCTGATGCTGGGCACCTATGCCGTTGGCCCGTCGCTGGCCCCGCTGAAAGCCGACCTGGACCTGGACGCGCTGTTTGATGCCGTCAGCACCACCTTCACCGGCGGCACTGCCAAGATGACCCCGGAGCAGGCCAAGGCCACGCTGGAAGGTTTCATGGCGGGCAAGCAGGCTGAAATGCAGGCCGAGTCGGCTGCCAAGGCCGGTACCAACCGCACCGACGGCAATGCCTTCCTGGCCAAGAACAAGACCGTGCCGGGCGTTGTCACCACCGCCTCGGGCCTGCAGTACCAGGTGCTGCGTCCGGGTTCGGGCGAGCGCCCGATGCCGACCAGCAAGGTCCGCGTGAACTACGAAGGCAAGCTGCTGGACGGCACCGTGTTCGACAGCAGCTATGAGCGTGGCCAGCCGATCGAGTTCGGTCTGGACCAGGTCATCAAGGGCTGGTCCGAAGGCGTCTCGCTGATGCCGACCGGGTCCAAGTACCGCTTCTGGATTCCGGGCGAGCTGGCCTATGGTGAGCAGGGCACGCCGGGCGGTCCGATCGGTCCGAACGCGACGCTGACCTTCGACGTCGAACTGCTCAACGTCCTGCCGTAACAGGAACTGGAGTCCCCACGGACATGCGTGTAGCGATTTTCGGTACCGGTTACGTCGGGTTGGTCACCGGCACGTGCCTGGCCGATGTCGGCCACCAGGTGGTCTGCGTCGATATCGACCAGGCCAAGGTGGACGGCCTCAACCAGGGCGTCATCCCGATCTACGAACCGGGCCTGGAGCCGATGGTCAAGGCCAATCACGCCGCATCGCGGCTGGCCTTCACCACCGATGCTGCCAGCGCCATCGCGCATGGCCAGGTGATCTTCATCGCCGTGGGCACGCCACCGGACGAGGACGGCAGTGCCGACCTGCAGTACGTGCTGGCCGTGGCCCGCACGATCGGCACGCACATGGCGGTGCCGACCGTGGTGGTGAACAAATCGACCGTGCCGGTTGGCACGGCCGACAAGGTGCGCGCTGCCATTGCCGAGGTACTGGCCGCGCGTGGGGTGGAGATCGCGTTCGACGTGGTCTCCAACCCGGAATTCCTGAAAGAGGGTGACGCGGTGGCCGACTGCCTGCGGCCGGACCGCATCGTGGTGGGTGCCTCCAACCCCGATTCGGTGGCGCTGATGCGCCGCCTGTACGCCCCGTTCAACCGCAACCACGACCGCGTGGTGGAGATGGACGTGCGTTCGGCGGAGCTGACCAAGTACGCCGCCAATGCGATGCTGGCGACCAAGATTTCGTTCATGAACGAAATCGCCAACATCGCCGAGAAGGTCGGTGCCGATATCGAACAGGTCCGCCAGGGCATTGGTTCGGATCCGCGCATCGGCTGGCATTTCATCTACCCGGGCGCCGGTTACGGCGGCTCGTGTTTCCCCAAGGACGTGCAGGCGCTGGCCCGCACCGCCCAGCAGTATGGCCATGAGCCGAAACTGTTGAACGCGGTGGAGGCGGTCAACGATGCGCAGAAGGGGCATCTTTACCAGCTGATCCAGCGCCACTACGACCGTGGTGAGGATGAGGGCGTGCGCGGCAAGACCTTCGCGGTGTGGGGGTTGGCGTTCAAGCCCAACACCGACGACATGCGTGAGGCCTCCAGCCGGCGCCTGCTGGCCCAGTTGTGGGAAGGCGGCGCCACGGTGCGCGCCTACGACCCGGAAGCCACCGGCGAAGCGCGCCGCATCTTTGGCGAACGCGACGACCTGGTGTTCTGCGACAACGCCTACGACGCGCTGGACGGCGCCGATGCGCTGGTCGTGGTGACCGAATGGAAGCAGTTCCGCAGCCCGGATTTCGTCCGCCTGCGCGACATGCTCAACGATGCGGTCGTGTTCGACGGCCGCAACCTGTACGACCCGCAGGAGATCGAAGCCGCGGGCCTGGCCTACTACGGCATTGGCCGGGGACGTTCGCTGCATGCATGATTCAACCCCCACACCGCGTGAGCAGGCGCTGGAAGCGCGCCTGATCGAGCTGGAAATGCGCGTGTCCTTCCAGGAACAGGCCTTGGCCGAGCTGAGTGAAGCGCTGGCCGATGCTCGCATCGAAGGCAGCCGCAACGCCGACCTGACCCGCCTGCTGCTGGAGGACCTGGGCAAGGTCCGCAACGCGCTGTATTCCGATTCGGGCGAAGAACCGCCGCCCCCGCACTACTGATCGATTCCACGTCATGAGCGATACACTCCGCGACCAGCTGCTGGGCCTGGGTTTCAAATCCGCGCCCAAGCCCGAACGCAAACCCGATGCCCGCCGCGATGGCCGGCCGGGCAACAAACCCCAGGGCGCCCGCCCGCCGGGCAAGCCCGGCGATGCCGCGCGTCCGCCGCGCGATGGCGCTCCGCCGCGTGCGCCACGCGACGGTGATGCCGCGCGTCGCGCACCGCACGGCAAGGGCCGCCCCGGCGGCGGTGGCCGTCCGGGCCAGGGCCAGAACGCTGGCCAGGGCAAGCCGCGCTCACGCGAGGATATCGACCTGGCCAAGGCCTATGCGATCCGCGCGCAGAAGGAAAAGGACGACCGCATAGAAGCCGAACGCCTGAAGCAGGAAGAGGCGCGCCTGCGCCGCGAGGCCAAGGCCAAGCTGGACGTGCTGCTGGAAGGCAAGTCGTTGAACGACGCCGGCGCCGAGATCGCCCGCCACTTCAACTACGGCGGCAAAATCAAGCGCGTGTACGTCAACGCCGATCAGCTCAAGGCGCTCAACGCCGGCGAGCTGGGCGTGCTGCAGCAGAACGGCCGCTACCTGCTGGTCACTGCGGCCGTGCTCGACGAGGCCGAAGCCGTCTTTGCCCCGTCGGTGGCACTGCGGGTGGACCCCAATGCCAGCGCCGAGGCCGATCCGTACGCCGACCCGGCTTACCAGGTGCCCGACGACCTGGTCTGGTAAGCGGAACATCGCCGGAAGAAAAAGGGCGCCGACAGGCGCCCTTTTGCGTGCTGCTCCCCCGCACGGCCTGGCCAAATCGTCCGCGCATTCGGTGATGGGGCTTGCCACTTCGGCCTGCCACGCCGTGCCGATGCGCTCGGTGTTGGCGATCCCCATCGGGAGGTCGGGCTGCCGGCCAACCGCCGGCGCTACCGCGCGCGCGCCGGCGGCCGTGCGCGCAGCAGCGGCAGGCTGATCGCGAAGAAACACAGCAGCGCACCGGCCAGCGCGAAGCCACTGGCGACCAGGAACGCGGTGCGGCCCTGGTCGATGGTCCACAGCTGGCCGGCGATCAGCGCGCCCAGCACGCCACCCACGCCGGAAGAGAAGCCATACAGCAGGCCCTGGCCGTGGCCGTTGAGGCGGCCGGGGAAGTAGGTGGCCAGCATCTGCATGGCCGCCGCGAAGAACGCGGCAAAGCCCAGGGCGTGTGCGGTCTGGGCCACCAGCATGACCGGCAGGTTGTCCGGGAACAGGGCGGTGACTGCCCAGCGCACGGTGGAACTGAGCAGTGCGATCAGCAGCATCCAGCTGGCGTCATAGCGGCGGAAGAAACGGCCGATAGTGAAGAACACGCCCACTTCAAACACCACCCCGACCGTCCACAGCACGCCCAGCGTGGAGGTGGCATAGCCGTGGTGGTCCATGTAGACCGAGAAGAAGGTGTAGTACGGGCCGAACGAGAGCTGTTCCATGAAGGCAGCCAGGAAAAATGCCAGCACCGGCGGCTTGCGCACGATCTGCCAGAAGCCGCTGGCATCGCCGTCGCTGCGCTGCAGGGTGCGCGCGTAGCGGTTGGCAAAGCCGGAGGCAACCAGCAGGCCGAACAGCGGCAACATCAACCAGGGCAGCAGGTGCGCGTTGCCGGCACCGTCGTGGCCTTCGATGATCCAGCCAAACAGCATCACCACGGCAATGAAGCCCAGCGAGCCCCAGACCCGGATCAAGCCATAGCGGTGGCTGTCGCTGCCCAGGTGGGTGAGTGTGATCGACTCGAACTGCGGCATCACCGCGTTGTAGAAGAAGCAGAACGCGATCATCGCCGGGTACAGCCACGGTTGCGGCAACGGCAGCAGGAACGCGCAGAACGTGAGCAGGGTGAGCACGCAGCCCAGGCGCAGCCAGAAGATCGGGCGCGGGGAGGCGGCCGCGATGGAGGTCCACGTGGTGGGCGCGACGATGCGGGTGGCATACCACAACCCCATCATCACGCTGATCGCGGTGACGCTCATGCCGCGCGTGGTGAGGAACAGGCTCCAATACGGGGTGAAGGCGCCGAGCGCAGCGTAGTAGAACAGGTAGAACGAAGAGAGGCGGACGACCGGTACGGCGTCGCGGGTGGGGGCGGTCATGCGGGGTCTCTAGGGGCGTACCGACCAGCGGAATGCCCGTCGTTGGCGGACACCCTGCCGGCCGTTGGCAAGCTATATGGGGAGCGGCGGCGCCGCTTCTGCGCTACCTGCCGGTGCATTATGGAGGACGCGGGCGCCCGGCCGTGGGCCGGGTGCGCATCACTCCGGATCGTAATCCAGGTTGGATGCCAGCCAGCGTTCGGCCTGCGCGCGGTCCACGCCCTTGCGCTTGGCGTAGTCGCTCACCTGCTCGCGCGATACCCGCCCCACCACGAAATACTGGCTCTGCGGGTGGCTGAAGTAATAGCCCGACACCGCCGCGGTGGGCAGCATCGCAAAACTCTCGGTGAGCTGCATGTCGGCGTTGCGCTCGGCGTCCAGCAACTGGAACAGGGTGGCCTTTTCGCTGTGTTCGGGGCAGGCCGGGTAGCCCGGGGCCGGGCGGATGCCGGCGTACTGCTCGGCGATCAAGGCTTCGTTGTCCAGCTGTTCGTCGGGCTGGTAGCCCCAGTAGTCGGTGCGCACGTGCTGGTGCAGCCGCTCGGCCAGCGCCTCGGCAAAGCGGTCGGCCAGGGCCTTGAGCAGAATCGCGTTGTAGTCGTCGTGGTCGGCTTCAAAGCGGGCCACGTGCGCATCGATGCCGATGCCGGCGGTGACTGCGAACGCGCCGATCCAGTCCTGTTGGCCACTGTCGGCCGGGGCGATGAAATCGGCCAGGCAGAAGTCCGGGCGTTCTACCGGCTTGTCCACCTGCTGGCGCAGGAAGTGCAGCACGGCTGGGCCGTTGTCGGTGCGCAGGTGCACGTCGTCGCCGACGCTGTTGGCCGGCCACAGTCCGAACACGGCCTTGGCGGTCAGCCATTTCTCGCTGACGATCCGCGCCAGCATCGCGCGCGCGTCGCGGTACAGTTCGCTGGCCTGGGTGCCGACGATCTCGTCGGTGAGGATCGCCGGGTACTTGCCGGCCAGCTCCCAGGCCTGGAAGAACGGAGTCCAGTCGATCACCCCGACCAGGTCGGCCAGTGGGTAATCGTGTAGCACGTGCAGGCCGGGTTTGCGCGGGGCCGGCGGTTGGTAACCGGCCCACTCGCCGTTGAAGCGCTGCGCGCGGGCCTTGGCCAGGGACACCAGGCGCTTGGCATCGCCGCGGTTGCGGTGGCGCAGCCGGATGTCGGCGTAGTCGGCTTCGTTGGCGGCCACGAAGGCCTCGCGCAGTTCGCCGGAGATCAGCGACTGGGCCACGCCCACCGCGCGCGAGGCATCCTTCACCCACACCGTGGGCGCCTTGTAGTGCGGGTCGATCTTCAGCGCGGTGTGCGCGCGCGAGGTGGTGGCGCCGCCGATCATCAGTGGCATCGTGAAGCCCTGGCGCTCCATCTCGCGCGCCACGTGGCTCATTTCTTCCAGCGACGGGGTGATCAGCCCGGACAGGCCGATGATGTCGGCATTCTCGGCGCGGGCGGCATCCAGGATCTTCTGCGCCGGCACCATCACGCCCAGGTCGATCACCTCGAAGTTGTTGCAGGCCAGGACCACCCCGACGATGTTCTTGCCGATGTCGTGCACGTCGCCCTTGACCGTGGCCATGATGATCTTGCCGTTGCTTTTGGCGGTATCGCCACTGCGCGCCTTTTCCGCTTCGATCCAGGGCAGCAGGTAGGCCACCGCCTTCTTCATCACGCGTGCGGATTTGACCACCTGTGGCAGGAACATCTTGCCGGCGCCGAACAGGTCGCCCACGATGTTCATGCCGTCCATCAGCGGCCCTTCGATCACATCCAGCGGTCGGCTGGAGCGGGCGCGGGCCTCTTCGGTATCCGCTTCCACCCAGGCATCCAGGCCGTGCACCAGCGCATGCGCCAGGCGTGCGTCGATCGGTTTCTCGCGCCAGGCCAGGTCTTCGCCCTTGACCTCGCCCTTCTTGCCCTTGTAACGCTCGGCGATCTCCAGCAGGCGTTCGGTGCCGTCGCGGCGGCGGTTGAGGATCACATCCTCCACGCGCTCGCGCAGGTCCGGGTCCAGCTCGTCATAGATCGGCATCGCACCGGCATTGACGATGCCCATGTCCATGCCGGCGGCGATGGCGTGGTACAGGAACACCGCGTGGATGGCCTGGCGCACACTCTCGTTGCCGCGGAAGGAGAACGACACGTTGGAGACGCCCCCGGACACATGGCAGTGCGGCAGCGTGCGTTTGATGATGCGGGTGGCTTCGATGAAGTCCACCGCGTAGTTGTCGTGCTCCTCGATGCCGGTGGCGACGGCGAAGATGTTCGGGTCGAAGATGATGTCCTGCGGCGGGAAGCCGACCTCGTCCACCAGGATGCGGTAGGCGCGGGTGCAGATCTCCACCTTGCGCGCGCAGGTGTCGGCCTGGCCGTCCTCGTCGAAGGCCATCACCACCGCGGCGGCGCCGTAACGCAGCACCTTGCGTGCGTGCTCGATGAACTGCGCCCGGCCCTCCTTGAGCGAGATCGAATTGACCACGCTCTTGCCCTGCAGGCACTTCAGCCCGGCCTCGATCACGCTCCACTTGGAGGAGTCCACCATGACCGGAATGCGCGCGATGTCCGGCTCGGACATGATCAGGTTGAGGTAGCGCGTCATCGCCTTTTCGGAATCGATCAGGCCCTCGTCCATGTTGACGTCGAGGATCTGCGCGCCATTGGCCACCTGCTGGCGTGCCACGTCCACCGCCTCTTCGTAGCGTTCTTCCTTGACCAGCTTGCGGAACTGCGCGCTGCCGGTGACGTTGGTGCGTTCGCCGATATTGACGAACAGCAGGTCCGGCGTGATCACCAGCGGCTCAAGGCCGGACAGGCGGGTGTGGCGGGGAGGCGTCATGGGCGGGCGGGCATCGGCTGGCAAGGAGGGATCAACGACAAGGGGAGGCGGATGCGCTCACGCGGCATCTTCCAGGGCCGGGCCGGGCAGGGCGCGCGGCGGCAGGTCGGCCACCGCCTCGGCGATCGCACGGATATGCGCCGGGGTGGTACCGCAGCAGCCGCCGACCAGGTTGAGCAGGCCGGCGCTGGCGAACTCGCGCAGGGTGCCGGCCATTTCCTCGGGGGTTTCGTCGTACTCGCCGAACGCATTGGGCAAGCCCGCGTTGGGGTGCGCGCTGACCAGGCAGTCGGCGACGATCGACAGGGTTTCCACATGCGGGCGCATGTCATCGGCGCCCAGCGCGCAGTTCAGCCCCACCGACAACGGCCGGCTGTGCGCGACCGACGCATAGAACGCCTCGGCGGTCTGCCCGGACAGGGTGCGCCCGGAGGCGTCGGTGATGGTGCCGGAAATCATGATCGGCAGGCGCGCACCGCGGTCGTCGAACGCCTCTTCGATGGCGTACAGCGCGGCCTTGGCGTTGAGCGTGTCGAAGATGGTTTCCACCATCAGCGTGTCCGCGCCGCCGTCGATCAGGCCGTCGATGGCTTCACGGTAGGTCTCGCGCAGCGCGTCGAAACTGGTGTTGCGGAAGCCCGGGTCGTTGACGTCCGGGCTGATCGAGGCTGTGCGGCTGGTGGGGCCGAGCACGCCGATCACAAAGCGCGGCCTGCCCGGGGTGGTGGCGGCGACCGCATCGCAGCAGGCGCGGGCGACCGCGGCACCGGCTTTGTTGAGTTCGTAGACCAGGTGCTCCAGGTGGTAGTCGGCCTGGCTCACCGAGGTGGCGTTGAACGTGTTGGTTTCCACCAGGTCCGCGCCGGCTTCCAGGTAGGCGGTGTGGATGCCGGCGATGACCTCGGGCTTGCTGAGCAGCAGCAGGTCGTTGTTGCCTTTCAGGTCGTGGCCTTCGGGCGCGGCGTGGTCGCAGCCGGGGCCGTGGGTGTGCACGGCGTGGGTGCTGTCATAGCCATCCACGAAGCGCGCACCCCGGTAGTCGTCTTCCTGCAGGCCGTGGCGCTGGATCATCGTGCCCATCGCGCCATCGATGATCAGGATGCGCCGGGCAAGCGCGTCCTGCAGGGCATGGACGCGATCGGGATGCAGCCAGGGCAGGGACGACATGGCGGGCCTCAGGGCTTGGTGGCGATCAGTGAAATGACTTCGAAATGCGGCGGGCGCTTCTCGCGGGTCACCGTTTCCAGGTTGGACACCACCAGTCCGGCCTTTTCGGCGAACTTGCGCAGTTCCTTGTCCGAAAAGCCCAGGTTGACGTGGCCATAGGCATCCACGGCGGCCTTGTGCTCGTGGCGCGCCAGGCTGCACAGCAAGAGGCGACCGCCGGAGCGCAGCACGCGCGCGCCTTCAGCCACGGCCTGCGCGGGTTTGGCCGCGTAGGTCAGTGCGTGCATCAGCACCACCAGGTCGAAGCTGCGGTCCTTGAAGGGCAGGGCATGCATGTCGCCTTCGCGCACTTCCACGTTGGCCAGGCGGCGCAGGCGTTCGCTGGCGGCCGCCACCACGCGCGCGCTGGTGTCGATGCACACGTAGCGCTTGGCATGCGGGGCGACCAGCTCGGCCAGTACGCCATCGCCGGAGGCGATGTCGAGCACGTCGCCGGTTTCCAGCAGCGGCAGCGCGGTGCGCGCCAGCGCCTCCCAGGTGCGGCCGGGCGAGTAGTGGCGTTCCATGTCGCCGGCCACGCTGTCGGCCCAGTTCTGGTCCGCGGCGCGGCTGGCCAGCACCGAGGCGACCCGTTCAGCGTCCTGGCGCAGCAGCGGATCGTCGCTGCCGGTGCTCAGTGCGTGCCACAATGCGCGCTGCGCCGGGTCCAGCGCGGCGTCATCGAAGCGGTAGTACGCCGAGACGCCGGCGCGACGGTCGCGCACCAGGCCGGCCTCCTTGAGCCGGGCCAGGTGGGTGGACACGCGTGGCTGGGCCAGCGTGGTGATGGCCGACAGCTCGGCCACGGTCAGTTCTTCCTGCTCCAGCAGTGCCAGCAGGCGCACGCGGGTGGCGTCGGCGAACACTTTCAGCCGGATCGACCAATCCTCAAGATCCATAAATATCTACCTATCGCGATATAGAGATATTTTCGTCCCTGGCCGGGGTGGGGTCAAGTCAGCCGACATTGCCCGCCCCCCGGTACAATCCCAGCACCTGGCGGCGCACTGCGCGGCCATATCACCATGTTCCCGGGAGGGTGTTGTGGATTTCAGTTTCACCGAAGAGCAGCTGATGCTGCAGGATGTTGCGCGTCGGATCGCGCAGGAAAAGATCGCACCGAGCGCCGAACACCATGACCGTACCGGCGAGTTCCCGCTGGACAACATCCGCCTGCTGGGCGAGAACGGCCTGATGGGCATTGAAGTGCCGGCCGAATACGGCGGCGCGGGCATGGACCCGATTGCCTACGTGCTGGCGATGGTGGAGGTCGCCGCCGGTGACGCGGCCCATTCGACCATCATGTCGGTCAACAATTCGCTGTTCTGCAACGGCATCCTCACCCACGGCAGCGAAGCGCA
The DNA here is from genome assembly GCA_021733645.1 of Bacillus subtilis subsp. subtilis. Classification (GTDB taxonomy): domain Bacteria; phylum Pseudomonadota; class Gammaproteobacteria; order Xanthomonadales; family Xanthomonadaceae; genus Stenotrophomonas. Next base: position 1,401 of record JAHREJ010000038.1, on the reverse strand, counting down.
GAAGCAGAAGTACGTGCGCGCCATCGCCGAGGGCGAGGCGATTGGTGCGTTCGCGCTGACCGAGCCGCAGTCCGGTTCGGACGCCACCGCCATGCGCTGCCGCGCGGTCAAGCAGGCCGATGGCACCTACGTGATCAACGGCAAGAAGAGCTGGATCACCTCCGGCCCGGTGGCCCGGTACATCGTGCTGTTTGCGATGACCGACCCGGACCAGGGCGCGCGCGGCATAAGCGCGTTCATGATCGACACCGACAAGGCCGGCTTCCACCGCGGCAAGACCGAGCCGAAGCTGGGCATCCGCGCCTCGGCCACCTGCGAGATCGAATTCCAGGATTACGTGGCCAGCGCCGAAGAAGTGCTGGGCAAGGAAGGCGAGGGCTTCAAGATCGCAATGGGCGTGCTCGACGCCGGCCGCATCGGCATCGCCTCGCAGGCCATCGGCATTGCGCGTGCGGCCTATGAAGCGACCTTGGAATACGTGAAGGACCGCAAGGCTTTCGGTGCGGCCATCGGTACGTTCCAGATGACCCAGGCCAAGATTGCCGACATGAAGTGCAAGCTGGACGCAGCGCTGCTGCTGACCCTGCGCGCGGCATGGGTGAAGGGCCAGGGCAAGCGCTTCAGCAATGAAGCGGCCATCGCCAAGCTGACCGCCTCTGAAGCGGCGATGTGGATCACCCACCAGGCCGTGCAGATCCACGGCGGCATGGGCTACTCCAAGGAAATGCCGCTGGAGCGGTACTTCCGTGATGCCAAGATCACCGAGATCTACGAGGGCACCTCGGAAATCCAGCGGTTGGTGATTGCGCGCAACGAGACCGGCCTGCGCTGAGCGGTAGGAGGGCGGCACCCAGCGGGTGCCGCCCGTTTTTCAACAGGCGCTGCGGCGGGCAGTGGGTCGAGCGCTGGGCCGCGCTGCCGTTGCCGGCGACTGTCCCCCGGCGTCGGCCTGCGGCCGCTCCCTCCTCCTTTACGTCGCCCGCAACGGCAGCGCGGCCCGCGTGGCGAGATGACCGACGGCCCGCAGAAGCGCCAGGCTTTTACCATTCGCTTCCGCGTGCGAGCCCCGTAGCGGCCGGCAGGCCCTTGGCAAAGTAGAGAAGGAGGTCGTCGCCGCAGGCGTCGGCCGGGGGACATCTGCGCAGGGGCCTGCCGACCGCTACGGGGCCCTGACGCGCGCGACAGGCCACAACGGAGACACCGCCACAATCCACCTTGCACCTCGGCTACTACTACTTGGGCACACGTGTCCGACGGTGCACCCTCTGCTACGCCCCTGGTTTGAGACGCTCCCCTCCATTGGGTGAACAGCGCACAAAAAAGGTTCTTCTCCCATCTGAGGGGAGCGTCCTGTTGCAAGGGCTGTCGCAGCGTGAGCACGACACTATCCGGATGGCCGGG
>JAHREJ010000037.1 GCA_021733645.1 Bacillus subtilis subsp. subtilis | reverse complement strand
TCGATGGTTATGTAACTGGAAATCTCGGTGTCGTAGAGCCGGCGGTTCGGGTACTTCTTGATAATGCGGTTCGCAGCCATGAAACGGTCACTCATCACACAGTAGGCGCGCAGCATGGCGCAGTGCAGCAGCCGATGCAACCGCCGGAAGGCCCATGCGGCGGGGTATCCCGGTCGATTCATGTTGCGCAGCATGGATCTGCGCGGGGTGCAGCATGGAAGGCGGGCATGCTGCAGAGCCATGCACGCGTGCCTGCAAACGTTTTCCCGGAACCGCTGCGCGCCGCGGACGCCGGCCGGCGCGCGCTGCTACCAGCCCATGTGGTGGCCGCCGTTGATGTCCAGGTTGGAGCCGGTGATCCACGAGGCTTCCTCATTGACCAGGAATGCCACCGCATAGGCGATTTCCTCGGGCTTGCCGAGGCGGCCGGTGGGGATGTCGGCGATGATCTTGGCGCGCACCTCATCGGGTACGGCCATCACCATGTCAGTGGCCACGTAGCCGGGAGAAATGGTGTTGACGGTGATGCCGAAGCCGGCGTTTTCACGGGCCAGCGAAATGGTGAAGCCGTGCATGCCGGCCTTGGCGGCGGCATAGTTGGCCTGGCCATACTGGCCCTTGAGGCCGTTGATCGAACTGATCTGGATGACGCGGCCCCAGCCGCGCCGGCGCATGCCTTCAATGACCGGGCGGGTCACATTGAACACCGAGTTGAGGTTGGTGTTGATGACGTCGTGCCACTGGTCCGCGCGCATGCGGTGGAAGGTGGTATCGCGGGTGATGCCGGCGTTGTTGATCAGGATCTCGATCGGGCCCAGCGCGGCCTCCACGGCGTGAACCATGCCCTCGGCGGTATCGGGGTGGGAAACATCGCCGGGAAAGATCGCCACGTCGCAGCCGCGGGCCAGCATCGTATCGCGCCACGCGCGGGCCTTGGCTTCATCGCGGTAGTTGGTGGCGACCCGATGGCCCTGGTCGGCCAGGCGTTGGCAGATGGCGGTGCCGATGCCGCCGGTACCGCCGGTGACCAGTGCGACGCGAGATGTCATGGGCTGCTACTCCGAAAGGCGGGGCCAACTAGGGGGAAGAGGATTCTGCAACATCGCCGTGGCAAATGGGCGGTCAGCCCGGTGCTGGCCCGTGGCCGATGTCATGGGTGGGCAATCGGGAGGGGTCGAAGCCGGCGCAGGCGCGCGAAAGCAGGGTGGCAACGCTGCTGCCGGCGTGCAGGCAGGCAGGATCCTGGCCGAGTGAGGCCCAGGCCCGGCGCAGCGCGGGCAGCGGTTGGGCAGGATCAAGCGGATGGGCGGCTTCGGACTTGGACAGCTTGCGGCCATGCGCGTCGAGCAGCAGGGGCAGGTGCAGGTAAGCCGGGGTGGGCAGGCCGAGTGCGCGCTGCAGCAGGATCTGGCGCGGGGTGGAGTCCAGCAGGTCGGCGCCGCGCACGACGTGGGTGATGCCCTGGTCGCCGTCGTCCACCACCACGGCCAGCTGGTAGGCCCAGTAGCCGTCGGCGCGGCGCAGCACGAAATCGCCGACGGCGGCGTGGACATCCTGTTCGACCGGGCCGCGCAGGCCGTCATGGAAGGCTGCCCGGCTGCCGGGGGGCACCCGCAGACGGATGGCCGGTTGCGCGCGCTGGTGGCGTGAGACGCAGTGATGGTGGATGCCGTGCTGGTCGGCCAGTTCGCTGCGGCTGCAGTGGCAGGCAAACGCCGTGCCCTCATCCAGCAGGCGCTCCAGTGCGGGTCGGTAAACGGCCTCGCGCTGGCTCTGGTGGACGATGGGGCCGTCGCTGTGCAGCCCGAAAGCGGCCAGGGTGGCCAACTGCTGGCCCACTGCGCCGGGGACGGTGCGCGGCGGGTCCACGTCTTCCACCCGCACCCGCCAGTGGCCGCCGGCGTGGCGGGCCAGCAGCCAGCTGCCCAGCGCGGCCAGCAGCGAGCCGGGGTGCAGGGGGCCGGTGGGTGAGGGCGCGAAACGGCCAAAGTAGGGGGGCATGTACATGAACTATGAATCGTCGGTCAGTTTGCGACTTGAATTCAAGCTGAAGTCACCGCAGATTTGCAGTCATCAACCTCCAATGAGCGTTATTTCCCCATGTTCAGTCGCATTGCTCTCTTCCTTCTGACCAACCTTGCCGTGCTGGTCCTGGCGGGCATCGTGATGTCGGTGTTGGGCGTCAATCCCAACCGGATGGGCGGCCTGCTGGTAATGGCGGCCATCTTCGGTTTCGGTGGTTCCTTCATTTCGTTGCTGCTGTCCAAGTGGATGGCCAAGCGTTCCACGGGTGCGGTAGTGATTACCGAGCCGCGCAATCCGACCGAGCGCTGGCTGCTGGCCACGGTCGAGCGCCAGGCCCGTGAGGCCGGTATCGGCATGCCGGAAGTGGCGGTCTACGACGGCCCGGAGATCAACGCGTTCGCGACCGGTGCCAACCGCAACAAGGCGCTGGTGGCGGTATCCACCGGCCTGCTGCACAACATGAGCGAGGACGAGGCCGAAGCGGTGCTGGGCCATGAAATCGCGCACGTGGCCAACGGTGACATGATCACCATGGCGCTGCTGCAGGGCGTGTTGAATACGTTCGTGATCGTGCTGGCGCGCATCGTGGGCGGTTTCATCGACAGCGCGCTGTCGGGCAACCGCGAAGGTGGCGGCCGCGGTTTTGCGTACTACATCATCGTGTTCGTGTTGGAGATGGTGTTCGGCGTGTTCGCCACGATGATTTCGATGTGGTTCTCGCGCCACCGCGAGTTCCGTGCCGACGCCGGCGGCGCGCACCTGGCAGGCCGCCAGAAGATGATCGCGGCGCTGGAGCGCCTGAAGCTCAACCACGGCCAGAGCACGCTGCCGACCCAGATCGCCGCGTTCGGTATCGCCGGTTCGACGGCCCGCAAGCTGTTCATGAGCCACCCGCCGCTGGAAGAGCGCATCGCCGCCCTGAAGGCCAGCACCGCCGCCTGATCCAGGCTGCGCTGAGTCCGCAGAACGCCCGGCTTCGGCCGGGCGTTTTTGTGTCTGCGGGGTTCCCTGGTAGAGCCGGGCTCTGCCCGGCTGCCCCTGAGGCAAGAGCAATATCAAAGGCCCCATTTGCCCTGCATGTTCGGACTGGGCAGGACGGTGTGGGTTCGCCGGACACGCCGCAAGTACGTCCCTGTAGGCTCCGTCGCGCCATCCACGGCGCTCAGAGTCCCGCGAACCCACACCGTCCCGCGCTCGAAAGAGGGTCGGTGGCCGGAGCAGAGAACTGGCCGGCGCTTCGGCCAATATGTCGGAGGCCATAGAACACTCCGCTCGGGCGTGGCTCAAAGGTTGGCCTTGGCCTTGGCCCAGACAACCGACCCGCTGTCAGGGGCTGGTACGGTTGGGGGTGCGGGACCCTGAGCCGCATGGATGCGGCGACGGAGCTTACAGGGACGTACTTGCAGCGTGTCCCGCACCCCCACTCGTACCAGCCAGCCCACAACAGGCGATGGGCGTGGCGCTTTGGCCGTGGCGTTAGCCTTTGACGTTGCATTTGCCTCAAGGGCCGCCGGGCAGAGCCCGGCTCTACACGTACCGCGCAAACGACAACGGCGCCCAAGGGCGCCGTTGTCGGAGGGGGGGCAAGGTGCCGAGTGGATCAGAACTTGGCGTCGAACTCGGCCGCGTAGCCGGTGTTGACCAGCACCTTCTGCAGCACGTCGGTGTTTTTCACGTTGCCCGCCACGATCTGCTGGGTTTCCGGGCCGCGGCTGTCCATGCGGGCCGGAGTGGCACCCTTGTAGTCGCAGACCCGGCCACCGGCTTCACGTACCAGCAGCACGCCGGCGGCGATGTCCCAGGCCTTCACGCCGGCCTCGAAGTAGGCATCGGCACGGCCGCAGGCCACGTAGGCCAGGTCCAGTGCCGCCGACCCGGTGCGGCGCACGTCTTCGGCATGCACCAGCAGCGCATCTACCGCCTTCAGCTGGGCACTGGCGCGGGCACGCTCGCGCGGGGCGAAACCGGTGTGGATCATCGCACCGGCCATGTCCTTGCGGTCGGCCACGCGGATGCGGCGGTCGTTGAGGACCGCGCCAGCGCCACGGCTGGCGGTGAACAGTTCATTGCGGAGCGGGTCGAAGATCACCGCATCGATCGGCTCGCCGTTCTCGACCAGCGCGATGGACACACAGTAATGCGGGAAGCCGCGCAGGTAGTTGCTGGTGCCGTCCAGCGGGTCGATGACCCACATGTAACGGTTCACGCCCTGTACGCCGCCTTCCTCGGCCATGATCCCGTACTCGGGGTAGGCGCGCTTGAGTTCCTTGATGATGACCTTTTCCGCATCCGCGTCGACTTCACTGGCATAGTCCATGCGCCCCTTCTGAACGACGTTCAACGCCTCCAGCTTGTTGATGTTGCGCAACAAAACGTTGCCGGCGAGGCGGGCGGCCTTGACCATGACGGTGACGGCGGGTTTCTGCATGGCGAAAAGCTCCCGGAAAGGCAGAGTAGGGGGTACTGGCGGGGGAAAAGAGCGGTCCCGGCGCAGAGGCCGGCCGCACAGTTTACCATCTGTGGCTGTCCTGCTCGCGTTTGGCCTGTTCATGTCCGTTGAAACCGCTCCTACCCGTATCCGATTCGTCCTGGTCGGCACCCAGCACCCCGGCAACATGGGCGCTGCGGCGCGTGCCATGAAGACGATGGGCCTGTCCCGGCTGGTGCTGGTGGCACCGGAAAAGCCGCTGGATGACGAGGCGTTCAGGCGCTCGGCCGGTGCCGAGGACGTGCTGGGCGATGCGCCGGTGGTGGCCACCCTGGCCGAGGCCGTCGCCGATTGCACCCTGGTGCTGGGCTGCACCGCCCGTGCCCGCCGGGTCCAGCTGGAAGAGCTGCTGCCGACGGTGGCCGCCCAGCGCGCCCTGGCCAAGGCCGGCGAACCGGCCGAGGTCGCGTTCGTGTTTGGCCGCGAGCGCACCGGCCTGACCAACGAGGAGCTGCAGTTGTGCCACCTGGCCGTGCACATCCCGTCCAACCCGGACTTCAGTTCGTTGAACCTGGCGGCCGCCGTGCAGGTGCTGGCCTATGAAACGCGCATGGCCGTGCTCGGCGGCGTCGACGGCGCCGCGCCGGCCGACCCGGAGTTCCGTGAGCAGCCGGCCAGCCATGCCCAGGTCGAAGGCATGTTCACCCAGCTCGGCCAGGCCCTGGATGACATCGACTTCCACAAGGGCCGTGCCCCGGAGTCGGCGATGCGCAAGCTGCGCCGGCTGTTCCTGCGCACTGAATTGAGCGAGCAGGAAGTGCGTCTGCTGCGCGGCATCCTGTCCGATGCACAGCGGATGGCGCGGTTGGCGGGTACCAAGCCGGAATGAGCTGACGCAGTCCTCATTTTTTCGGGTAGGCTGTCTCGATTCCTTGGGGGGAGTAGTGGGAGTGCCGGGTCTGCGATGGCTGTTGCAGGGAGGTTTGCTGTGTCTGGCCGTCATGCTGATGGCCGGACCTGCGTCAGCGGCACCTGACAACGTGCTGGTGCTTGGCCGGATCAGCGACAACCCCAAGTCACACTATGCGCAACTGCAACCGCTGCTGGATTACGTGGTTCCGCGCATGCGTGATGTCGGCATTACCGAGGGGCGCATCCTGATGGCGCCCGACGCCCAGCAGATGGCCAGCTACCTGCGCCGCGGGCGCGTGGACTGGGTGACTGAAACCTCCGGCACCGCCGTGGCGTTGGGCATGCGCAGTGGCGCCCAGCCGCTGCTGCTGACCGAGCGCAGCGGCGTGCGCGATTACCACACCGTGTTCTTCGTGCGCCGCGACAGCCCCATCGTCACCTTGGCCGACCTGAAGGGCCACACCCTGGCCTTGCAGAACGTGGCCTCCACCAGCGCGTACCTGGTGCCGGTGATGACCCTGTTGCAGCAGGGCCTCACCCCGGAGATCCTGTTGTCGGCCCGCGACGCGGCTGCCCCGGACACGGTGGGCTATGTGTTTGCGCGCTCGGAAGGCAACATCGCCACGCTGGTACACAAGGGTGTGGTGGATGCCGGCGCGGTGAGCAGCGTGGATTGGGCCGATGGGCATCGGATTCCCGCCACTTTCCTGCGCGATTTCCGCGTGATCCACCGTACCGAGCCGTATCCGCGTGCGGTGGAAATGGTCCGTGCCGGCCTGGATGCCCGGGTGCGTGATCGCCTGCAACAGGTGCTGCTGGAAGCCGCATCGGATCCGAAGGCGCAGGACGCGCTGCAGAAATTCTTTGGTACGTCCGGGTTCCATCGGGTGGATGCGCAGATGCAGCACCGGTTGGATGAACTGAAACAAGGGCTGGCTCGCGTGCGGATGGAAGTGGAATGAGGCTGTTGGGTTCCGGAATGCAGGCACGTTTCGTGCTGGCCATGAGCGGCGCGATGCTGGTGGTGATTGCCATCGTGGCGGTCGTGCTCGGGCGCCAGGCGACCATGCAGGATGAGGTCAAGCATCTCAGCGGCAACGTCATCCATGACCTGTTCGACCGCAGCGTACGCAGCCGCGGCGAAGCGTTGGCGCGCGAACTGTCCGACGCGCTGGCCAACCCGCTTTACTACAACGACCTGGAGCAGGTGGGGGCGCTGGTGCGCAATACCTCGCGCCAGCAGGTGGTGCGCTATGTGCTGGTCTTCGATGAAGACGGCAATCTGATCCACGACGGGTCCACCGAGGTGATCGATTTCGGCCGGCCGATGAGCGATCCGTTGGCTTCCGGCGCCGTTGCCGCGCGCGCACTGGTGGTGCAGCAGTCGCCCAAGGTGCTCGACAACGCCATGCCGATCATGGTCGGCAACCAGCGCATCGGCGGGGTTCGCGTCGGCATGGCGCTGGACGACGTGCAGGGCATGGAGCAGCGCGCCAACCAGACCTTGGGCGAGCGCCTGCAGCAGGTGGGCAAGCGCCACCTGGGCTGGCTGCTGCTGATGCTGGGGCTGCTGGTGGGCATTGGCGTGGGCATGATCATCTACGTGCAGCGCACCCTGGTGGCCCCGATCCGCTGGCTGGCCGGGGCCGCACGGCAGATCGAGGCTGGCGATTATCAGGTGAAGCTGCATGAAAGCCGGCGCCAGGATGAGGTGGGGGAGCTGGTGCGTGCGTTTGGCCGCATGAGCGAATCGATCGCCCGGCATGATCGCGAAGTGCGGCACATGGCCTACACCGATGCGCTCACCGGGCTGACCAACCGCCTGGCCTTCCGCGAAGCGCTGGACCACCGGCTGATGGCCGCGCGCGCTTCCAGCCACCGGTTGGCGCTGCTGTTTGCCGACATGGACGATTTCAAGCGGGTCAACGACACCCTGGGCCACGAAGCCGGCGACGAGGCGCTGCTGCAGTTTGCCCAGCGCATCAGCACCGCGGTGGCGCAGGCCGGCGGCGACGAGGCGCTGCTGGCCCGGTTCGGGGGCGATGAGTTCGTGATCCTGCTCGGCGACGGTGATGTGGCTGCCAGCGCTCGCCAGCTGGCCGAAATCCTGGTGCGGGAACTGGGCAAGCCGCTGTTCGTGCAGGGCCGGGAGCTGTTCCTGGGCACCTCGATCGGCGTCACCCTGTTCCCCGATGACGCCGCCGATGCGACCACGCTGCTGAAGAACGGCGACATCGCGATGTACCAGGCCAAGATGGCCGGCAAGAACTGCTACCGCTACTACAGCCGGGCCATGGACCACGCCGTGGAGCGGCGCGTGCACATGGAGCAGGAGCTGCGCGGGGCCTGGGAACGCGGCGAGCTGCGGCTGGTGTACCAGCCGATCTTCCGCACCCGCGACCGGCGCATGGTCGGGGTGGAAGTGCTGCTGCGCTGGCAGCACCCCACGCTCGGCACGATCCCGCCGTCGGTGTTCATCGAAGTGGCCGAGCAGAGCGGCCTGATCGAAGTGATTGGTCCCAAGGTGCTGCGCGCTGCGTGCATGGAAGCGGTGCAGTGGCCGCACGGCGTGGACAGCGATGGCCTGTTCGTGTCGGTCAACGTGTCGCCGCGCCAGCTGCGCGGTGGCGAACTGCCCAATCTGGTGGCCGACTGCCTGCGCGACACCGGGCTGCCGGCGTCGCGGCTGCACCTGGAATTGACCGAAACGGCCGTGATCGGCGATGAGATGCTGGCCGCCGCGCTGCTGGACAAACTGCATCGGACGGGCGTGAAGGTGTGGCTGGACGATTTCGGGACCGGTTTCTCGGGTCTGAGCCACCTGCGCCAGGTGCCGGTGGACGGGGTCAAGATCGACAAGAGTTTCGTGGCCGACATGCAGCGCGACCCGGACGACCTGGCCCTGACCACGGCGATCATCGCCATGGCCCATGCGCTGGGGATCACCGTGGTGGCCGAGGGCATCGAGCAGGAAGTGCAGTTCGACCTGCTCTGCCAGCGTGGCTGCGACCTGGGCCAGGGCTACTGGTTGAGCCACCCGGTCAGTGCCACCGAGGTGGTGCAGCTCATCGAATCGGGCGTCTAAGCGCGCGGCTTACACCGGGCGCTTGCTGCGGTCCCCGGAAATCTCCCGCACCAGCTTGGGCACCAGGTAGCCGGACAACCGCGCGGTCAGCTGCGCGTGCAGGTCCTTGGCGGTGTCGTCGCTCACCTCGAAATGGGCCACGCCCTCCACCCGGTCCACCTGGTACAGGTAATACGGCAGCACGCCGGCGGCGAAGCTGCGCTCGCTCAGGTCCTGCAGCGCCTGCAGCGAGTCGTTGACCCCGCGCAGCAGCACGGCCTGGTTGAGCAGGGTCGCACCGGCAGCGCGCAGGCGCGCCATCGCGGCATCCACCGAGGCGTCGAATTCGTTGGCGTGGTTGGCATGGATCACAAAGGCCACCGGCCAGGGCAGGCCGGCCATCCACTGCACCAGTTCGTCGTCCACGCGCTCGGGCAGCACCACCGGCAGCCGGCTGTGGATACGCAGGCGGCGCAGGTGCGGGATCTGGCGCAGGGCATCACTGAGTTCGACCAGCTTGTGGGTGGCCAGCGACAGCGGGTCGCCGCCGGACAGGATCACCTCGTCGATGTCCGGGTCCCGGGCGATCGCCTCGACCGCCTCGCGCCAGCCGTCACGGGCGGCGTTTTCGCTGCCGTAGTCGAAATGGCGGCGGAAGCAGTAGCGGCAGTTGATCGCGCAGCTGCCGGTGGTCACCAGCAGGGCGCGGCCGCGGTATTTCTGGATGACCCCGGTGGCCTTTTTGGCCAGCCCGTCGCCCACGGCGTCCAGGCTGAAGCCCGGTACCACCTGCATCTCATCGCTGATCGGCAGCACCTGGCGCAGCAGCGGATCGTCGCGGTCGCCGGGCCGCATGCGGGCAATGAAGCCCTGCGGCACGCGCAGCGCGAACTGGCTGGCGGCCTTGGCCGACAGGGGCAGGGCCTCCGGGTCCAGGCCCAGCTGTTCCAGCAGCACCCGCGGGTCGCGGACCGCCTGGCGCCACAGCTGTTGCCAGCGCACGGGGGTGGGCAGGGGCGTGGCGGAAAGCTGCATGGAATGGGGGCCTGCGGTTATCATGTCGGTCAGAAAAACGAGTCACCCCACCGGTGCCGGTGGGTTTTCCATTCTATCCGGCTCGCCGCGCCTGCGCGGCGTTTGCCCATTCAGGAGTTTCAGCATGGCCACTGTGGGCATGAACGATGTCAAGAACGGGATGAAGATCCTGATCAACAATGAACCGGCGGTCATCACCGAGACCGAGTACGTCAAGCCGGGCAAGGGCCAGGCCTTCACCCGCATGAAGTACCGCTTCATCAAGTCTGGCCGCGTGGTCGAAATGACCATGAAGGCCACCGATGACGTGGAAAAGGCCGACGTCGTCGATACCAACATGGATTTCATGTACAGCGACGGCGAGCATTGGCACTTCATGGACCCCGAATCCTTCGAGCAGGTCCAGGCCGTCAAGTCCGGCATGGGCGGCGCGGAGAAGTGGCTGAAGGGCGAAGAGTCCTGCATCGTCACCCTGTGGAATGGCGAGCCGATCTATGTGCAGCCGCCGAATTTCGTCGAGCTGAAGATCACCGAAACCGATCCGGGTGTGCGTGGCGATACCTCCGGCGGTGGCGGCAAGCCGGCCACCCTGGAAACCGGCGCGGTGGTACGCGTGCCGCTGTTCGTCAACCAGGATGAAATCATCAAGGTCGACACCCGCTCGGGCGAATATTCCGCGCGCGTCAAGTAAGCCGGCAAAGGCCGGCGAACGGGGTAGCGCCGAGCCAGGCTCGGCCATCCCTTCGTAGCGCCGAGCCATGCTCGGCTGGCCCGTCGTAACGCCGGCCGCGGGTCGGCGTTGCGGACGCCGCCCGGCACCGGTTGCAGGCGTTCATGATGCCGACACCACGCGCCGCCGAGCATGGCTCGGCCCTATCTCCAGAGCGTCCCGGTTGCCTACGCCTTCGGGTCGCCTGCCCAGCACAGTGAGCTCCCATGACCGACCCCGCACGCATTCCCGAATCCTGTGACCTGTTGATCGAAGCCGGTTACGTGGTCCCGATCGAGCCGCATGCCGTGGTGCTGGAAGACCACGCCGTGGCCGTGCGCGGCAGCGAAATCATCGCGATCCTGCCGCGCGCCGACGCGCGCGCACGTTTCGCCCCGAAGCAGGTCGTGTCGCGCCCGGATGCGGCGCTGATGCCGGGCCTGGTCAACGCGCACACGCACAACCCGATGACCCTGCTGCGTGGCGTGGCCGACGACCTGCCGCTGATGGTGTGGCTGCAGCAGCACATCTGGCCGGTGGAAGCGGCGGTGATCGGCCCGGAATTCGTGGCCGACGGCACCACCCTGGCCATTGCCGAGATGCTGCGCGGCGGCACCACCTGTGCCAATGAGAACTACTTCTTCTCCGACGTCCAGGCCGCGGTCTACAAGCAGCACGGCTTCCGCGCGCTGGTGGGCGCGGTCATCATCGATTTCCCCACCGCGTGGGCCAAGACCGATGACGAATACTTCGCCAAGGCCGGCGAGCTGCACGACCAGTGGCGCAACGACCCGCTGATCGGCACCTCCTTCGCCCCGCACGCGCCGTACACGGTCAACGATGCCAATTTCGAACGCGTGCGCATGCTGTCCGACCAGCTGGACATGCAGGTACACCTGCATACGCATGAAACCGCGCAGGAAATCACCGATTCGATCAAGCTGCACGGGCAGCGCCCGCTGGCGCGCCTGGACCGGCTGGGCCTGGTCAACGACCGCCTGATCGCGGTGCACATGACCCAGCTGACCGACGCGGAAATCCACCTGTGCGCCGAGCGTGGCGTCAGCGTGGTGCATTGCCCGGAATCCAACCTCAAGCTGGCCTCGGGCTTCTGCCCGGCCTGCGCGCTGCAGCGCGCCGGGGTGAACCTGGCCATCGGCACCGATGGCTGCGCCAGCAACAACGACCTGGACATGTTCAGCGAAAACCGCACCGCGGCGATCCTGGCCAAGGCCGTGGCCAACGACGCCACCGGGCTGGATGCGGCCACCACGCTGCGTGCGGCCACCCTGGGCGGCGCGCGCGCGCTGGGTTTCGGCGACCGCATCGGTTCGATCGAAGTGGGCAAGCAGGCCGACCTGGTCTGCGTGGATCTGTCCGCGCTGGAAACCCAGCCGCTGCACCATGTGCTGTCGCAGCTGGTGTACGCCACCGGCCGCCACCAGGTCAGCGATGTCTGGATTGCCGGTCAGCCCAAGCTGGTGCAGCGCGAACTGGTCGGCATGGACACCGCGGCCATCGTCGCCAATGCGCGCCAGTGGCGCGAGCGCATCCGCCATATCCGTGCTTGATGCACCAAGGATCCCCATGAACACCCCCCACGCTTCCACCAATTTCGACCAGGCCGAACTGGACAAGTTCGCCGCGCTCGCCAACCGCTGGTGGGATACCGACGGCCCGCAGAAGCCGCTGCATGCCCTGAACCCGGTGCGCCTGCAGTACGTGGCCAGCCGCGTGGCCCTGCGCGGTGCGCGCGTGCTGGACATCGGCTGCGGCGGTGGCCTGCTCAGCGAGGCGCTGGCCAAGGAGGGCGCGGACGTCACCGCGATCGACCTGGCCCCGGAACTGGTCAAGGTGGCGCGCCTGCACGGCCTGGAATCGGGCGTCAGCGTGGACTACCGCGTGCAGGCGGCCGAGGACCTGGCTGCCGAACAGCCGGGTAGTTTCGATGTGGTCACCTGCATGGAAATGCTGGAACACGTACCGGACCCGGGCGCGATCATCGCCGCCTGCCACCGCCTGCTCAAGCCCGGCGGCCAGCTGTTCCTGTCCACCGTCAACCGCACCCCGGCCGCGTTCGCCGTGGCGATCGTGGGTGCCGAGTACGTGGCGCGGCTGCTGCCCAAGGGCACCCACCACTACCAGGACTTCATCAAGCCGGCCGAGCTGGGCAAGTGGCTGCGCGACGCCGATTTGAGCCTGCGCGATGTCAGCGGCATGGCCTACGAGCCGTGGCGCAACCGCGCGCGCCTGAGCAGCCGCACCGACATCAATTACCTGGCCCATGCCGTGAAGCCCGAAGAGACGGCCGGTGTCTGAGTCCGGTTTTCCCAAGGCGGTGCTGTTCGACCTGGACGGCACCCTGCTCGACAGCGCGCCGGACATGCTGGCCACCGCCAACGCGATGCTGGCCGCGCGTACGCGCCCCCCGATCACCTTGGACGAACTGCGTCCGGTGGTCTCCAAGGGGTCGCGTGCGATGGTGTCGGTGGCCTTCCCGGAACTGGGGCAGGTCGAGCGCGACGCGCTGGTGCCCGAGTTCCTGGCACGCTATGAAGGGCTGATCGGCCAGCACGCGATGCTGTTCGACGGTGTCACCGGCCTGCTGGACACGCTGGATGCCGCCGGCTGCGTGTGGGGCATCGTCACCAACAAACCGGAGTACCTGGCCAGGCTGATCGTGCCGCAACTGGGCTGGGAAGCCCGCTGCCAGGTGCTGATCGGCGGCGACACGCTGGCCCAGCGCAAGCCGCACCCGTTGCCGTTGCTGGCCGCGGCCGAGCGCATGAACATCGACCCGGCCACCTGCATTTACGTGGGCGACGACGAGCGCGACATCGTGGCCGCCAACGCCGCCGGCATGGCCTCGGTGGCCGCGCTGTGGGGCTACCGGCTGGACGCCGACGACCCACTGGCCTGGGGCGCAGAGCGCATGGCCGAGCACCCTGCGCAGCTGCAGCGCGCCGATGCCTGGCCGCTGGCGCGCGCCTGACCGCCGGGTCGGCATCGGCCGTTGACCGGTACGCAGCGCAACCCAGGCACGCCGCGGTCCCCGACCGTCGCGCCCCCGGTAGCCGCCGACCGTTGGTCGGCACATTTCTTTCCAAGGATTTCCCCCGTGACAACTTCCAGCGCCCTCGACAGTTTCCTGGACAAGTGGCGAACCCGCTGGCCGGAATGGTCGGTGGCCGAGCCGTTCGTGCCCGAGGCACAGCGCAGCCTGGTGGTAGCGTGGTTCGCGCTGCTGCAGGAGTTCGACGACATTCTCAACACCAGTGGCGACCCGATGCCGGCCGATGCCAAGCTGGCGTGGTGGGGCGAGGAACTGCGCAGCTGGGCCGGGCAGCGGTCGCGGCATCCGCTGGGGCGCCTGCTGGAGCCGGTGCGTGCCCCGTGGGCGGCGCTGGCTGACACCCTGCCGGACCTGATCGAAGCACGCGCACCCGCAATGGAGCCGGCGCAGGCGTTGGGTTCGCTGCATGCCTATGCAGCCGCGGTCGCGGCGGTGGAAGCGGTGGTGTTCGATACCCCGGCGCGTGGCGATGTGGCCGGCCCGGTCCTGCTGCAGACGCTGGCCCAACGACTGCATGAGGCCGGCGTGGCGGCGGTACCCCGTTCGCTGCTGGCCAATGGCCAGGGCACTGCCGCCCAGCAGTGGGCGCAGCAGTTGTTGGCCCGGTGGCCGGCACGCATTGCCGGCCCGCGCCCACGGCGCATGTACGCCTCGCTGGCACGCACCCGACTGCAGGCCAGTGCGCACGGGCGTGAGCTGAAAGTCACCCCGATGCGCACACTGCTGCGCACCTGGTGGGCCGGGCGCGGCTGATCCTGCGTGCCGCGCACGGCGCGGCATCCACGCATGGCGCGGATCTACGGGTGTTTTCGGGTGTGGCACCGCGCCGGCCGTGGCCATGCGTTCCGGTGCCGATCAACACCGGTCGGCGCTGCTTCGGCAGCCAACCCGGCCAACCGCGCGGCGCGCTGGCCGCGCGCTGCTCACTTGCCGCGTTCGAGCACCAGCAACGGATCAATGCGGGTGTCGAACCAGTTCATGCCCCAATGCAGATGTGGCCCCGTCGCGCGGCCGGTGGCACCGACGGCGGCGATCACCTGGCCCTGTTCCACCCGATCGCCCACCTTCACGTCGATCCGCGACAGGTGCAGGAAATTGGAGCTGATCCCGAAGCCGTGATCGAGCAGCAAGGTGCCGCCGGTGAGGTACAGGTCCGGGCCGGCGAAGGTCACCACGCCGGCGGCGGGGGCCTTGACCGGGGTGCCGGTCGGTACCGTGATGTCCATGCCTGAATGCCCCGCGCCGGGTTGCCCGTTGTACACCCGGGCATTGCCGAAGCGCCCGCTGATGCGGCCCTGCACCGGCCAGATGAAGGGCTTGGCGAAGTCGGCGCGGTCATCGTCGCGCGCGCGCGCAGCGGTCACCTGCGCCTGCTCACGCTTGATCCGCTCGGCGATTGCCGGGGGCGGGTTGACTGTCTTGGGCGGTACGCCGTTGACGCGCTCGGTCGGCCAGTCGCGCGCGGTCACCGCGATGCTGACCGTATCGCTGCCGCCATCCGGGCGCTGCACCTGCACCTGCAACGGGCCTTTCTCATCGCGGCCGATGCCGAACACCACGCTGCCGTAGCCGCTCACCCGCAGTGTGCGGCCGGCGTACTGCACCACGCTGCCGGCCGGCACCTTGCCGATCACCATCGCGCCCTGCGAAGCACTGGCCGGAAACACCACGCGGGTGTCGGCCTGGGCGCTGGCGGGCGAGGGCAGCAGCGCGCCCACGCCCGCGGCACCCGCCGCGAGCAGGGCCAGGCCCAACCACGATGCCCGCATCAGCGGTCGAAGCTCATGCGCTGGCCGTTCGGCGCACCGACCAGCTGCTCGCCATCCCAGGCCAGCTCGCCGTTGACCCAGGTCGAGGCGATCCGCGAGCGGAAGGTCATGCCTTCAAACGGTGACCAGCCGCACTTGGACAGCACGTCCTCGCGCTTGACCGTGAACGGTACGTCTTCCACCAGCACCAGGTCGGCGAAATAGCCTTCGCGCAGGTAACCGCGCTGGCTCACATCGAACAGCTGCGCCGGGGCGTGCGCGAACTTCTGCACCACCTGGGTGATCTCAAGCTTGCCTTCGTGCACCAGCTCCAGCGCGGCCACCAGCGCGTACTGCACCAGCGGCAGGCCGGACGGTGCCTGCGGGTAGGGCTTCTGCTTCTCTTCCCAGGTGTGCGGGGCGTGGTCGGTGGCCAGCACGTCGATCACGTCTTCGGCCACCGCGCGCGTCAGCGCCTCGCGGTCGCTGGCTTCCTTGATGGCCGGGTTGCACTTGATCAGGTTGCCCAGCCGCGCGTAATCGCTGCGGTCAAAGCGCAGGAAATGGATGCAGGTTTCGGCGGTGATCTGCTTGCGGCTGCCATCGGCCCGGATCAGCGGGCCGCGCTCGAACAGCTTGAGCTCGTCGGCGGTGGAAATGTGCAGCACGTGCAGGCGGGTGCCGTGCTTCTTCGCCAGCGACACCGCCAGCTCGGAGGATTTCAGGCAGGCCTCGCGCGAGCGGATGTCCGGATGCTGTTCGGCACTGAGCGCATCGCCGTATTTGTCGGCGTACTCCTTGGCCTTGGCATCGATCATCGGGGTGTCTTCGCAATGGGTGATGATCGGGGTGGGGGCGTCGCGGAAGATCGCGTCCAGGGTGTCCGGGTTGTCCACCAGCATGTTGCCGGTGGAGGCGCCCATGAACACCTTGATGCCGGGCGCGGTCCTGGGGTCCAGCGACTGGATGTGTTCCAGGTTGTCGTTGCTGGCGCCCATGTAGAAGCCGTAATTGGCGCGTGCCCGGCCGGCCGCGGCGTCGTACTTGGCCTGCAGGATCTCGGCGTTGAGCGTGGGCGGGTTGGTGTTGGGCATGTCCATGAAGCTGGTCAGCCCACCGGCCACCGCGGCGGCCGACTCGGTGGCGATGTCGCCCTTGTGGGTCAGGCCGGGTTCGCGGAAGTGCACCTGGTCGTCGATCATGCCGGGCAGCAGCCAGCGGCCGGCGGCGTCCACCACGGTTTCGCCCGGGCGGGCGTCCAGGCCGGTGCCGATCTGCGCGATGCGGCCGTTTTCGATGCGCAGGTCGCCCTGGGCGATGGTGCCTTCGTTGACCAGGCGGGCGTTGACGATGAGCGTGGAGGGCATTTCAGTGTTTTCCTGTGCAGCGGCAGGCAGCGTCACCCGCGGTGCGCGGCGGCACCTCGTCGATGCCGCCGGGATGGAAGGGATGGCAACGGCCCAGCCGGCGCGCGGCCAGCCAGCCGCCGCGCGCGGGCCCATGCGTGGCGATGGCTTGCATGGCGTATTCAGAACAGCTGGGCATGAAGCGGCAGCGCGGCCCCAGCAACGGGCTGATGAAGCGCTTGTAGAAGCGCAGCACGGCAATGAGCAGTCGAGAGATCACCTGCCAATCTTAAGGCAGTTGGCATGAAGGCCGCATTTGTCGCAGGATGGGGTGTTGGCCCCCTCCGCGCCCACGCGCGTGGCGGGCCGCCCCGGCGGTTGCCGGGTCAGGTACCGAACTGCGCAAGCCGGCCCCGCTGGACGGGCGGACCGGCTTCACGCCTTGCGGCTCCGGGGCTGAACGGAGCAAGGGGTGTGGTTGCTGCTGCTGGTCGGGTAGGCTATAAAGGCCCGCTTTCCCGGGCCCCGGGGAAACCAAGGAAGAGCGTTTCGTGGCTGCTAAAAAAACTGCAAACAAGGCCGTCAAGGCCGCCAAGAAAACCGCCAAGCCTGTTGCTAAGAAGTTGGCGGCCAAGTCCGTTGCCAAGAAACCGGCCGCAAAGCCGGCTGGCAAGCCTGCATCCAAACAACCGGCGGCCAGGACGGCACCCGTAAAGAAACCGGTCGCCAAGACCCCGGCCAAGGCGGTGAAGAAAGCCGTCGCCAAAAAGCCGGTGGTGAGCAAGGCGCCGGCCAGGAAGGTCACCGCGGCCAAGCCGACGGCCAAGAAGGCTGTCGTCAAGAAGGTGGCGGCGGCCAAGCCGGTCGTCAAAGCGCCGGTGAAGAAGGCCACGCCCAGCAAGACGGTGGCCAAGAAATCCGTGAAACCGGCAGTGTCCAAGCCGGTCTCCAAGCCTGTGCCGGCCAAGAAGGTCGCGGCCCAACAGCCGCCGGCCAAGCCGGTCAAGGCAAACAAAACCGCCAGCAAGCCTGTGGCAACCAAGCCGGCCGCCAAGCCGGTTGCAGCACCCGTAGTGAAGTCCGCACCGAAGCCGGCTCCGCCGGCGCCGGCCAAGTCTGTCCCGGCCAACGCCGCGGCCAAGCCTGCTCCCACTCCGGCGACCACGCCGAAGCCGGTAGCGGCCGCCTCCGCGTCCAAAGCCCCGCAAAACAAGAATCCCGTGCCCGTTTCGAAATCGCCTGCAAAAACCCCCGCCAAGTCCGAGTCCGCTCCCAAGCCCGTGTCGCGTCCGGTCGGCAAGGTCGCCGTTGCCGTGGCCGCGCGTTCGGCCGCCCCGGCCCCGCGCACCAAGGTCAAGGTGGTGGAATACAAGACTGACGAAGCCACCGGTCGTCCGATCCTGCCCGTCGGCTACAAGCCGAGCGCGGAAGAGGAATACATGAGCCCGCTGCAGCTGGAGTATTTCCGCCAGCGCCTGCAGCACTGGCGCAATGATCTGGTCGAGGAATCCAAGCAGACCATCGCGAACCTGCAGGAAGAAGTGCGTGACATCGGCGATGAAGCCGAGCGCGCCACCCGCGAGACCGAGAACTCGCTGGAACTGCGTACCCGCGATCGTTACCGCAAGCTGATCGGCAAGATCAACAGCACGCTCAAGCGCCTGGAAGACGGTGACTACGGCTACTGCGTGGACACCGGTGAAGAAATCGGCCTGGACCGCCTTGACGCGCGTCTGACCGCCGAACGCACCATTGACGCCCAGGAGCGTTGGGAGCACTTGCAGAAGCAGCAGGGCGACTGATCGCTGATGGTGGTTGATTGACAAGAAAAAGCCCGGCTTCGGCCGGGCTTTTTCGTGAGTGCTCTCCCGCAGAGGTGGCACGCGGGAACCGTGCTGTTGGCCGCTGCCGGCCCAGCGCTCGACTCAACGGCGTGCCAAGGAAGCGGTCGATTTTCCGTCTTCGCACCGCAAGCGAGCCCCGTAGCGGCCTGCCGGTCGCTACGGGGCCCTCATGCTCGCGACAGGCATGAGCGGAGACATCATCCCGAGCCACAGCGCGCCTCACATCCCGGCCATCCACCTGCCGCCGCGCGCCAGCGGTTGCCGCCCTTGAAACCAGCCACTCCGCTGCCTTGAGAGAAACGCCTTTTTCGTGAGGGCGTGGCGGTGACCGGTGGGCCTACAGGTCGCGCAGGTTCAGCCGGCGCAGGGTGGGATTCTTCCAGGCGGTGATGCCCGCCACGCTCAACACCGCGAAACCGCCCAGCACCACCGCCGGGGCCAGGCCCAGCAGCCTGGCCATGGTGCCGGCGTAGAAGGCGCCCAGTTCGTTGGATGAACTGATGAAGATGCCGTTGATCGAAGACACCCGGCCGCGCATTTCTTCCGGCGTGGCCAACTGCAGGATGGTCGAACGGACCACCACCGAGACGCCGTCGAAGGCGCCGTAGAACAGCAGGATCAGCGCCGACAGCCAGAAGCTGTGCGACAGCCCGAAGCCGATCACGCACAGCCCGAAGCCAGCCACCGCCAACAGCAGCACCCGCCCGGCATTGCGCTGCAGCGGGCGGCGCGCCAGCCACAGACCCACGCACACCGAGCCCAGTGCCGGGGCGGCGCGCAGGATGCCCAGTCCCTCCGGGCCGTGGTGCAGGATTTCATGCAGGAACGCCGGCAGCATTGCCACCACGCCGCCGAGCAGCACCGAAAACATGTCCAGCGCCATCGCCCCGACCATGATCTTGTTGCCCAGCACGAAGCGGCCGCCTTCGGCGATGCTCTTGAAGATCGGTGCGGCCGGGCCGCTGTGCACCGGTTCGGACACGCGCAGCACAGACAGGCAGCCGACCGCGATCAGCGCCACCGCCACGGCCACCCCGTAGGCCACGCCCTTGCCGCCCCAGGCGACCAGCAGCCCGCCCAGCGCCGGGCCGGCAACCATGCCGGCCTGGAACACCACTGCGCCCAGGCCCGCACCGCGGGCGTACTGATGGCGTTCGAGCACGCGCGCGAACAGCGCGTTGTAGATCGGCGACAAAAACGCGCGGACCATGCCGGTCATCGCAATGGCCGCGTAGATCGGCCACACCCCGTGGAACGGCAGCCAGCCCTGGGCCACGGCCGTCAAGACCACGGCGGTGAGCACCAGCCCGCTGGCGGCCACCATGCCCAGCCGACGGCGCGGCAGGTGGTCCACCAGGTAGCCGGCGAAGGGGGCCACGCAGAAGAACGGCAGTACCTCGGCCAGCCCCACCAGGCCCAGCGAGAACGGATTGCGGGTCACCTCGTAGATGTGCCAGCCCACCGTGACCGCGACGATCTGGTAGGACAGCATCGCGCAGATGCGGTAGGCCAGCAGCAGCGAGAAGCCGGGGCGGGCAAGCAGGGTCAGCGCGCCTTCGGCCGGTTCGGCAGGGGCACCGGCGCTCACGGTTGGGCGTGCTGCGACTGCGCGGTCTCGCGGATGAAGGCCAGCATGGCGGCCACGCCGTTGCTGCGCGTGGGCGACAGGTGGCGCGCCAGCCCGATGTCCTGGATGTAGCTCGGCTCGGTGGCCAGGATGTCGGCGGCCGAACGCCCCGAGTACACGCGCAGCGCCAGGTAGATCAGCCCGGAGACGATCGCCGAGTCGCTGATGGCGTGGAAGCGCAACGATTGCGCGTTGCCTTCGGGCACGATCCAGACCATCGACTGGCAGCCCAGCAGGCGGTGCTGTTCGGTCTTCCATTCTTCGGGGAAGGCCGGCAGCTTGCGGCCCAGGTCGATCAGGTACTGGTAGCGCTCGGACCAGTCGCCGAAGAAGGCGAATTCCTCGGCGATGGCGGCCTGCGCGGCGGCGGCGGTGGGTTCAAGCGGGAACGGGGAGGGGGTGGTCATGGGGGACTCCGGGCCGGTGGGTGCCTTCCGTGGTCAGGCCGTGATGGTTCGGGGAATGCACCCGGCCATCCGTGGCCGGGTCTGTGTCGTGGCGGGCAGGGCCAGGCCGCTCAGGCGCGCTTGCGCACCCAGCGCACGCCCTGCGCGGTGTCTTCCAGCACGATGCCCTCGGCGGCGAGCTGGTCGCGCAGGGCGTCGGCGCCGGCGAAGTCGCGCGCCTGTTTGGCGGCGGTGCGGGCGTCGATCAGGGCCTGGATGCGCGCGTCCTCGTCGGCATCGCCGGGTGCGTTGCCGAACCAGGTTGTCGGGTCCTGCTGCAGCAGGCCCAGGGCCAGGCCGGCGCCGAGCAGCGCGGTCTTCCAGCGGGCCTGGTCGGCGGGACCGGCCTTGCGCGCCTCACCGGCGATGCGCGCCAGTTCGGCCAGCGCCTGCGGCGTGTTGAGGTCATCGTCCAGCGCGGCCTCGATCTCGGCCGGAATCACTGCCGTGGCCTGCACATCGGCCAGGTCGCGCAGGGTCCCGTACAGGCGGTCCAGGGTGCGCGCGGACTGCTCGATCAGGGCGTCGGACCAGTCCAGCGGCTGCCGGTAGTGGGCCGACAGCAGCGCATAGCGCAGCGCCTCGGGGGCATGCTTGCGGACCAGGTCGTGCACGCGCTCGATGTTGCCGATGGACTTGCTCATCTTGGCGCCGCCGAAGTTGAGCATGCCGTTGTGCAGCCAGAACCGGGCGAAGGTCTGTCCGCCGTGGGCGCACTCGCTCTGCGCGATCTCGTTTTCATGGTGCGGGAACTGCAGGTCCACGCCGCCGGCATGGATGTCGATGGTCGGCCCCAGGTGCGCGGCGGCCATCGCCGAGCACTCGATGTGCCAGCCGGGGCGGCCACGGCCCCACGGCGACTCCCAGCCGGGCAGGTCGTCGCTGGACGGCTTCCACAGCACGAAGTCGCCCGGTTCACGTTTGTAGGGGGCCACGTCGACGCGGGCGCCGGCCAGCATCTCGTCCGGGTCGCGGCGCGAGAGTTTGCCGTAGGCGGCATAGGAACTGACCGAAAACAGCACGTGGCCCTCGGCGGCATAGGCATGCCCGGCGGCGATCAGCTGCTCGATCATCGTCACGATCTGCGGGATGTGCGCGGTGGCCTCGGGTTCGATGTCCGGCGGCACCACGCCCAGCGCACCCATGTCCTCGCGGTAGGCGGCAGCGAAGCGGTCGGTGATGGCCGAGATCGGCACGTTCTGCTCACGCGCGGCGGTGTTGATCTTGTCGTCCACGTCGGTGATGTTGCGGGCGTAGCGCAGGCCACCGAAGCGGCGCCGCAGCAGGTCGGCCAGCACCCCGAACACCACCGGGCCACGCGCATTGCCGATATGCACATAGTTATAGACCGTGGGGCCGCACACATACAGGGTCGGACAGGCCGGATCGAGCGGGGTGAACGGTTCGAGCTGGCGTGTCAGGTTGTTGTGCAGGCGCAGGGTCATGGGGGTCGGTGGTGGGAAGGGAAGGGGGCAAGCCCTCGATTTTAGATCACATCGGCGCCCAGCGCCGGAGCCGCCGGGTCGCCCGGCCCGGGCGGTGGCCTATGGGCAGAATCGTCGCGGAAGGGTAATGTTCAGCCCCTTGTGCCTGGCACTGCCTAAACTAGACACCTTGTCCTCTTACCTGTTGCCAATGAAATCCGCTTCGTTGTTGACGCTGGCCTGCCTGCTTGGCGGTGCCGCCTCCGTGGCGCGCGCCCAGGAGGGTGAGGTCCGGAACCGGGTGGTCATCGTGGAGAACGTCAAGTTCGACTACGCCCAGGTGCTCAACGTGGAGCCGGTCTTCCAGACCCTGCGCGCTACCCGGACCGAGGAGCACTGCGAGCCGGTGTCCACGCGCACGCTTGCCCCGGTCAACGTCACCGGGGAAGAGCCACAGGAAGACAAGGGCCGCTTTGGCCGCTTCATGGACTCGGTACGCTCGATCTTCCGCCGTGAAGACGGCACCGAGGAAGAGGCGCCGGTGGCCGAAGCCCCGACCCCGGCCGCCAACAACGGCCCGCTGCTGACCCGCGAATGCCGGATCATTCCGGTCGGGCGCGAGTTCCGCCGCCCCATCGCCTATGACGTGGATTACGTCTACAAGGGCACCAAATACCGGTCCCGGCTGCCCGAAGATCCAGGCAACCGGCTCAAGATCCGCGTCTCGATCACCCCCTGGATCGGCGCAGAGCAGGGCGGCGCTGGCAATCCCTGAGGCGGCGCACCCACCCAGGGTGGGAATCGGCCGCCTGGATGCCCCTACGGGCCTTGCACCCGCCCCGGGTGCATGCAAAGATGGGCGGCCATGAAACTCACCGACTTCCAGCACGACACCAGCGCCGCCCGCATGGCGACCGGCATGACGTCGCGTGCCCGCCGACCGGAACCCCACATTTTCGCTGGGTAACCGGAGCTTCGTGCTGTCTGTTCGGAAAACCCAGCCCCCGCGCTGGGTTTTTTCGTTTCTACGATTTGAAAAGTTTCATCTGTACATTTTTTCCACGCCCTGAACCTCTTGCCGCAAAGGATCGATCGATGTCCCTGAAGCACTTCCTGAACACCCAGGATTGGAGCCGCACCGACCTGGATGCCCTGCTGACCCAGGCCGCGCTGTTCAAGCGCAACAAGCTGGGCGACGAGCTCAAGGGCAAGTCGATTGCCCTGGTGTTCTTCAATCCGTCCATGCGCACCCGCACCAGCTTCGAGCTGGGTGCCTTCCAGCTGGGCGGGCACGCCATCGTGCTGCAGCCGGGCAAGGATGCATGGCCGATCGAGTTCAACCTGGGCACGGTGATGGACGGGGACACCGAGGAGCACATCGCCGAAGTGGCCAAGGTGCTGGGCCGCTACTGCGACCTGATCGCGGTACGTGCGTTCCCGAAGTTCATCGACTGGGCCAAGGACCGCGAGGACATCGTGCTCAAGAGCTTCGCCAAGTACTCGCCGGTGCCGGTGATCAACATGGAAACCATCACCCACCCGTGCCAGGAACTGGCCCACGTGATGGCGCTGCAGGAGCATTTCGGCAGCCAGGACCTGCGCGGCAAGAAGTATGTGCTGACCTGGACCTACCACCCCAAGCCGCTCAACACCGCGGTGGCCAACTCGGCGCTGACCATCGCCACCCGCATGGGCATGGATGTGACCCTGCTGTGCCCGACCCCGGATTACATCCTGGACGAGCGCTACATGGGGTGGGCCGAGCAGAACGTGGCCGAGAGCGGTGGATCGCTGCAGGTCAGCCATGACATCGCCAGCGCCTACGCCGGTGCCGACGTGGTGTACGCCAAGAGCTGGGGCGCGCTGCCGTTCTTCGGCAACTGGGAACCGGAAAAGCCGATCCGCGACCAGTACCAGCACTTCATCGTCGACGAAGCCAAGATGGCGCTGACCAACAATGGTGTGTTCAGCCACTGCCTGCCGCTGCGCCGCAATGTGAAGGCCACCGACGGGGTGATGGACTCGGCGCAGTGCATCGCCATCAACGAAGCCGAAAACCGCCTGCACGTGCAGAAGGCGATCATGTCGGCGTTGATCGGCCGGTAATCGAACGCATCCAACGGTGCCGCCACGCGTGGCGTGGCGCTACCGGCCCCAACACTTACCGCATTCCCAATTGGACCTGACCCCCATGACCAACAAAGACATCGTCCTGGCTTTCTCCGGCGGACTGGACACCAGCTTCTGCGTGCCTTACCTGCAGGAACGCGGTTACAACGTGCACACCGTGTTCGCCGACACCGGCGGCGTGGATGACGAAGAACGCGACTTCATCGAGAAGCGCGCCGCCGAGCTGGGCGTGACCAGCCATGTCACCGTCGACGGTGGCCCGGCCATCTGGAGCGGCTTCGTCAAGCCGTTCGTGTGGGCCGGCGAAGGCTACCAGGGCCAGTACCCGTTGCTGGTGTCCGACCGCTACCTGATCGTGGACGCCGCGCTCAAGCGCGCCGCCGAACTGGGTACCCGCATCATCGCCCACGGCTGCACCGGCATGGGCAACGACCAGGTGCGTTTCGACCTGGCCGTGAAGGCGCTGGGCGACTACCAGATCGTCGCGCCGATCCGCGAGATCCAGAAGGAACACACCCAGACCCGCGCCTACGAGCAGAAGTACCTGGAAGAACGCGGCTTCGGTGTGCGCGCCAAGCAGCAGGCCTACACCATCAACGAGAACCTGCTGGGCCTGACCATGTCCGGCGGCGAGATCGACCGTTGGGAAGCCCCGGGCGAAGGTGCCCGTGGCTGGTGCGCGCCGCGCAGCGAATGGCCGCTGGAGCCGCTGACCGTCAGCCTGACGTTTGTCGAAGGCGAAGCCGTGGAACTCAACGGCAAGGCATTGCCGGGTGAGCAGATCCTGGCCCAGCTCAACAAGCTGTTTGCCCCGTACGGGGTGGGCCGTGGTGTGTACACCGGCGACACCGTGATCGGCCTGAAGGGCCGCATCGTGTTCGAAGCGCCGGGCCTGGTCTCGCTGCTGGCCGCGCACCGCGCGCTGGAAGATGCGGTGCTGACCAAGCAGCAGAACCGCTTCAAGCCGGACGTGGCGCGCAAGTGGGTGGAGCTGGTGTACGAAGGCTTCTACCACGACCCGCTCAAGACCGACATCGAGGCGTTCCTGAAGTCCTCGCAGAGCAAGGTCAACGGGCAAGTGGTGCTGGAAACCCGCGGCGGCCGCGTGGATGCGGTGGCGGTGAAGTCGCCGCACCTGCTCAACACCAAGGGCGCAACGTATGCGCAGTCGGCTGACTGGGGCGTGGAGGAAGCCGAAGGCTTCATCAAGCTGTTCGGGATGAGCTCCACGCTGTACGCGCAGGTGAATCGCTGATCGATTGATCGACGAGTCCGGCGGGTGCGCGCTACCCGCCGGGCGTTGAACCGGACCGAGACCATGAACCTGCACGTCTGCACCGATAAACAGCGGCTCGATGTCACGCTGATTCACCAGTATCTGTCGACCCAGGCGTATTGGAGCGAAGGGATTCCACGGAAAACGGTGCAGCGGGCGATCGACGGCTCGTTGTGCGTCGGCGGCTATCTGGACGATGGCAGTCAGGTGGCCTTTGCCCGGGTGATCACCGACGGTGCGACCTTCGGCTACCTGGCCGATGTGTTCGTGTTGCCCGGTCACCGCGGGCGCGGCTACAGCACGGCGTTGATCGAGGCGGTAATGGCGCAGCCGGCGCTGCAGGGCCTGCGCCGTTTCATGCTGGCCACCCGTGACGCGCACGGTCTGTACGCGCGTTTCGGGTTCGCTGCTCCGGCGCGTCCGGAGCTGCTGATGGAAATAGCGCGACCCACGATCTACCAGGATGCGGCCGTTGCCGCAGTGAAGGACTGACCCCGCATGCTCGACAATACCCTTACCCACCTGCAGGCCCTGGTCTCCTTCGACACGCGCAATCCGCCGCGTGCGATCACCACCGGCGGCATCTTCGATTACCTGCGTGCGAACCTGCCCGGGTTCACCGTGGAGGTGATCGACCACGGCGACGGTGCGGTCAGCCTGTACGCGGTGCGCGGTAGGCCGAAGTACCTGTTCAACGTGCATCTGGACACCGTGCCGGATTCCCCGCACTGGACCGCCGACCCGCATGTGATGCGGCGTACCGAAGACCGGGTGATCGGCCTGGGCGTGTGTGACATCAAGGGCGCGGCGGCGGCCCTGGTGGCTGCGGCCAATGCCAGTGACGGCGATGCCGCGTTCCTGTTCTCCAGCGACGAGGAAGCCAACGACCCACGCTGCATCGCCGCCTTCCTCGCCCGTGGCATTGCCTATGAAGCCGTGCTGGTGGCCGAGCCGACCATGAGCGAAGCGGTGCTCGCGCACCGTGGCATCAGTTCGGTGCTGATGCAGTTTGCCGGGCGCGCCGGGCATGCGTCGGGCAAGCAGGATGCGGCGGCCAGCGCATTGCATCAGGCCATGCGCTGGGGCAACCGCGCGCTGGACCATGTGGAGTCGCTGTCGCACGCGCGCTTCGGCGGGCTGACCGGTCTGCGCTTCAACATCGGGCGTGTGGAGGGCGGGATCAAGGCCAACATGATCGCCCCGGCCGCCGAGCTGCGCTTTGGATTCCGCCCGCTGCCGTCGATGGACATCGACGCGCTGCTGGCCACCTTCGCCGGCTTCGCCGAACCGGAGGCCGCGCTGTTCACCGAGACCTTCCGTGGCCCGAGCTTCCCGGCCGGTGATATCGCCGAGGCGGAGAACCGCCGGCTGGCCGCGCGCGACGTGGCCGATGCGCTGGATATCCCGATCGGCAACGCGGTGGACTTCTGGACCGAAGCCTCGCTGTTCTCCGCCGGGGGCTACACCACGCTGGTGTACGGCCCGGGCGACATCGCCCAGGCCCACACCGCCGATGAGTTCGTGACGCTGGCGCAGTTGCAGCGCTACGCCGACTCGGTGCACCGCATCATTGCGCACGGCGCCTGATCCAATGACACCGTCGTGGCCCGCCACTGACGGAACCTCCATCGCGGCCGCGGCCGCCTGCGACGATACCGAAATGCCTTCTTCCCAGCCCCACCGCCAGACCCGCCAGACCATCGTGCGCCTGCTTTCGAGCATGGCCAGCGCGAAGGAAATCAGCCAGTACCTCAAGCGCTTCTCGCAGGTGGACGCCAAGCGCTTCGCCGTGGTCAAGGTCGGCGGCGCGGTGCTGCGCGACGACCTGGACGCCCTGACCTCTTCGCTGTCGTTCCTGCAGGAAGTGGGGCTGACCCCGATCGTGCTGCATGGTGCCGGCCCGCAGCTGGATGCCGAGCTGTCGGCAGCGGGCATCGTCAAGGAAACCGTCAACGGCCTGCGCGTGACCTCGCCGGAGGGCCTGGCGATCGTGCGCCGGGTGTTCCAGGCGTCCAACCTGCAGCTGGTCGAGGCGCTGCAGCAGAACGGTGCGCGCGCCACCTCGATCACCGGTGGCGTGTTCGAAGCCGAGTACCTGGACCAGGACACCTACGGCCTGGTCGGCGAGGTCAAGAAGGTCAACCTGGCCCCGATCGAAGCCAGCCTGCGTGCCGGCTCGATCCCGGTCATCACCAGCCTGGGCGAAACCCGCTGCGGACAGATCCTCAACGTCAACGCCGATTTCGCCGCCAACGAACTGGTGCAGGAACTGCAGCCGTACAAGATCATCTTCCTCACCGGTACCGGCGGCCTGCTGGATGAAGAGGGCAAGGTGATCGACTCGATCAACCTGTCCACCGAATACGACCAGCTGATGCAGCAGCCCTGGATCCACGGTGGCATGCGGGTCAAGATCGAACAGATCAAGGACCTGCTGGACCGCCTGCCGCTGGAGTCGTCGGTGTCGATTACCCGCCCGGCCGATCTGGCCAAGGAACTGTTCACCCACAAGGGCTCCGGTACGCTGGTGCGCAAGGGCGAGAAGGTGCTGCGCGCCACCGCCTGGAGCGAACTGGACCTGCCGCGCCTGAAGGGCCTGATCGAATCCAGTTTCGGCCGTACCCTGGTGCCGGACTATTTCGAGAAGACCAAGCTGCTGCGCGCCTACGTCAGTGAGAACTACCGCGCTGCGGTGATCCTTACCGATGAAGCTGAAGGCGTGTACCTGGACAAGTTCGCGGTGCTCGATGATGCACAGGGCGAAGGCCTGGGCCGTGCGGTGTGGAATGTGATGCTGGACGAAACCCCGCAGCTGTTCTGGCGCTCGCGCAACGGCAACCCGATCAACCACTTCTACTACGCCGAGTCCGACGGCTGCTACAAGCAGGGCACCTGGAAGGTGTTCTGGTTTGGCGCCGATGGTTTCGAGCGGATCCGTACCTACGTTGAACACTGCGCCACGCGCATTCCGAGCCTGGAGGGCTGAACCCCATGAATCACGCCGATTGGACCAAGGTGCCCACGCTGGCCGGCACCCACGCGCGGCTGGAGCCGCTGCAGATGGCGCACATCGACGGTCTGCGCGGGGCGCTGGGCGACGGCACGCTGTCCAACCTCTGGTACACCCAGGTGCCCAGCGCCAAGACCATGACCGGCTATGTGCAGGCCGCCCTGCAGGCCCAGGCCGAAGGCAAGGTGCTGCCGTTCGTGGTGCTCAACGACGCCGACGAGGTGGTGGGCACCACCCGTTACTACGGCATGGAAGAAGACGTGCCGAAGTTGAGCATCGGCTACACCTGGTACGGGGAAGCTGCCCAGCGCACCGGGGTCAACACCGAAACCAAGCTGATGCTGCTCACCCATGCCTTCGAGCGCCTGAACTGCCTGAGCGTGGTGTTTGAGACCAGCTGGTTCAACTTCGCCTCGCGTACCGCGATCGCGCGGTTGGGCGCCAAGCAGGACGGCGTGCTGCGCAACCACAAGCGCCACCCCGATGGCACCCCGCGCGACACGGTCATCTTCTCCATCATCGATGCGGAGTGGGCAGGCGTGAAGCGCCACCTGCAGCACCGCCTGGATGCACACGCATGAGCAGCGCCGCCTCGTATACCGTCGGCATCGTCGGCGCCCGTGGCCATACCGGCGCCGAGCTGATCACGCTGATTGCCGCCCATCCCCAGTTGACGCTGGGCTTTGTGTCCTCGCGCGAGCTGGCCGGGCAGCGCGTGGCCGACCACCACGCCGACTGGAATGGCGACCTGCAGTTCGAGAACCTGGACGCCGACGCGGTGGCTGCCAAGGGCGTGGACGCGGTGATCCTGGCGCTGCCCAACGGGCTGTCCGCGCCGTTCGTGGCTGCACTGGATGCGGCCAAACCAGACACGGTGATCGTGGACCTGTCGGCCGACCATCGCTTCGAGCCGAGCTGGTACTACGGCCTGCCCGAGCTGACCCGCGGCGACTACCTGGGCCAGAAGCACATCAGCAACCCGGGCTGCTACGCCACCGCGATGCAGCTGGCCATCAGCCCGTTGCTCCAGCAGCTGGCCGGGCCGCCGCAGTGCTTCGGGGTGTCCGGGTATTCCGGCGCCGGCACCACCCCCTCGGACAAGAACAACCCCGAGCTGCTGCGCGACAACCTGATGCCGTACGCGCTCACCAACCACGTGCACGAGCGCGAAGTCACCGCGCACCTGCGCGTGCCGGTGGAGTTCATGCCGCACGTGGCGCCGCATTTCCGTGGCATCACCATGACCGTGAACCTGTGGCTGAACACCATCGTCAAGCGCGAGGAGGTGATGGCGCTTTACCAGCAGTACTACGCCAACGAAGCGCTGGTGGAGGTGATCGACGAGGCCCCGTGGGTCAGCCAGATCGCCGGCCGCCACGGCGTGCAGATCGGCGGGTTCGACGTGGCCCCGGGCGGCAAGCGCGTGGTCGTGGTGGCCACCCTGGACAACCTGCTCAAGGGCGCGGCCACCCAGGCCATGCAGAACCTCAACCTGGCGCTGGGCCTGGACGAGCTGGCCGCGATCGCGCACTGATCCCCATCGCGCGCGCACCGGCAACGGCGCGCGCACAACCCGGCGGAGATCCTCCGCCAACGGAGCAAGACATGGCAGACCTTCTGTGGCAGAAGCCCGGCGTGGCGGTGGATGCGAAAATCCAGACCTTCCTGGCCGGCGATGATGTGATCCTGGACCGCGCGTTCTTCCTGTACGACGTTGCCGCCAGCAAGGCGCACGCGCAGGGCCTGCAGCACATCGGCATCCTGTCCAGCGATGAGCTGGACGGCCTGCTGCGCGAGCTGGACGTGCTGGGCGAGGATTTCCGCAGCGGCGCTTTCGTGCTCGATGAGCGTTTCGAGGATTGCCATTCGGCGATCGAAGCGCGCCTGACCGAACGCCTGGGCGATGCCGGCCGCAAGATCCACACCGGGCGCAGCCGCAACGACCAGATCCTGGTCGCCACCCGGCTGTGGTTGAAGGACAAGCTGCTGCACGTGGCCGGCCTGAGCCGCGAGATCGCCAAGGTGGCGCTGGACCGCGCCGAGGCCGAAAAGGACCTGCCGCTGCCGGGCTACACCCATATCCAGCGCGCCGTGGTGTCTTCGGCGGGCATGTGGTGGGCCGGCTGGGCCGAGGCATTCATCGACAACGCCATCCGCGCCCATGACACCTTCGCCCAGATCGACGCCAACCCGCTGGGCACCGCCGCCGGTTACGGCGTCAACCTGCCGCTGGACCGCGCCCACACCACCGCCGCGCTGGGTTTTGCGCGCATGCAGGTGTCGCCGATCTACGCGCAGCTGTCGCGCGGCAAGTTCGAACTGGCCGCGCTGGAAGCGCTGGGTGGAGCGACCCTGGACCTGCGCCGCATCGCCTGGGATCTGTCGTTGTTCACCAGCGCCGAGTTCGGTTTCGTGGCGTTGCCGGCGCAGTACACCACCGGCAGCTCGATCATGCCCAACAAGCGCAACCCGGACGTGATCGAACTGATGCGCGCCACCCATGCCAGCGTGGCCGCCGCGCGTACCGAGATCGAACAGCTGCTGTCGCTGCCGTCCGGCTACCACCGTGACCTGCAGAGCAGCAAGGGCGCCATCTTCCACGGCTTCGGTCGTGGCCTGGCCGCCCTGGAACTGCTGCCCGCGTTGCTGGCCAACCTGGAATGGCGCGACGACAAGCTGCGCGCGGCGATCGACTCGGGCATGTATGCCACCGATGTGGCGGTGGAAGCGGCGGTGGCCGGCGTACCCTTCCGCGAGGCCTACAAGGCCGCCGCGGCCGGTGCCGACAGCGCCGGGCAGGGGCGCACGCCCGAAGGCAGCCTGGCTGCGCGTACCTCACCCGGTGCGGCCGCCGACCTGCGCCTGGATGACCTGCGCGCCCGCTGGGCCGCCCTGGTGTAATCCTGACGGCGACCGCAAGGTCGCCGTTTCCACACGTAGCGCCGGGCTCTACCCGGCAAACCAAGGGAATCCCCATGCAAACCTGCTACCTGGTAGTGGTCACACGCACCCCGGCCTTCGGCGACGACGTGGCGGCCGACCACGTGCGCTTCCTCGATGAGGTGCGCGCGCGCGGGCAGCTGCTGCTCACCGGTGGTTTCAGCGACAAGAGCGGCGGTGCCTACGTGCTGCAGAACGTGGCCGACCTGGCTGCCGCGCAGGCGCTGGTGGCCACCGACCCGCTGCTGGTGCACGGCAGCGCCACCGCCAGCCTCCACGAATGGAACACGCGCTGAGGCGCATCCCACCCATGAGCCCCTCCGTGCATTCGCCGTTCCCCGAACAACCGCTGCCCACGTGGAAGCGTGCCGTGCTCAAGGTGGGTAGCAGCCTGCTGGCTGCCGATGGTGGCGGGCTGTCGCCGCGCCATGCACTGGGCCTGGCCCAGTTCGTGTCGGCCAATGTAGTGGCCGGGCGCGAGGTGGTGATCGTGTCGTCGGGCGCGGTGGCTGCCGGCCGCGCGATCGTGCCGCGCGCGCTGGAAGCCGGCGCGGCGATGGCCGCGCGCCAGGCGCTGGCCGCGCTGGGCCAGGCGCAGCTGATCGGGCTGTGGCAGCGCTTCTTCGAGCGTCCGGTGGCCCAGGTACTGCTCACCCACGACGACCTGCGCAACCGCCGCCGCTACCTCAATGCACGCGCCACCCTCAATGAACTGCTGCGGCTGGGCGCATTGCCGGTGGTGAACGAAAATGACACCGTATCGGTGGATGAACTCAAGCTCGGCGACAACGACAACCTGGCGGCCACCGTGGCCGCGCTGATCGATGCCGATGTGCTGTTCATCGCCACCGACATCGACGGCCTGTACAGCGCCGACCCGCGTCGCGATCCGCACGCGGTGCCGATCCACGACGTGCCCGAGCTGACCGGCGCGGTGCTGGCGATGGCCGGGGGTGCCGGCAGCGGCGCCGGCACCGGCGGCATGCATACCAAGCTGGAAGCGGCAGCCAAGGCCGGCCGGGTGGGGATCGATACCTGCCTGTTCAACGGTCGCAGCAGCGAGGTGGTGCGCGCGTTGGCGCAGGGCACGCTGTTCGGCACGCGCATCCACGCCGGGCAGACCCGGGTGGCCGCGCGCAAGTACTGGCTGCGGCATGCACCGCTGGAACCCGGTGCGATCGTGATCGATGACGGCGCGGCCGCCGCGCTGCGCGACAAGGGCGCTTCATTGCTGCCCGGTGGCGTGCGCGCGGCCGAAGGTGATTTCCGCCGCGGCGACATGGTCGTCGTGCGCCTGCGCAGCGACAGTGGCGAGGTCAGTCTGGCGCGCGGGGTCAGTCAGTATTCGGCCAGCGACATCCGCCGCATTGCCGGCCGCCACTCGCGCGACATCGAAGCCGTGCTCGGCTACAACTACGGTGGCAACGTGATTCACCGCGACGACCTGGTACTGCTGTGATCCGGTAACGCCAGGCCATGCGTGGCGGCTGGATGTCGAACGCACGCCGGTTCCGCCGCCACGCATGGCGTGGCGCCATGCTGATTTTCTTCGAGGACATTGAGATGGTTGCCAGCCCCACTTCCGACATCCGCAGCCAGGCGCTGGCCTGCCGCACCGCTGCCCAACAGTTGGCGCAGCTGTCTTCCAGTGCCAAGGCCGCGCTGCTGGAGGCGATGGCTGCCGCGCTGGAGACCGATGCCGAGGCGATCCTCGCCGCCAATGCGCGGGACCTGGACGCCGCGCGCGCCAAGGGCACCGGCAGTGCCATGCTCGACCGCCTGGCGCTGGACCCCACGCGCCTGGCCGGCATCGCCGCGGCGCTGCGCGAGGTGGCCGCGCTGCCCGACCCGGTGGGCGTGGTCACCCGCGACGATGTGCGCCCCAACGGCATCCGCGTGCAGAAGGTGCGGGTACCGCTGGGGGTGATCGCGATGATCTACGAGGCGCGCCCAAACGTGACCGCCGATGCCGCCGCGCTGTGCATCAAGGCCGGCAACGGGGTGATCCTGCGCGGTGGGTCCGAGGCGATCCACTCCAACACCGCCATTGCCGCCGCGCTCAAGCGCGCACTGCGTGCAGCCGGCGTGGCCGATGCGGCATTGACCCTGGTCGAAGACCTGCGCCGCGAGACCATGCTGGCCCTGCTGCAGCTCAACGACCTGGTCGACCTGGCGATCCCGCGCGGCGGCGAAGGCTTGATCCGCTTCGTGGCCGAACATGCGCGCGTGCCGGTGATCAAGCACTACAAGGGCGTGTGCCATCTGTACGTGGACCGCGCCGCCCACCTTGAGCGGGCGGTAGCGTTGCTGGTGGACGGCAAGTGCAGCCGGCCCTCGGCCTGCAATTCGCTGGAGACGCTGCTGGTGCATGCCGATATCGCCGCCACGTTCCTGCCGCTGGCGGCGCAGGCGCTGCGCGCGCGTGGCGTGGACGTTCGCGCCGACGACCGTGCGCGCGCC
Source organism: Bacillus subtilis subsp. subtilis (assembly GCA_021733645.1). GTDB lineage: Bacteria > Pseudomonadota > Gammaproteobacteria > Xanthomonadales > Xanthomonadaceae > Stenotrophomonas. The sequence goes on along the minus strand of JAHREJ010000037.1, from coordinate 11,649 downwards.
TGGCTGACCGACGCGCTGCCGGCCACCGAGGCCGACTACGCCGCCGAGTACCTGGACCTGATCATCGCGGTACGCGTGGTCGATGATCTCGACCAGGCGTTGGCCCACATCCAGCAATACAGCTCGGACCACACCGAGGTGATCGCCACCGAGGATGCGCAGGCGGCCGAGCAGTTCGTGCACGCCTTGCGCTCGGCGGTGGTGATGGTGAACGCCTCCTCGCGCTTCTCCGATGGTGGCCAACTGGGTCTGGGCGCGGAGATCGGCATCTCCACCACGCGCCTGCACGCTTACGGGCCGATGGGGCTGGAGGCGCTTACCGTCGAACGTTTCGTGGTGCGTGGGGACGGGCAGACGCGGTAGGTGTTTGTGTGTTTGTTTGTTTGCAGGGCTGCCGCCCTGCACCCGCTGCACGCCACGGCAACGTCAAACTCAAAAGCTGGCTATCCGTGGGATGGCGGGGTGGGTCCGGTTGCGGGGGACGCCGTAAACCCGTCCATGGGGGCTTGGCCGCGGCATCCATGCCGCGGACACCCCCGCAACCGGACCCACCCCGCCTTCGACAGGTTCCCGCAGCTGACAGCAGATCCACGGCATGCCTGGATGCTTTTCGATTTCAATTCGAAATATCGGATTTCGATTCTAAATATCTGATTTCGATTCTTAATTTTCGATTTCGATTTCGATTTCGATTTCGATTTCGATTTCGATTTCGATTGGGTTTGATGCCCGCATTGCGTGGATACTCCAACCGTCACCGGAAATCTGTCGGGGGTGGGGCGGTGTGGGTGGGCAGGACCGTTGGCGTCATGGGCCAGACGCATGCGTCTGGCGGGTTGGGCAGGACGCCCAACCCCGGTCTTGCCGTGTGCGCAGGATTGCGCACACGCGCAAGGCGCCATCGAGCCCCCAAGGATGGGTTTACAGCGTGTCCTGCCCACCCACACCGCCCCGCCCAACCAGCAGAAATCCAGAGCCGCTTCGGCCGTTGACGTTGCTCCGGCTCCGGGCAGGTGCAGGGCGCAGCCCTGCCGACCCCCCTTACACCACCAGCACCTGCTGGGTCAGCCCCACCGGCCGCGCGTTGTCATCCATGTGCAGCGTCACCGACTTGCCGCTGGCCAACTGCGCGGCCAGCTCGGGGCTCGCCCCCAGGTCGCGTGCGATCTCCTCGCGTGAGGCATCTTCGCGCGGCGTGCGGCGTTCCTTGCCGGTGAAGCGCATGCGGTTGTACTCGGCCCAGGCGATCAGCAGCACTGCCGTGCAGACCAGCATCACCGGCAGTGCGATGATGATGAACGGGTCGATGGTCTGCTTGTACTCGTACAGCTGCAGCCACGCCAGGCGGCCGCCCAGCAGCCACGAAATCAGCGTGACCAGCGGCGCCCACAGGTAGAAATAGAAGCCCCAGAAGGCCAGCGTCACAAAGCCCCAGGCGGTGCGCTGCAGGCGCGGCTGCTGGCGCGGTTTCTGGATCAGCCGTGAGTCGAAACGGCGGGTGGATTTGACGGTGTTCATCGGATACCCCGATCAGGACTGACCCAGATCGCCCGCTTGCCACGGCGCTTGAACAGCGTCTTGGGCAGAGCCACCAGGGTCGTGAACAGGCTGATGAGCCAGTACGCCATCGGGTACCAGATCACCCAGAAATAGTTGCGTCCAATGTGGGTTTCGTAACGGCGGTCGATGATCAGGCTGCTGGCGAACTGCAGCAGGCAGACCAGTGCCAGGATCACCCCGTGCCACTGCGGCAGCAGCGTGGCGATATACAGGTCCTGCGGCAGCGCGATGAACTTGCCCAGCGCCCACAGCACGATGATCGCCAGCATGGTGTAAGCCCACAGCACGCTCAGGATGTACTCCAGCAGCACCCCCCACATGCGCCGCTTGCGCCAGTCGAACAGCGATTTGCCATGCCGCAGCAGCACCTCCACGCCCCCCTGGGCCCAGCGCAGGCGCTGCCGCCACAGGCCCTTGAGGGTCTCGGGCATCAGGATGAAGCACAGCGCGTTGGGTTCGTAGCGGATGTCCCAGTGGTCCAGCTGCAGCCGCCAGCTGATATCGATGTCCTCGGTCACCATGTCATCGGCCCAGTAGCCGATGCGGTGCAGGGCGGTGCGGCGGAACGCGGCGATCACCCCGGAAATGGTGAAGATGCGCCCGTACACGCGCTGCGCGCGCTTGATCATGCCGATGATCGAGGAGAACTCGGCCACCTGCAGTCGGCCCAGCAGGGTGGAACGGTTGCGGATACGCGGGTTGCCGGTCACCGCACCTACGCGCGGGCCGCAGGTGAGGTGCCAGACCATCCAGTGGGTGGCGTATTCCTCCAGCATCGCATCGCCGTCGATGCACACCAGGTACTCCGAGCGTGCCGCCAGCGCGCCCATGCGCAATGCATTGGCCTTGCCCAGATTGCGGTCCAGGTGCACCACGCGCAGGCGCGGGTGCAGCGCGGCCATCGCATCCAGGCGGGCGCCGGTATCGTCGCTGCTGCCATCGTTGATGGCGATCACTTCGAAATCGGGGTAGTTCTGGCGCAGCGCCGACCCGAGCGTATCGGTCAGGTTGTCCGCTTCGTTGTGGCAGGGAATCAGGATCGAGGCGAACGGGTAGGCGTCCATCGGCGCCGGGTTGTCGCGGTCGCGCGCCTTGCGTTCGCGTCGGAAAAAGTAATACAGCCCGCCGGACATCCAGAAGAACGCCATCACCATCGGATAGAAGAAGGCGAACTGGAACAGTGCGAACAGGAAGGGATGCATGGCAGCCTCACTTTTCCTCGTACGGGAAGCTGCGCGAGGACATCGCCGCGCGCGCATCGTAAGTGGACGGACGGCCGGCGATGAAGTCGTCGGGGTACCAGGCGAAATGACGCACGCCCTGCGCCTGCAGGCGACGGATCTGCGCGCGCAGGCGCGCACCGGGAATCGGGGTCTGGGTGCGCCAGTCCACCGTCTGCAGTTCGAACATCGTCTGTGACAGCTGCGGGTCGTGTGCACGCACCGCCACCACCAGCTTGTCCAGCCACTTCTCCGGATTGCGGCTGCCTTCCATCCACGGCATCGCCATCAGCGCGGTGTGGTCGTAGGCCTTGTTGAACAGGTCCAGGCGCTGGGCGAACCAGGCCGCGCTCTGCGGCTCCAGCACCGGCTGCGCGTACAGGTTGCGCACGGTGCTCAGTTTCGGGCGCCAGCGCTGGGCGGCCGCACGCAGCTCCAGGGTGAAGTCGATCAAGGCCTGGGTGCGCGCGCCGTCGTCGCCTTCCGGCGGCAGCTGCGTCAGCTCGGTGTCGCGCAGGTAGGCGTCGTCATGGAACAGCAGACCTTCGAAGTAGGAGTTGATGGCCAGGTCTTCGTAAACATCGTCGATGATCCGGCGCACCTGCGGGTTGGTGAAATCCAGCCGGAAGATGCCATCGCTTTCCGGCGTCTGGATGGCCAGCGCCTTGCGGATGGCCGGGTCCTTGAGTTCAAAGCCCAGCACCGGCAGCCATGCGAACACCTTCACCCCGGCGCGCGTCTTGAGCTGCCAGGCCACGCGGTTGAACAGGTCCGCGCGCATCGGCAGGTGGCGGTTGGGGAAGTACAGTGCGTCGGCCGAACCGTTGCCATCGGGGTCGGCGAAGGCCTGCAGGAACACGTGGGTGGGGCCGACCTTCTTGACCCGCTCGATCAGCGCATCCAGGTTTTTCGCCTGCTGGGCCGGGTTGGCGTCGTACACCGCGTCCAGATCGATCTGCAGCGCCCGCATGCCATCGCGTTCCACGTCGCGGCGCAGTTCGTAGGCCAGCTGGATCACGGTGGGGTTGTTGGTCACCAGCAGCCGGGCCAGGCCATGCAGGTCGCGCGTGACCGGTGTGCTGCGCCCTTCCAGGTCGAAGGAGACCGGCATGCCCAACTGCTCGGCGATGTCATTGCTCAGTGCGTTGTAGGCCGCATACGGCCACACGATCGCCTTGGGCGACACGCCCACGTTCTTCTGGAGGCGCGCCACGCTCAGGGCCAGGTCGGCGCGCACGCGCGCCTGGTACTCGGCGGCGGTTTCATAGCGCTTGGCGACCGGATCGTAGATGCGCGTGATCACCGCCGGGGTGGAGTTGCCCTGCGGGTTGGACTGCACGCCGTGGTGCAGGTTGTCGGTGTGGCTGGCCAGCTCGATCAGCCCGCTCTTGTTCATCTCGCGCAGCTGGTCCCAGGTGAGGAAGTCGTCGCGGGTGAAGGGGCGGTAGCCGTAGTCGATCTGGCGGCCGGCGGGCATGTCCACATAGTCGGTGATCACTGCCACCAGCGCCGGGTAGTTGTAGGCGCGCAGCAGCGGGAACACCTTGGTGTAAACGCTGCGCAGGCCATCATCGAAGGTGAGCAGTACCGGCTTGGGCGGCAGCGGGGTGCCGCCCTGGGAGGCGGTGATCAGCTGCGACAACGACACCGGGTGGTAGCCGTGCGCGGACAGCCAGTCCAGGTGCGCGGCGAAGTTCTGGGTGCTGACCGCATAGGCGTCCAGGTCGCTGGTGGTGGCCACGTCATCGCGGATGTCGTGGTAACTCAGCACCAGCAGGCCGTTGTCGGCCGAATCGAGCACCGCCGGTTGCCCTTGCGCGTAAGCAGGGGCAACCGCGGCCAGCATCGCCAGCAGCAGGCCCAGGGTCCAGCGCTTCAAATCCATGTATCCCATCTCATTCTCCCCAGCGCAGGCCGACATCCAGGCCGACATGTTGTTCGCGTTGTCCGTCGTAGACCGGTCGCGACCAGCGCACGCCGTATTCGAAGATCCGGCCTTCGCCGAGCTGCCACTCGTGGCGGTACTCGGCCGAGGGCACGATCGCGCTGCCAAACCCCTGCTGCCAGTACTGGCCCACCGACACCGTCAGCCGGTGCCGGAAGTGGCGCTCGTAGTGGCGCCACAGCTGCTGGTCCACGCGCAGGCCCAGTTCCACCGAACGGTCCTCGGAGGGATTGAAGTAGGGCACATCGTCGCGGCTGCCACGGCTGGCGTAGACACTGCCGAGGCCGTCGACGATCACGGTGGGGCGGGTCAGCAGGCGTTGTTCGATGGCGGTGTTGACGGTGTCGCGGCGGTTGCCGTCGTCGTAGCGGAACTGGCTGGCGCCGATGCTCCAGTGCGTGCGTTCGTTGCGGCGATAGTCCGCGGCCACTGCGATGCTGTCGGCGGTGATGCCCGACACGCGGGCCTGCATCGAGGCATCGGCATCGTTGCGCGCGGCGGTCACGCCCACATGCCACTGGTCGCTGAACTGCCAGCCGACGCCGGCGCTCAGGCCGGTATCGCCGATGTGGTCGTTGGCGCGGTTGACGAAGGCCTCGGCGTCGGCGCGACCATAGCGGTAGCGCGTGCCCACGCCGATCCGCAACGGGTTGATGGTCTGGTCCTGGAAATCGACGGTGCGGCGGTCGGCGAAGGCCACCACGCGCCAACGGTCGTCGAGGATCGGCGATTGCACTTCCACGCCGTAGCGGCCGTCATCGTTGCCCAACGGCGAGGCACCGCCACCGCCGGAACTGCGCCCGCCTTCGGCATAGGCATGCAGCTGCCAGCCGCGGTGGGCGCGCCAGCTGCGGTCCAGGCGCTGCACCGATGGCTGGCCGGGGTAGCGTTCCAGCAGCGTGTCGCGAAGGGGGCGGGCCAGGTCGTCGCGCTGCAGTTCCACGTAGGCGTCGTACTGGCCCAGGCGCGCCGGGACGTCACGCGGGTCCAGCGTGTTGGCCATGCTGTAGCGTTCCAGCGCACGCCGCGGCCAGCCGCGCATCAGGTACACGTTGCCCAGCGAGGACTGGGTGCCGGTATTGCCCGGGCCGATGTCCACCATTTTTTCCAGGTCGCGCTGGGCGGTGGGCAGGTCGCCGCTGTAGGCGCGCACCATCGCCACGTTGAGGTCGGCTTCGTAACGCGGCCAGTTGGCATGCGGGGCCTTGGCGCCGTGGGTCCAGCGCCAGGCCGGTTCGTCGGCCTGCCACTGCTTGAGCAGGGCGATGGCGGTGTCGGCCTGTTCGCTTTCCAGGTAGGCGTAGGCCAGCTCCGAGCGCACCTGCGGCTGGGAGGGATCGGCCTTCATCGCCGCCTCCAGCACCGGAATGGCTTCCTGCGGGTGCTGGGTGGCCATCAGCGAATCGCCGATGGGCGCCATCAGGTAGTTCGGTACCGGGTGGCCTTCGGCCAGCAGGGCGCGGTATTCCTCGCGCACCTGCCGGTGGCGGCCCAGCCGGTTGAGCAGGACCAGACGGTCGTAGCGGATGCGCAGCGGGGCCGCCTGCGCAGTGGTGCCGTCGCGGTCCAGGTACTGCTGCATCTGCGCCAGCGCCGCTTCGGCTTCGTCCAGGCGGGTGTCTTCGCTGGCCCCGTAGGCCAGGCTCCAGCCGACCAGCTTGGCCACGTAGTTGGCCTCGAAACGCTGCTTCTGGTCAGCGTCGAACAGATCCGGGCGCGCCTGGTGCAGCTGCCAGGCGCGGTGGGCGTTGCCGATGTCGCCCAGGGTCAGCACCTGCAGTTTGTACAGCAGGTCATCGCCAGGCGATGCCAGCTGGGCGCGTTCAATGGCCGCCAGGGCATCAAGCCATTGCGCATGATCGCGATACTGACTGATCTGGCCCAGTTGCCCGGCCGTTGCGGCGGCGTGGGCGGCAGAAGCGGTGGTTAGGCAGAGCGTGGCGCATGCCAGGCCGACGCTGAGCGCCAGCGGCCGATGTCTATACATGGAACCCCCAATGCATCCTTTCAAAGAATATGGTGTGCAAAAAGTGTGACGCACATCACATGCCAATCCTGTTGGATCCACCGCTGATTTACAAATTTTTAACGTACACGATTGTGACGACAGCGCCCGGAGCGGTCGGTCAACCCGCCGTAACGTATTGATCGCAAAGACCGACAGGCCGCCGCCACAGCGATGTCCCCAGGGTCTTTGTGTACTGAAGCCGTTCAGTGGCTTTCGCCCAGGCGGCCCCGCAAAAACCGACTGCCGTCGCCGGCAGGTCAGTTTTGGACACGCTACGTCAGCAGATGCGCAGGCGGTGTGTAGGCGTGACGCTTACCACTGGTCTTCCAGTTTCTGCGGTTTGCAGGCCACCCACGAGGCGGTGAGCAGGACCACGGCGCAGAACGCCAGGAACGCGAACGGCAGGTGCCAGCCGCCGCTCATTTCATGCAGCCAGCCGAACAGGAACGGGCCCAGGCAGCTGAAGGCGTAGCCGACGCCCTGCATGAAGCCTGACAGTGCGGCCGAGCCGGCGGGCGTGCGGGTGCGCAGGTTGATCAACGTCAGCGCCAGCGGGAACGTCGACGGGCCGATGCCGAGCAGGATGGCCCACAGCCACGGTGCTTTCATGGGGGCAAAAAGCAGGCCGGCGAAGGCAATGAGGAACGCGGTGAAGCCGATCAGCACCAGCGGGAAAGGGTTGCGCAGCCGCACGGCCAGGGCGGGCATGGTCAGCGAGGGCAGCAGGCCACAGGCGGCGAAGATGGCCACCATGATGCCGCCGAAGCCGGGGCTGGCGCCGGCTTCGACGACGATGCGCGGCAGCCAGGTGAACATGGAGTAGGTCATGAGCGAGGTCATGCCGAACATGAGGGTCATGCCCCAGCCGAGCGGGGTGCGCCAGACCTTGCCGTGGGGCTGGGCGCTGGGATCGGCGGCGGTGTCCAGCGGGTCCGGATGCGGGCGGCGGCGGGCCAGCATCATCCAGGGCAGGGCGGCGGCCAGGGCGAGGATGGCCCAGATGCCCAGCGAGACGCGCCAGCCCGCGCTCTGGGCCAGGGGCACGGCGAGCAGGGCCGGCATCATGGTGCCGATCTGCAGCACGGTGATGTACAGGGTGCTGACGGTGCCCACGCGGTTGGCGAAGTAGCGCTTGACCAGCGGCGGCACGACGACGTTGCCGATACCCATGCCGGCCAGCGCGACGACCGACCCGAACAGCAGGCTGCCGATGCCACCGGCCATGGAGCGCAGCAGCAGGCCGACGGTGGCCAGGGCCATCGCCAGCAGGGCGGTGCGCTCCAGGCCGATGCGGCGGGCGACCATCGGGGTGGTGACGCCGAACAGGGCGAACGAGGCGGTGGGCAGCATGCCGAGCACGCCGGTCATGGTGGTGCCAAAGCCGAAGGTCTGGCCGAGCAGGTCGAGCAGCGGGGTCACCGAGGTGACGGCGGTGCGCAGGTTCAGTGCGGCCAGCAGGATGGCGGCAAAGGCGAGCACGCGTCCGCGCAACAGGGACGAGGCATGGGGATCGGTGTGGGTCATGGGCGTGGATCTCTTGCAGGTGGCGCGATCACGGTGGGGGCCGGATGTGCGGAAACGCAGAAACCGGCGCATCGCCGGATTCTGCGGGGTTTCAATGGCAGGGATGGGGCAGACCGCGCGCGCATCCCGATGGCGGGCATTGTACCTGCGCGCCATGAACAGGTCGCAGCCCCGATCCCGGTAGCGCCGAGCCATGCTCTGCTGCACTGGCTTGGCTTGGCTGCTCTGGCCCGGCTGCACTGGCGTCATGCGGCGAACCGCAGGATGAAAAGGCACAAAAAAGCCCGGAGGACATACGTCTTCCAGGCTTCAATGTGACCATTAACTGGTCGGGGAGACAGGATTCGAACCTGCGACCTCTACGTCCCGAACGTAGCGCTCTACCAGACTGAGCTACACCCCGAAGGAGCCGCCAAGAATACGGTGTGAAGGCCGTATCGGCAACCTTTTTTTACACTTTTACCGCGGTTCGTCTTCGATGCGGGCGGTTTCGCGGGCTTCGAACCACATGCCGTTGAGGATGGCCACTACCGAGGCAAGACCGGCGCCGAGGATCCAGGCGAAGTACCACATGTTCACTCTCCTTCATTCGGGGGTAGGTGCCGACCGTGGGTCGGCACGCAGGCACGCCATCAATACGCGTTGGGGTTGTCGCCCATTTCCTCGGCGGTCGTCTTGCCCTTCATCACGCGGTACACCCAGCTGGTGTACGCGATGATGATCGGCAGGAAGATGGCCGTGGCCAGCAGCATGATCCACAGCGTGAGATGGCTGGACGAACTGTCCCAGACGGTCAGGCTGGAGATGGGCTGGCTGGAGGACGGCAGCAGGAACGGGAAGATCGCAAAGCCGACGGTGAGGATGATGCCGGCAATGGACGCGCCCGAGGCGAGGAAGGCCAGGCCGCCACGGCGGGCACGCAGCAGCACCGCACTGGCCAGGGCACCCAGCAGGCCGATCAGCGGGAACACCACGGTGGCGGGCATGCTGCTGTAGTTGCGCAGCCAGCCACCGGCGACGCTGCCCAGTTCGACCGTCTTCAACAGCGGGTTGGTCGGGCCGTCGGTGACCACCTGCGAGGTGATCTGGTAGCCCGGCAGGCCGAAGGCCACCCAGGCGCCGGCGGCGGCAAACAACACGAAGCTCGCCAGTGCAGCCACGCTGCCATAACGGGCCGAACGCTCGGCCACCGGACCATCGGTCTTCAGCACCAGCATCGCCGCACCGTGCGACACCACCATCGCCACGCTGACCAGGCCAGCCACCAGGGCGAACGGGTTGAGCAGGCCGATCAGGGTGCCGGTGTAGAAGATGCGCATGCTGTCATCGAAGTGGAACGGCACGCCCACCAGCACGTTGCCCACCGCGACGCCTGCGATCAGGGCCGGCAACAGACCGCCGACAAACAGCGCCCGGTCCCAGTTCTGGCGCCAGCGCTTGCCGGGCATCTTGCTGCGGTACTTGAAGGCGACCGGGCGCAGGATCAGCCCGAACAGCATCAGGAACACGGCCAGGTAGAAGCCGGAGAAGCTGACCGCGTACAGCGGGGGCCACGCCGCGAAGATCGCGCCGCCGCCCAGCACCAACCAGACCTGGTTGCCTTCCCAGACCGGGCCGACGGTGTTGATCACCAGCCGGCGTTCGTCGTCGGTGCGGGCCACGAACGGCAGCAGCGTGCCAACGCCCAGGTCGAAGCCGTCCATGACGGCCCAGCCGACCAGCAGGATGCCGAGCAGCAGCCACCAGATCACGCGGAGCGTGGTGTAATCAAGTGCAATGAATTCCATCTGGATTCTCCTGCCTCAGGCTTGGCCGGGGGCAACGGCATTGGGGGAAACAGGGCGGATATCGGCCTGCAGCGAGGGCAGGATGTCGTCCGGGCCCTTGCGGATCGCCTTCAACATCAGCTTGACCTCGATCACCAGCAGCACCGTGTACAACCCGGTGAACACAAACAGGGTGGTCAGGATTTCATGCAGGGCCAGGCCCGATGCGGCGTAGAAGGTGGGCAGCACGCCATCCACCGCCCACGGCTGGCGACCGTATTCGGCCACGAACCAACCGCATTCGATCGCGATCCACGGTGCCGGCAGGCTCCACACGGCCAGCTTCAGGAACCAGCGCTTGTCCTGGAAGTTGTTGCGGCACGAGAAGTAGAACGCCAGGGCGAAGAAAGCGATCAGGTAGAAGCCCAGCCCGGCCATGATGCGGAAGGTCCAGAACAGCGGGGCCACGCGCGGCACGGTGTCCATGGCCGCCTTGGAAATCTCTTCCGGGGTGGCGTTGAGGATGTCTTCGCGGTAGCGCTTGAGCAGCAGGCCGTGGCCCAGATCCTGCCAATGGCGGTCGAACATCTCGCGCGCTTGGACGTCGTTCTTGTCCTTGCGCACGCGTTCCAGCGCCCCGTAGGCAATCTGGCCACCGCGGATGCGGTTTTCCGCGCGCCCCACCAGTTCCAGGATGCCGGGAATCGGCTGGTCCAGCGAACGGGTGGCAATCAGGCCCATCAGGTAGGGGATCTTGATCGCGTAGTCGTTGGTGTGGGTGGTCTGGTTGGGGATGCCGAAGGCGGTGAAGTCAGCCGGGGCACGCTCGGTTTCCCACATCGCTTCGATCGCGGCCAGCTTCATCTTCTGGTGTTCGCTGGCGGCATACCCGCTTTCATCACCCAGCACCACCACCGACAGCGAAGACAGCAGGCCGAACGCGGCGGCCACCGCGAACGAGCGGCGGGCCATGTCCTTGTGCTTGTTGCGCAGCAGGAACAGGGCGCTGATGCTCATCACGAAGATCGCACCGGTCACATAGCCGGCACTGACGGTATGCACGAACTTGGCCTGCGCCACCGGGTTGAACACCACCGCGGCGAAGTCGACCACTTCCATGCGCATGGTTTCCGGGTTGAACACCGCACCGGTCGGGTTCTGCATCCAGCCGTTGGCGATCAGGATCCACACCGCCGACAGATTGGTGCCCAGTGCCATCAGCCAGGTCACGGTAAGGTGCTTGACCGCGCTCAGGCGCTTCCAGCCGAAGAAGAACAGACCGATGAAGGTGGCTTCCAGGAAGAACGCCATCAGCCCTTCGATGGCCAGCGGGGCGCCGAAGATGTCACCGACGTAGTGGCTGTAGTAGGACCAGTTCATGCCGAACTGGAACTCCATGACCAGGCCGGTCGCCACGCCGATGGCGAAGTTGATGCCGAACAGGGTGCCCCAGAACAGGGTCATCTGCCGCCAGACCTGCTTGCGGGTCATCACGTACACGCTCTCCATGATGGCCACCATGAAGGACAGGCCAAGCGTGAGCGGTACGAAAAGGAAGTGGTACATCGCGGTCAGAGCGAATTGCAGCCGCGACAGTTCTACGACTGTCTGATCAATCATGGCCTG
>JAHREJ010000036.1 GCA_021733645.1 Bacillus subtilis subsp. subtilis | reverse complement strand
TAGCCCAGAAACCACCTTCCTGCATGTGGAACGTCAGGTTGTGCAGGTGATGTTGGATGTAGGAGGTGGGTGTCAGCGCCTCGCCTGCCATGTGTCCGGAACCTTGAGTTAAATAAATTGGATCAGCGCCTGGCCAGAGCCAGGACCTGGAACATCAACCCGACGGCGATACCGGCCAGCAGCGCCAATGCAGGCAGCTTGAAGACCAGGAACCCCACCATCAGGACGCCGAAAACGAGCACCCACTTTGCCACCACCGCCAGGATCAGGCGGGTCATCGCCGAGCCGGCAGCCTGTACCCCGCCGCCCAGTGCCATCCGCGCCGCCACCCAGCCACCGGCCGCCACCGCGACGCCCGATGCCAGCGCCCCCAGGGCGTACATCGGTCCTGCCAGCAGCAGGAAGGCCAGAGCCAGGACAGCCACTGCGGCGAGCGGGTAAACCGCTGCGCGCAGCATCAGTCGCCGACCCGAATCAACGGAGTTCAGCACACGTATGTCCTGCATGGTCGTAAGTAGAAAAGGCCGAGGTCGCAAGCAAACGCCTCGTCGAGCCGCCAAATTATAGCAACGGGACAATTTGTGAGACAACCGCCCCCTGTTCATCCGCCAAAGACGCCAGTTGCTGCATCGCCACAGATCCTGCGTTCCACCGGCGGGCCAATCCCGGCGTGACTGGCTCTTGGCCTGCTGCGATGCAGCATATTGAACTTTGGTCGCAGCCCCCGGTCTGACCCATCGACCTGCACTTTTCGATCCTCGTCGACGCCCCTGAGGCAGGTCTGCACCCCAAAGTGGCCCCGAGCTCTCTCCGGGGCCACTTTTTTCGAGGGCTGGCAGACGGGGTGACGCGCTGCCGCGACATGCCGGCGCCACAAACGCCATCCAGCATCGGCCGGGGACAGGCGGGGTGACCGGCGGCACGCCGGCCGGATGAACGGTACACACAGCGTCCACGATACGCTCACGAATGGTGGACGCCGCGCTGGGCAGAGTGATTCCACATCACTGAATCACTGCAAGGACACTCACCGATGCGCCTGATGCTTCCCCTGCTCGCCCTGCCACTGGCCCTGGCCGCACTGACCCACGCCAACACCGCCAGCGCGGCGGAGGGCGATGATCGTTTCGCGTTGCGTCTGGGCGCGATGAACATCGATTCGGACAACACCATCCGCGGCAAAAGCAACATCGCCGGCCAGGACGTTGGCTTCTCCGAGGATTTCAAACTGGGTGGCAAGGAGTGGGAGCCGCGTATCGACGGCATGTTCCGCATCAGCGACCGCCAGCGCCTGCTGTTCAACTACTTCAAGTACGACAAGGATCGCCGCGAGACGCTCGGTGACGGTGTCTCCTTCGGGGATGTGACCGTGCCTGCCGGCAGCTTCATCAAGGGCGAGCTGAAGTATCAGGTGGCGAGCCTGGTGTATGACTACTCGGTGGTGGACACCGAGAAGTTCGATCTTGGCCTGCAGTTGGGTGCCGAGTACGCCAAGGTGAGCACCAAGGCGTATGCCGACGTGGGTGACCTGTACCAGGGCCGCTTCCTGGACGAGAAAGCCGATGGCGTAGCGCCGGTGGTGGGCGCCCGCATGAGCTTCACCCCGTCGGAGAAGTGGCTGATCACGCTGCAGGGCCAGTACCTCAACACGCGCTGGGGCAATTTCGACGACTACAAGGGCGACCTGACCCGTGCCAACGCGATCGTGGATTACCGCCTGACCCAGAACTTCGGCGTGTTCGCCGGGTATGACTGGTTCAAGCTGGACGTGGACCAGACCGGCAGTGACGGCACCATCGGCCTGAAGCAGGAATTCAAGGGCCCGGTGGCCGGTATCAGCGTCACCTTCTAAGCGACCGCAATACCTCTCTCCGAGCGCGGCAACAGGGTGACCTGTTGTCGCGTTTTTTGTTGTTTGTTTTTTTAGGGGCTACAGGCGAAGAGCGGAAAGCGAACGACATGAAGCGAAAGCCCCGACTTGAGGTGCTCCGATCCGGGCTGGTGGGAGCGGGGGTGCGGGACACGCCGCAAGTACATCCCTGTAGGCTCGTTCGCGCCATCCATGGCGCTCTACGGTCCCGCACCCCCGCCCCCACCAGCCCCCGACAGATTCCCTGCGCCGATGGGTGAGCGCTGCTATTTACTCCGACGCCCACCATCCAACTGCTCTTCACTGCTTCTGCAAAAGGATCTGGCAGGAGCCGGGAGTTTGGCCATGTTCAGAGGCGTCGCGAGCAATGCTCTGCTCTCCCATGACCACTTGCCAACTGTCGGGGGTGGGGGTCTGTGGGTTCGCGGGACCGTAGAGCGCCATGGGTCCGGGGCATGCGCCGGACGGGTTGGGCAGGACGCCCAACCCCGGTCTTGCCGTTTGTGCAGGACTGCACAAACGAGCAAGGCGCGAACGAGCCTACAGGGGTGAAGGCGCATTGCTTGCGCGGCACAGCCGCGCAAGCGCCTGAACGCACAGCCGCCAGCGGCTGGGCCGGGCCGGGCCGCGGAGCGGGACTTGCGGCGTGTCCTGCGAACCCACAGACCCCCACCCGGCACGACCATTCGCAGCTGGGAAAGCGCAGACTTCCGGATCGACGGAAACGAAAAACCCCGGCGTTTGCCGGGGCTTCGGGTTGAACCGGTGTCACGACCAACGGTCGTGACTTACCGCTTCTTCGGCATGTACAGATCGGTGATCGTGCCGTCGTAGATTTCCGCCGCCATCGCCACCGATTCGCTCAGCGTCGGGTGCGCGTGGATGGTGTGACCGATGTCCTCGGCCTCCGCACCCATCTCGATGGCCAGGCCGATTTCGGCCAGCAGGTCGCCGGCGTGCACGCCCACGATCGCGCCACCGATGATGCGATGGGTCTCTTCGTCGAAGATCAGCTTGGTGAAGCCCTCGGTACGACCGATGCCGATCGCACGGCCACTGGCCGCCCACGGGAACTTGGCCACGCCCACTTTCAGACCCTTGGCCTTGGCCTCGGTCTCGGTCACGCCCACCCACGCGATCTCCGGGTTGGTGTAGGCCACCGACGGAATCACCCGCGCCACCCACTCCTTCTTCTCGCCCGAGGCCACTTCGGCGGCCAGCTTGCCCTCGTGCGTAGCCTTGTGCGCCAGCATCGGGTTGCCCACGATGTCGCCGATCGCAAAGATGTGCGGCACGTTGGTACGCATCTGCCGGTCCACCGGAATGAAACCGCGCTCGGTGACCTGCACGCCAGCCTTCTCGGCGTTGATCTTCTTGCCGTTCGGCGAACGCCCCACCGCCACCAGCACGCGGTCGAAGGTGCCTTGCGCCAGTGCCGGCGTCTCGCCTTCGGCAGCGGCCTCGAAGGTCACCGTGACGCCCTTGGCATCGGCGCTCACGCCGGAGGCCTTGGTCTTCAAGTGGACCTCCACGCCCTGCTTCTTCAGGCGGTCGGCCAGCGGCTTGACCAGGTCCTTGTCGGCGCCCGGCATCAGCTGGTCCATGAACTCCACCACGGTGACCTTGCTGCCCAGCGCCGCATACACCGTTGCCATTTCCAGGCCGATGATGCCGCCGCCCACCACCAGCAACGAACCCGGCACGTCGGCCAGTTCCAGCGCATCGGTGGAATCCATCACGCGCTTGTCGTCCCACGGGAAGTTCGGCAGCTTCACCGCCTGCGAACCGGCCGCGATGATGCACTGCTCAAAGCGCAGCAGCTGGGTCTTGCCGTCGTCGCCGACGATCTCCAGCTCATTGGCCGACACGAACGTGGCCAGGCCCTGCACCGTGCGCACCTTGCGCTGCTTGGCCATGCCAGCCAGGCCCTTGGTGAGCTGGGTGACCACTTTTTCCTTGTAGCCGCGCAGCTTGTCCAGCGTGATCGTCGGCTTGCCGAACTCCACGCCGAAATCGCCGGCATGGGCGACTTCATCGATTACCGCGGCGGCATGCAGCAGCGCCTTGGACGGAATGCAGCCCACGTTGAGGCACACGCCGCCCAGGCTGGCATAACGCTCCACCAGCACGGTGTCCACGCCCAGGTCGGCCGAGCGGAACGCGGCGGTGTAGCCACCGGGACCGGCGCCCAGCACCACCATTCTGCATTCGATGTCGGCCGGCTTGCCCGACGACAGCGCCGGCTGCGGCGCGGCCGGTTCGGCCGGCGCGCGGTGCGACGGGGTCACCGGCGGCTTGCTGGCCGGTGCGGCCTCTGCCTTCGGTGCCTCGGCCTTGGCCGGCGCAGCCGGTGCAGCGCCCTCACCCTCGGCGTCGAGCACCAGCACCACGTCGCCCTCGGAGAGGTTGTCGCCGAGCTTGACCTTGATTTCCTTGACCACGCCGGCCGCCGAAGACGGCACCTCCAGCGTCGCCTTGTCCGATTCCAGCGTGACCAGACCCTGGTCCTTCTTCACCGTGTCACCCACGGCAACCAGCAGTTCGATCACCGGCACACCGCTGTAATCGCCGATGTCGGGAACCTTGATTTCAATTGCGGCCATTGTTGTTCTCCTGGTGCTCAGCCGGCGGTGCCGGCGAGCAGTTGCTGCAGTTCGTCGAGCGACTCGTCCAGATCTTTCCAGCGACGGTCGAGCTTCTTTTCCTTGGTGTCGCTGGCCTGGATCAGCAGCGCCACCTGTTTCATCATCAGCTTGCCGGCGCCGCACTCCGGGCGTGGGCCGCTGAAGCGCTGGCCATCCACCTGGAAGGACAGCACCTCGCCTTCCAGCGCGGCCGCCTTGCGATCGGCCGGCACCGCCGCCTCCAGCGCGGCCTGCCAGCTGCGCAGCAGGCGCTGCGCCAGCACGGCCGGAATGCTCACCTGGTACTGGTCCGGCGCCTGGTCCACGCGCAGTTCAAGACCGCCCTGGCGGGCGCTGTTGTTCCAGTTGTAGACCCGCTTGTCGGCGCGGCTGTAACGCAGCGTCCATTCCTGTTCCTGGGTGCCCGGCAGCAATGCCACGCCGGTTTCGACCCCGCTCTTGGGCAGGGTCACCAGCGACAACGCCGGCTGCGCCTTGCCTTCAAACAGGGTTTCCACGGCCTGGCCGTAGTTGCCCACCGCTGGTGGCCAGCCACGGCCGAGGCCGGACGTGCAGTCCGCCGCGAGCGCCTGCGCTGCCGGCAACATGGCCAGCACCAGCATCGCGTAGAGCCGGGCTCTGCCCGGCTGAAGCGCCAGGCGTTGCCTCACAGCAGCACGCGCCGCATGTCGGCCAGCACCTGCGACAGGTAGGTGGTGAAGCGTGCGGCCAGCGCGCCATCGATGACGCGGTGGTCGTAGCTCAACGACAGCGGCAGCATCAGCTTCGGGGCGAATTCCTTGCCGTTCCAGACCGGCTGGATCGACGACTTGGACACGCCCAGGATGGCCACTTCCGGTGCATTCACGATGGGAGTGAACGCGGTGCCGCCGATGCCGCCCAGCGAGCTGATGGAGAAGCAGCCGCCGCTCATGTCGGCCGGGCCGAGCTTGCCGTCGCGTGCCTTCTTGGCCAGTTCGCCCGATTCCTGCGCGATCTGCACCACACCCTTCTTGTCCACATCGCGGATCACCGGCACCACCAGGCCACCCGGGGTGTCGGCGGCGAAGCCGATGTTGAAGTACTTCTTCAAGGTGAGGTTCTCGCCGCTGGCATCCAGCGAAGCGTTGAACTCGGGGAACTTCTTCAGCGCCGCGGCACTGGCCTTGACCAGGAAGGCGAGCATGGTCAGCTTGATGCCGGCCTTCTCGTTCTCCTTGTTGAGGGCCACGCGCAGGGCCTCCAGGTCGGTGATGTCGGCCTGCTCGAACTGGGTGACGTGCGGAATCATCGCCCAGTTGCGGGCCAGGTTCGCACCGGAAATCTTCTTGATCCGCGACAGCGGCTGGACCTCGACCTCACCGAACTTGCTGAAGTCCACCTTCGGCCACGGCAGCAGGTTGAGGCCACCACCGGCGGCCACCCCACCACCACCGGCGGCAACGCCCCCGGTCAGGGCCGACTTGACGAACTTCTGCACGTCGCCCTTGGTGATGCGGCCGCCCTTTTCGGTGCCGCTCAGCTGGTTCAGGTCCACGCCCAGCTCGCGGGCGAACACGCGCACCGCCGGGGAGGCATAGGGGACTTTCTGCGGCAGCACGCTGTCGGCGTTGAACTGCACCGGCGGGCTGCTGGGCGCGCCGGCCGACTGGGCCGCAGCGGCCGGGGCCGGCTGGGTCGGCTTGGCCGCCGCCTGCTCGATCTCGCGGGCGGCCAGCTTGTCCGGCTGGGCCGGGGCGGCGACGGGCTCGACCTTGGTCGCCGTTTCGGCCGCTTCGGTCTTGGCCGCCGGGGCCGGGGCAGCGGCGGCGGCCGGCTTGGCCTCAGCCTCTGCCACTTCGATCAGCGCCACGACCTTGCCCTCGGACAGGTTGTCGCCAATCTTGACCTTGATCTCCTTGACCACGCCGGCCACCGAGGACGGCACTTCCATGGTGGCCTTGTCCGATTCCAGCGTGACCAGGCCCTGGTCCTTCTTGACGGTGTCTCCAACGGCGACCAGCACCTCGATTACCGGGATATCGCTGTAGTCACCGATATCGGGGACGCGTGCTTCCGTGATTTCGGCCATGGGGATAACTCCGGCAATCTGGTGTAGGGAATCGCCTATTGTAGGGCAGGAGGCGGCAGCGCCAACCGGCTGGGCGATTTTTTGCCACCCCTGTCCCGGGACATGCTGTTGCAGCAGCCGGCTTGGCAGGCTTGTGCTTGGTACAGCACAAAGCAGGATTTTCCAGTCGGCACCGTATTGTCCGGCAGCCCGGTGCGTCCTCAGCGCGGAAGGGCGTCGGCCAGCGGCTGCCAGGCGGCCTGCAACCGGGGCAGCGGCCAGGCCGCATTAGCCGGGCTGGTGGAGGGCAACGACCAGATCGCCAGCGCCGGTTTGGTGGCCTGCAGCGTGGGCGCGATGAAGCGCTGGAAGAGCTGGTAGGCGGTGCCGCCGTTGCAGGCCACCGCACGCAGCTGCGGCAACGTGGCCACCAGTGCGCCCAGTGCATTGGGCACTTCGCTGCCACGCACGATCGCCGTGTCGAGACTGCCGCGCCGCTGACAATGACCGATGACGTCCCACAGGCCGACGCCGGCGGCATGCAGTGCGGTGATCCGCGCCGGATACGGCAACGCCGCATCGACGCCACACAACGCCTGCATCAATGGCCAGAACCGGTTGCGTGGATGCGCGTAGTACTGCGCGGCCTGCAGCGAGGCGATGCCCGGCATGGAGCCGAGCACCAGCACACGGCACTCGTCGGTTAGCTGCGCAGGAAAGCCGGTGCATGTCAGTTGTTCCATCACATCTCCAACAAGTGCATGAACGTGAGCCCGGCAACGAATGTCCACGTTTGCAGGGATTTTCGGCTGTTCGCTGAACGCAACAAACTAAAATTTAACGCGCGTCGGATTCGATTCATGTTGCGGGGACTACGTTTGCCTCGCCCCGCAACGACGGGGCAAAGAACAAAAAAATTCTGAGGAGATTCCCCCATGCGCTCCATCCGTACCCTGACTCTGGCAACCCTGACTGCACTGGCATTCGCACCGGCTGCGTTCGCCCAGGACAGCACCACCGACACCGCCTCGGGCAAGCATTTTGCCGTGGTTGGCGGCGTTTCGCTGCTGCAGCCCAAGAACGATCCGCTCGACGGCGTGCACAAGGTGGACGGCGGCCCGGCCCCGACCGTGAGCTTCAGCTACTACATCAACGACAACTGGGCCGTGGAACTGTGGGGCGCCGCGGACAAGTTCGATCACCGCGTGCGCGGCACCGATGGCACGCGCATGGGTACGGTGGAGCAGCAGCCGATCGCGCTGAGCGGCCAGTACCACTTCGGCCAGGCTGACAATGTGTTCCGCCCGTTCGTGGGCGTGGGCTACTACGAGTCCAATTTCAGCAACGAGAACCTGGTCAGCGACGCGGGCCACATTGGCCTGAAGACCGCCAAGGGCGCCATCGGCACCGTCGGTGTGGACATGAACATCAACAGCACCTGGTTTGCCCGCGCCGATGCCCGCTACATGCATTCGCGCCCGGAGTTGACCGTCAATGGCGACGGCACCGGCGACAAGGCCAAGCTGGATCCGTGGACCGTGGGCTTCGGCATCGGTGCGCGCTTCTAAGCACCGGCCAGCCAACAGGCGGTAACGCAACGGGCCCTTCACGGGCCCGTTGTTGTTTTCCAGACCCCGTTGATCTATAGATTGAGGTGAGACGGGGAGCGCACATGGGCGACACCGGAACCGGGCAGGCGCTGTTCGACGTGCTGGTGGTAGGCGGCGGCATCAATGGGGCCGGCATTGCGCGCGATGCGGCCGGACGTGGCTGGTCGGTATGCCTGTGCGAACAGGACGACCTGGCCGCCCACACGTCCAGCGCCAGCACCAAGCTCATCCACGGCGGCCTGCGCTACCTGCAGTACGGCCAATTCGGGCTGGTCCGCAAGGCGCTGCGCGAACGCAGCGTGCTGCAACGGCTGGCACCGCACCTGGTGGTGCCCACCGGGTTCGTGTTGCCGCACGCCGCGCACCTGCGCCCGGGCTGGATGCTGCATGCCGGCTTGTGGTTGTACGACCACCTTGGCCACGCCGGCAGCGCCTTCCCACGCTCGCGACGCCTGGATCTACGCCACGACCCGCGTGGTGCGGTGCTGCAGCCGGGTTTCCGCAGTGGCTTCAGTTATGCCGACGCGCGCGTGGATGATGCGCGGCTGGTCCTGCTCAATGCCCTGGATGCGCACGCGCGCGGCGCGCAGATCCGGGTGCGTACCCGCTGCGAACAACTGATCGGCCACCGCGACCACTGGTGGGCGGTGCTCCGCCACGCCGATGGCAGCGTGCAGCGCCTGCGCGCCCGCACGGTGGTCAACGCCACCGGTCCGTGGGCGGGCAACCTGCTGGAGCGCGCCGGCATGGATGCGCCGATCGGGCTGCGCCTGGTGCAGGGCAGCCATATCGTGGTGCCACGCCTGTATGCCCATGACAGTGCCTACCTGTTGCAGCAACCGGACCAGCGCATCGTGTTCGTGCTGCCTTTCGAGCAGGACTTCAGCTTGATCGGCACCACCGATGTGGACTACCACGGCGACCCGGCGCAGGTACGCGCCGCCGACGGCGAGGTGGCCTACCTGTGCGACGCGGTCAACCGCTGGCTGCGCACGCCGGTGCAGCCCGCCGATGTGGTCTGGCAATACAGTGGCGTGCGGCCGCTGCTGGCCGACCACCACCATGACGCAGCCAAGGTGACCCGCGATTACCGCCTGCAACTGGATGACAGCCAGGCGCCGCTGTTGAGCGTTCTGGGTGGCAAGCTCACCACCTACCGCACCCTGGCCGAGGAAGCGGTGGACCAGCTTGGCACTGTCCTGGGGCGCACCGAATCGGCCTGGACCGCAGACGGCCCGGCGCTGCCGGGTGGCGAGATGGGCGACGCGCAGCGGGTGCTGGCACACCTGCAGACGCTGTACCCGCAGCAGCCTACCGCCCTGCTGACAACGCTGGCCCACCGCTACGGCACGCGCGCCAGCGTACTGCTGGGGGCGGCGACCACCCCGGTGCAGCTGGGGATCGATTTCGGCGCGGGCCTCTACCAGCGCGAGGTCGACTACCTCATCACCCACGAATGGGTGCATACGCTGGATGACCTGCTGTGGCGCCGCACCAAGCTGGGCCTGCGCCTGGATGCCACACAATGCGAGGTCCTGTCCCGGTACCTGGCGCTGCACGCCGCGGCGATGGCATAAGCTGGGGCGGCGGTCGTGCATGCGGCCGGCCTGGCCACCCTTGATTGTTTGTACGGAGCTACGCATGGACAAGCAGTACGTGCTCGCCATCGACCAGGGCACCACCAGTACGCGCGCGATCCTGTTGGACCGCAGCGGGCGCGTGGTGGGCCGCGCACAGCGCGAGTTCCCGCAGCTGTTTCCCGCGCCGGGCTGGGTGGAACACGACCCGCGCGAGATCCTCACCAGCGTCTATACCACCCTCACCGAACTGCTCAACCGCGAGCAGGTGGACCCCCGCCACATCGCGGCGATCGGCATCACCAACCAGCGTGAAACCACCGTGGTGTGGGACAAGGCCACCGGCCAGCCGATCCACAATGCGATTGTCTGGCAATCGCGGCAAAGCCATGCGATCTGCGAACGGCTCAAGGCCGAGGGTCATGAAGCACTGGTGCGCGAACGTACCGGCCTGCTGATCGATGCGTACTTTTCGGCCACCAAGATCCGCTGGATCCTGGACCACGTGGACGGCGCGCAGGCACGCGCCGAGCGCGGCGAACTGCTGTTTGGCACCATCGACAGCTGGCTGGTATGGAACCTGAGCGGCGGCACCGCCCACGTGACCGACTACAGCAACGCCGCACGCACGCTGCTGTTCAACATCCACACCCTGGACTGGGACGACCAGCTGCTGCAGTTGGTGGACATCCCGCGCACGATGCTGCCGCAGGTGCGCAGCTCCAGCGAGGTGTATGCCAGTACCCAGGCGCAGTTTTTCTTCGATCAGCACATTCCCATTGCCGGTATCGCCGGCGACCAGCAGGCCGCGTTGTTCGGGCAGGCCTGTTTCGAGCCGGGCATGGTCAAGAACACCTACGGCACCGGTTGTTTCATGCTGATGCACACCGGCGACAAGGCGGTGGTGTCGCGCAATGGTCTGTTGACCACTCTGGCCTGGGGCATCGATGGCAAGGTGGAGTACGCGCTGGAAGGCTCGATCTTCGTGGCCGGCTCGGTGGTGCAATGGCTGCGCGACGGGCTGCGCATGTTCGGCAAGTCCAGTGATTGCCAGGCCTATGCCGAGCGCGTGCCCGACACCGGCGGGGTGTACCTGGTGCCGGCCTTCGTCGGGCTGGGCGCGCCGTACTGGCGCAGCGACGTGCGCGGGGCGATGTTCGGCATCACCCGCGGTACCCGCAAGGAACATTTCATTCGTGCGGCGGTGGAGTCGATGGCCTACCAGACCCGCGACGTACTGGCCGCGATGCAGGCCGACGCCGGCATTGAACTGAAGGAGCTGCGGGCCGATGGCGGGGCCATCGGCAACGACTTCATGGCGCAGTTCCAGAGCGACATTCTGGGGGTACCGGTGCTGCGCCCACAGGTGGCCGAAACCACCGCGCTGGGCGCGGCGTACCTGGCCGGGTTGGCCACCGGGTTCTGGAGCAGCCGCGCCGACATCGCCGCGCAATGGGCGGTGGACCGGCGCTTCGAACCGCAGATGGCGCCCGAGCGTCGCGAGGCGCTGTATGCCGGTTGGCAGCAGGCGGTGCAGGCCACGATGGGGTTCCGGGTGGGGTGAGTTTTTTTGCTTCTGCGCCCATATGCGGGGCCAGCAGAAGCGCGCGCCGATCTTTTCCAGGCGCGGCGGTCGGTGGGTCGGGCGCTGGGCCCCCCTGCCCTTTCCGGCGAATGTCCTCCGGCCGCGGGGCGGCCTCCTTCTTCAGTCCGCCTCCAAGGGCACGGGGGCCCATCGCCCGACCCACCGACTGCCAGAAAACAGGCTGGCTTCCGCCTGCACACCGCAAGCCGAGCCCCGTAGCGGCCGATCGGCCCCTGGGCAAAATAAAGGAGGAGGCCGCCACGCCGCGGCCGGGGGACATTTGCACCAGGGGCCTATCGGCCGCTACGGGCCCCACACGCTCGCGGCAGATCCGGAAGAAGCTTTTTTGGGGGGGATGTCCGACCACGGGTCGGACCCACCTTCCTCACCCTGCCGGGTGCGATCAGAACGCCGGCAGCACGGCGCCTTTGTATTTCTCGGCGATGAAGGCTTTGACTTCCGGGCTGGTCAGGGCCTTGGCCAGCTTCTGCACGCGGGCGTCGTCCTTGTTGTCCGAGCGGGCGACCAGGAAGTTCACGTACGGCGAGTCCTTGCTCTCGATCGCCAGTGCGTCCTGGGTCGGGTTGAGTCCGGCGTCCAGCGCGTAGTTGGTGTTGATCAGCGCCAGGTCGACCTGGTCCAGCACGCGCGGCAGCATCGCCGAGTCCAGCTCGCGGAACTTGAGCTGCTTGGGGTTGGCGATGATGTCGCGCTGGGTGGCCAGCGCGTTGGTCGGGTCTTTCAGCGTGATCAGCCCGGCCTTGTGCAGCAGGATCAGCGCGCGGCTGTTGTTGCTGGGGTCGTTGGGAATCACCACGTCGGCACCGACCGGCACCTCATCGAGCGACTTGAAACGGCGCGAGTAAGCACCGAACGGCTCGATATGCACGCCGATGACCTTGACCAGATCGGTCTTGCGGTCGCGGTTGTAGGCATCCAGGTAGGGCTCGGTCTGGAAGTAGTTGACGTCCACCTGCTTCTGCACCAGCTGGTCGTTGGGCTGCACGTAGTCGTTGAACACGCGCACATCCAGGGTCAGGCCCTCCTTCTGCAGGATCGGCTTGACCACCGCCAGGATCTCGGCATGCGGCACCGCCGTGGCGGCCACCACCAGCTTCTGCGAATCGGCAGCGGGCTTTCCGCAGGCGGCCAGGGCCAGCGCGGCGGCCAGCAGCGGGAGCAACAGGGTCTTTTTCATGGGGGGGTTTCCGACGAGCAGCGATAGCGCCCAACCATACCGCACGCCCCGGCCTTGCGGTATCGGGGGCATATGACGGGCGGGCATGAGGTGGGCCGCTCAGGGCAACCGCCTGATGGCTCAGGCTGCCCGCCCAGGGCAATGCGTTCGCCGCTGCGGCACGCCAGGATCGCCTGGCGCGGCAGCGCCCTGCACTACGCGTAGTTGCTCAGGGCCAGTTCGAGCAGGGTCTTGGCCTGTTCGCGGAGCACCGCCGGTTCGATGATTTCCGCGTCCGAGCCGTAATGCAGTACATCCATCAGCAGCTCGCGCGAGACGCTGTAAGGCACCTTCAACTCGTAGCGGCCATCGGCCAGGAACCGGCCCTGCTGCTTGGAATGCCAGTGCTCGTCGGCCACCCAGCGCGCGGCCTTGGCGCTGAACAGGATCGTGGCCCAGCCCTTGGGCGGGCCGGAGAAGATGCCGTAGCTGGCGCCCAGCTGCTCGTCCAGTTCGTTGTCATCCACGTCGCGGGCAACGGTGTCCACCACCCGGGCCTTGTAGATGCGGTCCACCGCGAAACTGCGCAGGCCCTCGCGCCCGTGGTCCCAGGCATCCAGATACCAGTTGTCGCGGTAGTGGGTCATGCGCTGCGGCGACACGGTGCGCTTGGTGGCCTCATCGGTGGACCGGGCGCGGTATTCGAAGGCCAGCTGCTTGCGTTCCAGCACCGCCGAGGCCACCGCGCGGAAGCTGGCTTCGTCGAATTTGCGGCCACGGTGCGGGATCACCCGGACCCGATCGACCGGCCAGGTCGATACGCCAGCCTGGGCGGCCAGCAGGCCTTCGATGCGCTGCTGCAGCGGCGCCAGCACCGAGGACAGCACGCCACCACCGGTGCGCGCCAGCAGGTGCTGGGAGGCCAGCAGGGCGTGCAGCTCTTCGGAACTGAGCCACAGGCCGGGCAGCTCGAAGCGGTCGCTTTCATCGTCCTGGTAGCGGAAACCGGCCTCGCCGTCGCCCTCCACCGGCGCCATCAGCGCATCGCGCAGGAAGGCCAGGTCGCGGTAGACGGTGGCGCGGGAACACTCCAGTTTTTCCTGCAGGGTCGCGACCGTTACCGGGTAACGGGCGGACTTCAGCAGACGATGCAGGGCGTTGATGCGTTCATATCGGTCCATGAGCCGATTATGTCCGAGTCGCCGCCGTTGTGGCGGCTTCGCCGCCATCTTCGGCTATCGTGGACGCCCCCACGTGCCCGTTGCCGCCTGTCATGCGCCTGTTGCCCGCTGCCGCCCTGGTGTCCCTGCTGCTTGCCGGCTGCGACCGCGCGCCCGACCCGGGCACCGCCCCGCCCGCCCCGGCCTTGAACCGCGTGCCGGCCGCGGTGGATCCGGTGCAGGCCGTGCTGCAGGCCAGCCAGCGCTTCGGCCAGCTGCGCAGCTTCCACGCCAGCCTGCGCATGCAGGGGCCGCGCACGGTGGAGGCTTCGATGGATTTTGTCGCGCCGGACCGCTACCGCCTGCAGACCGACGATGGCCCGCAGCTCATCATTGGCGATACGTTCTTCCTGCAGCGCGCCGGCGAAGTGCGCCAGGTACCGGTGCCGCCGGGCCTGTTGGCGCAATGGCGCAATCCGCTACCGGCGGACCTGGCGCCGGCCCAGTTGCAGGTCCAGGACCTGGGCAGCGAAGCGGTGGGGGGGCAGCCGGCGCACAAGTACCGCGTACGCCACGCCAGCGCGGCGCCGGACGGCATGCTGTATTGGATCAATGCGCAGGGGTTGCCGGTGCAGATCGAGCGCCAGGGCCAGACCCGTGGCGAGACGTTCCGCATCACCCTGCGCTACTCGCGCTTGGACGACCCGACGCTGCGTATTGCACTTCCCTGAACAGGGCGCCCGGCCGAACCGGGCCTAAAGCGGTGGCCGATGGCGGGAATTGCGCGCCAGACGCATCAAGTATCATCCCCCGTTGTTCTTCCCCACCGTTCGATCCGGAGATCCGTTGATGTCCCTGCGCGTTTCGTTGCTTGCTTCCCTGCTGCTGTGTGCCCCGGTGGCCTTCGCACAGGACACGACCGACCCGGCCGCGATGACCTCGCCGTGGAGCGGAAGCGGCGGTGAATTCGGCTTCGCCTCGGCGCGTGGCAACAGCAACACCGAAAGTGCCAATGGCCGGCTGCGCCTGCGCTATACCGACGATGACTGGGTGCACAGCATGGACCTGTTCGGCCTGCGCTCGCGGTCGGAATACGTGGAAACCAGCGACGACGGCACCATCACCAAGCGCCGCAACACCACCGCCAACCGCTATACCGGCAGTGCTGGCAGCGCGCTGCAACTGGGCGAGCACCGCCAGCTGACCGCCACGGTGCGTTACGAGCGCGACGATTTTGCCACCTACGACCGGCAGAGTTCGTTCGGCCTGGGTTACGGCACCCGGCTGGTGGAAGGCGACCGCTTCTACATGGACGCGCAGATCGGCCCGGGTGTGCGCCGCACCCACAACACCGAGAACGACGAAACCCGGACCGGCCTGATCGGCCGCGGGCTGTTCGACGTGAAGTATTCGCTGACCCCCAACACCGACCTGGTGAACACGCTGCTGGTCGAATCGGGCTCGTACAACACCTTCGGCCAGAATGATTTCGGGGTCTCGGTGAGCATGAACGAACACCTGGCGCTGAAGGCGGGCTGGCAGGCGCGTTACAACAGCGATGTGGCCGTGGACAAGCGCAAGACCGACACGCTGACCACGATGAACGTGGTGTACAAGTTCAAGTAAGCCACGCCAGAGGCGCGATGGCCGGCACGAACGCCAGAGGGATCATGGACCTCTGACGGACGGCCTGGATGGGTTTCAACGTCGGGCCGATCATGGCCACCGACGCGGTATCGGCTTCGGCGACGTGTGCCGTGCCGCGCGCGGTTGCCACGCATGGCGTGGCACTCCCGGGATTGTTACCGGCCCACCGGGATCCGGGTCCAACCCACCCGGATGTTGGTCAGACGCCAAGCAGTTCGGCGGCCCCGCCTTCCAGCAACCCGCGCGCCACCCACTGGCCCAAGGCTTCGGGATTGCTGCCCGGCCCGCGCGCCTCGGCGCGCACCAGGCGGCCATCGGCCACGCCGCCGACCAGGCCCTGCAGGAACAGATCTTCGCCTTCCCATTGCGCGAAGCCGGCCACCGGCACATGGCAGCTGCCATGCAGCGCGCGGTTCATCGCCCGCTCGGCCTCCACGCAGGCGCGGGTGCGCGCGTCGTCCAGCGCGGCAAACAACGCCATCACCGCCGCGTCGTCGCCATTGCACTCCACCGTGACCGCGCCCTGCGCCGGCGCCGGCAACCACGCCGGTGCGGCCAGCCGCGCGACGATGCGATCGCCCAAGCCCAATCGTTCCAGCCCGGCAACGGCCAGCACGATCGCGTCGTAACCGCCGTTGTCCAGCTTGGCCAGGCGCGTATTGACGTTGCCACGCAGGTCCAGCAGCTCCAGGTCCGGGCGCAGCGCGCGCAGCTGGGCCTGGCGGCGCAGCGAGGACGTGCCGACCCGCGCGCCGATCGGCAGCGCGTCCAGCGAGGCATACAGGTTGGAGATGAAGCCATCGGCCGGATCGTGGCGGGTGAGCATCGCCGGCAGCGCGAACGGGGCATCCAACTCCATCGGCACGTCCTTGAGCGAATGCACCGCGCAATCGGCATCGCCGCGCAGCATCGCCAGCTCCAGCTCTTTCAGGAACAGGCCCTTGCCACCAATGGCGGCCAGCGAACGGTCCAGCACTTCATCGCCACGGGTGCTCATCGGCACCAGCACCACGTCCAGCCCGGGGTGGGCCTGGCGCAACCGGTCGGCGACGTGTTCGCTCTGCCACAGGGCAAGCGGGCTCTTTCGGGTGGCGATGCGCAGGGTTTTCATGCCGGCATTTTACAGGTGCTTGAGGTCCTGCTTGATGCTGGCCACGCAGCGCCGGCTGACTTCCAGCGGCGCTTTGCCATGACGCAGCACGGCCTGGACCTGGCCTGCGCCATTTCGTCGCAGCTCGATCAGTTCGTGGCGGGCCACCAGGCAGTTGCGGTGGATGCGCACGAACCGGTGGGTGAATTCCTCTTCCAGCGACTTCAGCGATTCCTCGATCAGGTCTTCGCCGCGCGCATGGTGCACCACCACGTATTTCTCTTCGGCCTGCAGGTAATGGATGTCTTCGATGGGAATCAGCCGCAGGCTGCCGCGCAGGCGCGCGCACAACAGCGTGCGCGCCTGCTGGCTGGGCGTGCTGGGTTGCCCGCTGCGCCCGGCCAGGAAGGTGCGGGCGCGCTCCAGCGCGACGGCCAGGCGTTCGGGACGCACCGGTTTCATCAGGTAGTCGATCGCAGCCGCTTCGAAGGCCGACAGCGCATGCGCGTCGTAAGCCGTGCAGAACACCACGGCCGGGCGCGGATCGAACGTGGCCAGGTGGCGGGCAGCCTCCAGCCCGTCCAGGCCGGGCATGGCGATATCCAGCAGCACCAGGTCTGGCTGCAGCTCGGCGCAGGCATGCAGGGCCTGCTCGCCGTTTTCGGCCTCGGCCACCACCTCCACCCCGGGCTGCTCGGCCAGCAGGCTGCGCAGGCGCTCGCGGGCCAGCGGCTCGTCGTCGGCGATGACCACCTTCAAGGCTGTTTCCTCACTGCAGTGGCACGGTGATGTCGCAGGCATAGTAGCCGTCGCTCCATGCTCCCGTCATCCGCGCCGAAGGGCCGAAGCGCCAGGCCAGGCGGTGGGCGATGCTGCGCTGCGCGTGGCCGGCGCCCTGCGCCAGCGGCAGCGCGCGTGCCTGCGGGTCCGGGGCCGGGTTGTGCACCCGGATATGCAGTTGCGTGCCTTCGCAGGACAACGCGATGACGATGGTGCCGCCCCCGGGAAGGCGCGAGATGCCGTGCAGCACCGCGTTCTCCACCAACGGCTGCAGCACCAGCGGCGGCATCGGCAGCGACCACGGCAACGGCTCCTGGCGCTGCCACTGCACCTGCAGGCGTTCGCCCAGACGCAGTGACTCGATGGACAGGTAGCGCTCGGCCAGCTCGCACTCGGCCTGCAGGGTGGAATCGCCCTCGCCTGCGCCGAGCGCGGCGCGGAACAGGTCCGACAGATCCAGCACCGCGCGCTCGGCCACCACCGGATCGCGGCGCACCAGGCTGGCGATCAGGTTCATGCTGTTGAACAGGAAATGCGGGCGGATGCGTGCCTGCAATGCATCGGCCTGGGCGCGTGCATTGGCCACGATCTGTGCGGTCCAGCGATCGCTGACGTAGAAATAACGCAGCGCCAGGGCCACGATCAGCGCCGTCATGGTGGCGCTGCCCAGGGTGAAGCGCCAAAACCCGACCTGCTGGGCGAAACCAGCCGCATCAAGCACGCCGTACAGGCCGTGAACCACCCCGGCGCAGGCCGCGGCGATCAATGCGGTCATCGCCACCGCCAGCGCGGTGCCGGCCACCTCGGGCAGCCGCGACAACGCCGTGCGCGCCGCGCACAGGCACACCGTGACCGCCAGCGCCAGCCACAGGGCAAAGCCACTGGCCGACAGGAAATCAGACAGGCTCCAGTGGCGGCTTCCATCGGGCGCCAACGCCACCACCACCACCACCAGCTCGGCCAGGCCGAGCATGGCCGCCAACCGCGGCAGTCGGCACAGCTCGGGCAACCACGGCTGCTGGCGGGGGTCGTTCATGCCTCAGGCGGCCCGGAACCGCGCGTCCAGCCAGTCGCCCAGCGCCTCCAGTTCCTCGGCGCAGACCTGGTGGGCCATCGGGTAGGAATGCCATTCCAGCGGGAAACCAAGGTCCTTCAGGGTCTGCGCGGTGTGCGCGGCGATGGCCTTCGGAATCACCGGGTCCTGCACGCCGTGGGCCATGAAAACTGGCGGGCGGATGCCGTCGGGTGCGCGCCGGGCGGCAGCGGCTTCCGGATCTGGCAGGTAGGTGGACAGCGCAATCAGGCCGCCGATGGGCGCGGTGCGCCCCAGCACCGCACTGAGGATGACCGCGCCGCCCTGGGAAAAACCGGCCAGCAGAATGCGTTCGGCCGGAATGCCGGCAGCGACCTGCTGGTCGATCAGGGCATCCAGCGCCTTGACCGAGGCGGCCACGCCAGCCGCATCGGCGCGCGAGCGGAAATCCATGCTGACGATGTCGTACCAGGCGCGCATCGGCACGCCGTTGTTGATGGTGATCGGCTGCACCGGCGCGTGCGGGAACACGAAGCGGATGGCCGGCCAATGCGGGCGCAGCAGCTCGGGCACGATCGGGGCGAAGTCGTTGCCGTCGGCACCCAGGCCGTGCAGCCACAGCACCGCCCATTGCGGGTCGGTGCCGGTTTCATTGATGACGCTGTCCAGCATGATGCGGCTCCAGTACGTTCGAACCGCATTATGCCGCGCCACTCAGCCCAGTGCCTTGCGCTCCATTGCGGCCTGGCGCAGCTGCGCGGCGCGTACCAGCACCTTGGGTGGTGCGGTTTCTTCGGGAATCTCCATCAACCGCAACCGGTGCATCAGCGTGCCGGCGCTGCGCGAGGAGGTCAGCGCCACCACCGGGATCGCCAGCACCATGCCGACCACCACCGGGGCCATCCACGCCGCCAGCGACGGTGACACCGCATAGGCCAGCGCCCCCATGAACAACCCGAACACGCTCAGCCCGCCATAGCCACGGATCAACGCCGGCCAGGAGATGCCACCGTCGTCGCGCTGCTGCGCATCCCAGCCCGAATCCTTGCCGGCCAGCACTTCCGCCACGCCGCGCGACTGCACATACATCACCACCGGCGCCATCAGCGCGGCCAGCACGGTTTCCAGCAGCATCGACACAAACGCGCGGATACCGCCCCCGCAGCCGCGGCGCTCCACCCGGTCCAGCAGCATGGCCAGGTAGCCCAGCACCTTGGGTGTCAGCAACACCACCATCGTGATGGCGAACATGCGGATGACTTTTTCTTCGTCCTGGTGCCGCCAGTACACGCCCGGCGACAGGTGCAGCACTTCGTTGAAGTCGATGCCGCCCTGGAACAACGGGATGGCGATGCCCACCAGCATCAACATGCCCCACATCGGCGCAGTGAAGTAGTGGCCGATGCCGATCACCATGTGCATCCGGCTGACCCAGTGCAGGCCCTTGGAGCCCACTACCTTGGCGTGCTGCAGGTTGCCCTGGCACCAGCGCCGGTCGCGGACCAGCATGTCGGTCAGGGTGGGCGGGCCTTCTTCGTAGCTGCCTTTGAGGTAGGGCACCATGTGCGTGGCCCAGCCCCCACGGCGCATCAGCGCGGCTTCGACGAAATCATGGCTGAGTACGTGGCCACCGAACGGCTGGCGGCCCGGCAAGGCGGGCAGGCCGGCATTTTCGGCGAAGGCCTGGGTGCGGATGATCGCGTTGTGGCCCCAGTAGTTGCTTTCAGCGCCGTGCCACCAGGCCACGCCGCGGCCGATCACCGGCCCGTAAACGCGGCCGCCGAACTGCTGCATGCGGGCGAACAGGGTGCGCCCGCCGATCACCGCCGGCAGGGTCTGGATCAGGCCGACGTCAGGGTTGTGTTCCATGCCCGCCACCAAACGCACGATGGTGTCACCGGTCATCAGGCTGTCGGCGTCCAGGATCAGCATTTGCGGATAGGCGCCGCCGAAGCGACGTACCCAGTCGGCGATATTGCCGGCCTTGCGCCCGCTGTTGTCGCCACGGCGGCGGTAGAACAGCCGCGCATGCCCGTCCACCGCAGTGCACAGGTCGGCGAAGGCCTGCTCTTCGGCCAGGCCGATATCCTCGCGGCGGGTGTCGCTGAGCACGAAGAAATCGAACTGCGCCAGCTGCCCGGTTTCGGCCACCGATTCGTAGATGGCCTGCAGCCCGGCCAGCAGCCGGCGCGGGTCTTCGTTGTAAGTGGGCATCAGCAGCGCGGTGCGGGTATGCACCGTCGGCAGCGGCTGGTCCGGGTCGATGCCGAGCTTGTAGCCCCGGTCGAACACGGCGGTGAGGAACCCGGCCACGGCACCGGAAAAGGACAGCGCGATCCAGGCAAACAACGCCACGAACAGCACCAGCAGGCAGGCCTCCAGCACGGTGATGCCGTTCATGGCCAGCACCTTCCACATCATGAAGGTGGCCGCGGCAGTCATCGCCCCGGTACCGCCCAGAATGTAGAAACGGCGCAGCGCCATCAGCCGCGGTGCGGTGCGCTGCCGCGGCACCTGCAGACGGCCTTCGCCGAAGGACTGCTCGGGCATGGGCATCGGCGACTCGGCTGGCAGGATGGCCAGCCCGGCGTCGTGCACGGGAACAACGGACTGCACACTCATCGGCGACGTCCCTGCGTGAGTGGTGCCATTCCGGGCGTGCCCGGTGCGGAGTGGGTCATCCAGATCCCGGCGCGCCCAGCGGCGGCCTTGCGTCCTGACGGTACCGAGCCGTGGCCCGGTCGCAGTTGTTGTCTGTCACTACCGGAACCCACGAACTCTCCAACCGACCTGAAGGCGAAAAATGCGGCCCAGCATAGGCGGCCAAATGTAAGCCGGGTGCGAAGGTTCCTTTCGCCCAATGCCCCCATTCAGGCTTGAGTGCGCCGGCGTGGCCGGGCGCCCACTGCGACAGAACGCCGCAGGCCTTGGGGCACGGACCTCTCCCCATTCATTTTGTAAACGGTTATCATTCCGTTAACCAGGCAGGCATGCGATACCGCACGACCCACCCAGACGCGCCGGCACCTCGCCGTGCGCAGTCCCACCGGTCGGGTTGCCTGCTTCGTCGTGCGGTTGCCGCGCGTTGCTTCCCGGTCGGGGCTCACTCCCCTCCATGGAAGACCCAATGTCTGCTTTCATCTCCTCCCCCTCCCGTGTGCGGCTGGCCCGTGCCCCCCTCGCCGTCGCCGTGTGCGTGCTGCTGGCCAGCCCCGGCATCGCCCTGGCCGATGTTGCCGCCGGCCCGGCCGCCCAGGATCTGGACACCGTCGTGGTGACCGCCTCGGGCAACCAGCAATGGATCAAGGACGCGCCGGCCAGCATCAGCGTGATCTCGCGCGAAGACATCGAGCGCCAGCCGGTGCACGACCTGGGCAGCCTGCTCAGCCGCATTCCCGGCGTGACCGGCGGCCTCAGCGCGGCCGGCGAACAATCCAAGATCAAACTGCGCGGCATGCCGTCCAACTACACGCTGATCCTGGTGGACGGCAAGCGCGTGGGCAGCTCGGCCTCGACCAACTACCGTCCCGACCTGGGCCGCCAGGACCTCAACTGGATTTCGCCGGACCAGATCGAACGCATCGAAGTGGTGCGTGGCCCGATGTCCTCGCTGTACGGTTCGGATGCGATGGGCGGGGTGATCAACATCATCACCCGTCGCATCGGCGACACCTGGGGCGGCAGCGCCACCCACAGCTACACCTCCCCGCAGGACAGCAAGCGCGGCGATACCCAGCAGATCGGCAGCAACTTCTCCGGCCCACTCACCGAGAACATCGGCATGCGCGTGGGCGCCAGCTACACCAACCGCGACTCGGACCGCAGCAACGGGGGCGTGTATGGCAACGCGTATGGCGGCGAGAAGGACCGCAACTTCGACGCACTGCTGGACTGGAAGATGAGCGAAGCGCAAAGCCTGCAGCTGGAGGCCGGCTACGGCGTGCAGCAGGCGTTTGCCAGCACCACGCTGGAAGACGAGGGCGACGGTGCCTGGGGCGCCAGCGAACTCAAGCGCACCAGCCTGTCGTTGAGCCATAACGGCAACTGGTCCTTCGGCACCTCCAAGGTCACCGGCTACTGGACCCAGTTCAAGAATGACATCGGCCCGACCGGTCGCTCCGAAGCCAAGGACATGATCCTGGAAGGCAGCCTGAGCACCCCGTTCACGCTGTGGGTGGACCACCAACTGAGCGTGGGTGGGCAGTGGAAGCGCCAACAGCTGACCAACACCGACACCATCGGCCAGGCGCCGGTGGACTACGCCGGCAACCCGGTGAACGGGGCGTCGCTGGAAGTGGATACCTGGGCGGTGTTCGTGGAAGACGAACTGAAGCTGCACGAAAAACTGGCGCTCACCGTGGGCGCGCGACTGGACCACCATGCACAGTTCGGCAGCCATGTCAGCCCGCGTGCGTACCTGGTTTACCACCCGGCCGAACGCTGGACGCTGCGCGGTGGCATCTCCAAGGGCTTCCGCGCCCCCAGCCTGACCGAGAACGCGGCCTCGGCCGCCACCCAGTCCGGCGGCCGCGGTTGCGGCTCGCTGCGGCCGCTGGGCTACACCACCGGCGGCTGCTACATGGCCGGCAACCCGGACCTGGACCCGGAAACCAGCACCAACCGCGAAATCGGCTTCAACTTCGACAACGGCACCGTCGATACCGGGCTGACGTACTTCCACACCGACTTCAAGAACAAGATCGAGTACGAGGCCCTCGGCTTCTTCAACGGTTATTGGTGGACGCGCATGGACAACGTCGAGCGCGCGCGCACCAGCGGCATGGAAGGCAATGTCAATTTCACCCTGGGCGAGCACTGGCGCTGGCGCACCGCGGCCACCTGGATGAAGGAAGCCAAGAACCTGACCACCGGTGAGAACCTGATCGACACGCCGGAGTTCTCCGGCTATTCGTCGGTGGATTGGACGCCGGTGGAGGCGTTCTCGGCCACGGTGTCGGCGCAGTACACCGGCAAGCAGGCCGGGGTGGCCAGCAGTTTCATCAAGGCGTACACGCTGTATGACCTTACCGGTGCGTGGCACGTCAACAGCGTGCTGACCGTGCGCGCCGGCGTCAGCAACCTGGCCGACAAAAAGTTGTACGCCGAAGGCGCCACCGACTACTTCGTGGCCGGGCGCAGCTACTTCCTGGGCATGACCGCGCGCTTCTAAGGCACGCTGCGGCAGCGCGCGCGGATGATCCCGCGCGCCTGCCTCAGGCTGTCAGGCCTGCGGCCAGATCGGCCTCAACCGGCAGCCGCGCCAATGCGCGCGACGCAGCCTGGGAAAACCGCAGCTGTGCCAACCGATGCTGGGCCTGGGTGGCGATGGGGCAAGGCGCGATGCACGGACCCGCTTCTGCGCGTTCCGGCACGGTCACAACACTCGACATGGTCTGGTTTCTCGATGCATTCCAATACGCCACACGGCTCCCCGCCGCGCGGAATGCGAACCCTATATCAAATCTCTTTCGAATGTGTGACGGAGCCTGCACTACCCAATGGAGGGCGCCAGAAAACTGGCGCTCGACCAAAGACCACGGCTATTATGGAATCGTTTACACAAACAATACGGACATGGACTCCAATACCTCTTCTTCCGCACCGCTCAGTCCCAAGTGGCAGTTCCGCTTCAACTTCTTCAACCAGCACGGCGCCCCGAGCTCGCCGGCCTTCAAGGCCGCGTACAAGCAGCTGCCGTTCGGCGAGAAGATCAAGGTGAACTTCAACTTCTTCGCGCTGTTCTTCAGCTGGATCTACTTCCTGATCCTGGGCATGTGGCGCAAAGCCCTGACCATCCTGGGCCTCTCCATCGTGGTGATGATCGTGGCCGCCTTCATGCCCAAGGCTGTCGGCAACGGCATCGGCATTGCGTGGTCGCTGCTCATCGCGCTGACCGCCAATTACTCCTATTACCAGGAGAAAGTGAAGGGCGACACCGGCTGGAACCCCTTCGCGGGGATGCGCTGGTAAGCACCTTGCCGCTGCAGGTGGAATGAAAGGCCCGGTCGCAAGACCGGGCCTTTCCTTTTCAGGGTTCTTCTCCCGATGCAGGGGGAGCGCCTCCTTCCAAGGGCCGTAGCCGATGGCGCTCGGCGGTACACGCATGGCCAGCCAGTGGAGGCACAGTGTGTCGTGGTGATGCGCCGTTCGAGCCTGCCGCACGCCGAGTCCCGTAGCGGCCGGCAGGCCCCGGGGCAAAGTAAAGGAGGAGGCCGTCGCCACAGGCGGTGGCCGGGGGACATTTGCCCCGGGGCCTGCCGGTCGCTAGGGGGCTCGGCGTGCGGTACGCAGGCATAAAACCGCGCTTTTCTGCGGGCACCGGTGGTCTCGACACATGGGCCGCGATGCAATCGCGGGCGACGTCAGGGAGAACGGGGCGGCCGCAGGCCGACGCCCGACGACATTCACCGGCAAGGGCATCGCGGCCCAGCGCCCGACCCACGAACCGCCGCGCCTGGACAGGTCAACGCGGGCCTCGTGCATGCCACGCGGATGGGAGAAGAACCTCTTTCATGCCTGGCCCATCGGCAGGAGACGGGCAGAAGACCGCCAACGTCTTTTTCGTTGGGCGGCGGCACACTGCACCGGACCGGCCCTCACCACACGTTGCCGCCGTTCCCATCACCCTGCCGCCAACTGCCTTCAGGAGCACACCATGTCCGCCACACCGAACAATGACCGCCTGGAGAAGGCCGCCCGCTGGCTCGGCCGGCAGACCCATGATCTGGATGCGGTTGCACGCCGTGTGATCGGACGGCAGGCGGTGGTGGACGATCCCAACCGCCGGCTGGCCGACCAGTCCACGTTCGGCGAGCGCCTGGCCGACAAGGTGGCCAGCTTTGGCGGCTCGTGGAAGTTCATTCTGCTGTTTGCCGGTGCCCTGGTGATCTGGGTGCTGCTCAACAGCGAGATCCTGGGCAAGACCGCGTTCGATCCCTACCCTTACATCTTCCTCAACCTGATGCTGTCGATGCTGGCGGCCATCCAGGCCCCGGTGATCATGATGAGCCAGAACCGGCAGGCGATGAAAGACCGCCTGATGGCCAGCTACGACTACGAAGTGAACCTGAAGGCCGAGCTGGAAATCATGTCGCTGCATGAAAAAGTGGATGTGGTGAGCCATGACACGCTGCTGCAGATCCTGCAGCAGCAGCAACGCCAGATCGACCTTCTGACCGAGCTGGTGGCGCGTGGCGGTGCGGCGCCGGACGCGCGGTAAGCCACCTGCCAGACATCGGCGGCAGGCAACCCGCACGCGCCGCCTGGGCAGGTATCAGCCCAGTGTCAGGCGGCCGTGCCACAGGCCCCACACCGCCGCCAGCGCCGTGGCCAGCACGCCGGCGGCGATCACCCGTTCCACCCCGGTGAACACCGGCTGCCCATGCTGCCGCTTGGCCAGCGCGAACAACAGCATGCCGGGGGCATACAGCAGCGCCGACAACAGAATCTGCGCCACGCCGCCGGCATAGACCAGCCACACCGCATAGACGGTGGCCAGCAACGCCACCACCAGGTCGCGCCGGCGCGGTGCGCGTGGATCATCGGCATAACCCTCGCCACGCCACCAGGACGCCGTAGGCGGCCGAGAACAGGTACGGCACCAGCGCCATCGATGCGCCCAGCAGGACCAGGCTGGTATAGGTGCCGGCACTGAACAACGTGATCAGCAGGAATCCCTGGATCAGCCCGTTGGTCAGCCACAGCGCGTTGGCGGGAACCTCGTTGGCGTTCTGCCGGGCCAGGAAAGCGGGCATGGTGCCGTCGCCGGCCGCGGCGTGCAGCACTTCGGCACACAGCAGCACCCAGGCCAGCAACGCCCCCAGCACCGAAACCACCATCCCCAGGATGATCAGGCGCGCGCCCCACGGGCCGACGATGGCCTCCAGCACGAACGCCATCGACGGGTTGTGCAGGTGCGCCAGCTGCTGATGGCCCAGCACGCCCATCGACAGCAGGTTGACCAGCATCAACAACGCCAGCACGCACAGGAAACCGATCACCGTGGCGCGGCCGACATCGGCGCGCTTGCCGGCCCGGCGCGAGTAGACACTGGCGCCTTCGATGCCGATGAACACCCATACCGTGATCAACATCATGCCGCGCAACTGCTCGCCCACGCTGCCCAGCGACACCTCGCCCCAGAAGTCGCCGGTGAACACCTCCAGCTGGAAACCGATTGCGGCGATCACCAGGAACACGACAATCGGCACGACCTTGGCCACGGTCACCACCGCGTTGATCAGCGCCGCCTGGCCAATGCCACGCAGCACCATGCCGTGCATCGCCCACAGCAGCACCGATGCACAGGCCACCGCCTGCCAGGTATTGCCTTCACCGAAGGCAGGCACGAAGTAGCCCAGCCCGCTGAAGATCAGCACGAAGAAACTGACGTTGCCCAACAGCGAACATACCCAGTACCCCCACGCCGAGGAAAACCCGATGTAATCGCCGAAGCCCGCCTTGGCGTAGGCATAGATACCCGCGTCGAGCTGCGGCCGGCGGTTGGCCAGGTTCTGGAAGACGAACGCCAGCATCAGCATGCCCGCGCCGCTGATCATCCAGCCCAGCAGCGCAGCCCCCGGCCCGGCGCTGCGGGCGATGTTCTGTGGCAGCGAGAAGATGCCGGCGCCCACCATCGAGCCCACCACCAGGGCAGTCAATGCAGGCAGGCCAAGCCGTTGGGTGGGAGTGGTCATGGGGGATTCTGGCAAGCGCACGGGCATGGGAGCTTAACGGGTGCGCACAGCGCGTGATCGACCATGACCGCTGCGTACGGGCATGCGCCCGGCAGGCCCGATCTGCCAGGGTGATAGCATGCGCGATCCGTGCGCTGCGCCGTCGTGCGCCATGCCCGCTGTCTGGACACCAAGCCGTCATGCCCTCGCCCAATCGCCTTGCGTTCCTGGATGCCCTGCGCGGGCTGGCTGCCGTCTACGTGGTGCTGTTCCATGTGATGGCAATGCCGGTGCCGGCACTGGTCACCGGCCCGGGGTTGGGCGCGGTGCTGGCCACGGGGGGCACGGGGGTGACGCTGTTCTTCATCATCAGCGCGTTCTCGCTGGCCTACACGATGCCGCGCCACGCCCGCGCGCCACGCCCACTACTCAGCTTCTACCTGCACCGGGTGTTCCGCATCGCGCCGCTGTTCTTCGTCCTGCTGGCGTTCTCGATCTGGCGTGACGGCCGGGGCAGCCATGCCGGGCATTCGGCGGCGGAGATCCTGAGCAACGTCACCTTCACCTTCAACCTGTTCAACGGCTGGGAAACCGGCATCGTGTGGGCCAGTTGGGCCATTGGCGTGGAGATGCTGTTCTACGCGGTGTTCCCGCTGCTGTTCTGGACCATCACCACGCCCTTGCGCGCCTGCGTGGCGGCCGGGCTGGCGACACTGGCCAGCGGCCTGGCCATGTCCGGTGTGCTGGGTGCGGCCGGGTTGGATGCAGTGACTGCCTACGGACTGCTGCGCCATCTGCCGGTCTTCCTGTACGGCATTGTGGCCTACCACCTGTTCAACGCGATGATGGGCATGCCGGCAGCTACGGTGCGCCGCTGCTGCCTGTTGGCCTTGGTCGGCGCGATCATATTGCTGGTGGGGCTGGTAGTGGGCAGCGCGTACACGGTGATCGGGCCTGGCGCTGGCTGGGTGCTGTTTGGCGCGGCTTATGCCGTCCTGCTGCTCGGTCTGTCGAGGTTCCCGCTGACCGTGATCGTCAACCGCGTGACCACTTGGCTGGGCCAGGTCAGCTATTCGCTGTATCTGGGCCATCCCATCGTGGTGGCGCTGCTGATGCCGGTGTTCCGCCGGATCTACGCGGCCGTGCCGCACGCGGAACTGGCCTATCTGGCCTGCGCGGCGTTGACGCTGGCGATCGCGCTGCCGCTGGCGCAGCTGGGCTATCGCCTGATCGAGGTACCCGGCATCCGTGCCGGGCACCGCGTGCTGGCGGCCATCACCGCGCGCCGGCCGCTGCCGACACCGGGCGCTGACCGCCGCGCCTGATCAGAATGTCTGCCAGTGATCACCCGCCAGCGCCCGCTCGTGCGATGCAGAGCGCGGTGCGGCCACTGGCCTTTGCGGCATGGCCGCACGCGCATGTGGCACCGCTGCCGTCTGGGGACGGGCCGCGGTACGGAAGATCGCCACCGCGGTGCCCAGGTGCTGGGCCTGCTCTTCCATCGCGCGCGCCGCGGCGGTGGCCTCTTCCACCAGTGCGGCATTCTGCTGGGTGGTTTCGTCCATCTGGGTGATGGTCTGGTTGACCTGCTCGATGCCGGCCGACTGTTCCTTGGACGCCGCCGAGATCTCGGCCATGATGTCGTTGACCCGGCGCACGCCGCTGACGATCTCCTGCATGGTGTCCCCGGCGGTGCGCACCAGCGCCGAGCCCTGGGTGACCTGGCCGACCGAGTCGTCGATCAAGGTCTTGATTTCCTTGGCCGCACCGGCCGAACGCTGGGCCAGCGCGCGCACTTCGGAGGCGACCACGGCAAACCCACGACCCTGTTCGCCGGCACGCGCGGCCTCCACAGCGGCGTTCAGGGCCAGGATGTTGGTCTGGAAGGCAATGCCGTCGATCACCGAAATGATCTCGGCGATGCGCTTGGACGACGCTTCGATGCCGGCCATGGTGGTGACCACCTGGCCCACCACCTGCCCGCCCTGCGAGGCCACCTCGGCGGCGTTGGCTGCCAGCTGGTTGGCCTGCACGGCATGGTCGGTGTTCTGGCGCACGGTGGAGGTGAGTTCTTCCATCGAGGCGGCAGTTTCTTCCAGGCTGGCCGCCTGCTGTTCGGTGCGGCGCGACAGGTCACTGTTGCCCGAGGCGATCTCGCCGGCGGCCAGGTTGATGCTGGCAGTGGCCTGCTGGATGCGGCCGACGATGTCGGTCAGCTGGGTCACGGTGGTGTCGGCGTCATCGCGCATGCGCGCAAACACGCCGTGGAAATCCCCGTGCATGCGCGCGGTGAGGTCGCCGGCGGCAATCGCACGCAGCAGTGCGGAGATCTGCTGCAGGTTGTCATCGCTGACCTGCATCATGGTGTTGAGGTTGTCGACCATGCCGCGGAAGTCGTGGTCGAAGCGCACCACGTCGCCGCGCTGGCTGAAATCGCCCAGCGCAGCGGCATTGGCCAGGTCGCGGATCTGGGTGTTGATCGCGCGCAGGTTGGCCTTGGTGGTATCCATGGCCTCGGTGAAGCGCGCCTGTTCGCCCGGCAGGCGGTCCATGTCCGGGGACAGGTCACCCACCGCGTAGCGCTGCATCACTTCCACCAGGCGGCGGGTCACCGCAATGTTGCTGCCCACCAGCTGGTTGGTGTCGCCCACCATGCGCCCGTAAGCCCCCGGGAACGCCTGCGCATCCATCCGGTAGCCCAGCTCGCCGGCTTCGTGGCGCTGCGCCATGTCGCCCTGCGCGGCCATCACCGCCTGCACCTGGCCGCGCATGCGCTGCATCGCCTCGAGCAGGCGCCCCACTTCATCGTTGCGCGGCGGCGGCAGCGCGGTGTCCAGGCGGCCTTCGGCCACGTCGGCCGACAGCCGCACGGCCTCGGCCAGCGGGCGGATCGCCTGCCGACGCAGCAGTACGTACACGCTGACACTCAGCACCAGCGCCGCGCCCAGGCCAACGGCCAGGATGATCCACAGCAGCGCGCGCGCCTGCGCGGTGATCAATGCGTG
The DNA here is from genome assembly GCA_021733645.1 of Bacillus subtilis subsp. subtilis. GTDB lineage: Bacteria > Pseudomonadota > Gammaproteobacteria > Xanthomonadales > Xanthomonadaceae > Stenotrophomonas. Next base: position 15,749 of record JAHREJ010000036.1, on the reverse strand, counting down.
TGGCACCACCACGCCCAGCGCAAAACGCTCCTGGCTGTTGCCGATGCGCAGCGGCACGTAGGCTTTCACGTTGCCGGCGGCATCCACCTGGAAGTTCTCGAACGGCGTGTCCGCGCCAACCGCCGCCAGTATCTGGGCGGTGGCGGCATCGTCACGGCGCTTGCCGATTTCCCTGGCATCTTCGGCGGCCAGCACGATGCCGCCGGGTGAAATCAGTTCAACATGGCCTTGGCCCATCGGCCGCAATGCGGCAAGACGTTCCTGCAACGCCGCCAGGCCAACATCGACGGTAACCGCGCCGAGGAATTCGCCGTTGTCCAACACCGGCGTGGACAAGGTAGTCATCAACACCGGCTTGCCGGCAATCTCGTAGCGGTAGGGCTCGGCCACGGTGGGGCGCTTGAGCTGGCGCGGGCGCAGGTACCAGTCGCCATCGCCGGGCGTGTCATAGCCCTTCAGCACGTCCTGCACCGGCGCACCGTCCTGCCAGGACCAGTAGCTCATGAAGCGGCCAGTGGCATCGTGCGCGTCGGCATCGACGAATGCGGCGTCCTTGCCGTCGAATGCCTGCGGCTCCCACAGCGTACCCATGCCCACCCATTCCGGATGCGAGTGCAACTGCTGCTGCAGCACCTGGGCGGCCGTGGCGCGCGACAGGGTGCCTGCGCCGTGCTGTACCACCAGGCTGTCGGCCAGCGCCTGGCTGGTGGCGAACGCAGCAGACAGTTCAGCCCCGACCCGGCGCGATTCGGCGTCGGCCTCGCTCTGCATGGTCTGCCGCGATGCGTCGATCAGCGCCCGGCTGGCTTCGCGGTAGCTGATGGCCGCGGTGACGCCAAAGCAGAGCATGGCGATCAGGGCAGTACCCAGCATCAGCCGGTTGGCGATGCTGCCGGGGCGTTTGGCGGTGGACGTGCGGGGCGCAGGCATGTGGGGCGGTTCCGGAAAAAGTACAGGTCAACGGACGCCCACAGGCGCCGCTACGGCATCACGCAGTCCATTGCGGTCCAGGTCGGGGCGGTACAACTCACGCCCGATCCTTCTTGCCCCGGCAACACGCATCGGGGCATTGAGCTGGATAACGGCGCCACCGCGCCGATGTTGAGTGCCGTTTGCTGACCCTGTTCAGTGACCGCCACTGGCCGACCCGCCCAGCCGCTCGACCAGCGTCTGGCTGGCCAGGTTGAGGCCGCGCACCTCCACCTGCGCGCCCTGCGAGCGCAGCTTGTCCACCACCCGCTCCAGCGCGACCACGGCGCTGAGGTCCCAGAAGTGCGCGCCGGTCAGGTCGATGACCACCCGGGCCGGCACCTGCTGCAGGTCGATGCGGGCGGCAAACTGTCCGGCCGAGGCGAAGAACACCTGCCCGCTGACCGTGTACAGCCGGGTACCGTCGGCCTCGGTGGTATCGCCCACCTGCAGCATCCGCCCGACCTTGCGCGCAAAGAACAGGGCCGACAGCAGCACGCCGGTCAGCACGCCCTTGGCCAGGTCGTGGGTGGCCACGGTCACCGCGACGGTGGCGATCATCACCACGGACGAGCTTTTCGGATGCTGGCGCAGTTCCTGGAACGAGCGCCAGTGAAACGTGCCGATGCTGACCATCACCATGACCGCCACCAGCGCCGCCATCGGGATCTGCCGCACCCACTCCGCGCCGTACACCACCAGCAGCAACAGCAGCACCCCGGCCACCAGGCACGACAACCGCCCGCGCCCGCCGGAAGACACGTTGATCACCGACTGGCCGATCATCGCGCAGCCCCCCATGCCGCCGAACAACCCGGCGGTGATGTTGGCCAGGCCCTGGCCGGCGCACTCACGGTTACGCTGGCTGGGGGTGTCGGTCATGTCCTCGACGATCTGCGCGGTCATCATCGACTCCAGCAGGCCCACCACCGCCAGCGTCGCCGAGACCGGCAGCAGCAGGCGCAGGGTGTCCCAGGTGAGCGGCACCTCGGGGAACAGGAACACCGGCAGGCTGTCGGGCAGTGCGCCCATGTCGCCCACCGTGCGCACATCCCAGTGCAGGCCAATCGACAGCGCGGTGAGCACCACGATGGCCACCAGTGGCGAGGGCACCACGCGGGTCAGCCGCGGCAGCAGGTAGATGATGGCCAGCCCCGCCGCGCACACCGCCCACACCTGCCAGCCGCGCCCGATCAACTCGGGCAGCTGCGCCACGAAGATCAGGATCGCCAGCGCATTGACGAACCCGGTGATCACCGAGCGCGACACAAACCGCATCAGCACGCCCAGCTTCAACGCACCGGCGACGACCTGCAGCACGCCGGCCAGGATCGTGGCGGCCAGCAGGTACTGCAGCCCGTGGTCCTTGACCAGGTCCACCATCACCAGCGCCATCGCCCCGGTGGCGGCCGAGATCATCCCCGGGCGGCCCCCGGCGATGGCGGTGACCACCGCGATGCAGAACGAGGCATACAACCCCACCTTGGGATCGACCCCGGCGATGATCGAAAACGCGATCGCTTCGGGAATCAGGGCCAGTGCGACGACCGCGCCGGAAAGAAGATCACCGCGGATATTGCCGAACCATTGCTGGCGCAGCGGATAGGAAACAGACATGCAGACGCTCCGCGCGCCGGCGATGCGCACGGCGCGCTGTGTGATGAGGACAAGACACTCCCTGGACCCGGCCACGGCGCGGGCGCGTGGTCAACGCGGTATCAGGGTGGGGTCATCACAATCCAGCGGGGCGGGCAGAAGCGGCGCGCAGGATAGCGCAGCGGCCGGCCGGGCTCAACGCTGCCGTGCGGCCGTGCCAGCCCCCTGGCATTCGACCGCGATGGCCACCCGCCCGCGCACCCGGTGCAGCACGCCCACCTCGCACCGTGGGCCACCGATGAGGCCGGCGGCCTCAACCACGCACGACATCGGGCAACGCATAGCGCCCTTCCAGGATCGCCTCGGTCGGCACGTAGGTGCGTACCAGCAACGCAAACTCGCCTGGCGGGGCCTGCAACCAGTTGGCCAGCGCATCGGGGTGTTGTGGCGCTGCATGGGACAGGTGCACGGTGAGCGACCCATCGGCACCGAAGCGCAGTTCGTCGGCATCCAGAGAAACCGACCCCACATTGGCCCGTCCGTTCTGCGGGGCGGCCAGCATGTAGTAGTCCTGGTCATACAGGGTCAGCGACCAGAATCCGCCGCGACTGCGGTCCACCGGCGGCAGCGCGTCCTTGGCGAAGGTCAGGGTGTAGTGGTAGCGGCCCTGCAGCAGTTCGCCGCGCGCATCGGTGGCGCGGATGAAGTAGATCGCCTCATGGAAATCATTGACGTAGATGTAGATCACCGCCGCCTGCGCGCGCCCGAACCAGTCGGTTCCCCACGCACCTCCGTTCTCCTGCCGCTGCCAGCCGTTGCCGGCCGCCACCCCCACCTGGTGGTAGCGCGCGCCATCATGCAGCTCGGCGTCGGCGGCCAGCGCGGCGTGGTCGATCAGGGATTTCCACGGCTCGCCGGCCTGGCGCAGTGCCAGCAGCGTGCGCGCCTGGTCGGCCAAGGCCGCATCATCGGGACCCACCTTCGGGCTCGCGTCCAGCGCGGTCTGCAGCGACGTCCAGAACGTGGCGGCATCCACCGGGCGGTGCCGCAGCATGTCCGGATCGGCCGCCAGCATCTGCGCGGTGATGCCCGGCGGATACACCTTGTTGCGGGCGCTGGCCCGGCAATCGAACTGCAACGGGCCGGCCACGTTCTGGTCCAGCGGAAGCATCCCGATCTGATCCAGCACCGCGCGTGCGGCGTCCTTGCCCTCCGGTGTATTGGCGGCAAAACTCCGCCCCATCGCCACGGCGATATTGGTGGGTGAATGCAGCACGCCGATGACCTCGGCCGGCACCTCGCCATTCCAGTCCGGCCCCACCAGCAGGTACTTTCCGCCCGGCGTGTGCGAGGCCGAGCCCAGCTGGTGGATCACGGTGGTGAACAGATCGCAGATCTGGATCGTCCAGTAGTGGTCCGCGGCCACCTCGCGCGGGGTCTGCAGCACGACCGGCTGGCGGCCCAGATCGGCAAAGCCCACCCCATAGATGGTGTCGTTGTTGGGCGTGACCACCTTGCGCTGCGCCGGTGACATGTAGTCATCCAGGTACCCCATCGTGTTCAGGGGGGCACCGGGAAACAGCCCCATGGTGGCACCGGGGCCGTCCTTCATCATCGTCCACATGCTGGTGCGCCCGAACGCATTGACCGCCGGGTAACCCCAGTAATACACGATGCGCGCCAACGACTGCACATAGCGCTGGTTGGCCAGCAAGGCAGGCACCCCTGCACCGTTGGGCAGGTCGGGGTGGGCGGGCATCAGTGCGCGCGCCACGTAGGGAAGCGTGGACCTATTCATGGCAACCGCCGGTGACAGGGAGGATCGGGCAAGCGTGCGCCTGCGCTGCGGCGGCGAACACCGAACAAGCAGAAGCCCCGCGCCAGTAAATCTACGGTGCCAGCGGTGGCGGCGCGGAGCCGGTGGCGGCCGGGGAATTCACCCGACCTTGATCGGCTCCGGCAGTACGCTCAGGCGGCAGTGTCGAGGAACCATCGTGATGCCCAATACAGGCCTGTTCTATCTGCTGGAAGTAACCGGTGACGCCAGCCCGCACGATCCGCATGTGCTGCAGCGATTGAGTTTCGTGCGCGCCCAATGCCTGCACTGCCACGCCATCCTCAGCCTGTCCGGTGCGCCCGGCCTGGTCAACGTCGCCCACGGTGCGGCCGTACTGACCTGCGAGCGGTGCAGCAACCGTCAGGCCATCTCCGGCGCACGCTTCACCGACTTCGCCAGGCGCGTGCAACGCGGCCTCATCCCGGCCGGACATGAGGCGACCCCATCGACGGGCGCCCCCGTGGAGGGATCCCACCTGGCCGGGCCCACCTAGCGCTTGCACTGGCTGTTCTGGCGTTGCTTGCCACCCGCGCCAGCGGCTAGGCGCGCATCAACTGCGGAAAGCCCAGGGTAAAGCGCGCGCCCTTGCCCGGCTCGGAGTCGATCTCGACGAACCCATCGGCCTGGCGCACCGCCGCGCGGATCTGGGCAAGACCCAATCCGGTACCGGTACCGACCGGCTTGGTGGTGAAGTAGGCTTCAAACAGGCGCTTGCGCACCTCCGGGGCAATGCCCGGGCCATCGTCCTGCACGCTCAACACGATGTACTGGCCGGGCGCGTGCTGCTCCTCCAGCGGCACCTGCTCCACCTGCCGGTCGTCCAGCACCAGGGTTACCCGGCCACGCTCGCCGCAGGCATCGCGCGCATTGATGACCAGATTCATCACCGCCCGCTCAAGGCTGTGGGGATCCACCAGGATCAGTGCCTGGCTGATGCGGGCCTGGTAGGCCAGTGAAATGCACGCACCCGCCGCCTGCTGGAGCAGCGGCATCAGCTCTTCCATCACCCGCGCCACATCCACCTGTTGCGGCCGGTAGGGGTGGTGCCGGGCAAACCCCAGCAACCGCTGCGACATCGCCGCGCCCTGCTGCACCGCCCGGTCCGCCATCTGCAGCAGGGCGGCATCGCGCTCCACCAGCGCCCCGTGTGTGCGCACCATCTCGATGGCGGTGCCGGCCACGTGCAGCACGTTGTTGAGGTCATGCACCGTGCCGGCCAGCAGCTGCCCAACCGCATCGCCTTTCTGCGCCTGCGCGGCCACGGTTTCGGCCACGCGCTGGGCCACCCGTGCAATATCCAGCTCGCCCTGCAGGTCACTGCTGCGCTGCTGCGCGCTGGCCAGCTGCTCGTTGAGGTCCTCGGTGAACACGGTGCCCACCATCGACGGGGCGTGGTCGCGCAATGCCGTGGTGAGCGTACGCAGCGCCGCTTCTGCCCGGTGCCTGGCCGTAACGTCGCGGTTGACCGCCAGCAGCCCGTGCACCGCTCCCTGGGGATCCCGCAGCGGGCTGGTGGAGACCAGCCAGAAGCGGTGTTCGCCCGAGGGCGTCAGGCATTCAGCCTCGAACTGGCGGCGCTCGCCCCGCGCGGCGGCGGCCAGGGCATCGGCCACCTTGTGGCCTTCCTCGGGAGGCCACAGCGACGCCCAGCTCGCACCGATCACCCGCTCGGCATTCTCCGCCGCCACCCGGGCCAGCCCGTGGGCGTTGACGAACCTGACCGTGCCGTCCAGTGAGACTTCCTTGATGGAGTCCAGGGAGAGCTCGACGATCTGGTGGAAAAGATCGTCCATCTGCGAGATGGTCATGGGCGCGGTGCTCGACGATAGGGGGCTATTCTGCACCTATCCGGGGCGTGGCGCGCGGGCGCCGGTCAGCGTGCTCGATCGGCCGCCAGGGCGGACTTCTCGGCGTCCGTCAGCGTCCGGTGGCCGTAGCTCAGTACCCGGGTCATCTGCCACTGGCCCTGGTTCAATTGCCAGACCATGACGAACCGCGCACTGCCCTCGCAGGTGCTGCCGGCCCGTTCGCAGAAGCGGTGCTCGCCTTCTTCGATCGCCCCGAAGTCCTTGATCGGGTAGACCTTCAAGGTGCCCGGAATCAGCTCACGGCGGACCTTGTTGCAGATGTACTTCTGCGTATTGGCCACCACCGTGGCACGGTCGAAGGTCGCCCCGCCGGTGTCGTGATAGAACTCGACAGTGGGCGAAAAGTAGCTGGCGAATGTGTCCAGTTCGCAACGGTTGTAGGCGTCGAAAACCTTCTGGTCGAGAGCGGCGATCGTGCGGGCAAGGGTGGGCTCGGCGTCGGCTGGCGCGGCCATCGCCGGCGCCCCCAGGGTAGCCAGCAGCAGGCCGCAGGCGAGGTGTCGAAGCGTCATCAGGCGTTTCCCAGTTCAGGCGGGTGGCAGGGACATCGGACCTGGCCCGCGTCCACTGCCGGGGAGACAGTTCTGGCACGCAGCGGCATGCGCTTCAAGTGCTGCATGGCCCCTCGCCGCCGATTCGCGAAGCCGCCGCCAGATGTGCCATGCTCCGCGCAACCACCACCGGAGAACGCTGCAATGGCCAAGGGTATGGACAAGCAGAAAGAGCAGAAAAAGAAGCCGGCCAAGACGGCCAAGGAAAAGAAGGCCGAGAAGAACGAAAAGAAGAACGCGCGCGGTTGATCGACACGCGCCGGGGTGCCGGGCAGTACGTGGGGAGCACGTGCTGCCCGGCCCGGCCGCCAGCGTTGCTCAGGGCGACAGCAACTCGCCCACCCACTGCGGGCCGTAGAGCATGGCCGCCACCACCGCCATCAAGACCAGCAGTGTCTTGAGGGTCAGCGGCCGCCGCCGCGGATTGCTGAAATGCAGGTCCAGGTCGCGCAGTTCCGAATCCAGCGCATATTGCTCGCTGTACGTACGCACCAACGGCTCCCTGGCCTGCTGTTGAAGCAGCCGGTAGCGCGCCCATAGTTCGCGGGTCGGCGTTTCAAGCAGAATCTTCGCCCGTATCGCGCCCAGGCGCTCGGCCTGGGGCCGCAGTGCCGGTGCATAGTCTTCGGCCGGTGTTTGCCGGGCGGCCAGGCGTGCCGCGTGCTCGGCCATGTCGGCCTCGAGGGTATCGCGTTCAAGGCGGAGTTCGGCCAGGGAGGTGCTACGCAGGCGCATGGTGTGGTCCGGAGATTACCGCTGTTCATCGTTGGCGGCCTGCAGGATGCCGGCCCGACAGTGACGCCTGCACCATTATCCATACGCAACCCGAGCCAGCATAGGCACGGTCCTGTGCCGAACACCCTCCACTTTCACTGCTGCGCTGCGCCGCGTCGCGTCACGACAGGCCACGGGGCCGCGCCTGCAGGGAGCGGCGCGCGCATTGGATCACTGCTGAAGCGTCTCTTCTTGATGGCGATGGATCATTCCCGCCCCCGACGCGGAAAGGGGCCTGCTTTCCGAACTGCGTTTCAACTCTGCCACTTGAGTGCCTCCAAACAACCCTTGTCGCCGGATAGGAAATATCCGATCGGAAGCGAACCGAGACCCGTGTATCGCGCATCTCACACAGGACGTCAGCAAGTGTCCCGTATTCGTCGATCGTGATGATGCTGGCCTTACCTAGGTAGCGATAGCGATATCGCCACACCTTGGTGCCGGTCGGACGCACCTCAATGCACAAGCCGCTAGCATCGGCCACGCGGTATACCGCGGACTTGGGCTTCAGCGAGCGCAGCTTGGTGTCGGTCAGCATGTGAGTCACCCGTTTGTGAGTCTGACGGGCAGCTTCCCGTCCACGACTCACAACCTGACTCACTTTTTTTCTTGGATGCTAGGGACCCCACCCCAAGACGCCGATGGACGGTCAACCGCCGTCTCTGCAGGCGCTTTTAAGGGCTGCCGGACTTCTCGCGACGCCAGTGGACGTCAATGTGGTGGGCCCACCAGGATTCGAACCTGGAACCAAAGGATTATGAGTCCTCTGCTCTAACCGTTGAGCTATAGGCCCTTGCGGCTGCCAAGTGTAGTGGAGGCGCGGGGATGCTTGCCACTGCACCGGAACCATCTGCCCACGTTGGCCCATCGCCTGGATATATGGGGCGCTTTTCGCCGCCCGTTCCCTTGGGAGAGGACTCAGCGCCCCACAACGGGCGTCTACGTCGCCTCGCCTTCGACGCACGGCGCGCTCAACGGAAGCTCCCGCCCCTTGTTCACGCTGTCGATGGCGACAGCAATATCATCGACATCGCAGTGGCCAGGGTTGAACAGCGACGCGCATGCTGCCCCGTCGCCCCCCCCAGCGGTGCGCGCCGCAGAAACAACAAACCCCGCTTGCGCGGGGTTTGTTGGTGTTTCAGTGCGAACGACCTGGATCGATCAATCGATATCCAGGAAGCTGCGCAGCTGCTCGGACCGGCTCGGGTGACGCAGCTTGCGCAGCGCCTTGGCTTCGATCTGGCGGATACGCTCGCGGGTGACGTCGAACTGCTTGCCCACTTCCTCAAGGGTGTGGTCGGTGTTCATGTCGATGCCGAAGCGCATGCGCAGCACCTTGGCTTCCCTCGGGGTAAGGCCAGCCAGCACGTCGCGCACGGTTTCAGACAAGTTGATGTTGGTGGTGTTCTCGATCGGGGACTCCACGTTGGTGTCCTCGATGAAGTCGCCCAGATGGGAATCCTCGTCGTCGCCGATCGGGGTTTCCATCGAGATCGGCTCCTTGGCGATCTTCATCACCTTGCGGATCTTGTCTTCCGGCATGTCCATTTCCTTGGCCAGCTCCTCCGGCGTGGCCTCGCGGCCGTACTGCTGGAGCATCTGGCGGGAAATGCGGTTCAACTTGTTGATCGTTTCGATCATGTGCACCGGAATACGGATGGTGCGCGCCTGATCGGCGATCGAACGGGTGATGGCCTGGCGGATCCACCAGGTGGCATAGGTGGAGAACTTGTAACCGCGGCGGTACTCGAACTTGTCCACGGCCTTCATCAGGCCGATGTTGCCTTCCTGGATCAGGTCCAGGAACTGCAGGCCGCGGTTGGTGTACTTCTTGGCAATGGAGATCACCAGGCGCAGGTTGGCCTCGACCATTTCCTTCTTGGCCTTGCGCGCACGCGCCTCACCGTAGGCCATCGCACGGCTGATTTCCTTCAGCTCGTCCAGTTCCAGCCAGGTGGTCTTTTCAATGTCGAGCGTGGCCTGCTGCTCGGCGATGATCTGGTCCTTCACATCACGCAGGGCCGAAGACCACTTCTGCTTGCGCTTCAGTGCGTCTTCCACCCACTCCAGGTTGGTCTGGTTGCCTTCCCAGGAACGGATGAAGTCCTTGCGCGGCATGCGCGCAGTCACGGTGGCCAGGTTCAGCACGCGGCGCTCGTGGGACTTGATGTCGGCCATGACGTCGCGCAGCTGCTTGACCAGCACGTCGGTCAGCGGCAGCGGCAGCTTCAGGGTCACAAACACCGCGGCCATGTCGTCGCGCAGCTTGGCCAGCGGCTTGCGGTCGCCCTTGGCGGCAGCCTTCTTGAACGCGCTGTACGCATCGCTCAGGGCCTGCATGCGGCGGGCCACTTCTTCCGGGTCCGGACCGGTCGGGCCGGCTTCTTCTTCGACGTCGTCGCCGTCTTCTTCTTCGTCGGCGTCGTCGTCGGCGTCGTCGCTGGTGTCTTCAGCTACGGCCGGGGCCGGCACTTCTTCGACCAGGTCGTTGAAACCGACGATCACTTCGGCCAGGCGCTTCTTGCCTTCCTTGTGCGCGTCGTAATCGGCCAGCAGCGATTCCACCGACACCGGGAAGGTGCCGAGTGCTGCCTGGACCTGGCCCAGGCCTTCTTCGATGCGCTTGGCGATGGCGATTTCGCCTTCGCGGGTAAGCAGCTCGACGGTACCCATTTCGCGCATGTACATGCGCACCGGGTCGGTGGTGCGACCACCTTCGGTGTCGAGCGCGCTCAGCGCGGCGGCGGCTTCTTCGGCCGCGGTGTCATCCACTTCGCGGTTGCCGGTGTTGCCATCGTTGAGCAACAGGGTTTCCGCATCGGGCGCAACTTCATGGACATCGATGCCCATGCCGTTGATCATGCCGATGATGTCTTCAATCTGCTCCGGGTCGACGATGTCGTCGGGCAGGTGGTCATTGACTTCGGCGTAGGTCAGGTAGCCCTGTTCCAGGCCCTTGCTGATCAGAAGCTTGATGTCGTTTTGCTGGGCAGGACGTTCGTTGGCCATGTAGTGCTCGCGCCACCGGCAGGGAGAGGAATAGAACCTAGCATTATACCAGCCTCACGCCCCTCCAGCCCGGGCGGTGGTCCCGGGGGTCAGGGTCTGAGCAGGAAGGTCACAGGACCATCGTTGACCAGGTTGACAACCATATGGGCACCAAACTGGCCGGTTTCCACCCCCGGGGCGTGTTTTTGCCTGCAGATCTCCACCAGCCGGTTGAATCCGCGTTCAGCCTCGGCCGGCGGGGCGGCAGTGCTGAACCCCGGGCGCATGCCGCTGGCGGTATCGGCGGCCAGGGTGAACTGGCTCACCAGCAGCAGCCCACCACCGGTATCGGACAGTGACCGGTTCATTTTCCCGGCCTCATCACCGAACACACGGTAACCCAGCAGGCGATCGGCCATCCGGGCGATCTGCGCCTCGCTGTCGCCCGGCTCCATCCCCACCAACGCCAGCAATCCCGGCCCGATCCGGCCGACCGGCGCGGTGTCCACGTGGACACTGGCCTGGGTGACGCGCTGGATCAGGACGAGCATGGGCGGGCTTCCAGAAGGCGGGGGCGGCCTACCTTAACGCGCCAGCCTGCCGACGGGATGGCTGCCAGCGGCTAGACTTCACCGTGATGAAACCGCATACCACCGCCCGCCTGGCCTACGGCGCCGCCGCCCTGTTCACCCGCCTGCCCTGGTCCTGGCTGCGCGGCTTTGCCCATCTGCTGGCCTGGCTGTGGATCCGTCTCAACGCCCGCGAGAGCCGGGTGACCCGGCGCAACCTGGAACTGGCGTTCCCGCGCCTGAGCGACGCCGAACGCGCGGTGATGCACCGCCAGGTGCTGCGTTCCACCGCGCTGCAGGCGGTGGAGACCCTGCACCTGTGGACCCACCCGCGCGAGACGAACCTGGCCTGCCTGGTGGAGCGCCACGGCGAGGCCCTGTACGACGCCGCGCTGGCGTCGGGCAAGGGGGTGATCGTGGCCGCCCCGCACCACGGCAACTGGGAACTGCTGAACCAGTGGCTGGCTTCGCGAGGGCCGATCGCCATCGTCTACAAGGCGCCCGACGAAGCCGTGGGCGATGCCTTCCTGCAGCTGGTGCGCGGCGGTGACAACGTGCAGCAGGTCCGCGCCGAAGGCCCGGCGGTGCGCCAGCTGTTCAAGGTGCTCAAGGACGGCGGCGCCACCGGCATCCTGCCCGACCAGCAGCCCAAGGCCGGGGATGGGGTATTCGCGCCGTTCTTCGGGGTCCAGGCGCTGACCATGACCCTGGTCAACCGGCTGGCCGAACGGACCGGGGCCACCGTGCTGTATGGCTGGTGCGAGCGGGTTGGCCCGGGCATGCAGTTCGCGCTGCACATCGAACCGGCCGATCCGGCCGTGGCCGACCCGGACCCGCGCACGGCCGCCACCGCGCTCAACGCCGGCCTGGAGCGCATCGCCCGCCGCGACCCCACCCAGTACCAGTGGACCTACAAGCGCTACACGCTGCGCCCGCCGGAGACCGACGAGGTCGATCCCTACGCCACCGAGGAACACCCGCACTGACTGCGACGCAGCGTCGCGCCCCCGCGCGATTGGAAACGGCTTCTTCCGTCCCCACTGTGGAACCCACGATGTCCCCCACGGCCCCTGCCATGTCTGATGCTGCTTCTTCCCTGTTCGGCGACCCGGCAGCGATCCGCTGCGAACGCGCGGTCGCCGAGCTGCGTGCCGGCCGACCGGTGGTGATCGACGACAGCCACGGCCAGCGCCTTGCCTTCATCGCCCTGGACAGCAGCACCCGCAGCAGCTTCAGCGCGTTTGCCCAGGCCGCCGCCGACCACCATTACCTGTTCCTCACCGCCACCCGCGCGCGGGTGCTGGGCGTGACCGCCGAGCACGGCGCGCGCGTACCGCTGGCCGGGATCGATTTCGACGCCCTGCCCTCGTTGAGCTACCGGCGCGAACCCGAAGTGATGCCACCGGGCTGGTCGGCCGGCCAGGCCCTGGACGATGGCGCGGTGGAAATCGCCCGCCTCGGCCTGCTGCTGCCCGCGATGGTGGGCCTGCTGCTGGATGCCCAGGACCGCCGTTTCGACGATTGCGCGCAGGTATCGCTGTGCGACCTGCACCAGGGGGCCGAGCAGGCCGCGCACGCCTATGAACTGGTGACGCGCTCGCCGGTGCCGCTGCGCGAGGTGGGCATGACCGAATTTGCGGTGTTCCGCGGCGGCGTGGCCCAGCGCGACCAGGTGGCGATCATCGTCGGCACGCCGGACCTGTCCGGCGTGGTGCCGGTCCGCGTGCACTCTTCCTGCCTGACCGGCGACCTGTTCGGCTCGCTCAAGTGCGACTGCGGCGACCAGCTGCGGCGCGGCCTGCGCAAGCTCAAGGAACTGGGCGGCGGGGTGCTGCTGTACCTGGACCAGGAAGGGCGCGGCACGGGTATTGCCGCCAAGATGCGCGCCTACGGCTACCAGCACGACGGCCTGGACACCATCGACGCCGACGCGCAGCTGGGCTTCGGTGCCGACGAGCGCCGCTACGGCAGCGCGGTGGCCATGTTGCAGGGGCTGGGCGTGCAGCGCGTGCAGCTGCTCAGCAACAACCCGACCAAGGCACAGCGCCTGCGCAATGCCGGCATCGAGGTGGTCGACTGCGTGCCGGTCACCGGCGACATCACCGCCGAGAACGAACAGTACCTGCGCACCAAGGCCGAACGCGCCGGCCATCTGCTCGATGTGGATGCCCTGATCCAGGCTGCGCAATAGCGCGCGGCAACCTGCTACCGTCTGCGCGACGGGCGCGCCGCCAACGCAACGACGCCCGGCATGTTCCCTGCCGAGCGCCCTGCCCTTGTCCGACGCCATCGACACCCCCGCCGCTGCCTCCCCGCCACCATTGCCGCCGCTGCAGGCCAGCGCGGACTGGCAGCCATTGCCGCTGCGCGCCGCCGGCATCGCGGCACTGGCCGGCGCCATCACCGGTACGCTCCTGATCGGCGGCGTGTTCGGCACGGCCTGGGTCCTGCTGGAACTGCCGCTGCGCTGGCTGGGCGTGGCCGGCATGCTGGTGCTGGGCGCCCTGATCGGCGCCGCGGTGGGTTTCCGCCGCCAACGGCGTACTTTCTGGCGGCTGGATGCACAAGGGCTGGGGGTTCGCCGCGAGCTGATGTGGGAACAGGAAACCCGCGTGCCGATTTCACGCGTGCAGCACCTGGACCTGCGCCGTGGCCCGATCGAACGCAGTGCGCGGTTGGCCACGCTGGTGGTGCATACCGCCGGCAGCCGCTTCAGCGCGGTGACCTTGAGCGGGCTGGATGGCGAGGATGCCGAGCGTCTGCGCGACACCCTGGCCCACCAGCTCGACCGCGACGACGACGCGCTGTGAGCCGCCCGCCCCCGCTGGATGCCGCCTCCATCGACGCGCCGCCGGAGCAGCGCCTGCACCCGTGGTCGTGGCTGTTCGTGCTGCTCATGCAGCTGCGCCAGTTCCTGCTGCCGCTGGTGGCGCTGCTGGTGTTCGGCAACCGCGGCGACCGCGACGAGATGTGGTCCTACCTGGCCGCGCTGGTGGTGATCGCGGTGTTGGTCGGCACCTCGGTGCTGCAGTACCTGACCTACCGCTACCGCATCGGCCGCGATGCCATCAGCGTGCGCAGCGGCGTGGTGTCGCGCAACCGGCGCGAGATCCCGTTCGCGCGCATCCACAACGTGGTGGTGCACCAGAATCCCCTGCACCGCCTGTTCGGGGTGGCCGAACTGCGCCTGGAGTCGGCTGGCGGCCATCGCCCGGAAGCGGAGATGCGCGTCCTGAAACTGTCCCAGGCACTGGCACTGGAACAGCTGGTACGCCATCGGGGCCAGGAAGTGACAGCCCCCCAAGCAGGCCATGCGGACGCGCCGCCCCCGGCCGACGATGGCGTGCTGCTGAAGCTGGACACGGTGGAGGTGGTGCGTATCGGCCTGCTGTCCGACCGCGGCTGGGTGGTGGTGCTGGCCGCCGTGGGCGCCTCGTTCCAGCTGTTTCCGCGCGGCACCGTGTCCGACCTGATCGAACAGGGGGGGCGCCAGGCTTTCGGCTACGCCAGCCACTTGCATCCGGCCGACTGGGTGTGGGCGGTGCTGGCGCTGCTGGCGGTGGCCACCTTCTGGGTCGTGCTGCGCGTGTTGTCGGTGGTGCTGGCGGTGCTGCGTTATCACGGCTTCCAGCTGAGCGAGCACGAACGCCGGCTCACCGTGGTCAGCGGCCTGCTCACGCGACTGCGCAGCAGCGTGGCACGGCGCCGCATCCAGGCCTGGACGCTGCGCGAGAGCACGCTGCAGCGCTGGGCCGGTCGTCGCCACCTGCGCATCGACATCGCCGCCGGGGTGTCCGAAGAGAATCAACGCCGCGACCTGCGCGAACTGGCACCGCTGGCAACCCCGCAGGCGTGCGATGCCCTGGTGCAGCACCTTCAGCCGCAGCTGCATTGGCCGCCCGCGCACTGGCAGCCGGTGCAGCAGCGCGGCTGGTGGCGGCTGTGCCTGGGCACGGCGATGTGGGTGCCGTTGGTGGCTGCCGCCGCGGTCTGGAACGGCCTGCCGTGGGCCGCGCTGATCCTGTTGTGGCTGCCGTGGTCGGCGTTCCGCGCGCACCGCCAGATGGCACGCATGGGCTACCACCTGGATGATCAGTACGTGGCGGTGCGCGGCGGCTGGTGGCAGCGCTGGTGGCGCTTTGCCGAGCTGGACAAGCTGCAGGTGCTGCGCCTGAGCCGCTCGCCGCTGGACCGCCTGCTGGGCACGGCCAGCGTGTGGCTGGATACCGCCGGCGCCAGCGGCAGCATCGCCTTGTGCCTGCGCTACCTGCCCGAGGCGCAGGCGCGCGCGGTGCATGCGCGGTTGAGCGAGGCATTGGCCACGCGCCGGTTGCGCTGGTAGCGGCAACCGCGCACAAGCAGCCGACCAACGGTCGGCTCTACCGACCCGTAGAGCCGACCGTTGGTCGGCTGCATCCTGCCGATGCCAGACAACCCGTAGAGCCGACCGTTGGTCGGCTGCACCCCGCCGATGCCAGGCAACCCGTAGAGCCGACCGTTGGTCGGCTGCACCCCGCCGATGCCAGACAACCCGTAGAGCCGACCGTTGGTCGGCTGCACCCCGCCGATGCCAGGCAACCCGTAGAGCCGACCGTTG